>NZ_SRXO01000020.1 GCF_008360935.1 Siccirubricoccus phaeus
CGGCTCCGGCGGGGGCTCGGGCGGCGGCAATTCCGGCGTCGGCTCCGGCACCGGTTCGGGCGGCGGCGGTTCCGGGGTGGGCTCGGGCGGTGGCGGCACGGGCTCCGGCGGCGGCGGCTCAGGCGGCGGCGGCTCCGGCATCGGCTCGGGCGGAGGCGGCGGCTCCGGCTCCGGCGGCGGCTCGGGGGGCGGTGGCTCCGGCGCGGGATCGGGCGGCGGGGGCGCGGCCTGCGGCTCGGGCGCTGGCGCCGGGGCAGCCTCCGGCTCGGGGGCCGGCTCGGGCTCGGGCTCCGGTTCCGGCTCCGCCTCCGGCATCGCGATCTCGACCTCGGTCACCTCCTCGACCGGCGGCAGGGGGGCGGGGGGCAGCAGCAGGGCCCCCAGCGCCGCGGCGTGCAACAGCACCGCCGCCAACGCCGCCACGGCGCGGGTACGGTCCGGCGCCGACTGACGAGGGGGAAGGACGAAGTGGGAGCCGTCCGGCATCGCCGCCCCCCGCCCTCAGCGCCGCGCCGGGGCGGGGTCCGCCACCAGCGCCACCCGGTCCACGCCGGCGCCGCGCAGCCCGCCGAGGACGCGCAGCACCTCGCCATAGGGCACATCCTTGTCGCCGCGCAGATGCACGGCAGGGGCCGGGTCCAGGCCCTCGCGCGCCGCGGCCAGGCGGGCGGGCAGCTCCGCCTCCTCCACCCGGTTCTCCTGCAGGTAGATCTCCCCGGGCGCCACCACGGTGACGGTGATGGGCTGGGTGGGCATCGGCACCCGGCTGGCGGTGGCCTGGGGCAGGCGGACGGGCACGCCCACCGTCATCATCGGCGCCGCCACCATGAAGATGATGAGCAGCACCAGCATGACGTCGACCAGCGGGGTGACGTTCATCTCGGCGATCGGCGCCGCGTCGTCGTCATCCCCGCCGCCACCGCCGCCGGGCATCTGCATCGCCATGGGCTAGATCCCCGCCGGGGCGGCGCGGCTGAGCCGCAGGGCCAGCTCGGAGGCAGCCGTCATCGCCTCCTGCCGCACCGAGGCGAGGCCGACGGCGAAGCGGTTATAGGCGATGACCGCCGGGATGGCGGCGACCAGGCCGATGGCGGTGGCGAAGAGCGCCTCCGCAATGCCGGGCGCCACCACGGCGAGGCTGGTGTCCTGGCTCGCAGCGATGCCGGCGAAGCTGTTCATGATGCCCCAGACCGTGCCGAACAGGCCGACGAAGGGCCCGACCGAGCCGGTGGTGGCGAGGATGGGCAGGCCGGATTCCGCCCGCTTCATCGCCGCGGCGACGGGGCGGCGGAGGGCGATTTCCAGGCGCTGGCGATACTCGCCATCGGTCTCCCGCGCGCCCTGGCCGCGGCGCCATTCCGGCAGCACGGCGCCGATGACGGCGCCGGTGAGGCCGGCGGCGCCGGTCTGGCCGGCTTCCGCCTGGGCCAGGGCGTGGGCTTCTCGCCGCAGCCGGCGCAGGGTGGCGAGCTTTTCCAGGATGACGGTCCAGCAGGCGAGGGAGGCGAGGACCAGGGCGAGCATCACACCCTTCACCACCGGGTCGGCGGCAAGGAAGAGCTCGAGCGGGGAGGGGAGGGCGTGCTGCATCGCGGCAAGTAACCGTAATTGCGAGTCGTTTGCAAATTGCCTGAGGCATGCGCTAGGTGCAGGGCAGACCGGCGCAGCGAGGGGGGAAGGGGACGGCCGGCCAGCGGCCCGCGAGGCCGGCGCCAAGGCCGGCGGATGCGGCTGGCGGACTCGCCAGGCCGCCGCCACGCGGGCGCGTTCAGCCCTCCGGGATGCGGGGGAAGACCGGCCCGTAGGCGCGGCGCAGCTCGGCGATCTGGCCGGCGGGGGGCTGGGCATAGGCGCCGCGGCGGCTGGTGAAGCGGCCGCCCATCAGGCGGTTCAGCTTCACCGCGGCCTCGCCCGCCTTCAGCAGCGCCACGGCGGCGTTCAGCACCGGGGCGCCGCGCCCGGCCTCATGCACGCCCGCCTCGGCCAGCAGCACCATGGCGACGCCGGCGGCCGGGATCACCACCTCGGCGCCGCGGGCGACGCAGGCTTCGGCGGCCTCCGCGAATTGGGCAAGCACGCGGTCCCGCGCCTCGCCGGGGGAGAAGGCGGCGTCGAGATCGACCAGCCGATCCACCCGCATGCGTTCCACGGCGACGACGCGCGACGTCAGCCCGATGAGGGCGACGTTTTCGAGGATGCGGCTGTGATGCTTGTCATTGGCGATGACGAGGCCGATGGAGGCGCCCATCTGGCAGGCGGTGAGCAGCGCCGTCTCGCAGAGGCCGAGGACGGGGATGGACAGCATCTCCCGCGCCTGTCTGAGGCCGGGGTCGGCGATGTTGCCGAGGAGCAGCGCGTCGAAGCCTGCCGCCTCGGCGAGCTGCGCATTCTCCAGCACCTCGATGGTCTCGATGAATTCCAGGCTGCGATACTGGTCGCCGATGCCGCCGCGCTGTTCGATGCCGTGGATGGCGATCTCGGTGCCGGGGTCGGCGGCACGGTCGAACGTGCGGCGCAGCGCCTCGGCATAGGCCGGCCAGGCGGCGGGCCGCGTCATGGATTGGTACCAGAGGCGCATGGTCAGAGATCGGCCTTCCAGATCCAGAGGCCGATCAGCGCGCCGACCGTGGCGCCGGCCGCGAGGGAGAGCGGGGTGTCGGCCGCCAGCTCCCGCGCGATCGCCACCCAGAGCACGAAGACGCCGATGGCGACGGCGATGCCGCCGAAGAGCGAGGCGCGGGAGGTCTTGATGCCGCCGCCATCCAGCGGCCTGAGCGCGCCCGATCGCGGAGGGGCGGAGCCCCGCGGCGTGAATCGGTCGCGCGAGGTCGAATGCGCGGCCATGCCTATTCCGCCGCCATCGCGGTGCGCGGCCTTCCGGCCCGCGGGTCGTCCAGCGTGTGCTTCACCCGCTTCAGGTCGCCGCGGACATGCCGCGCATCATAGCCGTTGAAGATATGGCCGAGCAGCCCGCGCTTCAGATCGCTGGTGCCGAAGAGCCAATCGGCGATCGGGTAGGTGAGGTTGAAATTCCGCTCCATCATGATGGCGGTGTTGTGGTGCGCGGCGTGGTGGCGGCGGATGGTGTTGACGAAGGGGATGTGCCGCACCAGCCGGTCATCCTTCACATGGCAGCAGAAGTGGAACAGCTCGTAGTTCAGGTAGAGCGCCGTGTTGGTGATCAGCAGCAGCCACCCCGCATCCGGGAAGCCCGCCGCATTCAGCACGAAGGCCGGCAGCAGCGACATCGCCAGGAAGGTGATGAGGGCGTAGGGCGGGAAGAACACGATGCGGAAATCGCGCGCGTTGTCGATGGTGTACTCGTTCTCGGTGAAGAATTGGTGGTGCGCCAGGGTGTGGCGCTTGTAGATGCCCATCATCCCGCGCAGCGGCCGGTGCATGACGTATTTATGGATCCACCATTCGAAGACGTTGGCGCCGAGGAAGGCGACGGGGATCACCAGATACTCGTACCAGGCGGGGGAGCCGATCTGCCGGGCGCAATACCAGATGGCGGCGCCGCCGATGGCGTAGATGAGGGCGACATGCGCCCAGCCATGGTAGAGCCGGCCGATCTTCTGCCGGAAATCCGCGCGGAAGGCCTGCTGCCGGCGGGAGAGCCGCTCCCGCTTCAGGGCCTCGGGGCTGCTGTGGCTGCCGTCCATGGTGGCCGTTTCCTGTTCCCTGCTGGCTGACATATCAGCCGCGCGGCCGGCCAGGGTCAAGCGAGCGATGGGGCCGGGGAATTCAGGGCTCCGGGCCCACCGTCGCGCGGGTGAAGGCCTCGATATAGTCGATCAGCACATCGGAGGCGCGGGCGGCGCCCGCCGCATCGCCCTGGGCGATCGCCATGGCCAGCGCCGCATGCGCCACGGCGGAGCGCGGCAGATCGGCATTGCGCTGCCAATGGATGAACCAGAAGCGGCGGGAGAGCCCGTGCATCAGCGCCATGGCGGCGGCGGCGAATTCATTCCGCGCCGCCTCCAGCACCAGCAGGTTCAGCGACCGGTCGGCGGAGAGGAACGCCGTGCCGTCATTGTTCGCCGCGGCCTGCTCCATGCGTTCGGCCAGGGCGCGGAAATGCCGGCGCTCCCCCGCATCCGCCCGGCGCGCGGCGAGGCGGGCGATCAGCCGCTCCACCTCCCGCCGCACCTCCAGCAGGCGCAGCTGCTCCCGCACATCCACCGGCGCCACCACGATGCCGCGCCGCGGCAGGATGCGCACCAGCTTCTCCCGCGCTAGACGCTGCAGCGCCTCCCGCACCGGGGTGCGGCCGAATTGGAAGCGGGCGGAAAGCTGCGCCTCGCTCACTGCCTCGCCCGGCCGCAGGTCGAGCGTGACGATCGCCTCCTCGATGGCCCGGTAAGCCTGTTCGGTGAGGGTGCTGTCGGCGGCGGCGCCCAGGGGTGCGCGCTCCTGTTTCGGGTGCGTAGTAGCTTCTCGCATCGCAGCAGCTTTTGCGGGAAGAGCGCGCCGGGCGCAACCATAGTTGACAAGCAACCCGGACTCCCCCCACACTTTGCGCATCAGATATATCAGCGGGATATTCAATGACGCCCGCTGCTATGTCGCCCTGCGGAAAGCCGGGTTTAGGGAGGGTGAGGTCCGGGGTGCCGCGCGTGCCGGTGCCGTGTTCCGCGCCTGTCGGAGCCGGCCCGGCGCGTGCCCCCTAGCTGGTCGGTCGACCTTCCTCCAGCGCCGCCACCGCCGCCGCGATCTCCTCGCCGGTCAGCATCCAGGCATTGTCGAGCTCGGCCACCACCAGGCGCATGAAGCCCTCGGTCAGGGCCAGAGCGCGCGCCGGGTCGCCCAGATGCTCACACAAAAGCGCGAGGGCGAGCTGGCGTGGGCCGTCGCCCTCATAGGTCCATTCGAACCCCATCGGGGAGAAGGTCCGGACGTCGAAGCGCGGGTCGAGCGGCGCGCCATCCACCGTGACTTCCGCCCCGGCCAGGCCGCGGCCGCCTTCATAGATCTTCATGGGCCCTGTCTTCATGGGAACATCACCACGGAGCGGATGGCCTCCCCGCGCTGCAGCGCGGCGAAGCCCTGGTTGATCTCCTCGAGGCCGATGCGGGCGGTGATCAGGCTGTCGAGGTCGAGCTTCCCGGCCAGGTAGGCCTCCGCCAGCAGGGGGAAGTCCTCGGCCGGCCGGGCGCCGCCATAGGAGGAGCGGGTGATCCGCTTCTCCTGCATCAGCGCGCCCCAGCGGAACGGCATCTCCGCATTCACCCCGAGCTTGCCGAGCCAGACCACCTGGCCGCCGGGCCGCACCGCCTCGACGCTGCTGCGCAGGCTGGCGGGGACGCCGGCGGCCTCGATCACCGCATCGGCGCCGCGGCCGGCGGTGAGGCGGCGGGCGAGGGCGGCAGGGTCCTCGGCGGCGGGGTCGCACAGGGTGGTGGCGCCGGCCCGCTCCGCCATGGCGCGGCGGGCGGGGTTGGGATCGACGGCGATGATTTGCCGGGCACCGGCCAGCTTCGCGCCCTGGATAGCGGCGAGGCCGACGGCGCCGGCACCGAGCACCATCACCACCTCCCCCCAGCCGATCCGGGCGATATGGGTGGCGGCGCCGAAGCCCGTCATCACCGCGCAGCCGAGCAGGCAGGCGCGATCCAGCGGCATCTCCCGCGGCACCGGCACGGCCTGCTGCGCCGGCACCACGACATACTCCGCGAAGCCGCCGAGATACATGAGCTGGTGCAGCGTCGCGCCATCATCGCAGGCGAGGCGGGGGCGGCCGTCGAAATGCACGGCCTTGGGGCCGTTGGCGAGATAGGGCTCGCAGAGAATCGGCTGGGCACGGCGGCAGTAGAAGCAGCCGCCGCAATGCGGGTTCCAGGAGAGCACCACGGGATCGCCCAGGGCGAGGCCGGTGACGCCCTCGCCCAGCGCGGCGATGGTGCCGGCCGCCTCATGGCCCAGCACGGCCGGCAGGGTGAGGCCGAGCTGGCCCTCGATGACCTCCAGATCGGTATGGCAGAGCGAGGCGGCGACGGTCTTCACCAGCACATCGCCGGAGGCGAGAGGGCCGATGCGAATGCGCTCTATGGCCATGGGCTGGCCGATGGCGCGGAGCACCGCGGCGCGGGCTTGCATGAATATCCTCCCCTGCGTCGTTCCCTCCCCCGCCCTGCGGGGGAGGGTCAGGGTGGGGGTGGATCGGGGGCGGCGTCCATCCGGTAATTCGGCGTGGGCGGTCGGCCAGCGTCCGGCATCGCGGTTCTCGCCCAGCCCCGCCACCCCCCACCCCGGCCCTCCCCCGCGAAGCGGGGGAGGGAGACGCCGCTCAGCCGCAGCGCACCAGCCCATCCACCGCCAGGCAACCCCAGTCGCCGACGATCAGCGGGTTCACCTCGGCTTCCTGCAGCGTCTCCCCGGCCTCCGCCGCCAGCATCGAGAAGGCCGAGACCGCTTGCGCCACCGCCGCCAGATCGGCCCTGGGGGCGCCGCGGAAGCCATCCAGCAGCGGAAACCCCTTCAGGCTGCGCAGCATCGCCTCGGCGCGGGCCGGGGTGACGGGCGCCAGGTCCAGCGCCACGTCGCGCCATAGCTCCGCCTGCACGCCGCCGGTGCCGATAAGGATCATCGGCCCGAATTGCGGGTCCCGCCGCGCGCCGAGGATCAGCTCCACGCCCTTCCGCGACATGCGCTGCACCAGCACGCCATCCAGCCTTGCCTCGGGCGCGTGCCGCTTCGCGCTCGCCATGATCTCGGCGAAGGCGGATTTCACCGCCGCGGCGTCCGGGAGGTTCAGCTTCACCCCGCCCACTTCCGTCTTGTGGGCGATATCCGGGCTGTCGAGTTTCAGCACCACCGGGAAGCCAAGTGCCGCCGCCTGATCCGCCGCCGCCTCGGCGGTCGCGGCACGGCGCTCCTCCACCACCGGCACGCCGACCTTGGCGAAGAGCGTCTTCGCCTCGGCTTCCGTCAGCACCGCACCCTTGCCGGGCAACGCGGCAACCGCTTCCGCCAGCCCCGGCGGCGGCGCAGGCGGCGCTTCCTCGACGCGATCATGGTAGGCGTGCCACAGCCTGATGCCCCGCATCAGCCGCCGCATCGAACGGAACAGTGGCACCACCGGCGAGGCATCGGCCGCCACCGCCCCGGGCCCTTCGAGCTGCTCCGGAATCCAGGCGACGATGATCGGCTTGCCGCCCTTCTCCGTCAGCTCGGCGATCTCCTTGATACGCGCCGTGGTCGTCGCGTAGTGCGAATAGACCTGCGGATAGACGATGACGCCATATTGCGGGTCGGCGGCCATCGCCAGCACGCACTTGCCGAAGCTGGTCGGGTCGCTCGCGGCCTGCGCCGTCAGGTCGCAGGGGTTGCGCGCCGCGCCGAAATCCGGGATGGCCGCTTCCAGCACCGCCTTCGCCGCGGCGCTGGGCTGCGGCATGTCCAGCTCCAGTGCCTCCGCATGGTCCGCCGCCATGATGCCGGCGCCGCCGGAGGCGGTGACGATGGCGACCCCCTTGGCCGTGGGCCTGCCCGCCTTGGCAAAGAGCGCGGCGGTTTCCAGCAGCGCTTCGAAATCCTCCACCTCCACCATGCCGGCGCGCTTGAACGCCGCCGACCAGGCGGCGGCGCTGCCGGCGAGGGACCCGGTGTGGGAGACGGCCGCCGCCGCCCCCGCCTCGCCGCGGCCGAGCTTCAGCACGACGATCGGCTTGCCCGCCGCCTTCGCCGCCGCGCCCAGCAGCGCCAGGCGGCGGCCGTCGCGCAGCCCCTCGACGGCCAGCGCCACCACGCGGCATTCCGGCATGGAGAGCTGATAGGCGGCGAGGTCGCAGACATCGAGGTCGGTCGCATTCCCCGCCGTCGTCATGTGGCAGACGGCGTAGCCGCGCTCGGCGGCCTGCATCAGCGCATAGCCGAGCGCGCCGGACTGGCTGGTGATGGCGACGCCGCCGGCCGGTGCCGTCATGCGCGCATATTCCGGCATGAAGGTGACGCCCGCCTTCAGCACATGATCGACGATGCCGAGGCAATTCACCCCGACCAGCGGCATCCCCGCGCCGCGGCACAATTCGCGCAGCGAAGCTTCCTCCGCCACGCGCTCCGGCAGCCCGGTTTCGCCATAGCCGGAGGCGAAGGCGATGACGCCGCCCGCGCCCTTGGCGATGCACTGCTTCACCGCCCCCGCCACCTGCTCCCGCGGCAGGGCGATCAGCACGCAATCCGGCGCCTCGGGCAGCTCCTCCAGGCTGGCGTAGCAGGGCCGGCCATGCAGGTCCTTGCCCGCGTATTTCGGGTTCACCCCCCAGACCGGGCCGGAGAAATTCACCAAATTGGTGACGGTGCGGCCGCCGAAGCGGGTGGGCTCGGCGGAGACGCCGACCACGGCGACGCTGCGCGGCGAGAGCAGGCGACGAAGGCTGGCGGGGTCGCGAAGCGGTTCCGGCCCCGTCTCGGTCTGCGACGTCACCCTTCGTCCCTCCCTTGGCTCCCGGCCAGCGACGATAACCGGGAGGGCGAAGGGGTCAACCGGGCGGTGGTGCGATGCGGCAGGCGCGCCACCGCGTCGCGCCGGCGCGGGACGGGGCTCTCCCGCCCGCGCCGGCCATGGCCCGGGACGCGCGATTCAGATGGTCGCGCGCCCGGCTCACACCGCGGCAGTCACCAGATGGGAGACGTTCTTCGTCACCGTGTAGCAGGCCAGCCCCTCGCTGCCGCCCTCGCGGCCGTAGCCGCTGTCCTTCACCCCGCCGAAGGGCGTCTCCGGAATGGAGGCGACCAGGTGGTTGATGGAGAGGTTGCCGACCTCCAGCTCGTCGGAAAGCCGCTCCACATTCGGCGCCGAATGGGTGAAGGCATAGCCGGCCAGGCCGAAGGGCAGGGCATTCGCCTTGCCGATCGCCTCGCCGAGATCACGGGTGCGGTGGATCAGCGCCAGCGGGCCGAAGGGCTCCTCATGCATCGCCAGCGCATCCTCCGGCACGTCGGAGAGCACGGTGAGCGGGAAGAGGCAGCCGCGATTGCCCTGCCGCTCCCCACCCGCCAGCAGCTTGGCGCCGCGGGAGACGGCATCGGCGATCAGCCTTTCCATCGCCTCCACCCGGCGGTGATTGGCCAGCGGCCCCATCTGGGTCGCGGGGTCCAGCCCATTGCCGATGGCGATGGTCTTGGCCTTCTCGCCGAAGGCGGTGGCGAAGCGGTCATGGATGGCGTCATCGACGAAGAAGCGGGTCGGCGAGACGCAGACCTGGCCCGCATTGCGCGACTTGCCCACGGCCGAGATGCCGGCGCTCGCGACCGGATCGACATCGCCGCAGACGATGACCGGCGCATGCCCGCCCAGCTCCATGATCGCCGGCTTCATATGCGCCCCGGCCAGCGCGGCGAGCCTCTTGCCCACCGGCACCGAGCCGGTGAAGGTGACGAGCCGCACCTCCGGGCGGGGAATCAGGTATTCCGAGATCTCCCCCGGCACGCCGAAGAGCAGGCTGAGCGCGCCTTTCGGCACGCCGGCCTCGATGAAGGCCTGCACCAGGTACCAGGCGCCGGCCGGCGTTTCCTCGGAGGCTTTCAGGATGATGGCGCAGCCGGCGGCCAGCGCGCCGGCGACCTTCCGCGTCGGCGAGCTGATGGGGAAATTCCACGGCGCGAAGCCGGCGACGATGCCGATCGGCTCGCGGATCACGATGTGCCGCATGCCCGGCTCGGCGGGGATGACGCGGCCATAGGCGCGGCGGCCCTCCTCGGCGTCCCAGTCGATGATGTCGCAGGCGCGCAGCACCTCGATCTTCGCCTGGCCCTTGGGCTTGCCCTGTTCCAGGGTGATGGCCTCGGCGATGGTGTCGGCGCGCTCCCGCAGCAGCCGGGCGGCGCGCTGCATGATCTCGGCGCGCTTTGCCGGGGCGGTGCGGCGCCAGGCGCGATGGCCGGCTTCGGCGGCAGAAAGCGCCTCCTCCATATCGGCCCTGGTGGCATGCGGCAGCTCGCCCAGCACGCTGTCGTCAAGGGGGTTCAGCACGGGCTGGCCGGGGCGGCTGCGCCATTCGCCGCCGATGCAAAGCTGGAGCCTGGGATAGGCCATGGGTGTCCTCCTGCCTTAGATCGTTATAAATATACGGATATAGCGCAGGGGCAGGGGCGACAAGGGGTGGGTGTCGGCGGGCTTTACAGCCGGGCATGGCGGGACTGGGCGTCGCCCCGCAAGGGATTGATTCCAAAGCCCTGGCTGGTCTGGCACAAATCTTGCTCAAGCAAGCCTTGCTCAAGGCCGCAAACCAAGGGCGCAACGTAAAGTTTTGCAGCACAGCTCTCACCGCCGGCCAACACATGCCCCTTCCGCCCTGGTCTGCCTCCGCCGACCGGGACGGGCCGGCACTCCGCCAGCCCGGCGATGCGGATGAAGGCCAAACCCATGGACGCCGCCGTCGACCGCCCCCATTCCCCCAGGCGCAGCCGCCGCCTGCCGGACACCATCCTGGCGGCGGTGCACCGGGCCTGCGATGCGGGCCAGCTCGACCTCGCCGGCAAGCTGCTGCCGCTGGCGGAGGAGGCGATGGCCGCGGAGGCGGATATCCGCCGGCGTCGCCAGGATGTCTGGAGCCTGATCGCGGCGCATGAGCGGCTATGGCATCTGCGCCAGGGCGCCGCCGCGGCGCCGGAGGCGCTGTTGCCCGGGCGCTGGGGCATTGCCGCCGGCTTCGCCCTGGCCGCAGCCGGCGAGGGCTGATTCCCCGGCCGGAAAATAAAATGAACTAAAGCCAAGTACAGATTTCAGGCGCCGTCACCTGGCGGTGGCCTCGCGGAACCGCCGCCCCGCGCCCTTGGCCCACGGGGTGGGGCCATGGCGTCGAAAAAAGCAGACGCGGGTCCCGCGCGTGGAAGGCCGGCGGCATCGTCGCCGATGCGGGCGGCCCGCAGGCTTTTCCTTGTTCGGCAATGGGTTCGCGCGGCAGGGGGTGAAGCCCTCCGCCCCGCCGGGCTTTACCCTTTCTTCGCCATTAGCCGCCGAGCTTCGGCGCGACCGCGCTTTGCAGCCGGTGGCGCCGCACCGCTCCCGCCTGGGGCCGGTGCCAATGGCACTTGGACAAAGAACGATAACACCCTCGCGATACCCGCATTCCGTGCGCCATTTCCTCTCGAAGCCATCGCCGTTCCGCGTATGATGCCCCAATAGGTTGTAATCGATTGCGGAATACACCTAGCTTTGTCCTGCAGGCGGCTCTCCGCCGGCTGCAGTTGGCATCGGATCTGCGCTCCCGCCGGGGGGCGACCCAGAAAGGATAGCAGGAGCGGTCATGAACCTCTCAGACGATGCCCATGGGCTGGCGCATGTGCTGCGTGAAACCATTCTCGCCATGGTGCGCCGCGATGGGGCCGATCTCTCGGCCCGCCAGCTTGCGGTGCTGCTGACGGTCTACCTCACCGAGGGGCCGCATACGGTCCGCGGCCTGGCGGCGGAGCTGCGGGTTTCCAAGCCCGCCATCACCCGCGCGCTCGACCGGCTTGGCGAGCTCGACTTCGCTCGCCGCAAGACGGATCCGCTGGACCGCCGCAGCGTCATCGTGCAGCAGACCGCCGCGGGGCAGACCTTCCTCAAGGAGCTTCGCGCCAATATGGCCGCCGCTGCGCGCAGCGAGCCGGCCAACCGGGCCAGCGGCGCCGCTGCCGCGGCCTGATGGTCGCGGAGACCGGTTTAAGAACCGTCAAGATAAGGACCGGCGGATTTGCCTGCCGGCGGTAACGCCGCCAGTGCCGTCTCGGTCTGAGTTTCAGGCCCGGCCTGCAAGCGCATGCCGGGCTCCGGGAGTGGTTGCCGGCAGGCCTTGGCGGGTGCCGGGGGTAAGGCGCCTGCCGGTGGGGCAGGGGGCGGAGCCCGTTCTTCCGGTGCGGGCGCTTCATCTGCCCGGCGATGCCGGGCCAGTCGCTGCACCTTCGGCACCGCGCCATGCTCTGGCCCGGAAGGCGGGCGGCAGGCCCCCTCCCGCAGCGCCAGGGGCGCGGCCACCACATCCTCCGCCAGCAGCGCTTGGGCGAGGCTGGCGCTCAGCTCACCTCCTCGAGCACCATGGCCGATGCGTCATGGCAGCGGCGCCGATGCTCCTTTCGGCGATCTTTCAGGCCAGGCGGTGCGCAGCCCGTGCGAGCGCGGCAGCGCATCCGGCGCCCGCACCGCCGGGCAGCAACTCGCCCGTCATGGTGGGGGCGGCGGAGGCCTCGCCCAGCCCTCGCGGCCTGCCGCATCCACCGCGCGGACCAGCAGCGTCTCCGCCACCCGCACGGTCTCGGGGCCAGGCGCATGGGATGGCGGAGCGGCAGGGCCAGCGGCCAGGCTTCCAGTGCCACGAGGCGAAGCGGGGCGGGCATGGCCGCCAGCGCAGCATGCAGCGCCTCCGGGCAAGCTGGACGCGCGGCGCGGACCGCGCCACCCTGCCGCCCAAGCGAGAGGAGGAGACGCTCCAGCCATGGCGCGGAACAAGATCTTCGGCAGCTTCGCCGAGGCGGTGGCGGATATCCCGGATGGCGCCACCATCGCCTTCGGCGGCTTCGCCGGCCCGGGCACGCCCTACAATCTGACCAAGGCGATCCTGGAGCAGGGGGCGAAGCGCCTCACCTGCATCGCCAACACCACGGGCGGGGCGCATCAGCCGCGCATGCCGGATATCGGCATGCTGGTGGAGAACGGGCAGGTGGCGAAGGTGATCTGCGCCTTCACCGCCGCCACCCGCCCCACCGACCAGCTTCCCTTCACGCCCTATTATGAGCGCGGCGAGGTGGAAGCCGAATTGGTGCCGCAGGGCACGCTGGCGGAGCGGCTGCGTGCTGCCGGGGCCGGCATCCCGGCCTTCTACACCCCCACCGCCGTCGGCACGGAGCTGGCGGAGGGGCGCGAGACGCGGGTCATCAACGGCCGGGAATACCTGCTGGAATACGCGCTGCCCTGCGATGTCGCCTTCATCCGCGCCTGGCGCGCCGATGCCGCCGGCAACCTGCAATACCGGCTGGCGCAGCGGAATTTCTGCCCGCTGATGGCGACGGCGGCGAAGCTGGTGGTGGTGGAGGTGGAGGAGGACATCCTGCCCGCCGGCGCGCTGGACCCCGACCACATCCACACCCCTGGCATCTTCGTCCAGCGCCTGGTGAAGATCCCGCCCGCCCCCGAGGGGCTCTGGACCGTCCGCCGGCAGGAGCGTGCCCGATGAGTGCGACAGGGACGAAAGGCTGGGACCGCCAGCAGATGGCCGACCGCTTGGCCAACGAGTTCCAGGATGGCTGGATCGTCAATCTCGGCGTCGGCATCCCGACACTGTGCAGCAACACCGATATCGGCGACCGCGACATCATCTATCACGCGGAAAATGGCGTCATCGGCTACGGCCCGGTGCTGCCGGCGGGGCAGGAGGATCTGCACCTGGTGAACGCCGGCGGGCAGAATGTCTCGCTGCATCCGGGCGCGGCCATCGTCCACCACGCGGACAGCTTCGGCATCATCCGTGGCGGGCGGATCGACGTGACGGTAATGGGGGCCTATGAGGTCTCGGCCGGCGGCGATTTCGCCAATTGGAAGCTGGCCGGCCAATTGGGCGGCGGCATCGGCGGCGCCATGGACCTGGCGGCCTGCGCGCAGCGGGTCTTCATCATCCTGGAGCACACCACGCGGAAGGGGGAAAGCCGGCTGCTGCCGCATTGCACCCTGCCGGTGACGGCGCGCGGGGTGGTGACGCTGGTGGCGACCAATCTTGGCCTGTTCGCGCCGAATGGCGGCGGCTTCACGGTGCGGGAGCTGGCGCCGGGGGTGAGCTTCGAGGAGGCGCAGGCGAAGACCGCGGCACCTTTGACAACGGGTTGAGGGAGGGCGCTGCCCTCCCCCGAACGCCCACCCGCCAAGGGCCGAAGGACCCTGGAACCCTTGAGTTTGGCGTCTCGGCTCGTCGGCTCTGAAATTCATCGTCGCCAAAGGCCCTTCGGCCTTTGGCGGGATCGGACGCGCTGCGTCCGATGCGACAGAGGGCGGAGCCTCTCTCGATTTGCCCCCCTCCGGCTTTCCGGTAACCATGCCCGCAGAGGGCAGGACAACGCAGCATGACCGAATTGACCGAAGCCGAAACGCGCCTCCGCGACCGCGCCCGGGAACTCGCGCAGGAGGCCGCCGCCCAGGCCGCCGAGACCGACCGCAGCGAGCAGTACCCCTGGCCCATGGTTCGCCGCATGACGGAGGCAGGGTTCTTCGGCCTGACCATCCCCCGCGCCCTGGGCGGCCCCGGCCTTTCCTATTTCGACGCCGTCCTGGTCATCGAGGAATTCGCCAAGGCCTGCGCCGTCTGCGGCCGCATCGCGGTGGAGGCCAATATGGGCGCCATCGGCGCCGTCATGGCCTATGGCACGGCGGCGCAGAAGCGCCTCGCGGCGGAGCTGGTCCTGGCCGGCGACAAGCCCGCCATCTGCATCACCGAGCCCGAGGCCGGCTCCGCCGCCACCGAGATGACGACTCGCGCCGTGCGCCGCGGCGACACCTGGGTGATCGACGGGGTGAAGCACTGGATCACCGGCGGCGGCGTCTCCCGCCTGCACCTCATCTTCGCCCGCGCCATCGAGGATGGCGAGGAGAAGGGCATCGCCGGCTTCCTCGCGGTACGGAACGGGGAAGGGGATCCGCCCGGCCTCATCGTGCATCGCCGCATCCCCTCCATGGGGCTGAAGGGCATGCCGGAGGCGGAGCTGCATTTCCGCGGCCTGGAAGTGCCGGATGCCATGGTGCTGCGGCCGCCGGGAGGGTTCGCCCGCGGCTTCGGCCGGCTGATGGATGCCTATAACGGCCAGCGCGTCGGCGCCGCGACCGCCGCCCTCGGCATTGCCGCCGGCGCCTTCGACCACGCGCTGGGCTTCGTCCAGAAGCGCCACCAATTCGGCCGGCCGATCGCGGAATTCCAGGGTATCGGCTGGATGCTGGCGGACATGTCCATCAAGCTGGAAGCCTCCCGCGCCCTGATCTGGCAGGCGGCCCGGTCGGCGGGTCCTGCGGACGGCCGCATCGGCTTCCCGGACCGGCTGCTGGCAGCGCGGGCCAAGGTGCTGGCGGCGGACAGCGCCATCGAGGTGACGAACATGGCCCTCCAGCTCTGGGGCGCCGCCGGCTACAGCCGGGAGAACCCGATGGAGCGGGCGGTGCGCGACGCCAGGATGTTCGCGATCGCCGGCGGCACCGCGCAGGTGCTGCGCAACCAGGTGGCGGAACAGCTCCTCGGCCGCAAGCTACCGCAGACCAGGGACGGCTTCCTCAAGCTGGCGGCGGCGAAGCTGGCGGCGGAATAGGCCGGGCGGCAGCGTTCAGCGCGGCGCCCGCAGCTCCGCCAGCGCCTGTTCCAGCGCGCGCAGGATCTCGCTGTCCGGCCAGGCGCCCGGATGCAGGAGCTGGGGAAGCTGCCGGCGCAGCGCGACCAGGGCCGCGTCCGGGTCCTGGGCCAGCCCGGTGAGCTGCCGCACCGCGCCGCGCAGCGCATCGACCAGCTCGGGGTCCAAGCTGTCATCCGGCGGCGGCATGCCGGGAAGGTGACATGGATGTTTCGGCACTGTCCATCGCCTTGGCGGGCCGGCCGGGCGGGCGGTTCCTCGCGCTTCCGTGAAGTCCCCGCCGGGCTTCCCGGAACGTAAACGGAACTCATTCTGCATACGTGTCATTACTGCGTTAAACCGACCTGAAGCGGCGGGTGAGGTCGAATTTCGCGGTTGTAGCGCCGCGCGTCGCGTGGATTCCTTGGCGTGTTGTCCCCCCGGACCTGCAACTCTGAGGTGATCTCCATGTCGAGGCGCAGCCGCATCGCCCCCGACCGGAAAGAACAGGCTTCGCTATGGCCGGATGCCCAGATGGCGGCGGCCTACAACCTGCTGAACCGCCGGCGGAGCCTGATCCGCCGCCTGGACCATCTGGTGGAGGATGCGGCGAACGAGCAATTCCACGAGGCCGCGCTGGTGCTGCGCGATGCGCTGGAAAGGCTGCGCCTGGCCCTGCTGAAGGACACGCTGGTGCTGCAGGACGAGGCCGGCCAAGCGGTTGACAGCGCCGGCCTGCGCCCGTAAACGCCCCCGCCTTTCCTGGATTTGGTCAGATGAAGATCCGCAACAGCCTGAAGACCGCGAAGACGCGCGACAAGAACTGCGTGGTGGTGCGCCGCCGCGGCCGGCTCTATGTGCTGAACAAGAAGAACCCCCGGCTGAAGGCCCGCCAGGGCTGAGGATGCGCGGCCGGGCGGTGCTGCCCGGCGCCTGAGGCTTCCATGCCGCCGCCGGCCCTGCCGCGGCGGCTTTCTGCGTCCGGGGGGCTGGTCCAGCCGCCGGAGGGCGCTGCCTCCAGCTGGTCGCGGCACCGTCTGGCGTCGCCGTTGACCGGCACGTACCGGCCGGTCCGGCCATCGCCCGGCGTCGCCACTGCCTACCCGCCGCTGGCTGGCCCGGCCATCGCCTGGCGCCGCCGTTGACCGGCGCCTACCGGCCGGCCCGGCCATCGCCCGGCGCCTGCGGTCCGGCCTCCGCCCCTATCCGGGGCTACGTCGCCGCCACCGGCGTGAAGCCCAAGGCAAGCAGCCGCCCTCGCACCTCCTCGCTGGCCAAGGCGCGGAGGAAGGCCTGCACCCCGGGCCGCGAGGCCCGCGCTGCCGGCAGGAAGAAATCGTAGACCTCATCCGCCAGGGGCAGGAAGCCGAGGCCATAGGCCCGCGCCACGGTGGCGATGCAGACCCCCCAATCCGCCCGCCCCTGCGCCACCGCGGCGGCCACCGCATTGTGGGATTTGGGCTGGTTGGCATAGCCGGGCGGCCGCGCCCCAGCCAGCAGCCCGTCCAGCAGGATGCGGGTGCCGGAGCCGGCATTGCGGTTCACCAGCAGGCAGGACGGGTCCGCCGCGGCGCGCGCCACGGCCGCGCGGCCGTCCAGCCCCTCGAAGCGGGCATCGCCCGGGCGGAACGCTACCCCTTGCAGCCGCCGCCAGCCGGGCACCAGGCGCAGGCTGGGTTCCAGGAAGGGGGTGTTGTAGGCGCCGCTCGCCGGATCCAGCAGATGCGCCGGCGCCAGGTCGCATTCCCCGCGCTTCGCCGCCGCCAGCCCGCCCAGGCTGCCCACCGCCAGGGTCCGCGCCCGCCAGCCCTCCGCCGCCAGCGCCTCCAGCACCGCATCCAGCCCGGTGCAGTGGCTGCCGATCAGCACCAGATCGGGCGGCGGCGCCGCCCCGCCGATCAGCCGCACGGAAACCGGGGTCCCCGCCGCCACCCCCTGCTCCAGCGCCGGGATGGCGAAGAACCCATCCGCCTGGGCGAAGGCCGTCACGCTGCCGGAGCTCTTGCCGAGGGGGAAGGCCAGCCGCCCGCCCGCCTCGTCCTCGGCGAGCGAGACCATGACGTATTCCACCCGCCCCAGCTCGCTCGGCAGCCGCACCGCCAGCCGGGCCGGCACCGCCTGCTCCTCCCGCGGCGGCAGGCCGGCCAGGGCGCGGATCGCCGGCACGACGAATTCCTGGAAGGTGAAGACGGCGCTGGTCGGGAAGCCCGGCAGCACCACCAAAGGCTGCCTGCCCACCGCCGCCAGGCAGAGCGGCTTGCCCGGCTTCAGCGCCACCCCATGCACCAGCACGCCGGGCGGGCCGAGGCGCGCGATGATGCGGTGGGAGACATCCCCCGCCCCCTTGCTGGTGCCGCCCGACATCACCACCAGGTCGGCGCGGTCCAGCGCCGCCCGCACGGCTGCTTCCAGCGCCGCCTCGTCATCCGGGAAGATGCCCATCGGCAGCGGCTCCCCGCCATGCTCGGCCACGGCGGCGGCGAGCATGGCGGCGTTGCTGTCCGGGATGCCGCCGGGGGGCAGGGGGCTGCCGGGCGGCACCAGCTCATCCCCCGTGGAGAGCACGGCGACGCGCGGCTGGCGCACCACCTTCACGGCGGCATGGCCGGAGGCGGCGAGCATGCCGATCTCCCGGCTGGTGATCCGGGTGCCGGGGCGCAGCAGGGTCTCGCCGCGGGCGATGTCGCTGCCGGCGAAGCCGATGCAGGCGCCGGGCGCCGCCGGCCGGGCCAGCAGCAGCACCGGGCCTGCGGCCTCTTCCTCCAGCTCGGTATGCTCGATCATCGCCACGGCATCGGCGCCGCGCGGGATCATGCCGCCGGTGGCGATGGCGGTGGCGGTCCCCGGCGCCACCTCGATGCCCGGGGCGACGCCGCAGGCCAGCACCTCCGGGTTCAGGCGGAGGCGCACCGGCGTCCCCTCGGCCGCGCCCGCCGTATCCGCCGCGCGCAGGGCGAAGCCGTCCACCGAGGAGCGGTCGAAGGGTGGCGCATCGCTTGCCGCCAGCACCGTCTCCGCCACCACCCGGCCGAGGGCGGCGGCGAGCGGCACCTCTTCCCCCGGCAGGGGCGAGAGGTCGAGGGCAGCATGGAAGCGCTGCATCGCCTCCTCGGCGCTGAGGATGGCGAGGAATTGCTCCTGCCGCGCGGCGCGCCGGACGCGGTCGAGCAGGGGGATGGGGTCGGTCATCGGCGGGGGCTCTACGGCGGCGAAAGCATGCTTGTATCGCGTCGCGGGGCCGGGCGCTGCCGAACGGCGCCGAAGGCAGGACCTGGGCCTTGCCGGTTGGCCCCAGGGACGCCTCCCCAGGCCCCCCGGAGCCTGCCGCCTGAGCCCCGGAGCGGACCCTCGGGCCGGGCGGAACTCACCACGGCAGGGCGGCAACCTCCGCCCCGGCCTCGAAGCCTTCCGAGCCCGGCGGCACCAGCAGCAGGGCAGAGGCGGCCGCCAGGGCGGCGGGCGGCAGGCCGCCCACGGCCAGCGGTTCCGCCTCGCCCGGCGCCACTTCCCGCAACGGCACGAATTCCGCCAGCCCGACGGCGGAGGCCACTTTGCGGGTCAGGCGCAGCCGGCGGGGCGCGACAGGGCGAGCGGCGGCGAGCTGCGCCAGCAGGGGCCGCCCCAGCAACAGGAAGGCGGCGATGGCATCCTCCGCCTGGCCCGGCAGCAGCAGCACCGGGCGGCCGGCGACCTCGCCGAAGCCGGCGGTCATGCCCGGCCGGGCGCCGAGCCCATGTAACGCCAGCCGGCCGGCGGCGGCGAGGCCCTCGGCGCTGCCATCCATGGGGCCTTCCCCGGTGCCGCCCACCAGCAGCAGCAGGTCATGCGCCGGCGCGCCGCCGCGCAGCGCGGCGGCGATGGCGGCAGGCTCATCCGGGATCGGGGGCAGCGGGTGCAGCGCGGCCTCCGGCGCCAGGGCGGCGACTACTCCGCGCAGCCGGTCCCGGGCCGGGTCCGCCAGCATCTCCGCCCCCGTGGCGATCCAGCCGAGGCGCGGGCGGCGCACCGCCACAAGGTCCAGGCCCAGCGCGGCCAGGGCCGGCAGGTCGCGCGGGGCCAGCGCCTCGCCGGCGGGGCGCAGCAGCGTGCCGGCGGGAATGTCCTCCCCCGGGTGGCGCACGCCCTCGCCCGGCGCCAGGGTTTGCAGCGCCTGGGGGAATGGGCCGGCCAGCAGGTCGAAGCCCGGCAGCACGGCGTCGCAGCCGGGCGGCAGCGCCTCCCCCACGCTGATCGCCGGGGGCGGGGCGGGCAGGGGCACCGGTGCATAGGGGCCGGCGCCTTCCGTCGCTGCCGCCGCCACCGCGAAGCCGTCCCGCCGCGCCACCGGCGCGGGCGGTACGGGCGCCGCGGCGCGGATATCCTCCGCCAATACCAGGCCCAGCGCGTCCTTCGCCGGCACGGCCGCCGGCGCCACCGGCCCGGGCGCCAGGGCCAGCAATTGCGCCAGCGCCGCCTCCGGCGCCGTCAGGCGGAGCGGCGCCGCCACCTCAGGCGCCGGGCTCCGGCTTGTCGGCATTCGGAAAGAAGAGCTGCTCGCCGTCGATCTTGTAGGCGGCGATCGCCGCCTGGCCGGCAGGGGAGACCAGCCAGTCGATGAAACGCTGGCCCTCCGCCGCCTTCACCCCCGGGTGGCGCTGCGGGTTCACCAGCATGACGCCATACTGGTTGAACAGCCTGGCATCGCCCTCCACCAGGATTTTGAGAGTCTGGCGGTTGCGGAAGCTGAGCCAGGTGCCGCGATCCGCCAGCAGATAGGCGTCCTGCGCCGCGGCGCTGTTCAGCGCGGGGCCCATGCCCTGGCCGATCTCCCGGTACCACTGGCCGCGGCCGGCCACCGGATCGATGCCGGCCTGCTGCCAGAGGCGCAGCTCTGCCGCATGGGTGCCGCTGCGGTCGCCGCGGCTGACGAAGAGGGCGCGGGCGGCGGCGATGCGCTGCAACGCCGCCGTGCTGTCGCGCAGCCCGGCGATGCGGGCAGGGTCGGCGGCGGGGCCGATGATGACGAAGTCGTTGTACATCACATGGCGGCGGGGGCCGCCGAAGCCCTCGGCGACGAAGCGTTCCTCCGCCGCGCGGTCATGGACGAAGACCACATCGGCGTCGCCGCGGCGGCCGACATCCAGAGCCTGGCCGGTGCCGAGCGCCACGACGCGGACGGCGATGCCGGTGGCCTGGGTAAAGAGGGGCAGGATATGGCCGAACAGGCCGGATTGCTCCGTACTGGTGGTGGAAGCGACGGTGATGCTGCGCTCCTGCGCCGTGGCCGTGCCGGCCCAGGCGAGGAAGGCGGCCAGAAGAAGAAGGGTACGGCGTAGGATGGGCATGGGTCTTCTCCCGTGACTTGAGAGGGGCTCTGCCCCTCTCAAACTCTCCCCGCCAAAGGCCGAAGGGCCTTTGGAAACCATGGGTTTGGGCCTCGCGGGTTCGGTCTGCCGAGGCTGGCGCCCTGCCTCATCACCGCGCTTACCAAAGCAGCTCCCCCCGCAGGAACGCCCTTGCCTCGGCGGTTGCCGGCCCGGCGAAGAACGCCTCCGCCGGTGCCTGCTCCAGCAGCCGCCCCTGGTGCAGGAACAGCACCTCCGCCGCCAGCCGCCGCGCCTGGCCCAGATCATGCGTCGTCATCACGATCTTCGTGCCCCGCGCCGCCAGCGTGGCGACGATCTCCTCCACCGCTCGCGTCGCCGCCGGGTCGAGGTTGGCGCAGGGCTCGTCCAGGAACAGCACCTCCGGCTGCAGCGCCGCGGCGCGGGCCAGGGCCAGCCGCTGCTGCTCCCCGCCGGAAAGCCGCCGCGCCGGCCGCTCCGCCAGCCCCTCCAGCCCCACCAGCGCCAGCCCCTCCCGCGCCCGCGCCGCCGCTTCCGCCCGCCCCAGCCCGGCCAGGCGCAGCGGATAGGCCGCGTTGGCCAGCACGGAGCGCCGCAGCAGCACCGGCCGCTGGAACAGCATCGCCTGCCGCCGCGCCACCGGAACATTCCCCTCCGGCGCGCCCCAGTGGATGCGCCCGGCGCTCGGCGCCAGCAGCCCGTGCAGCAGCCGGAGCAGCACGCTTTTCCCCGCGCCGTTCGGGCCGATGACGAGGCTTGGCCCACCGGCCTCCAGGGTGAAGCCGACATCGCGCAGGATCTCCACCGCCCCGGCGCGGTAGCAGAGCCCCTCCACGAGCAGCGGCAGGATGCTGTCCGGCAGGCGCATCAGCCGGCGCTTCCCGCCGCGGCGTCCCGCAGCCCCTGGGCCAGGGCGTTCACCGCCAGCACGATCGCCATCAGCATCAGGCCCAGCGCCAGGGCCAGGGGCAAGTCGCCCTTGCTGGTCTCCAGCGCGATGGCGGTGGTCATCACCCGGGTAAAACCCTCGATATTGCCGCCGACGATCATCACCGCGCCGACCTCCGCCGCGGCCCGGCCGAAGCCGGCCAGCAGCACGGTCAGCAGGGCGAAGCGCCCGTCCCAGAGCAGGGTCGGCACCGCCCGCCAGGGCCCGGCGCCGAAGCTGCGGAGCTGTTCCGCATATTCCTCCCACAGCCCTTCCAGCACCTGGCGGGAGAGGGCGGCGAGGATGGGGGCGATCAGCACCGCCTGGGCGATGACCATGGCCGTGGGGGTGAAGAGCAGGCCCAGCGGGCCGAGCGGCCCGGCGCGGGAGAGCAGCAGGTAGATCAGCAGCCCGGCCACCACCGGCGGCAGGCCCATCAGCGCGTTCAGCGTGACCAGCACGGCTCGCCGGCCGGGGAAGCGCGCCACCGCCAGCAGGGCGCCGAGGGGTAGGCCGACCAGCGCCGCCAGCGCCACGGCGGTGAGGCTGACCCGAAGCGAGAGCAGCAGGATGCCGGTCACCGCCGGGTCGGCGGTGGCGACCAGCCCGAGGGCGGTGGCGAAGGCGGTGGCGAGGTCCTGCACGCGGCTCTCCCGGTGCAGCCTTGTGGCGGGCGGTATCGGTCGCGGTCAATCCGGAATAGGGTGCGGCACCTGCCGGAATCTGCCGGATGCTGCCGGATGTCCTGACCCTGCGGGAGGCCGCTGCCTTCCTCCGCCTTTCCGAGCGTAGCCTGTACGAGATGGCGCGGCAGCGCCGGCTGCCGGCGGCGCAGCTCGGCGGCAAATGGCTGTTCCCTCGCCGCCTGCTGGAGGCCTGGCTGGCGGCGGAGGCGGCGGCCGGCACCACCGCCCCGCGGCCGGACCCGCCGCCCATCCTGGCCGGCAGCCATGACCCGCTGCTGGATTGGGCGGTGCGGCAATCCGGCTGCGGCCTGGCGCTGCGCAGCGGCGGCAGCCTGGACGGGCTGGCGGCGCTGGCGGCGGGGGAGGCGATGGCCGCCGCCACCCATCTGCTGGACCCCGATACCGGCGCCTTCAACGAGCCGGCGGTGCGGCAGGCCCTGCCGGGCTGGGGCGTGGTCGGGATCACCTGGGCATGGCGGGAGCAGGGGCTGATCGTGCCGCCGGGCAATCCGGCGGGGCTGGGGGAGGTGGCGGCGCTGGCGCGGCCGGGCATCCGCGTCGCGGGGCGGCAGGCGCGGGCGGGCAGCCATGTGCTGCTGACCCATCTGCTGACCGAGGCCGGGATCCGGCTGGAGCAGATCGGCTTCCTGCCGGCGCCCGCCATGTCGGAGGATGAGGTGGCGGCGGCGGTCGCCGAGGGGCGGGCGGAGGCGGGCTTCGGCATCCGGGCGGAGGCCGGGTCCCGCGGGCTGGGCTTCGTGCCGCTGATCGCGGAGCGCTTCGACCTGGTGATGCCGCGGCGGCAGTATTTCGCGCCGGCCATGCAGGCGCTGCTGGGCTTCGCGCGCGGGGCGGAATTCGCGGCGCGGGGGGCGCGGCTGGGCGGCTATGCGCTGGGGAAGACGGGGAGGGTGGCGTTCAACCTGTAGCCAGGGGCGCTGCCCCTGGACCCCGGCGTGAGCCGGCGCGTGGAACCAGCAAACTCAGATCGGGGTCCGGGGGGCGTCCACCCCCGGCGGGGGTTGGCGGCACTGCCGCCAACGGGCAGCGCCCCTGCCCAGGGTTCGGGGGCAGCGCGCCCCAACACTCACCGCGTCGGCGTCGGCGGCGTCGTCGAGTAGTCGTAGAACCCCTTGCCGGTCTTCCGCCCCAGCCACCCCGCCTCGACATATTTCGCCAGCAGCGGGCAGGGCCGGTATTTCGGGTCGCCCAGCCCCTCATGCAGCACCTTCAGCACGGAGTAGAGCGTATCCAGCCCGACGAAGTCGGACAGCTCCAGCGGCCCCATCGGGTGGTTGGCGCCGAGCTTCATCCCCTCATCGATGGCGCGCACATCGCCCACGCCTTCCATCAGGGCGAAGATCGCCTCGTTCAGCATGGGGCAGAGGATGCGGTTGACGACGAAGCCGGGGTAGTCCGCGGCGGGCACCACCGTCTTGCCCATCTTCTCCGCCAGCGCCGTCACCGCCGCCACCGTGGCGTCTTCCGTGGCCAGGCCGCGGATCACCTCCACCAGCTTCATCATCGGCACCGGGTTGAAGAAATGCATGCCGAGGAAGCGGCCCGGCCGGTCCGTCGCCGCGGCGAGCCGGGTGATGGGAATGGAAGAGGTGTTGGAAGCGAGCAGCGCATCCGGCCGCAGCACCGGGCAGACGCTGGCAAAGATCTTCTTCTTGATCTCTTCATTTTCCGTCGCGGCCTCGACGACGAAGTCGCAATCGGCGAAGGCGGCGTAATCGGTGCCGGTGGCGATCAGGCCGAGCGCGGTCTCCTTCGCGCCCTCCGGGATCGCCTTGCGGGTGGTCTGGCGTTCCAGGTTCTTCTCGATGGTCGCCAGCGCCTTTTCCAGCGCCTGGGCGTTCACATCCACCAGCGCCACCTGCACGCCGGCCAGCGCCGCGACATGGGCGATGCCGTTGCCCATCAGGCCGGCGCCGATCACCCCGAGCTTCCGCACTTCCGTCATCTCCGCCCCTCCATATGAAAAAGGCCGCCGGACGCGCGGGCGTCGGGCGGCCTCCTCCTAAAGCAAGACCCGGCCAAGTGGAAACACCTGACCGGGTCTCTTGCTTTAGAAAATATGAAATCTAGAGCAGCTTATCCCCGATCTGTCGGATCACATCGTGATCCGGCAGATCGGGGCTGCTCTAGTGTCCCGATTCCGAAGTCCTGCGGACTTCGTTCTCGGGCCACTAGAGCGGTTTCACGCTGACTGTGCAGCGCGAAACCGCTCTAGCTTATGGATGGTAGAGCAGATTCACGCCTCCGGGCGATGCCGCCCTCCGGCGATCTGCTCTAGCTTTTGTTTTCAGTGGCCTGCTTGTCCGCTGCGTTCGCTGGAAAGCCAGCGAACTTCGCGGGCAGGACACTAGCCTGAGGTCTTACTTCTTCGCCAGCTCGGCTTCGAGTTCCGGCATCAGCTTGAACAGGTCACCCACCAGCCCGTAATCGGCGACGGAGAAGATGGGCGCTTCCTCGTCCTTGTTGATGGCGACGATGACCTTGCTGTCCTTCATCCCGGCCAGGTGCTGGATGGCGCCCGAGATGCCGACGGCGATGTAGAGCTCCGGCGCCACGATCTTGCCGGTCTGCCCCACCTGATGGTCGTTCGGCGCGTAGCCGGCATCCACCGCGGCGCGGGAGGCGCCGACCGCGGCGCCGAGCTTGTCCGCCACGCCCTCGATGATCTTGAAGTTCTCCGAGGACCCCATGGCGCGGCCGCCGGAGACGACGATGCGCGCCGCGGTCAGCTCCGGCCGCTCGCTCTTCGCGATCTCGGCGCCGAGGAAGCTGGAGAGGCCGGGATCATCGGCCGAGGGCGCCGCTTCCACCGCGGCGCTGCCGCCGGTCGCGGCGGCCGGGTCGAAGCTCGCGGCGCGGACGGTGATGACCTTCTTCGGATCGGCGCTCTTCACCGTCGCCAGGGCGTTGCCGGCATAGATCGGGCGCACGAAGGTGTCGGCATCCACCACGCCGGCGATGTCGGAGATCACCTGCACGTCGAGCAGCGCGGCGACCCGCGGCATGACGTTCTTGCCCGCGGCCGAGGCCGGGGCGAGCAGGTGGGAGTAATTGGGTGCCAGCGCCACCAGCAGCGCCGCCACCGGCTCCGCCAGCCCGTTCGCGTAGGGCTCGGCCTCCGAGTGCAGCACCTTGGCGACGCCCGCCACCTGGGCGGCGGCCTGCGCCGCGGCGGCGGCGCCCAGCACCAGCACATGCACCTCGCCGAGCTTCGCCGCGGCGGCGATGGTGCTGCGGCTCGGCTGGGTCAGCGCGCTGCCGTCATGGTCGGCAAGAACGAGAACGGCCATGCTCAGATCACCTTCGCTTCGTTGCGCAGCTTGTCCACCAGCTCCTGCACCGAGCCGACCTTCTTGCCGGCCTGGCGCTTCGCCGGCTCCTCCACCTTCAGCACGGTCAGCCGCGGCGTGACGTCCACGCCGAGATCGGCCGGCTTCACGTTCTCGATGGGCTTCTTCCGCGCCTTCATGATGTTGGGGAGCGAGGCGTAGCGCGGCTCGTTCAGCCGCAGGTCGGTGGTGACGATGGCCGGCAGCTTGAGCGAGACGGTCTCGAGCCCGCCATCGACCTCGCGCGTCACCTTTAGCTTGTCGCCATCCTTCTCCACCTTGCTGGCGAAGGTGCCCTGGGCCCAGCCCAGCAGCGCCGCCAGCATCTGGCCGGTGGCGTTCATGTCGTCGTCGATCGCCTGCTTGCCGAGGATGACGAGCTCCGGATTCTCCTTCGCCACCAGCGCCTTCAGCAGCTTGGCCACCGCCAGCGGCTCCAGCACCCCGTCATGCTCGACCAGGATGCCGCGATCGGCGCCCATGGCGAGGGCGGTGCGGATCTGCTCCTGGCAGGCGGTGGGGCCGCAGGAGACGGCGACGATCTCCGTCGCCACGCCTTTCTCCTTCAGCCGCACGGCTTCTTCCACCGCGATCTCGTCGAAGGGGTTCATGGACATCTTGACGTTGGCCGTCTCGACGCCGGTGCCATCCGCCTTCACGCGGACCTTCACATTGTAGTCCACCACCCGCTTGACGGGGACGAGAAGCTTCATCGCCGCTGCCGTTTCCTGGCTCGTTGTTGGGGAAGCGGGGTGCCCGGCGAAGCCCGGCGCCCGCGGATCGGGCGGCAAAATAGGGCGACGCCGTCGCTGCTGTCAAAAAACCCCCACATCCGGGCCCGCGGGCGCCGGGGGACGTCCGAGGGCGTCAGCGCGAAACCAGGAGCAGCAGGGCGAAGAGCGCCAGGGTGACGCCCTGCAGGATGACCCGCCAGCGCATCAACCGGTTGGAGCGCTCCGCGTCGCCGCTTTGTCGCACCAGCCCGAGCATGCCGGCGAAGAGGGTGCCGAGCGTCGCCAGCATGGCGATGCCGGTGAGGATGCCGAGGAAGAGCTTCATGAGGTGACTCTGGACCGCGCGCGGGAAACCGCAAGGGTGGGGACGGTGCCACGGCGGAGAATGAGCACCGCCGCCCCCGCCAGCGCGCCGCACAGCGCGAAGCCCGCCGCATAGCCGCCGGTGAGGCCGGCCAGCGCCGAGAGCAGGCTGGGCGAGAGGATCAGCGTCAGCGCCATGGCGAAGCCCATGGCGGAGGTGGCGCCGCCCACCCGGCCGGGCGGGGCGAGGCGCGCGACCTCGGCCAGCAGCACTCCGGTCCAGCCCACGGCGAAGCAGCCCATGGCGGCGGCCAGCGCCACCACCCCCAGCCAGGGCAGGCCTGGCCCGGCCAGCGCCAGCAGCAGGGCGGAGAGGCAGGCGCCGATGCCGATGACGCTCAGCACCGGCCGGGCGCCGCTTCGGTCCGCCAGCACCGCCCAGAGGATGCGGCCGAGGATGCCGGCGCCCTGGCCGATGGCCAGCGTCATCCCCGCCTCCACCAACCCCATCCCCAGCGCCTGCACCTGCCAGACGACGAAGAAGGAGAAGAAGCCGAACTGCCCCACCACCAGCCCGCAGCCATAGAGGCTGGTGGCGCGCAGCGGCGCATGCTCCCGCAGCAGGCGGAGGCTGCCGAGCGCCTCCCCGAAGGCGGCGCGGCTGGGCGCTTTCGGGTCCCGGTCCGCATCCAGGACGGCGCGGAGCGGTTGCAGGGCCAGGGCCAGCAGCAGGGTGAAAAGGGCAATGGCCAGCACCCCGGCCCGCCAGCCATAGAGGCTGCCGACCACCGGCGCGATGACCGAGACCAGCATCGCCCCCGCCGGGACCCCGGTCTGCTTCAGGCCGAAGATCAGGCTGCGGATCTGCGGCGGGGTGCGCGCCGCCAGCACATGGCTGCCGGCCGGCGTCAGCGGCCCGTGCCCGGCGCCGGCCAGCACGGCGGAGGCGATCAGCGCCAGCGGGTGGCCCAGTACCGCCAGCGCGATGCCGGCGGCGATCACCACCAGCGCCGCCTGGCAGACCCTGATGCCGCCATGCCGCCGCAGCAGCCCCTGGGCGAAGGGGCCGGAAACCAGCGCGCCGGCATAGGCGAGGGCGGTGTGCACCCCGGCCAGGCTCGCCGGCAGCTCCAGCTCCGCGGCGATGGCGGGGGCGAGGACGGGCAGGGTGAGGAAGGTGCCCATTCCGGCCAGATGGGTGCCGAGCAGCGCCAGCATCACCAGCCAGATGGAAGGTCCGGATGGCATCCGGCGCATCCTGCCGGCCCGGCCGGGCCTCGGCAACCCGGCGGCCGCGCGGGGTTGGGCAGGCGCGATGCCGGCCAGCCGGACCGCCGGGCAGGGCGGCGGATCGCGATCGGTCGCGCCGCCTGCCGGCCGCGAGGCGCCGGCGGGAGGGCGGCAGCGCCCGGCAACGCTGCCCTCTGCCGCGCCGCCGCTATTCCTGTGGCAGCCCGGCGGCGCGGATCACCTCCTGCCACATCGGCGCTTCGTGGGCGATGCGGTCGGCCAGCGCCTCGGGCCCAGCCAGCCTTAGCTCGAACCCTGCGGCGCGCAGCCGCGCGGCCATCTGCGGCGCCGTCAGCACCGCCCGCGCCGCCGTGGCCAGGCGGGCGAGGATGGCGGAAGGCGTGCCGGAAGGGGCCAGCAGCCCCTGGAAGGTTTCGGAGATGAAGCCCTCATAGCCCAGCTCCTGCATGGTCGGCACCTCCGGTAGGTCCGGCCAGCGATGCGCGCCGGTCAGCGCCAGGGCCCGCAGCGCACCGGCCTTGATCTGCGGCTGCGCCGGCGGCAGGGCGGTGACGCCGATGCTGGTCGTGCCGCCGAGCAGCGACTGCACGGCCAGCGCCGCGCTGTTGTGCGGCACCTGCACCACCTCGATGCCGGTCTTCAGCCGCAGCAGCTCCGCCGTCAGATGCGGCGTGGAGCCGATGCCGGGATTGGCCATGTTCAGCACGCCCGGCGCCGCCTTCGCCCGTTCCACCAGCGCCGCCACCGACTCGATGCCGCTGTCCGGCCGCGCCAGCAGCACGTTGGGGGAGGCGCCGAGCTCGGTGATCGGGGCGAAATCCCGGAAGGGGTCGTAGCCCGGGCTGCGGAACAGGCTGGGATTCACCACGAAGCCGGTGGAGGTGACCAGCAGCGTATAGCCATCCGGCGCGGCGCGGCCGACATGCGCGACGCCGATATTGCCGCCGCCGCCCGGCCGGTTCTCCACCACCACGGGCTGGCCGAGGGCGGGGGTCAGGCCGTGGGAGAGGGCGCGGGCCATGATGTCCGTGGGGCCGCCGGGGCCGAAGGGCACCACCAGCCGGATGCCGCGGGCCGGCCAGGGCAGCGGTGCCTGGGCCAGGGCAGGGGTAGCCAGGGCCAGGGCCAGCATCGCCCGGCGCCCGAGGCGCATGGCTCGGGGCATGCTCGTTTCCTCCGTCGCGGCGCCGCCGCTTGCGGCAAGCCTGCCGGCTGCGGAGCGTGGGGGTCAAGCGGGGTGGCGTGCGTAATGGGGGCTCCACCCCCATGCCCCTGGCCAGTGGCGCTGCCCGTTGGCGGCAGTGCCGCCAATCCCGCCGGGGTGGACCACCCCCCGGACCCCGGTGTGAGTTTTGCAGTTCAACCGGCCGACTCGGACCGGGGTCCGGGGAGGGGTCCCCTCCCCGGCGGGAGTGCAGAGGGCAGAGCCCTCTGCTGGGGGTTCGGGGGCGAAGCCCCCGACTTTTCCCCCAGCCTCCCGCCCATGCTATGCGCCCGTGCCATGGATATGGCAGCTCCCTCAGGCCCCGCCCTTCCCCTGTTGCGGGAGGCGAAGCGGGTGGTGGTGAAGATCGGCTCCGCCCTGGTGGTGGAGGAGAAGACCGCCGCGCCGCGCGCCGCCTGGCTCGCCTCCGTCGCCGCCGACGTCGCCGCCATGCGCGCGCGCGGGACGGAGGTGGTGCTGGTCTCCTCCGGTGCCATTGCGCTGGCCCGTCGCGCCCTCGGCCTCACCCGCAAGAAGCTGCGGCTGGAGGAGAAGCAGGCCGCCGCCGCGGTCGGCCAGATCCGCCTGGCCGGCGCCTGGCAGGAGGCGCTCTCCACCCATGGTCTTTCCGCCGCCCAATTGCTGCTGACCCTGGAGGACAGCGAGGATCGCCGCCGCTACCTCAATGCCCGCGCCACGCTCGGCACGTTGCTGGAACTCGGCTGCGTGCCGGTGATCAATGAGAACGACACGGTGGCGACGGCCGAAATCCGCTTCGGCGACAATGACAGGCTGGCGGCGCGCGTCGCGGAGATGACCGGCGCCGATGCGCTGGTGCTGCTCTCCGACATCGACGGGCTCTACACCGCCGACCCGCGCAAGGATCCGGCGGCGCGGCATCTGCCGGTGGTGGAGCGGATCGGCGAGGAGATCATGGCCATGGGGGGTGAGCCGCCGCCCGGCTATTCCTCCGGCGGCATGCGCACCAAGCTGATCGCGGCGCGCATCGCGACCGGCGCTGGCTGCGCCATGGCGATCGCGCTGGGCAAGCGGGACAACCCGCTGCGGGCGATGGAGGAGGGCGCACCCTGCACCTGGTTCCTGCCCGCGCCGGAGGGACGCACCGCGCGCAAGCGCTGGATCGCGGGTTCGCTGGCGCCGCTCGGCAGCCTCACGGTGGATGAGGGGGCGGCGCGGGCGCTGGCCCGCGGCTCCTCCCTGCTGCCCGCCGGGGTGCGCGGGGTGGAGGGGCAGTTCCACCGCGGCGATCCGGTGAGCGTGCGCGATGCCGCCGGGCGCGAATTGGCGCGCGGTCTCTCCGCCTATGATGCGGAGGATGCCGGGCGCATCGCCGGGCATCGCTCGGAGGAGATCGAGGCCATCCTCGGCTGGCGCGGCCGGGATGAGATCGTGCACCGGGACGACCTCGTCCTCATTTCCCCATGACGTTGCTGCGCAACGCGATGGGGGCCCCGGAGTCGCTGGGGGCCCGGGACCTCGCACAGCCTGAAGCGGCGAAGCCGCTTCGGGGCAACGGGCGGCGCGGTGGCGGGGCCGGGGCTGCGGGCCCGGCCTTGCGCTAGGCGCGGCCCTCCGCCCGTGCCAGTCTTTACCCCCGTAGAATTCGGGCGGAGCAGGCAGGGATGAGGAAGCGCGTTGCCTTCATCGGCACCGGCGGGACCATCGCCTCCATCGGCAAGGGGCCGCTGGATACGGTGAATTACGGCGCCAACGGGCGGATGCTGCAGGCCGACGGCATCCTGGAGCGCTTCCCGGAGGTGCAGCTCGTCGCCGATGTCTTCGCCGTGCCCTACCGCAACGTCCCGTCGCCGCAGATCGCCTGGAAGGAGTGGCAGGAGCTCGTCCTGCTCTGCGACAAGGTGGCGGCGGAGACCCCGGATCTGGCCGGCATCGTGATCGGCCATGGCACCGCCTCGCTGGAGGAAACGGCCTTCTTCCTCTCCCTGACGCTGAAGGTGAAGGTGCCGGTGGTGGTGGTCGGCTCGCAGCGCCCGGCCTCGGCGCTTTCCACCGATGCCGGGCTGAACCTGGTGAATGCGGTGCGCGTCGCGGTGGATGAGGGGGCGCGCGGCCTCGGCGCGCTGGTGCTGCTGAATGACGAGATCCAGGCGGCACGGGAGGTGACGAAAACCTCCACCGGCCGCATGCAGACCTTCCGCAGCCCGGATTTCGGCGTGCTCGGCCAGGCCGATGGCGATCGCGTCGTGTGGTATCGCCGCCCGCTGCGCAAGCTGGCGCCGGAGACGGAATTCGACATCCGCCGGCTGGCCGAGCTGCCGCGCGTCGACATCGCCTATTCCTATGCGGGGGCGGATGGCACGGCGGTGCGCGCCTTCACCGCCGCCGGTGCCAAGGGCATCGTGGTGGCCGGCTTTGCGCCCGGCTTCGTCACGCCGGGCGATGCCGCGGCGCTGCTGGAGGCGAAGCAGATGGGCGTCATCGTCCTGCAATCCACCCGCGCCGGCAGCGGCCGCGTCTTCCCCACCACCAAGCTGGCGGAGGCGGGCTTCATCCCGGCCGACAACCTCAACCCGCAGAAGGCGCGCATCCTGCTGGCGCTGGCGCTGACCATCTCCGGCGACCCGGCCGAGATCGCGCGCATCTTCGCCACCTACTAGCGATGGAGCGCAGCATCCTCGCCGTCTCGCAGCGGCCGGAGCTGGCGCCCCTGGTCGCGCGCTGGCGGGTGGAAGCCTTCTTCCATCATCCCGGCGGCTGCACGGTGGAGGAGATGACCGGCTGGATCCTCGCCCCGCCGGTCGGGCCGGAGGACAATTTCGTGCTGTTCGAGGGGGAGAGGCCGGTGGGCACGGCCGGCCTGGTCCAGCAGGACCTGGAGACCCGGCCCGATCTCACGCCCTGGCTCGCCGGGCTGTTCGTGCTGCCCGAATGCCGCGGCCGCGGCCATGGGGCCGCGCTGGTGCGGCAGGTGGAGGGCTTTGCGCGCCGGTCGGGCGTGCCGGTACTATGGCTCTACACCCTGGCCGCCGAGCCCTTCTATCTCCGGCTCGGCTGGGCGCGGGCGGGCATCGAGCGGGAGAGGGACCACGAGGTGATCCTGATGCGGCGCCCGCTCATCGGGGCGGGTCGAGGATGACGCGGGAGGAATGGGCGCGATGTACAAGCTGGACGTGCTGATCCAGGGCTATCCGGGCAAGTCGCTCTGCCATGGCGGCCTGGGCTGGTCCACCATCGCGCTGCTGCGCGGGCAGGGGCGGACCATCCTCATCGATGTCGGCGCCTTCGCCATTCGCGGCGAATTCGGCCGGCAGCTCAAGGCCGCGGGCTGCGCGCCGGAGAGCGTGACCGATGTGGTGCTGACCCATGCGCATTGGGACCATTCGGTGAACTACACCCTGTTCCCCAATGCCGATGTCTGGATCGGCCGCGTCGAGATGGAGTGGGCGACCAGCACGCCGGTCGGCTTCAACCCGCTGCCGGAGCTGTATGTGCAGGATCTGGCGAAGCACCCGAAGCTGCATCTGCTGGAGGATGACGAGGCCTTCCTGCCCGGCCTCACCGCGCATCTCTGCCCGGGGCATACGCCGGGCTGCCTGGTGTTCCGGATGACGGGGGGCGAGGTGCCGGTGGTGTTCAGCGGCGACGCGGCGAAGAACCGTGCCGAGATGCTTTCCATGACCACGGACATGACCATGGATGCCGGCGCCAGCCGCGCCAGCCTGGACCGCATCTGGGGGCTGTGGAAGCAGGAGCCGGGGACGCTGCTGATCCCGGGGCATGACCTGACCATGCGTCTGGGTGCCGCGGGGAAGCCGGAATATATCGGGCAGCGGCGGGCGGGGATCGCGGCCTGGTTCAACGAGGATCTGGCGGTGATGGAGGAGTTCGACATATCGGCGCCGCGCTTTTGATGGCGGCGCGGTGTCGAGGGAGGGCGTCGCGCCGTAAGGCGCGCCTTACGGCGCGACCCTCAAGACAGCGCCGTGCCTGACCGCGCCTGGGTCCGCCTCCCCTCCGGCCGCCGCCTGGACCTTCTCTCCCCCACCCCCTTCGACTGGACCGATGAGGACCTGGCCATCGGCCTGTCCCGCACCTTCCGCTGGGGCGGCCATTCCATCTGGCCTGGCGCCCCGCTTTCCGTCGCCCAGCATTCCCTTTCCGTCCTCGCCCTGCGCCGCGCCCGCACCAAGGGCGGCCTCACCCAGGACGAAGCCCGGCGCGAGCTCCTGCACGATGCCGAGGAGGGCCTGCTCGGCTTCGACTGCATTTCGCCGCTGAAGCCCTTCCTCGGCGCCGCTTTCGCCGCCCTGCAATCCCGCCTGCAGCAGGCCGTCGCCCTCCGCTACGCCCTGCCCGCCTGGACCAAGGACTCCAAGCGCGCCCACAAGGCCTGCGACATCGCCCTGGCCGCCGCCGAAGCCGTGCATGTCGCCGGCTGGACGCCGGAGGAGGTTCGTTTCACGCTCGGCATCCGCGCGCCGCTGCTGGCCGCCGACCCGCTGGCCGCCCTGGGCGACCGGCCCTGGCAGCCCTGGCCGCCGGAGATCGCCGCCGAACGCTTCCTCGCCACCCTTGCCCGGCTGTCCGACCCGCATGGCTGAAACCCTGGATGATTTCGCCTTCACCCACCCCCTGCGCGTCCGCTGGGCGGAGCTGGACCCGCAGAACATCGTCTTCAACGCCAATTACCTGATGTATTTCGATATCGGTCTCACCGAGTATCTCCGTGCCCTGGGCTGGCGCGGCGCCAATGGCTTCGCCGCCCATGGCACGGATGTCTTCGCGGTGAATGCCACGCTGGATTTCCACGCCCCGGCCGGGCATGACGATGCGCTGCTGATCGCCGCCCGCATCGACTATCTCGGCCGCAGCAGCTTCCGCTTCCGCATGGGCTGCTTCCGGGACGGCACTTTGCTGGTCGCCGGCCGGCTGACCTATGTGAACGCCACGCGCGACACCCGCCGGCCGACGCCGCTGCCGGAGCCCTTCATTGCGAAAATCCTGGCCTTCGAGCGCATCCCGCCGGAGCGCAAGCCCGGCTGAGCCGCCCTCAGCCCCGCCGGTAGGGGTAGCAGAGCGCCGGGTCGAGGGTCAGGCGCAGATGCCGCGCCAGCGCCTCGATCGCCGGCCCGTAATCCGGGAAGGGGTCGCTGTTGGCCGCGCCGACGACGATGGGCCGGAAGCCCTGCACCCCCTGGCTGGGCGGCGGCAGCATGGCCGTCACCAGCGCATTGCCCTCGGCATCCCGGAGGGTCATGAACACCGGCATGGTCCGCTCGATATGGGTGGCGCGGCGGATATCCTGCTCGATGAAGGGAATGCCGGCGGGGTTGAAGCCCTGGGCGGCATCCTCCCGCGCCCGCCGGTAGTGTTTTTCGACCGCATGGCGCATGAGCTGGGATTCCTGCGCGGCCTCGGTCTCGGTTTCCAGGCGGAACCAGCTCATTCCCCCTGGCGCGTCGCAGATGTAGCGCATATCGCCCTCCCCCTGGCTGAGATGGCCAGCCGGCCCGGCGCGCGCCCGGGCGGCCCCGGCTCATCTGGGGACTCAGGGGCGGCTTGTCAGCCGCCGCCGACGTAACGCAAAGGAAGCGCCACAGGAGGGTCACGCATGGCGGAACAGGGTCAGGGGCCGGTCTATCTGCGGTGGCGCGGCGGGCGCCCGGCGCCGGAGCAGGAGGAATTCCCCAGCCTCGACGCCGCGCTGGACGCGGTGGAGGCGCGCTGGGAGACGCTGCAGCACCAGGCGCCGCAGCTTCTGGACGCCCGCCGGGTGCTGCTGCTCAGCACCGCGGAGCTGCTGGCGATGGCGGAGGAGGGCGAGGAGGAGGCCGGGAAGGCGGGCTGACCCGTCCCCACCGCTCGGGCCGACGCCCGCCGGAGCTGGCGCCGCCCGCTGCCCTCCGCGGCTTTGCCGCGGAGGGCTGTGCGAGGCCTTGCGCGAACAGAGAGTCGGAGGGCCCCAGGCGTTGCGCAGCAACGTCATGGGGAACTACTCCAGGCTGATATTGGCCTTCTGGATCACCTGGTCCCATTTGGCGATCTCGGACGCGATGAAGGCCTGGAAATGCTCCGGCGTGTCGCCGATCGGCACCGCGCCCTGCTCGGCGATCTTCGCCTGCATCGCCGGTTCCTTGACGATCGCCTGCAGCGCCTGGGAAAGCCGCGCCACCGCTTCCTTCGGCAGCCGCGCCGGGGCCTGGATGCCGAACCAGGCGGTGGCGTCCAGCGCCGGATAGCCGGCCTCCGCCGTGGTCGGCACGTCGGGCACCGCCGGGCTGCGCTGCGGCGTCGTCACCGCCAGGGCCTTCACCCGGTTGTCGCGGATATGGCCGAGCGAGCTGGGCAGATTGTCCACCGCCAGATCCACCCGGCTGGCGATGACCTCCGTCAGCATGGGGCCGGCGCCGCGGAAGGGCACATGCACCAGCTCGATCCCCGCCACCTGCTTCAGCAACTCCCCGGTCAGGTGCAGGGAGGTGCCATTGCCGGAGGAGGCGATGGTGAGGCCGCCGCTGCGGGTCTTCGCCAGCGCCACCGCCTCCGCCAGCGTCTTCACCGGCAGGTTCGGCGCGGCGAGGATTACGTTCGGCACGCCGGCGACGTTGGAAACCGCGACCAGATCCTCCGGCTTGTAGGGCATGGTGGTGCGGTAGAGGCCGTAATTGATCGCCGCCGTGCCGATCGTCGTCATCAGCAGCGTGTGATTGTCGGTGGATTTGGCCACCGCCTCCGCGCCGATATTGCCGCCGGCGCCAGGCCGGTTCTCCACCACCACCGATTGGCCGAGCCGGGCCGAGAGCGGCTCCACCAGCAGGCGGGCGACGATATCCGTGGTGCCGGCGGCGCTGAAGGGGACGATGATGCGCACCGGCCGGTTGGGCCAGGCGGGCTGGGCCGAGAGGCGGGGCGCAAGCAACAGGCTGCCGGCGCCGCCCAGGGCGGCGCGACGGGACAGGATGTTCATAGGGGGGACCTTCCTTCCGGCGCGCGCCGGAAAGGCAACAGCAGGGTCACCCCGGCACGCGGACGGGCGCTACATGCACCTGTCCGGCGGCGGAGACAACCTCGGCGCGCCCCCTTTCCCCCGGGCCCGGTCCGCGCTTGGATGCGGGCAGCCATCCCCTGGGGAGAGAAACATGCCCGCCTCCGTGCCCATTTCCGGCAACCGCTTCGTCATCATCGGCGGCGCCAGCCTCGTCGGCTCCGCCACGGCCGGGGAGTTGCTCGACCATGGCGCGGCGGAGGTGGTGCTGTTCGACAATTTCGCCTTCGGCTCGGAAGCCGCCATCGCCCATGTGAAGGACCATCCGCGGCTGAAGCTGGTGCGCGGCGACGTGATGCGCATGGCGGATCTGCTGCGGGTGACGGAGGGTGCGGCCGGCGTGCTGCAGCTCGCCGCCTTCATGACGCTCTCCATGGACCGCGACCCCTGGGGCGGGCTCGACGTGAACATCCGCGGCGTGCAGAACGCGCTGGAGGCCTGCCGGGCGAACAAGGTGAAGAAGGTCGTCTTCGCCTCCTCCAACGCCGTCTATGGCTATGGCCCGGGCGTCTCCGGCGAGCTGGTGGAGAGCACGCCCTTCCATTCGGTGGGCGCGCCGCCGGCCGCCATCCTCTACGGCGCCAGCAAGATCATCGGCGAGCAGCTCTGCCGCGACGCCTTCCGCAAATGGGGGCAGGACTACGTGGTGCTGCGCTACTCCACCGTGTATGGCGAGCGCCAGCACTACCGCGCGGCCAACGCCCTCTACATCATCGAGACCATCGACAAGGTCCGCCGCGGCGAGGCGCCGCAGGTCTTCGGCGACGGCTCCGAGACCAAGCATTTCGTCTATGTCGGCGATCTGGCGCGGGCCAACCGCATGGCCTTCGAGAGCGCGGCGACGGATGTGGCGGTGAATGCCTCCGGCGTCGCGCCGATCACCACGCTGGAGCTGGTGAAGCTGGTGACGGAGCTGGCGGGCGGCGGGCCGGCGCCCGAGTTCGTCGGCAGCGACGGCAAGGTGCGGCTGACCAGCGGCGGCGCCTTCCGCATCGCACATGAGGAAGCCTTCAACGCCATCGGCTGGAAGCCGGAGGTGGATATGCGCGAGGGGCTGCGGCGGCTGATCGCCTGGCGGGATGGGAACGAGGCGAAGGCGGCGGAGTAAAAGATCGGGGGCGCTGCCCCCGAACCCCCGGTCCGAGTTTCAGACCCGTGGGTTCAACCTGCCGGCTCGGGGCGGGGTCCGGGGGGAAGCTTTCCCCCCGGCGGGAGTGCAGAGGGCGGCGCCCTCTGCCGGGGGCATGGGGGCGGAGCCCCCATTCTGCGATCACACCACCTGCAGCAGCCCCGCCAGCAGCTTCGCCCGCGGCACCAGGCTGTCGATCACCAGATGCTCCTCCAGCGTGTGCCCGCCGGCGCCCTGCACGCCGAGCCCGTCCAGCGTGGTGATCCCCATCGCCCCGGTGAAATTCCCGTCCGAACCGCCACCGGCGCTCTGGTGGTTGATGTCGAAGCCGATCTTCCGGGCGATGCCGCGGGCGGTCTCGTACAGCGCCATCCCCTTCGCATCCGGCTCCCAGACCGGCCGCGTCACGCCGCGCGTCACCTCGAGCTGCACGTCATTTCCGGTAGGGCGCAGGGAGAGCATCTTCTCGACCGCCGCATCCAGGTCCTCCTGCCGCTTGGCCATGGAGAGACTCTCCGCATCGCAATAGGTGGCGACGCAATTCACCCATTGCCCGCCATGGATGACGCCAACGGAATAGGTCACGTCCTCCGTCGTCATCGCCTCGATGGCGACCACCTGACGGCACATCTCGCGGATGGCGCTGCGGCCATCCGCCAGCCGCGCCCCGGCATGGCTGGGCCGGCCGGTGGTGCGCAGGTTGAAGCGGGCGATGGCGTAGCGGCCGGTGACGACGCCGCCATCCGGCCGCGCTGGCTCCGGCACCAGCACCACGGCATGGCGCGCCGCCTCGGCCTCGATCAGGTCGCGGGTGGAGGGGCTGCCGACCTCCTCATCCGAGGTGAAGAGCACGGTCACCGGCCGGCTGGTGGGGATGCCGGCCTTCAGCAATTGCCGGATGGCCTCGACGGCGATGTAATTGCCGCCCTTCATGTCATAGACCCCCGGCCCGTAAAGCCGGTTGCCCTCCTGCCGCACCGGCAAGGGCTCCAGCGTGCCGATGGGATGGACGGTGTCCATATGGCCCATCACCAATATGCCGGGCTCGCCGGCCCTGGGGTGGCCGAAGCTGGCGCGCAGGCAGGGGCCATAACCCAGGCGGCCGGGGATCACCTCGATCCGCGCACCCAGCAGGGCGAGGTCCCGCGCCGCAATGTCCATCATGCGGCCGACCGCGGCGGCGTCGAAGGTCGGGCTCTCGCACGCCACCCAGCGTTTCAGCCCGGGGATCATCGCCGCGGCGTCGAAGGGCAGGTCGAGAACGGGGGCATCCATCGCACAATTCTCCATGGCCGCCAGGGGAGGGGCGGGTGCGGGAGGTTTGCCGCTTCCCCGCCCCGCCACAACCCCCGATGCGCCGGCGGGCCCCTCCGCGGGGATGGCAGGGCTGCATGGAAGGAAGGATGCGGAAAGGGGGGCGGCCCTGCTACCCTTTCGCCCATGACCCCACCCCCCCGGCTCACCCCCCAGGCCGGTCCCTCCGTCTGGAGCGGCGCCGCCTTGACCCCCGCGGACTGGATGCTGCCGGTCGGCGCCGAGCTGGCGGCTGCCCTGGCCGAGCCAGACCCGGCGGCGAAGCTGGCCCCCCTGCTCGGCCCGGTGGCGGAGCGGCTGGAGCATGGCCGCGGCTTCGTGCTGCTGCGCGGCCTGCCGATCGAGAAGCTGCCGGCGCCCGAGGCGGCGCTGCTGGCGCTGGGCCAGGCCTTGGGCACGCCCCTGCCGCAGGACGCCGCGGGCGCTCTGGTGGGCCGCCTGGCGGGGCCAGGAGCAGGGGTGGAGGCCGGGGGGCCGCCACGCTTCCACGCCGACCCGGCCGATGCCGTCGCGCTGCTCTGCCTGCAGCAGGCGCGGGAGGGCGGGGTGGTGACGCTGGTCTCCGCCCCTGCCCTGCACAACGCGCTGATGAAGGCGGACCGCGCGGCGCTTGCCGTGCTACACCAGCCCTTCCCGCATCTGGGGGCGGAGACGCCGCTTTCCCTGCCGGTGTTCAGCACGGCCAGCGGGGCCTTCGTCGGGCGGTATGACCGGGATTCGATGCTGGAGACGGCGCTGGATGAGGCCCAGCTCGCGGCGCTGGCGGCGCTGGATGAGGCGGCCGCCGCCCCCGGCCAGGCGCTGACCATTCCGCTGCATGCCGGCGACGTGCTGCTGCACAACCCGCACCTGGTCTGGAAGCGGGTGGCGGCCGGGGCGGTGGCGGCGCCGGAAGCGGCGCGGCAGTTGCTGCGGCTGTGGCTGGCCCTGCCCGGCAGCCGTGCCTTGCCGGAGAGCTTCCGCCAGGTCTTCGGCGAGACCGCCGCCGGGGCACCACGCGGCGGCGTTGCTACCCCGCCCGGGTTGGTGGGCGGGTGAAACCCCCGCGACGTTGCTGCGCAACGCCGTGGGGGGACCCGGGAGTCGCTCGACAGTGGAGGCCTCGCCCAGCCTGCCGCGGCAGGGCAAGGGGCGGCCCGTGCGGCAGCGCCGCGGCCCCGTCGGCGAAGCACGGGTGGCGGCCGGTGCACCCAAGCCGCACTCTGGGCGCCGAGCCGCGCGGGGGACCGGGACCATGAAGCTGCTGGTGGCGAACGCCAACACCACGGAGGCGATCACCGAACTCTGCGCCGCGGCGGCGCGCGGCGCGGCCGCGCCGGGCACCGAGATCATCCCGGCGACGCCGCGCTTCGGCCCCGCCGTCATCGCCACGCGGGCGGAGGACATCGTCGCCGGCCACGCCCTGCTGGAATTGCTGGCCGAGCACGCCGGGAAGGTGGATGGCGTGCTGCTGGCCGTCAGCCACGACACCGCGCTGGAAGCGGCGCGCCAGGCGCTGCCCTGCCCGGTGGTGGGCATGACGGAGGCCGCCTGCTTCGCCGCCTGCCTGCTGGGCGGGCGCTTCGGCCTCATCACCTTCGGCAGCACGGAGACCTACCGCGAACGCATCGCCCGGCACGGGCTTTCCACCCGCCTGGCCGGGCTGCTGGCGGTGGCGGCGACGCCGCAGGAGGCGGTGCGCGACCCGGAGGGTGTGGGCCGCAAGCTGCAAGCGGGGCTGGGCACGCTGGTGGCGCAGGGGGCGGATGCGGTGGTGCTGGGCGGCGCCGCGCTCGCCGGCATGGCGCCGAAGCTGCAGCCCGAATGCCCGGTGCCGCTGCTGGACGGCATCGCCTGCGGCGTCGGGCTGCTGGAAATGCTGGTGCGGCTGAAGCTGCCGAAGCCGAAAGCCGGCAGCTTTGCTTTGGCGCAGGGCAGGGAAGTGGCGGGGGTGGCGCCGACGTTGGCGAAGCTGCTGCGCGGGTGTTGAGGGAGGGCGTCGTAAGGCGCGCCCTTACGACGCGACCCTCCCTCGAACCCCCACCCACCAGGGGCCGAAAGGCTTTTGGAGCCCCATGGTTCAGGCGTCGAGGGTCGTCTCCAGCTCCCAGCTCGACAAATGGCGCATCTAGAGCAGATCGCCGGAGGGCGGAATCGCCCGGAGGCGTGAATCTGCTCTACCATCAATAAGATAGAGTGTGATCGGTTGAGGTTGAATCGACCGAAACCGTGAATCACGCGACCGAACAATGAGCTAGAGCGGGGCGGGTGAGCGCAGCTCAACCGATCCCGCTCTAGCGTTCCAATCCGCCTGCTACAGTTTTCCGCGGCGTCCGGCGATTCCGCCGGACTTGAAAATGCTCTAGGCTGGCCGCTTCCGCCGCGTCGCCAGCGCCGGCAGCACCGCCGCCAGGCAGGCGAGCGCCACCCACAGGAAGCTGTCCCGGAATCCCAGCATGCTCGCCTGCGCCGCCACCGCGCGGGAAAGCAGCTCATAGGCCCCGGCCAGGGTTTCCGTCTCCGGCACCCCGTCCTGTGCCAGCAGCGCCTGGGACTGCCGGATGAACTCCAGGGTCCCGGCCCCGCCGCCATCCTGGCTCGGCGTCAGGGATTGCGCGTGCAGCTCTGTGTGCCGCTCCAGCGCGACGGCCAGCAGGTTGACGCCCAGCGCCCCGCCGAATTGCCGGGCGAAATTGATCCCCCCTGCCCCCTGGCCGAGGAAGCGCGGCGGCAAGGCCCGCAGCGCGCCGGCATTCATGGATGGCATCGTAAACCCCAGCCCCACGCGGCCGAGCAGGATCATCAGCGCCATGGACCAGAAGGGCGTGTCGGTATGCACGCCGCGCAGCAGCCAGGAGGAAAGCGCGAAGAGCACCAGGCCGAAGGCCACGGGCTGCCAGGGCGGCAGCGCATCCGCCAGCCGCCCCGCCACCGGGAAGACCACCAGCATGATGAGCCCGGCCGGCATCAGCACCAGCCCGGCTCGCGTCGCGGTATAGCCCTGCACCGTCTGGACGAAGAGCGGCAACAGGTAGGTGGTGCCGAAGATGCAGGCGCCGTAGACGATGGCGACGGCAAAGGCGCCGGCGAAGCCGCGATGGGCGAAGATGCGCGGGTTCAGCAGCGGCGCCGGCGTGAACAATTCCCATAGCAGGAAGCCGGTGATGGCCAGGGCGGCGGCGGCCAGCGCGCCCACCACCGGCTCGGACCCCCAACCCTCCCGCTGCCCGGTGGAAAGCCCGGTGAAGAGGGCGAGCAGCGCTGCGATCAGCAGCAGGAAGCCCGGCAGGTCGAAGCGCCGCCGCGGCCCGGACTCCGCCCGGTCCGGCATGAAGACCACGGCGAGCGCGGTGCCGAGCAAGGTGGGCGGCACGGAGAGGATGAAGACGCTGCGCCAGCCGTAATTATCCACCAGCACGCCGCCCAGGGTCGGCCCCAGCGCCGGCGCCAGCACGATGCCGACGGCGGCGAGGCCCATGGCGGAGCCGCGCTTCTCCGGCGGGAAGACCAGGAAGATGATCTGGGTGCCGAGCGGCTGCATCATCCCCGCCGAGGCGCCCTGCAGGATGCGGCCGAGGATCAGCACCGCCTCGTTCGGCGCGAAGCCGCAGAGGGCGGAGCCCGCCAGGAACAGCGCGACGGCGCCGAGATAGGTGGCGCGGTGGCCGAAGCTTTCGGTGAACCAGGCGTTCAGCAGCATCGTGCCGGTGACGGCCGCCAGGAAGCCGGTGGAGAGAAGCTGCGCATGGTCCTGGCCGATGCCGAAGGCGCCCATTATGTCCGGCAGCGCCACGTTGACGATGGTGGAGGCGAGGATGGTGGAGAGGGTGCCGATGATCGCCGTGGTGGTCACCAGCCAGCGATAGCTGGGGCCGAAGCGTGCGCCGAGGCTCTCCAGCGTCCGTTCACTCAATCGCGGCGGCCTCGATCTGCACCATCATGCCGGGGCGCAGCAGGCCGGGCGCGGGGGGCGGCTGCAGCACCACACGCACCGGCAGGCGCTGGGTGATCTTGGTGAAATTGCCGGAGGGGTTGGGGCTGGGCAGCAGGGCGAATTCGCTGGTGGCGGCGCCGGCGACGCGTTCCACTACGCCCTCGAAGCGCTGGCCGGGCAGGGCGTCCACCATCACCTGCACATGGGTGCCGGGGCGGAACCAGCGGATCTCCGTCTCCTTGACATTCGCCTCCACCCGCACGCGGGCGGGGTCGTGCAGCATCAGCAGGCGCTGGCCGGCGGCGACATATTCGCCGGGGTCGATGAAGACGCGGTCGATGCTGCCGTCGAAGGGCATCAGGATGCGGCGGTCGGCGAGGTCCAGCGCGGCGCGGTCGCGCTGCGCCTCCAGCTCCCGCTGCTGCGGGCCGAGGGCTTCGAGCTGGCGGCGCAGCACCACCAGCTCCTCCCGCGCCGCTTCGCTGGCGGCGATCTGCGCCTCGGCGCTGAGGATCTCGGCAGTGGCGCCCAGCACCTTCTGCCGCGCGGTGTCCAGCGCGCTGCGCGTCTGGTCCTGGCGCTGGCGGGTGCCGCTGCCGCTCGCCACCAGCATCTGGGCGCGCTCGAATTCCGCTTCGGCCAGCACGCGCTCCGCGACCGCCGCCGGCAGGGCGGCACGGGCCACTTCCAGCTTGGCGCGGGCACCGGCGGCGGCGCTCTCCGTCTGGCGGTCCACCATGGAGAGCCGCGCCTCCAGCTCCGCCCGCCGCGCCGCCAGCGTCGCCAGCCGCGCCTCGATCTCGCGCAGGGCGATTTCCGATTCCCGGCTGTCGATGCGGACCAGCAGACTGTCCTTGCCCGGCGTATCGCCGGCAATCACCCGCACCTCCGCCACCCAGCCCGGCACGCGGGAGGCGATGGTGACCATATCCGCCGCCACCCGCGCATCATCGACGATGACGAGGGTGAGGAGCCGATGGGTGAACCAGGCGGCGCCGGCCAGCGCGCCGAGCAGCGCCAGCCCGAGCGCGGTCATGCGCAGCGCCCGGCCCCTGTTCCGCGTGACCCCGGGCGCGCTGCTCCGTACGCTGCCTGGGCCGATGTCCATTTCAGCCGCCTTCGGCGGGCGGGGCGGCGAGGCCGGCCGCCACCCGGTCCAGCACGGCGAGGCAGGCACGCAAATCGGCTTCCGGGATTCCGGCGAGGATTTCCGCCCGCACCTGGGTGGCCACCGCTTCGATGCGCTGGATCAGCGGCCGGGCCCTGTCCGTCAGATGCAGCGTATTGGCGCGGCGGTCCTGCGCCGATTCGCGCCGTTCCACCAGCCCTTCCGCCTGCAGCCAGTCCAGCGTCCGCACCAGGGTCGGGCCCTCGATGGCCAGGCTGGTGGCCAGCGCCTTCTGCGTCATCCCGTCCCCGAGGCGGGAGAGGGTGAGCAGCGCCAGCCAGCGCGCCTCCGTCAGCCCGTGCTCCGCGATGCGGGAATCCAGCCGCGCGCGCCAGCGCCTGGCGATCTGCGCGATCGCGATGCCGATGTGCCATTGCGTATGGGCGAGGCTGGAACCGTCCCGCATGACGCGAGACTAGGACGCAGACGAATGATGAGCAAACTAGATATTGCCGGCCATGGGGGGTTTCGCGCTGGTGCGAGCCGCCGCAGGATGGCGGGGAAGGAGGAGCGGCCGATGCGCAATCTTCGCCCAGGCCATGCTGCGTTGCAGCAGATGCCCTGGCCGCAGCGGAACCCAGCCGCGTGACGCTGGTGCAGGTGGAACAGGCAGGCGGCGTCGCCACGCTCCGGCTGAACCGGCCGGAGCGCGGCAATGCGCTCGGGCTGGAACTGGTCGCGGCGCTGGAGGCGGCGGTGACGGCAGCGCTGGCCGAGGGCGCGCGCTGCCTGGTGCTGCGCGGGGCGGGGAAGCATTTCTGCACCGGCTTCGATCTCTCGGATCTCGAGGCGCTGTCCGATGGCGATCTGCTGCTGCGGGTGGTGCGGATCGAGCAATTGCTGCAGCGCCTGCATGCCGCACCGGTGGTGACGGTGGCGGTGGGGCAGGGGCGCAGCTTCGGCGCCGGCGCGGATCTCTTCGCCGTCTGCGATCACCGGATCGCGCAGGCGGGGGCGAGCTTCGCCTTTCCCGGCCCGGCTTTCGGCCTGGTGCTGGGCACGGCGCGGCTGGCGGCGCGGATCGGCGCCGGGCGGGCGCGGGCGGTGCTGCTGGGCGGCGAAACGCTGGTGGACCAGGCGGCGCTGGAGGCCGGCCTCGCCACCGCGGTGCTGACGGAGGTCGAGCTGCCCGAGGCGCTGACGCGCATCGCCGCCACCGCGTCCCGGCTGGCGCCGGAGACGGTGGCCTTGCTGCATGCCCGCACGCGGGCGGCGGACGACGATGCCGACCTCGCCGCGCTGGTCCGCTCCGCCGCCCGGCCGGGGCTGAAGCAACGGATTCTGGACTACCGCGCCGCCGTCGCGGCGCAACGCCAGGGCGGGGCGGGTTGAGCTTCGCTCGGCCCGTCCCGCTCCGGCCATTTGCTGGATCGCGCGACTCACGCTTCCGGTGAAGCCACCGAAAGCGATCACGCTCTGGAGCATGGTCCGTTCGCTTGCGCTCATGGCTCATGCTCCAGGTCTTTGTATGATCGCGTGATTCACGCTTCCGGTGAGGCCACCGAAAGCGATCACGCTCTGGGATAGGGAGAGGAACCATGCCGAAGGTTCAGGCGGAGAAGCTGCGGGAGATCGGCCGTGCGCTGCTGATGGCGAATGGCGTGCCGGAGGAGGAGGCGGCGACGGTCGCCCGGCATGTGGTGAATGCCAACCTCGCCGGGCATGACAGCCATGGCGTCATCATGCTGCCAAATTACATCGAGCGGGTGCGGGTCAGGCATATCGTGCCGGGCGCACCCTTCACCATCGTGCAGGAATCGCCGGCGACGACGGTGGTGGATGGCAATTGGGGCTTCGGCTACGTCATCAACGAGAAGGCGATGGCGCTGACCATCGAGAAGGCGCAGCAGACCAACATCGCCGCCTGTACCGTGTTCCGCCAGGGCCATGTCGGGCGGCTGGCGAGCTACCCGCTGATGGCGGCGAAGGCGGGGATGATCGGCATGGCCTGGGCCGATAGCGGCCGTTCCCCGAAGGGCGTGGCGCCGTTCGGCGGGCGGGAGGCGCGGCTCGGCACCAACCCCTGGGCGATGGCGGTGCCGTCCGACCTGGACGGGCCGTTCTGCATGGATTTCGCCACCTCGGCGGTGGCGATGGGCAAGATCAAGCTGGCCGAGGCGCGCGGGCAGGAGATTCCGCGCGGCTGGGTGGTGGATAGCGAGGGCGACCTGACCACCGACCCGAAGAAGATCAAGGGCGGCGCGCTGCTGCCCCTGGGCGGCGCCGGCGAGGGCTACAAGGGCACCGCGCTGGCGGCGATGGGCGAGGTGTTCTGCGGCATCCTCACCGGCCTCGGCTTCGGGGTGGAGCCCAGCGGGCGGCACAATGACGGCTGCTTCCTGATCGCCATCAAGGTGGAGGCCTTCCGCCCGCTGCTGACCTTCCGCAAGGAGGTGGGGGAGTTCGCGCACTACCTGAAGGAGACGCCGCCGGCCAAGGGCAGCAAGGGCGTCCTCTATCCGGGCGAGGTGGAGCACCGGGCGGAGCAGCAGCGCGCCGCGGAGGGTGTCGAGATCGAGGACGCCACCTGGAAGAAGCTCGGCGAGCTGGCGCAGGAGGGTGGCATCGCGGCGAAGCTGGGCTTCGCTTAGCTCCCCACGAAGCCGCTGCGCGGCTTCGTGGGGGCCCCCGGGAGTCGCTGCATTCCCGAAGGGCGGCACAGCCTGCCGCGGCAAAGCCGCGGAAGGGCAATGGGCGGCGGCAGGTTCAGGCAGGCGCTGCGAAGGCCATCCGTCGCGCAAGCGAAGGCCCTTGAAAGGGCCTTCGACGACGACGGCGTCCTCGCGAAGCTTGCTTCGCGGGGTGTCGGGCGAAGGCCGCCATTGCCCGGGCCATAGTGCCGCAAGCAAGTCAGGGCCGTAGCCGCGCGTCGCGCTGTGCGGCGAAGCCGCAGCCTTGACTCGCTTGCGGCACCGTGGCTGTTCCGAGGGAGGCGCTCGACGGTGTCGAGCGCGCGCTTGCGCGCCCGGACGGTACGTCCCAGTCGGGGGGCTACTTCTGCCCGTGCACCAGCCGATGCACGAAGCCCAGCTTCTCGATCGCCGGCGGCGACAGCACGAAGGGGTAGAGATCCGGCGAGCCCATGCAGCGGTTCAGGCTGTTCACCGCATAGGTCAGCGGCAGCCACGCCTCCACCAGGGCGGCGACGTCGCGCACCCTGTACGGGTCGAATTCGATCTGCGTATCCAGCTCGTCGCCCCTCGCCACGCGCGGCTGCACGCTGAGGCGGAAGGCGCTCGCCATCTCCAGCGTGTCCACGATGTGCAGGTAATGCGCCCAGGTCTCGGCGAAATCCTCCCAGGGATGGGCGGCGGCATAGGCGCTGACATAGGCGTTCTGCCAGTCCGGCGGCGCGCCCCGGGCGTAATGCGCCTGCAGCGCCGCAGCGTAGTCCTGGCTGTCATCGCCGAACACCGCGCGGCATTCCTCCAGCTTGCCGCCATCCCGCACCAGCAGATCCCAGTAATGGTGGCCGGATTCATGGCGGAAATGGCCGAGCAGGGTGCGGTAAGGCTCGCCCATGGCGGTGCGGCGGCGCTCGCGCTCGGCATCGTCGGCCTCGGCGAGCGCGATGGTGATCAGCCCCTCCTCATGCCCCGTCATCACCGGCGGCGCGCTGCCCTCCGGCGGGTCCGCCAGCACATCGAAGGCCAGGCCATGCGCCGGGTCCTCGATGCGGTTGGCCAGCGGCAGCTTCAGCCGCTGGAAGCTGTAGATCAGCCGGTGCGCAGCATCCTGGATGCGGCGCCAGGGCGGCAGATTCTCCGCCACCGTCAGGTCGGGGATTATCCGGTTGTGCCGGCAGGCGGCGCAGAGCGCTTCCGAACCATCCTCCGGCGCCAGCCAATTGCAGGCGGCGTATTGCGCGTTGCTGCAGAACAGCCGGCGCTGCCCGGGCGCGGCCAGAGGGCGCCAGGCCTCGCCCTCCGGCGCCAGGGCGGAGAGCGTGGCGGCTTCCGGCAGGAAGCCCAGCCGGTGGCCGCAGCGCTCGCAGAGCGTGTTCTCGAAGTACAGCACTTGGCTGCAATGCTGGCAGCGGAACAACTTCATGGCCGGGACCCCTCCCGCGCGGCCAGGACGCGCCGCCGCGGCCGGAGTTCCGCCGGCACCGACCCGCCTGCCCCCTGGCCCGCCTGCCCTCTGGCCGGGTGCGGGCGCTCTCCCGCCCTTATTTCGCCTCGGCCGGCAGCCCCGCCGGGGCCGGCTGCTCCACCGGCTCCAGATCCACCCCGATGGTCAGGCTGTGCGCGCCGCCCCCCAGCACCACGCCGCGCAGGGGGCTGACATCGCAGAAATCCCGGCCCCAGCCCAGCACCACATGCTCCTCCTGCGCCACCAGATCGTTGGTGGGGTCGAGGTCCACCCAGCCATGCAGCGGCCCCAGCCAGCAGCCCACCCAGGCATGGCTCTGGTCGGCGCCCAGCCGCCGCTTCTGCCCGGGCGGCGGGCGGGTGCGGATATAGCCGGAGACGTAGCGCGCCGGCAGGCCGAGGCCGCGCAGGGCGCAGATCATCAGATGGGTGAAGTCCTGGCAGACCCCCTCCCGCCGTGCCAGCACCTCCGCCACCGGGGTTTCCAGGCTGGTGGCGCCGGCGCGGAAGGCGAATTCCTGGCGGAAGCGGGCATTCAGCGCCAGCAGCCCGTCCAGCACCGGCCGCCCGGCGGGAAAGCAGGGGGCAGCCCAGTCGGTGGCCGCCGGCAGGCCGGGCAGCATCGGGCTTTCGAAGAGGAATTCCGCCGCCTCCCAGGCGCCGGGCCCGCCCTGCCGGGCGGCCTCCGCCACCACCGCCCAATCCGGCGTCGCGGCCGCTGGCGGCGGCGCGGGGAAGCGCACCTCCACCACCGCCTCCGCCGTCACCTCGAAGGCGGCATGGGGTTCATCGAGGAACAGCCAGGTGCAGGGATTGCCGAAATGATCCACCCCCTCCCGCCGGCGGGAGGCGGCGGGGGCGGCGGTGATCCGCGCCGCCTCCACGCGTTGGAAGGGCAGCGTTCGCGGCGTCAGATGCAGCAGATGCGCCGCCAGATCCACCGTGTGGCGGTAGGCATAGGCCGTGCTGTGGCGGACGCGGTACCTCAAGGGCGGACCCCGTCCCTCACGCCGCGCCGCGCAGCCGGCCCGTGCTGCTGCCATGGCCGAGGGATTGCGGCGCCGGCAGCAAGGCGAAGTAGCGGCGGCTGACGCGGTCCGAGAGCGCCGCCACCGCGCCTTCCATCGCCTTCAGCCGCGGCAGCAGCCGGATCGCGGCCTCCGCCTGGGCGGGGGATGCCGCCACCTCCCGCACCATGTCGCGCGTCTCCTCCAGCAATTGCTCGGCCAGGGTCACCAGGGAGGATTCCGCCTCCCCGGCCAGGTCGGCCAGTGTGTCCCTGGCGGCGCGCAACTGGAAGGCCAGGCCACGCGGATTGCCCTCATCCGCGAGCACGAGGTCGAGCACCGGCGCCGGCTGCATGACGGTGAGATAGCGGCTGCGATAGGTGATGACGGAATCGCGCAGCTCCAGCGCCAGGCGCAGCCCCGGCTCCAGCCGCGCCGGCTGGGTGGCGGCGCCGGGCTGGTCCAGCGCCCGGGCGAGCTCCGCCACCACATTCTGCGCCCGCTCCACCCGCCGGCCGAGATCGAGGAAGAGCCGGCCGCCGCCGCGGACCATGTTCTCCGCGGCGAGGCCGGCGACGGTGGCGGCGAAGCCCAGCACCAGGGCGCAGGTTTGGTCGAGCTGTTCCAGCTCCCGCGCCGCATCGCGCGCCGGGGCGATGCCGCGCAGCGCGTCCCGAAGCTGCCGCAGGCCGCGCTGCAGGGCGAGGTGCATCTCCCCGGTCAGCCGGTCCCGTAGCAACTCCGTGAGGCGGGAGACCTGGCCGAGCAGCCCGGCCACCGGCCCCCCTTCCCGCATCGCCCGCAGCAGGGCGCGGCTGAGCGCGCCGGTGCCGATGCCGGCGAGGCCGGCCTGGGCGGTCTCGGCATCCAGCAGCTCCGCCCGGGCGAGGCAGGCGCAGAGGCTCTTCAGCTCCACCGCCTCGCGCGGCGTCGGGCTGGGGCGGGCGAGGCGGGCGGCGCCGGCGCGCAACAGGCGGGCGGCGCTTTCCAGCCTTTCCAGGTAGCGGCCGAGCCAGAAGAAATTATCCGCCACGCGGCTCGGCAGGTCGCCGCTGCCGCGGCGGATGGGCAGGGCGGCGATGGACAGGGAGCGGGGGCCGAGGATGTCCAGGCCGTCCTGCGCCGGCACCCAGACATCCTTGGCCAGCGCCGTTCGCGGGCGGCGGCCGGAGGCAGGGTCGGGCGCCGCCAGGGTGCGGGCGAGGCCGCCGGGCAGGGCGTGCCAGCGCTGGCCGTCGAAGACCAGGAAAAGGCGCAGCATCACCGGGCGCGGCACCAGCCCTTCCGGCGAGAGGCAGGGGGTGAAGGAGCCGTCCAGGGCTTCGGAGACCGCATACTCCCCCGGCGCCGCCAGGATGCGCTGGGCCAGGGAATGGCGATCGGCGGGGGAGAGGGCGCCGGCGCGGATGGAGCGGACGGTGCCGTCCACGGCGCTGCGCACCAGCCAGCGGTCGAAGCCATGGCCTATCTGGTCCCGCGCCGAGGGGTCGCCGAGCCAGAGCGTATGGGCGCCGGGGAGGCGCAGCTCCTCGCCCAGCAGGCGGCGGGCGAGGGCCGGGAGGAAGGCGGCGAGGGCCGGCGCCTCGGCGAAGCCGGTGCCAGGGTCGTTGGCGATGCGGACGGTGCCGGTGCGGGCGGCATCCAGCAGGCCGGCGACGCCTTGCAGCGTGTTCTGCTCCGCCTCCAGCGGGTCGATGGTGCGGCCATCCTGGCGGCGCAGCAGCACGTCCACGCGCTGCAACCCGCGCAGGGTCTTCAGGTAGAGGGCGCCGTCGCGCACCGTGAGGTCGCCGCCCTCGACCAGGGCGCAGGACAGCTCGCGGGCCAGCACCACATGCTCGAACCAGAGCGGGCTGGCATGGCCGGGGGTGAGCAGGGCGACGCCGGGGTTTTCCGCCGGGGCCAGGCGCTGCAAGGCGTCCTGCCAGATGTCGAAGAAGGGCAGCAGGCGGCGCAGCTCCGTCACCCGGGCGAATTCCGGAATGTGGCGGGCCATGGCGCGGCGGTTTTCCAGCGCATGGGCGATGCCGGAGGGGGCGGCGGTGCGGTCCGCCAGGACGCGCCAGCGCCCATCCGGGCCGCGCAGCAGATCCGCGGCGTAGCTTTGCAGCAGCGGGCCGGCATGGCCGGCGGGGTGGCGGCAGGCGCGGAGGAAGGCGGGGTTGGCGTAGACCAGGGCGGGGGGCAGGGCGCCCTCGGCCAGCAGGTGCTGGGGGCCGTAGACGTCGCGGAGCACGCGTTCGAGGAGGGCGGCGCGCTGGGCCAGGCCCTCGGCCAGGGAGTCGAATTCGGCGGGGTCGAGGATCAGCGGGATGGGGTCGCAGCGCCAGGCGGCGGGGGCGGAAACCGGGCCGGGGAGGAGGCTGGTCATGCCCTCCTCGGCAAAGGCGCGGTCGAGTTGCTGGGCGCGTTCGGTCAGCACCTCGCGGCCGAGCTGGCCGAGGGCGGCGAGCAGGGGGCGCCAATGCGGGCGGAAGCCGCCATGGCCGTCCACCATTTCGTCCAGGGTATTCACCGCCGGTGTTCGAGGAAGGGCGTCGCGCCGCAAGGCGCGCCTTGCGGCGCGACCCTCCCTCGAGCTCCCACCCGCCAAGGGCCGAAAGGCCCTTTGAACCCTTGAGTCGGCAGGTTGAACCGTGGAGCGCAAACGAATGGTTTCCAAAGGCCCTTCGGCCTTTGGTGGGGGGTTGAGGGGGGCAAAGCCCCCCTCATGCGCCCCGCCGCAGATCGAGCGTCCGCGGCTGCTCCCGCGCCGGCAGCTTCTGCGGCGCCGCCATCGGCCCGGGCGTATGCCCGAAGGGCTGGAACCGCGTGCGCCGCCTGGCCTCGGCCTCGTTGGCGTTCACCGGCAGCGTCTCGTAATTCCGCCCGCCAGGATGCGAGACGTGATGCGTCAGCCCGCCCAGGCTGCGCCCGGTCCAGCGGTCATACACATCCAGCACAACGGGCGATTGCGCCCGGATGGTCGGGTGCAGCGCGGAGGGCGGGTCCCAGGCCTTGAAGCGGATGCCGGCGACGTATTCCCCCTGGGTTTCCGTCGCGGTCAGCGGCACCTCATAGCCATTGCAGGCCAGCACGTAGCGTTCCTCCACCCAGCCGGAGACCCGGGCCTGCAGGCGTTCCGTGCTGCTGTCAACATAGCGCGCCGTGCCGCCCGCCGCCGGCTCCTCCCCCAGTACGTGCCAGGGTTCCAGCGCATGGCGCAACTCCAGCCCCATGCCGCGCAAGGTCACTTCCCCGATCCGCGGGAAGCGGAATTCCTGGTGCGGCGCGAACCAGCCCTCCTCCAGCGGGAAGCCGAGATCACCCAGCTCCCGCAGCGCATCAGCGAAATCCTGCTGGACATAGTGCGGCAGCATGAACTCATCGTGCAGGCGGGTGCCCCAGCGGACCAGGCGGCGGTCATAGGGCGTCTGCCAGAAGGCGGCGATCGCGCTGCGCATCAGCAGCATCTGCGCCGCCGACATGCGGGCATGCGGCGGCATCTCCAGCGCCCGGTACTCCACCAGGCCAAGCCGGCCGGAGCTGCTCTCCGGCGCGTACATCTTGTCGATGCAGAATTCCGTCCGATGGGTGTTGCCGGTCATGTCCGCCAGGATGTTGCGGAACAGCCGGTCGGTCAGCCAGGGCGGCGTCTCCTGCTTCGCCTTGATCCGGGAGAAGGCGACTTCCAGCTCCGCCAGGCTGTCCTGCCGCGCTTCGTCCACCCGCGGATGCTGGCTGGTCGGGCCGATGAACAACCCGCTGAACAGGTAGGAGAGGCTCGGATGGTTGTGCCAGAAGCCGAGCAGGCTCTTCAGCAAATCCGGCCGGCGCAGGAAGGGGCTCTCCGCCGGCGAGGCGCCGCCCATCACCACGTGGTTGCCGCCGCCGGTGCCGACATGCCTTCCGTCAAGCATGAATTTCTCAGCGGATAGCCCGGTCTGCCGAGCCTCCTCATAGAGCTGCCCGGTGCGCTCCACATGCTCGGCCCAGGAGGCGCTGGGGTGGATGTTCACCTCGATCACGCCCGGGTCGGGGGTGACAGAGAAGTGCAGCAGCCTGTCGTCGCGCGGCGGCAGGTAGCCTTCCAGCACCACCTGGCGGCCGGCCTCCCGCGCCGTCGCCTCGATGGCGGCGGTCAGGTCCAGCCAATCCTCCGCCTGGAAAAGCGGCGGGAAGAAGATGTGGAGGAGGCCGTTCCGCGCCTCCACGGAGAGCGCGGTGCGGACCACGCCCGGGTCGCTCCGCCCCACCACAGGCAGTTCCTGCGGCACCGGGCGGAACTCCTCGGCGCCCATGGCCGGGCCCTCCGCCAGCCGGCGCGGGCGCTCGAAGGCCTGGCGCGGCGGCAGGGGGGGCTGCGGGGCAAAGGGGTCGGGCGCCGTCTCGAAGTTGCGGGCGGCGTCTTCCTCGGAGAGCCAGGGCAGGCTTTCCAGCGGCAGGCGGAAGCCGATGGGGCTGTCCCCGGGGATGAGGAAAAGCTGGTCGCTGCGGAAGAACCAGCGGCCGGATTGCCAGCGGCGGCTGCCATCCTGCATCACCCGGCGCAGCGGCAGCACGCTGCCCACCGGGCTGGCCAGGCCCTGGGCGAAGACTCGCGCCAGCCGGGCGCGCTCCAGCGGGTCGCGCAGCTTCGCATCCTCCACCACCACATTGGCGGGGAGCTGCTTCTCGCGCCACAGGTAGTAGTGGATGTCCTCATAGGCCGGGTGGACCAGGGCGGGGTCCACCTGGAGTCGTTCCGCCAGGATGCCGGCGAAGCGGGCGGCGTCCTCGGCGGTGGCGGTGTCCCGGTCGTCGTCGGAGGCGAGCAGGTCCGGGTCGCGCCAGACCTTCTCCCCGTCCTTCCGCCAATGCGAGTAGAGCGCCCAGCGCGGCAGCGGCTCTCCGGGATACTGCTTGCCCATGGCGTATTGCAGCGCCGCGCCGGGGGACCACAGGGCGGCGAGGCGGCGCAGCAGCCTTCCGGCATAGTGGCGCTTGGTGGGGCCGAGGGCGGCGGTGTTCCATTCCGCCGCGTCCATGTCGTCGGCGGCGATGAAGGTGGGCTCGCCGCCCATGGTCAGGCGGACATCGCCGGCCTTGAGCGCCCGGTCTACCGTCTGGCCACGGGCGAGGATGTCCTGCCACTGGGCCTCGGTATAGGGCTTGGTGACGCGCGGCGTCTCCCGCACGCGGCGCACTTCCATATGGAATTCGAAGCTGGTCTCCGCCTTCTCGACGAGGCCGGTGATCGGGGCGGCGGAGACCGGCTCCGGCGTCGCGGCCAGCGGGATATGGCCCTCGCCGGCCATCAGGCCGGAGGTGGCGTCGAGGCCGATCCAGCCGGCGCCGGGCAGATAGACCTCGGCCCAGGCGTGGAGATCGGTGAAATCCTCGGCAGGGCCTTCGGGGCCCTCCAGCGGCTTCACATCGGCGACGAGCTGAATGAGGTAGCCGGAGACGAAGCGCGCGGCATAGCCGAGATGGCGGAGCAACTGCACCAGCAGCCAGGCGCTGTCGCGGCAGCTTCCCTTGCCGTTGGTCAGCGTCTCCTCCGGCGTCCAGACGCCGGGCTCCAGCCGCACCACATAGGCGATGCGTTCCTGCACGGCGCGGTTGAGGCCGACCAGCATGTCCACCGTGCGCTGCTGGCCCTTCTGCGCTTCCGCGATCAGCGCGGCCAGCAGCGGCCCCGGCTTCTCCAGCTTGCGGAAGGGGGCGAGCTCCTGCTCCAGCACGGGGTCGTAGGCGAAGGGCCAGGTCTCCGCCTCCGGCTCCAGGAAAAAGTCGAAGGGGTTGATGGTCGCCATGTCGGCGACGAGATCCACGGTGACGTCGAAATGCGTGACGCGCTCGGGGAAGACCACGCGGGCCAGGTGGTTGCCCTGCGGGTCCTGCATCCAGTTGAGGAAATGCGGCTTCGGCTCGATCTTCAGCGCGTAGCTGACGGTGGGCGTGCGGGCATGCGGCGCGGGGCGCAGCCGGATGGTCTGCGGGCCGAGGGAGACGGCCCGGTCATAGCGGTAGGCGGTGCGGTGGGTCAGGGCGACGTGCAGCGGCATCGGGCGGGCTTTTCCAGGGCTATGGCCCAGTGCGGGCCTCGGTTCGGCGGCGCATAGAGCCAGAAAGCGCCGGGCGCAGCACCGACGTTATCGGGGCGGAGCCATGCGCGGCACGGGACGGGGCGATGGGCGGGATGCCCTGGCCAGGGGCCGGGTTGCCCAGCGGGCAGGCAGCGCGGGGACGGCGGCGCGGGGCCTGGGCGCCCGCCGCGGCGGGGCCGGCTTCAGCGGGCGGCCGGGGGGTCAGGGCAGGCACCCCAGGAGGCAAGCCCAGAGGCCGGCCAGGGAGCGGATCAGGGCGGCGGCGGCGCATCGGGTCCTCCCTTCGGGTGGCGGAGCGATGCAATGCGGGTGCCAGCTTGCCGGGCCTCGCCCGGGGTTCATACTCCGGCGCTTGCCAGCGCCAGGGGAGTGCCATGCGCCTGATCGACCTGTCCCGCACCATCACCCACAAGATGCCGCGGCTGCCGAACCACCCGATGATCAGCCTTTCGGAGTTCACCACGCATGCGGAGAAGCGGGAGGCGGAGGGCTATGCCTTCTCCTCCGCCGTCATGCTGCTGAACATGGGCGACCATTCCGGTACCCATGTGGACGCGCCGCGGCATTTCGACGAGCGGCCGGGGGCGAAGGGCATCGACGAGATGCCGCTGGAGAATTTCTTCACCGAGGCGGTGTGCCTCGACCTCTCCCACAAGCCGCTGAAGAGCGACATCTCGATCGCCGACCTGGAGGCGGCGGTGACGGCGGCGGGGGTGGAGATCAAGCCGCGCGACACGGTGCTGCTGCATATGGACCATTACCGCCGCACCTGGGGGACGGAGGGCTACATCACGGATTTCCCCGGGTTGACGAAGGAGAGCGCGACCTGGCTGGGGAAGTTCGGGATCACCGCCTTCGGGGTGGAGGCGGTCTCGCCCGGCCGGCCGGGGCGGAATAATTTCGAGGTGCACCATGTGTGCCGCGACATGGGGTTCACCCATATCGAGGGGCTGGTGAACCTGGAGCAGCTGGTGGGGAAGGGAAGGTTCCGGTTCATCGGGTTTCCGCTGAAGATCAGCGGCGGGACGGGGAGCCCGATCCGGGCTGTCGCCTGGTTGGACTGATCGAGAGGGGCTCTGCCCCTCTCGAGCTCTCCCCGCCAAAGGCCGAAGGGCCTTTGGAAACCATGAGTCTTGGACCCGTCGGCCGAAGCGCAAAACTCTAGGGTTCCAAGGGCCCTGCGGCCCTTGGCGGGTGGGGGTTTGGGGACCGCGGCCCTGCCGCCACCAGCGCCCTTCCCCAACCGGCCCGGTTCTTGCTCACCCACCACGTCCACCCCCGGGAGACGTGCCATGAGCTGGATCGAGCATTCCTACATGGGCCGCAAGGGCGTCGCCCGCGGCCGGCGCGGCGCGACGCATGAGCTGACCGAGGCGGTGCAGGGCGAGTATCGCTACGTCTACGGCCCCTATGCCGCGCCCGTGCTCCGCATCAGGCCCGGCGACGTGGTGGTGGCGGAGACGCATGACGCCTTCGAGGGCAAGATCAGGAGCGAGAGCGACAGCCCCTCGGCCTTGCTGAAGATGCCCTTCCTCAACCCGCAGAACGGCCCCATTGCCGTGGAGGGCGCCGAGAAGGGCGATGCGCTCGCCGTCCACATCCTCTCCATCCTGCCGCGCGGCCCGCAGCCCGTGGGCACCACCGCGCTGATCCCGGAATTCGGCGGGCTGGTCGCGACGGGCACCACCGCGATGCTGAACAAGCCGCTGCCGGAGCGCGTCAAGAAGATGGTGGTGACGCCGGAGGGCGGCGTGGTGTTCAGCGACCGCGTGACCCTGCCCTATGAGCCCTTCATCGGCACGCTCGGCGTCAGCCCGGAGATCGAGGCCGTCTCCTCCCTGCAGCCCGACTACTGGGGCGGCAACATGGATTTGCCGGATGTGGCGCCCGGCGCCGTGGTCTATTTCCCGGTGCATCACAAGGAGGCGTTCCTCTATCTCGGCGACTGCCACGGCAGGCAGGGCGATGGCGAGCTCTGCGGCGTGGCGGTGGAGATTCCCGCCTACGCGACGGTGCAGGTCGATCTCATCAAGGGCTGGTCCATCCCCGGCGTGCGGCTGGAGACGGAGGAATTCATCATGTCCGTCGGCAGCGCCCGGCCGATGGAGGATGCGGCGCGCATCGCCTATCGCGACCTGATCCGCTGGCTGGTGGACGACTATGGCTATGAGGAATCGGAGGCCTATTTCCTCTGCACCCAGGCGGGGAAGATGCGGGTCGGCAACATGGTGGACCCGAAATACACGCTGGGCGCCTTGCTGCTGAAATCCTGGATCGGCTGAGGGAGGCGCGCCATGGATCTCGGGCTGCAGGGGCTGAAGGCCCTGGTGACCGGCGGCAGCAAGGGCATCGGGCTGCGCTGCGCGGAGCTGTTCGCGGCGGAGGGCGCCGATGTCGCGATCTGCGCCCGCAACGCGGCGGAGGTGGAGACGGCGGTCGCCGCGCTGCGGGCGAAGGGCGTGAACGCCTTCGGCCAGGCGGTGGACGTCGCGGACAAGGCGGCGCTGGAGGGTTGGGTCGCGGCCAGCGCGGCGACGCTGGGCGGCATCGACATCGTCGTCGCCAATGTCTCGGCCCTGGCGGTGCAGGATGACGAGGAGGCCTGGAGGAAGGGCTTCGAGACGGATCTGATGCACAGCGTCCGCCTGGTGAACGCCGCCATGCCCTTCCTGGAGGCGAGCAAATCGGCCTCCATCACGCTCATCTCCTCGGTCTCCGGAAGGGAGATCGACTTCACCGGCCCGGCCTATGGCGCCTTCAAGGCAGCGCTGGTGCATTATGCGCAGGGGCTGGCCTTCCGCCTGGCGGGGAAGAACATCCGCGCCAATACCGTCTCCCCGGGCAACACCTATTTCCCCGGTGGCATCTGGCAGTGGATCGAACAGAACAACCCGAAGCTGTTCGCCGAGGCGCTGGCGCTGAACCCCACCGGCCGCATGGCGACGCCGGAGGAGATCGCGCGCGGCGTGGCGTTCCTGGCCAGCCCTGCCTCCTCCTTCACCACCGGCACCAACCTGGTGATCGACGGGGCGCTGACGCGGGGCGTGCAGCTTTAGCCTTCCCCTGGCGCTGCCGGTGCAGCACCCTGGGGGCCCGATGGAGATCGGCGCATTGCCGGGGCCGCGCGCAGGCTTCCGCGGCGAAGCTGCAAGGGCAGTCCGGGCGCGCGTTGACCACCTGGCCCCCCGCTGTCAGGCTGCGCGCAGAAGACGCCTGGGGAGTTCGCCAGCGCACCGCCTTCGGCCGGAGGTCGAGCGGTCGCACCTCGCTGCGCCCGCGCCGACGGCGGAAGGCATGCCGGATGCTGCGTGGAGAGCGTGAATGTACGGAACTGATGGCGCGGATGCGTGGGCGGGGCTGCCCCGCCCCGCCCAGGCCCGCGGGCAGGCGACGGAAGGGCAACCGCCGGAGGATCGGGCATGAGCGCGCTTTATGAACTGACCATCGCCGAGGCGGCGCGGCGCATCGCCACGCGCGACCTCTCGCCGGTGGAGCTGACCCAGGCCTATCTGGACCGCATCGCGGCGGTGGATGGCGTGGTGCGGGCCTATGTCGCCCTCACCGCCGACCAGGCCCTGGCGGCGGCGAAGCAGGCCGAGACGGATATCCGGCGCGACGGCCCGCGCTCGCCGCTGCACGGCGTGCCCTTCGCGCTGAAGGATATCTTCGACACCGCCGGCATCCCCACCACCGGCCATTGCCGCCGCTGCCGCACGCGCATCCCGGCGGAGGACGCCACCACGGTACGCAAGCTGCGCGAGGCGGGCGGCGTGCTGCTGGGCAAGCTGGCGACGCATGAATTCGCCACCGGCGGCCCGTCCTGGGACCTCGCCTTCCCGCCGGCGCGCAACCCCTGGGACCTCGCCCGCTTCCCGGGCGGCTCCTCCTCCGGCTCCGGCGCCGCCGTCGCTGCGGCGATGGCGCCGGGGGCGATGGGCAGCGACACCGGCGGCTCCATCCGCCTGCCCGCCGCCTTCTGCGGCACGGCGGGGGTGAAGCCCAGCTTCGGCCGCGTCAGCAAGCGCGGCGTGCTGCCGCTCTCCTTCACCCTGGACAATGCCGGGCCGCTGGCCTGGACGGTGGAGGATTGCGCCATCCTGCTGCAGATCATCGCCGGCCATGATCCGCTGGACCCGGGCAGCGCCGACGTGCCGGTGCCGGACTACCTGGCCGGGCTGCGGGAGGGGGTGAAGGGCCTGCGCATCGGCTTGGTGCGGCACTGGTATGAGAAGGACCGCCCCGCCAGCGACGCCACCATCGCCGCCATGGATGCGGCGGTGGAAGTGCTGCGCGGCCTGGGCGCGGAGGTGCGGGACATCGCCCTGGCGCCGCTGGCCGATTATCAGGGCTGCATGCGCATCACCGCGCTGGCCGAAAGCTTCGCCATCCATGGCGACTGGCTGCGCACGCGTCCGGAGGATTACGGCGAGGTCTTCCGCTACCGCATCACCCCCGGCGCGCTGGTGACCGGCACGGACTACATTCGTGCCCAGCGGATGCAGCGCCTGCTGCTGCAGCAGACGCTGGAGGCGTTCAAGGATGTCGACCTGTTGCTGACCGCCACCACCTATGGCGAGGCGCCGGTGATGGCGCCGATGCGGGCGGAGGCGAATTTCGCCTCGCCGCCCCTGACCAACCCATGGAACGTCGCGCAGCTTCCGACCCTTTCGCTGTGCAACGGCTTCGGCCCGGCCGGCCTGCCGCTTTCCATGCAATTCGCCGCGCCGCCCTTCGCCGAGGCGCTGCTGCTGCGCGCCGGCCAGGCCTATGAGGCGGCGACTCCCTGGCGCGCGAAGCGGCCCGTGCTGCCGGCAACGCCGATCGAGGACGGCCCTGCCGACCAGTCCGCCCCGCCGCCGGACCCGGTTATGCGCGCCACCTACGCCACGCTGGCGGAGCGCGCCGCGCTCGAGCTGGACGACCACCACTTCGCCCAGCTCTGCGAGGCGATGCGGCATGTGGAGGCGCTGGCGGAGGTGCTGCCGGCGGATCTCCCCTTCGGTGCCGAGCTGGCCAATACCGTGAGCTTCGAGGGCGAGTGACGGCGATGACCGAGCTGCATTACCTGACCATCGCCGAGGCCGCGGAGCTGATCGCGGCGCGGAAACTCTCCCCCGTGGAGCTGACCGAGGCCTTCCTGGCGCGGATCGAGGCGCTCGACCCGCAGCTCAACGCCTATCTCACCGTGACGGCGGATCTGGCGCTGAAGCAGGCGCGGGCGGCGGAGGCGGAGATTGCGGCGGGGCGGTATCGCGGCCCGCTGCACGGCATCCCCTATGCGGTAAAGGACATCTACTGCACCGCCGGCATCCGCACGACGGGCCATTCCCGCAGCGCGCAGGATTTCGTGCCGAAGGAGGATGCGGCGACGGTCGCAAAGCTGGCGGAGGCCGGGGCGGTGCTGCTCGGCAAGCTGGCGACGCATGAATTCGCGCATGGCGGGCCGAGCTTCGACCTGCCCTGGCCGCCGGCGCGCAACCCCTGGGGGCGGGAGCACATCACCGGCGGCTCCTCCTCCGGCTCCGGTGCGGCCGTCGCGGCGGGGCTGGCCATGGGGGCGCTGGGGTCCGATACCGGCGGCTCCATCCGCAATCCCGCAGCGCTGTGCGGGCTGGCGGGGCTGAAGCCGACCTATGGGCTGGTCAGCCGCCGCGGCATCTGGGCCAACAGCTTCTCCTACGACCATGCCGGCCCGATGACCTGGACGGTGCGCGACTGCGCGCTGCTGCTGCAGGGGCTGGCGGGGCATGATCCGCTGGATCCGGCCAGCGCGCGGCGCGAGGTGCCGGACTACGTGGCGGCGCTGAGCGGCGACATCAAGGGCATGCGCATCGGCGTACTGCGCCAGCAATTCGAGGTGGAGGTGCCCGTCCCGCCCGTGGTCCGCGCCGCCATGGAAGCGGCGATGGACACGCTGCGGGGGTTGGGCGCGGTGCTGGAGGAGGTGCGCATCCGCCCGGCGCAAGAGTATTACGACGTGAAGATCATCGGCGCGGAGAGCGAGCTCTACGCCGTGCACGAGGCCGGGCTGCGCCGCGACCCCTCCCTGTTCGGCGAGGATTTCCTCGGCCGCTCGCTTGCCGCCATCCTGATCCGCGGCGAGGATGTGGTGAATTCCCAGCGCGAGCGGCGGGTGATGGTGGAGGAGGTGCGGCCCCTCTTCGCGAAGTACGACGCGCTGCTCACCGCCGGCCCCGGCCCGGCGGCGCGGTTCGAGAGCTGGCGGACCCTCCATTTCTGGCAGAAGGGCTCGCTCACCACCCCCTTCAACGTGCTGGGCGGGTCGGCGCTGGCGCAATGCATCGGCTTCTCGCCGGAGGGGCTGCCGCTCTCCATGCAGCTCGTCGGCCGGCCCTTCGAGGATGCGAAGGTGCTGCGCATCGCCGATGCCTATGAGCGGGCCACCGAGTGGCGCAACCGCCGCCCGGCGCTGGACCCGAAGGCCGCCTTCTCCACCGCCTTGCCGCCGGTGCCGGACCCCACCCCCGCCGAGCTCTCCGAGGCCGAGCGCGGCGCCGTGGCCCTGGCCGCGCATCGCGCCGGGCTGACCTTGAACGAGCGGCAATTCGAGTTGCTGGCCGGCGCCGCCCCCTATGTCTGGGCGATGGCGGCGCGGTTGCGCAAGCCGCGCGGCTTTGCCGGCGACCCGGCCAACATCTTCCGCTTCACGGGCTATACCGCCTGAAGCCTGCACGCGTTGGTTGCGGCCGCCTGGCCCTCCGCCCTGGTGTCCCGATGCCGATGTCCTGCGGCTTCGGCATCGGGATACTCGCCATCATCTCCAGTGGCCTGCTTGTCTGCGCCGTTCGCTGGAAATCCGGCGAACTCCGCGGGCAGGACACCGGGAAGGCCGGGCAGGCAAGGGAAGCGCGCGGCGTGCAACTCGTCATCTACGGCAATGGCTCCATGGCGGGGGTCTTCCACTCCCATGTGCGGCATTGCTGGAAGGTAGCCGGCTTCACCGTCGACGCCTTCTGCAATGCCACCGAATTCTGCGGTCGTCCGTTGGTGCCCTTCAGCCAGGTGGAGCGCGTCTTCGACCCCGCCGTGCCATCGCCGGCGGCTGCCGCATCGGCGCGCATGGCTTCTTCGGGGTGAATGCCTGCGTCGCTCAGGGCCTCGGCGTCGGTGGGCGCTGCTTCATCGGCGCCAATACGCTGGTCAACCGGCGACCGGGGATGACGAGGGCTATCTCTCCGCGCCCGGGGAGAAAGTCCGCCTCAGCAGCCGGGAATTCCTGACGTTCAGCCGGATGACCTGATCGGCGGTGGCGTAGAGCACCGTCTCCTCATCGAAGATGGTGTAGCGGTCCAGGAAGAAGCGGTAGCCCAGGCCAAGCCCATGCAGCCAGAGCGGGATGGCAAAAAGATCCTCCGGCTGGTGGCAGAACGAGATGGCCAGCCGCGGGCGGCAACTTCGCAGCGCCTTGCCCTCCCGGTAGCGCTCCGCGTCGTGGTTGTCCGTCACCCGCCGGTGCACATCGGTCAGCAGCCAGTTCATCACCCGGCGGGTGACCTCGCGGCCATCCCGTATGGCCCCACCGGCTCCTCGGCATGACGGGACGGTTTTTTGCCGCCTTGGGGGGCAAGCTGGCGGGCGGGGGTTAAGCGGAGATGAAGCGCCGCATTAGCCCGCTTTTTACGAACTCCGCAGCAGAGTGCCATTGCCGAGGCGCTCGGCCGGCGCCCGCCGCGCCGGGCCGCAACAAAAGGTGCGGATCGTGACCCTCTCCGGACGCTTCTTCGCCGCTGCCCGGCGCCAGCCGGACAAGCCGGCCCTGGTGGCCGAAGCCGGCTACCTCTTCTTCCTCGGCCGCAGCAAGGAGGTGATCGTCACCGGCGGCATCAACGTCATCCCCGCCGATGTCGAACTGGCACTCGTCGATGACCCGCAGTTGGTCGAGGCCGCCGCCTTCGCCGTACCGCGGCTGGGGGAGGTGGCGGGCCTCGCCTGTGTCTCCGCCAGGCCGGAGGAATTCGACCTCCGCCGGCTGCGCCGCCATGTCGGCAGGCGGCTGGCGAATGACCAGCAGCCGCGCAAATTCCTCGCCCTGCCCGCCTTGCCGCGCAACGCCATGGGCAAGCCGAGGCGGCATGTGCTGCTCGACCTCTACCTCGCGGCGGAAGGGCAATCGGCATGAGGAATGCGGGCATGCGGCCGCTCGCCCTCGGCTTCCTCGGCGGCGCGGTGAATTCGGCGATCGGCACGGCGCATCGCGCGGCGGCGCAGATGGACGGGCATTGGCAGGTGGTGGCCGGCTGCTTCAGCCGTCGGCCGGAGGTGAACGCCGCCACCGGCCGCGAATTCGGCGTGGCGCCGGAGCGCGTGCACCCCGATTGGCGCGCCCTGCTGGCCGCCGAGGCCGGCCGGTTGGACGCCATCGCCGTGCTGACGCCGACGCCGGATCACGCCCCCATGGTCGCCGCCTGCCTGGAGGCGGGGCTGCCGGTGATCTGCGAGAAGGTCCTGGCTGCGACGATGCAGGAGGCCGTGGCGCTGCGCGAATTGCGCGAGCGCCGCAACGGCTTCCTCGCCGTCACCTATAATTACTCCGGCTACCCGATGGTGCGCGAATTGCGCCGCCTGGTGCAGCGCGGCGCGCTGGGCCGGCTGCTGCATTTCCAGGTGGAGATGCCGCAGGAAGGCTGTATCCGCACCGAGCCCAGCGGGTTGAAGCCGCGGCCCCAGAGCTGGCAGCTACAGGATGGGGCGGTGCCGACCATCTCCCTCGACCTCGCCGTACATCTGCATCAACTCCTGCACTACGTCGCCGGCGCCGCGCCGGTGCAGGTGGCGGCGATGCAGGGCAGCCATGGCTGGTTCCCCGGCTTCATCGACGATGTGCAGGCGCTGCTGCGCTGTGCCGACGGGCTCTACGGCCATGCCTGGTTCAGCAAATCCGCCCTCGGCCACCGCAACGGGCTGCGGCTGCGGCTTTACGGCACGGAGGCCGCGGCGGAATGGGAACAGGCGGCGCCGGAGGAATTGCGCCTCTCCCACGCCGATGGGCGGCGGGAAATCCTGGACCGCGCCGCGCCCGTCGCCATCGCCGCCCAGCCCCGCTACGGCCGCTTCCGGCCCGGCCATCCGGCCGGCTTCATCGAGGCCTTCGCCAACCTCTATGCCGATATCGCCCTGGCCCTGCGGCACTGGCAGGCGACGGGCCAATTCGCCTCCGAAGAAGTCTTCGGCGCGGAGCTGGCGATCGAAGGCCTTGCCTTGCTGGAGGCCATCCAGCGCGCCGCCGGCAGCCTCACCTGGCAGGCGGTGGAGGAGGCGCCGTCGCATGTCCTCGCCTGACGCACGCGGCACGCTGGTCCGTCCCTACATCCCGAAGCGCATCCAGGCCAAGGCAAAGCTACCGCCGGGCGCCGATCCGGCGAACTTCGACGATATCGCATCCGGCCATGCCGACTCCCTCGGCATCGTCAAATTCATCCTCGACATCGAAAGCGAATTCGAGATGGAGAGCAGCGATCGCGAGCTGAATTCATGCGCCTTCCGCGCCGTGGAGGGGGTGATCGCCCTGGTCGAAGGCAAGCTCGGCTGATGCACGGCGTGCCCCGCTTCTCCATCATCATCCCCGCCTTCAACGCCGCGGCGACGCTCGGCGACTGCCTGGACAGCGCCATGGCGCAGCAGGGCAGCTTCGAGGTGCTGGTGGTGGACGATGCCTCGCTGGATTCCACCGCGCGGCTGGCGGCGGCGCGCGGCGCAAGGCTGCTGCGCCGGGCGGTGAATGGCGGGCCGGGCCTCGCCCGCAACCTCGGCATCGCCGCGGCGCAGGGGGAGTGGCTGGTCTTCCTCGATGCCGATGACGTGCTGGCACCCGATGCTCTGGCGCGCCTTGGCGAATTCCTCGACCGGCCGGAGCAGGCCGGATGCGACGCGGTGGGGTTCGACTGGCATGAGCTGGGACGGCCGCCGGCAAGCGGCGCCGGCCGCGCCGCTGCCGCCCTCGCCGGCGGCAAGCCCGCCTTGCTGCGCCGCTACCTGTCCCTGCAGACCGATGGCGCGGTGATCCACACCGCCGCCCGTCGCAGCCTTTTCGCCGAGCACGGGCTCAGCTTTGCCGGCGGGTTGCATGAGGATGTGGATCTGCTCTTCCGCCTCTACTGGCATGCCCGCCGGGTGGGCTGCCTGGATGGCGTGCTCTACGGCAAGAGGCGGCAGCCGGGCTCCATCGTGGAAAGCGTCTCGCCACGCCATGTCGAAGGCTTCCTGCGCGCCTGGGCCGCTATCGGCCGCTTCCTGCAGGACCAGGAGCCGATGGCAGGGGATTGGCGCCCCGCCTATCGCCGCGGCCTGGTGGCGCTGCTGGCGACCCGGGTGCGGGAGATCGACCGGCTGGCCCGCCCGGGCGAGGCCGGTCCGCTCTACACCCAGCTTGCCGCCGGCTGGCGCCGACTGCTGCCGCTGGCGGAAGGGCTGGACCTTTCGGCAGAGGGCACGCGGCATTTCCGCATCGCCCGGGAATTCCTCGGCATCATGGCGGCGACGCCGGAGGTGGAGCTGGCCGCCACGGTGCGCGCCATGCTGCGGGAGATGCTGGCGCGCAGCCTGAGCTGCCACGATCTGCACCATGCCGCCTTCCTCGGCCCGGATCGGCTCCGCACCTGCTGCAAGCGCTTCTTCGTCGATGGCGAGCGGCGCGGCGATGTGGTGCTGTTCGAGGTGGCGCCGGGCGAGGCGGTGACCACCGCCCGCATCGCCGCCGCCAAGCAGGCGCTGCACGCCGCCATCAACCGCGGCGAGGAGACGCCCTGCACCGGCTGCCCCTTCCTGGAATTCCGCGACTGGGGCGAGATCGCGCCGCTCCGCCTGCGCACCCTCTCGCTGGAACACCATTCGGTCCGCGACCTGCAACGCGGCTATTGCAGCGAGACCTATTACCGCGGCAAGGGCGCCGCCTATGACGTACCCGGGCTGGTCCACGCCATGCTGGCGGACGGTGCCCTGGCGCGCGACGCCACCATGGTCTGGGGCGGCGGGGAGCCGGTGGTGGACCCCGCCTTCGTCGAGCTGGCGCCGCGCCTGGCGGAGCGCCTGCCGGCTGCCACCCAGCGCGTACTGAGCAACGCGGTGACGCATTCGCCCGCGCTGGAAGAATTGCTGGCCGCGGGACGGGTGACGCTCACCACCAGCCTCGATGCCGGCACGCCGGAGGTCTTCGCCCGGCCCCGCGGCCGCGACCGGCTGCCGCGCGTCATCGCCCATCTGCGCCGCTACGCCGCGCAGCGGCCGGAGGCGGTGACGCTGAAATACATCTTCACCGAGGGCAATGCGACGCTCGCCGAGGTGCGCGCCTTCACTGCTCTGCTGGCGGCGGAGGGGCTGCTGCAGTGCAATGTCCAGCTCAGCCAGGATTTCCACGACGAGGCGGTGGCGGAGGCCGCGCTGCTGCCGATCGCCGCGCTGCACGCGCTGCTGCTGCAGGCGGGCGCAAGGGTGGTGTTCCTGGACGATCTGCTGCGCCAGCGGCTGATCGGGTTGGAGGAGGCGGCGCTGGACCGGCTGCGCGTCGCTTTGGCGGCGGAAGGCCTGACAGAGGCGATCATCCCGCCGGACCATCCGGAGCTGGTGATCTGGGGCGCCGGCTGGCAGGCGCGACACCTGCTGGAGAGGGCGAGCTTCTTCCGTCATCGCCGCCCCGCCTTCCTGGTGGATTCCACGCCGGCGAAGATCAATAGGGATTTCCTCGGCCTGCCGGTGCGGCCGCCGCGCCTGCTGCTGGAAACCCAGCACCCGGTGGTGATCGCCGCGGTGCAGGGCTACCCGGCGATCCATGCGGAATTCCTGCGGCTTGGCCTGCCGCCCAGCCGGCTCGTCACCCGGCTGCTGCTCTAGTGTCCTGCCCGCTGCGTCCGGTGGATTTCCAGCGAACGCAGCGGACAAGCGGGCCACTGAAAACAAGAGCTGGTGGCCTGAGAACGAAGTCCACAGGACTTCGGAATCGGGACACTAGCCTGCTACCGCCGAACGCAACGCCCACCCGCCCAGCGCCACGAGAAAATCCCACCCCCGGCTTGGCGAAGCGCCCGTCATCCGGCGGCGCGGCGACGACGCGGATCTGGTTGAGGCCGACTTCCAGCTCCTCCACGATCAGCATGGACATGGCGGTATAGGCGGCCTGGCCCATCTCCACCTGGGACATGGTGAGGATGATCTCGCCGGTCGGTTCCACCCGGGACCACGGCATTGGACTGGAAGGCGGCGGGCGGGGCGGCGAGAGCCGGCTGGGCGAGGTTTGCCGACAGGGCGCGGCGGGCCCCGGTGGGCAGGCTGAAGGCGAGCAGCAGGGCGCCGGCGGCGCCGAGACCGGCCGTGAGGAAGGCGCGGCGGGAGGCGGGGAGGCTGGCGGACATCTCAGCCCTCCTCCGGCGTGAGCTGCGCGGCCGCCTGCCTGATGCCTTCGCGGATGCGGACATAGGCGCCGCAGCGGCAGGCATTGCCGGACATGGCGGCGTCGATATCGGCATCCGAGAGGTGGGGTTCTCCGCCAGCAGGGCTGGCGGCCATGATCTGGCCGGACTGGCAATAGCCGCATCGCAGCACGTCCAGCGCCAGCCAGGCGGCCTGCAGGGCGCGGCCGGTGGGGGTGCGGTCGATCGTCTCGATGGTGCGGATCTCCGACGTACCGAGGCTTTCGACGGGGGTGACGCAGGCACGGGTGGCGACGCCATCCAGATGCACGGTGCAGGCGCCGCAAAGGGCCTGGCCGCAGTCGAATTTCGTGCCGGAGAGGCCGATGATGTCGCGCAACGCTCAGAGCAGCGGGGGTATCGCCATCGACATCCACGCTGTGCACCTGGCCATTGCCCCTGATCCTGTAGGCCATTGGGGGCCCTCCTTCGCTGTGCTCGGTGGGCGGAGGATGGCGGTTTGCGCTGGCCGGGGCTTGTCGTGGGTTGTGGCGACTGTCGCGGAATTGCGGTGAAGGGGGGCGGGGGGGCATGGCTGCCCCGCGGGAAAGTGGGGGAGGGGGTGTTGTGTTATGACAGGACTTTGCTAGAAGCCTCCGGGCGGAGCGCGGGCGTAGCTCAGGGGTAGAGCACAACCTTGCCAAGGTTGGGGTCGAGGGTTCGAATCCCTTCGCCCGCTCCAGTCGGTCTTCCGAACCACATTCTCCGTTGTGACGTCCCCTGGCGGAATCGCGGCCTTCCGCCACGTTTTCCGCGCGCACCTTGGGACTTCGAGTGGGGTAGCGAGCCGCCGCGCACGTCTCTCTCCGGGCTTTGCTCTCCGGACCTTGGGACTTGCCCGATCCAGTCTACAAGCCTCAACCCGTTGTTATGCCTCATCTTTGTGGCGTCGCAGGGCTTGGATACTCAGCAACCGCTTCGCCCAGGCGAACGCCTCGGACGTCTGAATCCGGCGCGTCGCAGGCCCAGGCCCCTCGAATCTCCCGACCCTGTGTTACCCTTCCAGTATGGATGGCCAGGAGCGCGGGCGCCGCGACGCAGCCCCAGAGGCACGGGCGCGACAGATCATTGATGCCGGCCTCGCGGCCGCGGGCTGGATCGTCCAGGACCGCGCCGAGGTGAACCTGCACGCCGGCCCGGGCGTCGCTGTGCGCGAGACCCCGACCGCCACAGGCCCCGCCGATTACCTGCTCTTCCTCGATGGCCGCGCCTGCGGCGTGCTGGAGGCGAAGCCCGAAGGCACGACCCTGTCGGGCGTCGTGCGCCAGGGTGACGACTACACGCGCGCTGCGCCGGCCAGGTATCCCGCCTGGGCCGACCCGCTGCCCTTCGTCTACGTGTCGACTGGCGCCGAGACCCTGTTCCAGGACGCCCGCGACCCGCTCGCCCGCCCCCGCCGCGTCTTCGCCCTCCACCGGCCCGAGACGCTGCGCACCATGCTCGCGGCCGGCAGCAGCCTTCGCGCCCGCCTCGCAACCCTGCCGCCGCTCGATCCGACCCGCCTTCGCCCCTGCCAAGCCGAGGCCATCGCGGGCGTGGAAGCCTCGCTGGCCCAAGGCAGGCCGCGCGCCCTCGTCTCCATGGCGACCGGCGCCGGAAAGACCTACACGGCCTGCGCGCTCACCCACCGCCTGCTCTCACCGCCCGTCCGCATGGGCCGGGTGCTGTTCCTCGTGGACCGCGCCAACCTCGGCACCCAGGCGAAGCGCGAGTTCGACGCCTTCGCCCCCGGCGGCGCCGGCCTCCTCTTCCGCGAGGAGTTCACCGTCCAGCACCTGCAGGGCAGCACCATCGACCCCTCGGCCAGCGTGGTCATCTCCACCGTGCAGCGCCTGTATTCGGTCCTGCGCGGCCAGCCCTTCGACGACGAGGACGACGAGCGCGGCGGCTTCGAGCGCGCCGCAGACGATGCCGAGCGCCCCGTCACCTACAACCCCGCCATCCCGCCCGAGACCTTCGACCTCATCCTCGTCGACGAGTGCCACCGCTCCATCTACGGCAACTGGCGCCAGGTGCTGGAATACTTCGACGCCTTCCTCGTCGGCCTCACCGCCACCCCCGGCCGCCACACCCTCGGCTTCTTCCAGCAGAACCTGGTCAGCCAGTATCCCTTCGAGCGCTCCGTCGCCGACGGCGTGAACGTGGACTTCGAGGTCTGGCGCGTCCGCACCGAGGTCGGCGAGCGCGGCGGCACCATCCCCGCCGGCTTCACCGTCCCCCATCGCGACAAGGAGACGCGCCGCCGCCGCCTCGCCGCGCTGGACGAGGACCTGCCCTACACCCCCGGCCAGCTGAACCGCGCCGTGGAGGTGCCGAACCAGATCCGCACCGTGCTGCAGGCCTATCGCGACGCCCTACCGACCCAGCTCTTCCCCGGCCGCCAGGAAGTCCCGAAGACCCTGATCTTCTGCCAGTCCGACAGCCATGCCGAGACGGTGACCGAGATCGCCCGCGAGGTCTTCGGCGGCGACGCCCGCTTCGCCCAGAAGATCACCTACCGCGCCACCGGCCGCAGCGGGCAGGAGCTGATCCAGGATTTTCGCACCGACCACCTGTTCCGCATCGCCACCACGGTGGACATGGTCGCCACCGGCACGGACATCAAACCGCTGGAGGTCGTGATCTTCCTGCGCGACGTCCGCAGCGCCCAGTATTTCGAGCAGATGCGCGGCCGCGGCGCCCGCACCATCCTGCCCACCGACCTGCAGCGCGCCACGCCCTCCGCCGAGCGGAAGGACCGCTTCATCATCGTGGACGCGGTCGGCGTGACGGAGAGCGTGAAGACCCCGACCGAGCCGCTGGAGCGCGACCGCACCCTCAGCCTGGAAGCCCTGCTGGAGCGCGTTGCCTTCGGCCACACCGACGAGGACACCTGCGCCACCCTCGCCGGACGCCTGGCCCGCCTGGAACGCCGCCTGCCCGACCCGGCCCGCGCGGAGCTTCGCCAGGCTGCCGGCGGTGCCACGCTGACCGACATCGCCCGCGGCCTGGTGGACGCCGCCGACCCCGTCCGCATCGAGGCCCGCGCGCGGGAGGCCGGCGCCGCGACGCCCGACGACGAAGCCGCCTGGGACGCCGCCGCCGAGGCCCTGCGCGCCGAGGCCTGCCGGCCGCTCGCCGCCAACCCCGCGCTGCGCCGCGCCATCCTGGAGGCGCAGCGCCAGACCGAAATCATCGTGGACGAGCTGACGGCCGACGCCGTGCTCTCCGCCGATTTCGACCTGAACCGCGCCACCGAGATCACCGAACGCTTTGGCCGCTTCCTGGCCGAGGAAGCCGACCAGCTCGCCGCGCTCGCCATCCTCTACGCCCGGCCGCATGCGCAGCGCCGCCTGACCTACGCCATGCTGCAGGAACTGCGCGCGGCCATGGCGCGGCCGCCCTGGCTGCTGGACGACAAGGCGGTGTGGGCGTGCTACCGGCGCCTGCATGCGGGGCAGACCCGCGCGCCGGCGGGGCTGCTGACCGACCTGGTGGGGCTGGTGCGCTACGCCATCGGCGCGCGCGCGGTGCTGGCCCCCTTCGCACCGGACGTGAACCGCAATTTCGAGCTGTGGCTCGGCCGCGAGAAGAAGGCCGGTCGCGATTACACCGAGGCGCAGATGGAGTGGCTGCGGCTGATGAAGGACTGGGTGGCGAGCAACGTGGAACTGACGCTGGCCGATCTGCGCGAGGCCTCGGATTTCTCCTCGCGCGGCGGCACCGCGCGGGCGCGTGCCCTGTTCGGCGCGGAGCGGCTGCCGGCGCTGGTGGATGACCTGACCGACGCGCTGGTGGCGTGAGCATGGATGGGCTGTCCGGCTTGGGGCTGCCGGCAGGCTGGGCCTCGGCAACGCTCGGCGAACTCTGCGACGTCATCGGCGGCATCACGGTGGACGCGAAGCGCGGCGGCCCCGGCCATGTCGAGGTTCCGTATCTGCGCGTGGCCAATGTCCAGCGGGGGCGCCTGGACCTGTCGAAGATGCGGACCATCCTCGTGCCGCAGGCGAAGCTCGACGCGCTGACCCTCCAGCATGGTGACGTTCTGCTGAACGAGGGCGGCGACCGTGACAAGGTCGGCCGGGGATGGGTTTGGGAAGATCAGCTTCCGCAATGCGTCTTCCAGAACCACGTCTTCCGCGCGCGCGTCCGCGACGACGTGATCTGCCCCTATTTCCTGTCGCTCTACCTCAACGAATTTGGCCGCGCCTACTTCCTGACCGGGGCCAAGCAGACGACGAACCTCGCATCGATCTCGCTCTCGGCCGTGAAGGGCGCGCCGGTGGTCGTGCCACCGCGAGCGGAACAGGCCCGCATCGTCGCCGCGGTGGACGCGCTGTTCGAGGAAGTGGAGGCCGGCGAAGCCGCGCTGGGGCGAGCGCGCGAGGGCCTGACGCAGTTCCGCGCCAGCCTCCTCCACGCCGCCTGCACCGGCGCCCTCACCGCCGACTGGCGCGCGGCAAACCCGACCAACGAGACAGCCGACGATCTGCTTACGTCAGCACTCGACCTCAGAAAGAGGCTTTGGCCCGGCCGTTACGAAGCGCCGGTCTCGATAGCAGCGGACATGCCGATGCTTCCGGTTGGCTGGCGGTGGGCGACGCTCGATCAGCTCGCGGTGCTCCCAGCGCGCAACGGCATCTCCGTGAAGGGGAATGCCGAGCCGCCCGGCGTTGCCGCGCTGAGGCTCGACGCCATGCAAGGCGACGGCCTCGACTTCACGCGTCGTCGATACATCGACATCCCCGCGAACAAGGCTGCCGACCTTGCGATCCGTGAGGGTGACTTCCTCGTCTCGCGCGCAAATGGCTCGCTGATGCTGATGGGGCGAGCCTCTGTAGCCGGCAAGCCGCCCGTGCCGACTGTCTTCCCCGACACCATGATCCGCTTTCGGCTCGCGTCTGCGCCCTTGGCGCGCTGGGCGGCAATCGCGTGGCGGAGCGCATTCGCGCGCGAGCACCTGGAACGCCGCGCCAAGACAAGCGCCGGCATCTGGAAGATATCGCAGGACGACATGCGATCCGCGCCGATCCCGCTTCCACCTTCGCACGAGATTGCGGCAATCCTCGATGCGCTGGACGCGGCGAAGCTTGAGGACGACGCGCTTCCGGCCTCCGGCTTCGCTGACGCTCTCCGCCAGTCCATCCTCCACGCCGCCTTCACGGGCCGCCTCGTCCCGCAGGACCCGGCCGACGAACCCGCCGCCGCCCTGCTCGCGCGCCTCCGTGCCGCGCCGGCCGCCGCGCGGCGGCCCCGCGCGCGCGGCACCACCACGCAGCCCGACCTGATCGAGACCCCCGCATGAGCGAGACCGAGAACGTCCTGACCGCGAAGGTCTGGAACCTCGCCCATGTCATGAACAACGCCGGCGTCGGCTCCGGCGACTATGTGGAGCAGGTCACCTACCTGCTCTTCCTCAAGCTCGACGCGGAGCGGGAGGAAGACGGGCTGCCCTCCCTGCTGCCGGAGGAATGCCGCTGGGCGCGCCTCGCCGCGCTGTCGGGCCGCGAGCTGGCGCAGCACTACGCCCGCACGCTGGAGACGCTCTCCACCCAGCCAGGCCTCGTCGGCACCATCTACACCCGCGCCCGCAACACCATCGAGGAACCGGCCCATCTGCACCGCCTGGTGCGCATGATCGGCGCGGAGAGCTGGTCGGGCTTCGGCGTGGACGTGAAGGGCGCGATCTACGAAAGCCTGCTGGAGCGCACTGCCTCCGACACCAAGTCCGGCGCCGGCCAGTATTTCACGCCGCGCCCCGTCATCCAGGCCTGCGTCGAGGTGGTGGACCCCAGGCCCGGCCAGACCATCTGCGACCCCGCCTGCGGCACCGCCGGCTTCCTCCTCGCGGCCTTCGAGCACATGCGCCAGAAGCCCGAGGCACGCGACCGCGAGACCGGCCGGAAGATGCGGGAGGAAGGCTTCACCGGCTTCGACATCGTCGCCGGCGTCGCGCGGCTCGCGGCGATGAACCTCTACCTGCACGGCCTCGGCCGCGCCGACGTCACGCCGATCCACCGCGCCGACGCGCTGCTGGCCGATCCGGGCCGGCGCTGGGACGTGATCCTGACCAACCCGCCCTTCGGCCGCCGCCAGTCCATCCAGGTCTTCACCGGCGACGGCGAGACCGGCAACCGCCGCTTCTGGCCGCTGCGCTGCGGCGACATCGACCTCGAGCGCCTACGGCGCGATCGAGACCAGCTCTGGGCCGAGGCCGTCGCGCGCTACCGCGCCGGGGCGCCCTGGTGGATCACCGCCACCGCGCTGTAGGAGCCGCGACATGGCCGCCCGCATCGACGACCTGATGGTCCTCGGCCAGAACATCTCCAAGACCGACCTCGCCAAGTACCTGCGCGACCGCGAGGCGGTGCTGCCGCGTGACTTCGGCGGTCTCGGCGACGGCGCCGCCAACGACCGCGCCGCTATCCAGGCCTGCTTCGACCGCGCCGCGGCGGATGGGAAGTTTTCTGTCATCCCGCCGGGCACCTGGAACGTCGACGCTGGCGTGACACTCGGCGGCGGCGCGCGCGGGCTGATCATGCAGGGCGTGATCCAGTACACCGGCGCCGCCAACGCCCCGGCCACCGTGCTGACGCTCGGCGACGGCGGCACGGTCCGCAATGGCGAGAAGCTCTACCTCAACCTGCAGGTCACGCGGCAGATCCAGTCGGATTGGGTGAGCGAGGCCGACATCGGCATCGTCGCCCGCAACCTCGACTCCTCGCTGCTCGACCTCCGCCTGGTCTCGGGCTTCACGATCGGGCTACGCACGCTGGGCGACGGGCGCGGCTTCGAGGACACCACGCTGATCCTCGGGCGCATCCTGAACAACCGCTACGGCCTCGACGTGCACTGCGCCACCGCCACGGCCTGGAACACCTCGATCCGCTACTATGGCGGCCACTTCGCCTGCGCGACGGGGATCAACCCGACCCTCGACCGGTTCGGGGTGCGCTTCTCGCGGCAGGCCGGGGCCTACAACAACCACAACCGGCACATCTTTGACGGGCCGAATTTCGAGCTGCGCCAACTCGACCCGAATGTCGCCATTCCCTTCCTGAACGAGACGAGCGGCACCGCGATCATCGCGCGGGGCATGCGCATGGAGGCCTGCTCGCCCATCGCGGCGCGGCACACCGGGGCGGCGACCGACTGCGAGTACGAGGTCGCCTGGGCGCAGACCTACGCCATCGGTATCGACTACACCGCGACGGCGACCCGGGCGGGCAACGCGGTCTACAACCGCCACCGCGCGCCGGCGTCGCGGCTGACGCGGCTGCTCGCCAACATCCCGAACCTGCGCGCCGCGGCCTTCCGCCACAGCAACACCGAGATCGGCGTGGAGGGGGCGTGCATCATCGCGACCTCGACCACCACCGAGACCACCATGGCGGCGCTGTCCTGGAACGGGCTGGACGGCATCGCGGCCACCGGGCGGGGGCTGCTGCTGAACGCCAACCGTGGCGTCGCCTTCGTGGTGCAGACCACGCACGCGAAGGAGTTCGCGCTGGCGCACTGGCTCGTCGGCGGTGCCGATGGCGGCCGGCTCTGCGTCCGCTGCTTTGACGGCGCCGGCACCGTGCGAGAGAACCAGCCGCAGGACGTGCTGGCGTCTGGATCCACCGTGCAGTGGGACACCGCGTCGAAGAGCTGGCAGGCCGGGGCGGTGATGCAGGACAGTTCGCTCAACCGGCGGCAGACGGTGCGGCTCGGGGCGGGTGTCGCCTTCGCGCAGATCGGGATGATCGGTTTCGACGGGCAGATCGAGCTCGAGGCGCTGCGGCTCTACGGCCTGCCGGAGGACGCGCCAGCGATCCTCTACGGCTGCCCCTCGCTGCCGGCGGGGACGCGGACGCTGGCGCTGGAGGCGAGCTGGGACCTGCCGAGCCTCGGGCCCGGCGCTACGGCGAACGTCGACATCACGGTGCCTGGGGCGCGGCGGGGTGACTTCGCCAATGCCTCGCTCGACACCAGCAGCATCGCCTTCGTGCTCGACTGCCATGTGTGGTCGAACAACAGCGTGCGCGTGACGGCGCGGAACGTCAGCGCCTCGACGGTGGACCTCGCCGCGACGCCGCTGGCGGTACAGGTGGTGAAGCGGCGCATTCCTTGAGCTTGAGAGAGCGCCGTAGCGGATAGGGGTGCGGCGACGTTGCCGCCCCCCCCGCTCTCACGCCCAGATCCCTTGGCCGGCCATATGGCGGCCGGCCTGGTGGGCTCCGCCCAACGCAACCGCGAGCGCACCAACCAATCCGGCAAGTTCAGCGCGGCGGCAACCGGTGATGCCGACCAGCCAGCACGGATCGCAGCCACGGTCTTCCGCTCGAACGCTTCAGGAGAGCTCAGGCGCCGGTTCACATCGTTCGCCATGATCACCTCCGGGCCCTTCACCCTATCAGAGGTGTCCGCTCAGTCGGGACGGGCCCAGGCAAGGATTCCGGCGCGCGTCTGGTTGCTCATCTGTCCTGCGAAGACCATCATGACGACCGGGCGGCCCAGGCCATCGCAGACGGCGTGGAGTCTGGAGTTCAGCCCGCCCTTGGTGCGGCCGTTGCACCGATCAGGCGCGCCCTTTGAGGAGGTTGGCGGCGGTGATGACGCACGGCGGCGTGACCATGGTGAGTGAAGCGAGCCGGTGCGCCCGCGCCTGGCGAACAATGGCGTGCCGCGGCCAAGATTGTCTCTTTCGCGGGCGCACGGATGGGGGCATGCTGGCAGTGCTGAGGCGTCTTGGAACTGGAAATTCAGATCCAGGCGCACCCATCCGGAGCGGCTCCCTTTGCACGATGGTCGTTTCATGTTCCGGACCTTGATCCTGACGGGTGCGGTGCTGCTCATGATGGCGGCCTGGCAGAGCATACCGCTGATCCAAGCGGAACTCCTCGCCGGGCGGGCGGAGCCGCGCGCCGTCACGCCAAGGGGCGATCTCGCCGAGGATGAGCGCTCGACCATCGCGCTGTTCGAGCAGGCCCGCGGTTCGGTCGTCTTCATCGCCACCACCGAGCGGCTGGTGAACCCCTGGACGCGCAACGCGCTGCAGGTGCCGCGGGGCACCGGCTCGGGCTTCGTCTGGGACCATCTCGGGCATATCGTGACCAACGACCACGTCGTGGCCGGCGGTTCAGCGGCCGTGGTCCGCCTCGCCGACGGGCGCGCCTACGACGCCGTCCTGGTCGGCGCCAGCCCGGCGCATGACCTCGCCGTACTGCGGATCGGGGTCGGCACCGGCCGGCCGGAGCCGCTGCCCGTCGGCACTAGCCATGACCTGCGTGTCGGGCAGAAGGTCTTCGCCATCGGCAATCCCTTCGGCCTCGACTGGACGCTCACCACCGGCATCATCTCTGCGCTCAACCGCGAACTGCCAACCGAGACGGGTGCGGTGATCGAGCGCCTGATCCAGACCGATGCGGCGATCAATCCTGGTAATTCCGGCGGCCCGCTGCTCGACTCCGCGGGCCGGCTGATCGGCGTGAACACGGCGATCTACAGCCCCTCCGGCGCCTCGGCCGGGATCGGCTTCGCGGTGCCAGTGGATACGGTCAACCGCGTCGTGCCGCGGCTGATCGCGCAGGGGCGCTACATCCGCCCCTCGCTCGGCATCCGCGCGGAAGAGCAGCTGAACGCGGCGCTCGTGGCGAGGCTCGGCACGGAGGGGGTCTTCGTGCTCGACGTGGAGCCGGGATCGGCGGCGGAACGGGCCGGTATCCGGCCGGCGCGGCTGTCGCGTGAGGCCGGCTTCCGCACCGGCGACGTGATCCTCGCGATCGACGGGCGCCCGCTGCGCCGCGTGCCGGAACTGCTGGCCGAACTCGATCGCCGCGCGCCGGGCGATGTCGTCACGCTCACGCTGCTCCGCGACGGCGCGCGCCTCGAGGTCAACGCCACGCTGGATGCCGGCCGATGACGGAGTCCTCGCCCCCCCTGCGCGGCCTCGCCCTGTGGCGGACGCTCAGCCTCTACGAACGTTTCGAGCAGGTGGTCGTCTTCGTCCTGACGCTGCTGATCGCGCTGATCGTCGTCGCCGCCCTGTGGAGCCTGCTGAAGCTCGTCGTGACCTCGCTCGTGCTGGTGGACATCTTCGACCCCACGGATCCGGCCGTGTTCCAGGCCGTGTTCGGGGCGATCTTCCTGGTCGTCATCGCGCTCGAGTTCAAGCGTTCGCTGCTGGTGGTGGTCGAGCGGCGCTTCGGCGTCGTGCAGGTGCGGGCGGTGGTGATGATCGCCATGCTCGCGGTGGCGCGGAAGTTCATCATCCTCGACCTCGGGCAGATCGAGGCGACGAAGCTGCTCGCCCTCGGCGCGGCGATGCTGGCGCTCGGCATCGTCTACTGGCTCGTGCGCGACCAGGACCGGCGCGAAGCCGAGGCCGCCGAGGAGCGGGCTTCGTGACCGCGCAGCCTGTTGCGAACTGGTCTCGGGGGATGCCGTGAACAAGCAGCAGCAATACAACACCTGGTACTGGATCGGCGCGCTGCTCCTGCTGCTGATGTTCCAGGGCTGGTGGCAGGGCGCGAGCGTCACCGAACGCATCCCCTATTCGCGCTTCCTCGAACTTCTCGAACAGGACCGCATCGCCGAGGTGCAGGTGCGGCCCGAGAGCATCCTCGGCCGCTACCGCGAGCCGATCGAGGGGCGCACGCATTTCCTGACCACGATCGTGCCCGAGGACCTCACCCGGCGGCTCGAGCAGTCGCGCGCGCGCTTCGACGGCACCATCACCAACACCTTCCTCAACAACCTCCTCTCCTGGGTGGTCCCGGTCATCGTCTTCTTCGCGCTGTGGATGTTCGTCTTCCGCCGCATCGCCGAGAAGCAGGGCTTCGGCGGGCTGATGTCGGTCGGCCGGTCCAAGGCCAAGGTCTATGTCGAGAAGGACACCGGCGTGACCTTCGACGACGTGGCCGGCATCGACGAGGCCAAGGCGGAACTCCGCGAGATCGTGGACTTCCTCAAGGAGCCCGAGAAATACGGCCGGCTCGGCGCGCGCATCCCCAAGGGCATCCTGCTCGTCGGCCCGCCGGGCACGGGCAAGACGCTGGTCGCCCGCGCCATCGCCGGCGAGGCGGGGGTGCCCTTCTTCTCGATCTCCGGCTCGGAGTTCGTGGAGATGTTCGTCGGCGTCGGCGCCGCGCGCGTGCGCGACCTCTTCGAGCAGGCGCGCAAGGCCGCGCCCTGCATCATCTTCATTGATGAACTTGATGCGCTCGGCAAGAAGCGCGGCGTCGGCGCCTTCGGCGGCGGCCATGACGAGAAGGAGCAGACGCTCAACCAGCTGCTGACCGAACTCGACGGCTTCGACCCGCGCGAGGGCATCGTGCTGCTCGCCGCCACCAACCGCCCCGAGATCCTCGACCCCGCGCTGCTGCGCGCCGGGCGCTTCGACCGCCAGGTTGTGGTGGACCGCCCGGACAAGGGCGGGCGCGCCGCCATCCTGCGCGTGCATCTGAAGAAGGTGAAGCATGAGGGGCTCGATCTCGAGCAGATCGCGGCGCTCACGCCGGGCTTCTCGGGCGCGGAGCTCGCGAACCTCGTGAACGAGGCGGCGATCCAGGCGACAAGGCGCGGCGCCGAGGCGGTGACCATGGCCGACATCACCGCCGCGATCGAGCGCATCGTCGCCGGCCTCGAACGCAAGGGCCGCGTGCTCAACCCGAAGGAGCGCGAGGCGGTCGCCTATCACGAGATGGGCCATGCGCTGGCCGCCGCCTCCCTGCCCGGGGCGGATCCGGTGCACAAGGTCTCGATCATCCCGCGCTCGATCGGCGCGCTCGGCTACACCATGACGCGGCCGACCGAGGACCGCTTCCTCATCACCCGCCGCGATCTGGAGAACCGCATGGTCGTGCTGCTGGCCGGCCGCGCGGCGGAGGAGGTGGTGCTCGGCGAGATCTCGACCGGCGCGGCCGACGACCTCGCGCGCGTGACCGACATTGCGCGCCAGATCGTCACGCGCTTCGGCATGCATCCCGGGCTCGGCCAGGCGGTGCTGGAGCCGGAGCGGCAGAGCTTCCTCGGCGAGGGCGTACCGGCGCTGACGCCGCGCGACTATTCCGAGGCGACGGCGCGCGAGGTGGATGTCGCGGTGCGCGAGCTGATCGACACCGCCTATCTGCGCGCCAAGGCGCTGCTCGCGGAGCGCCGGGCCGATCTGGAGGCGGGCACGCGGCTGCTGCTCGAGCGTGAGACCATCACCCCGGATGACTTCCCGCCGCTGCGGCAGGGGGAGTCGGCGGGTGATCGGCGGAACATCACGACGCCGAATGTCACGGCGAACCCAGCGGAGGAGAGGACCTGATGGACGGCAAGTGCGATGTCTGCGGACGGCCCGCAACGGTGCGCGTCCGCGCCTCCGTCAACGGGCGGCGGCAGGATCTCGAGCTCTGCGACGAGCACTATCGCGAGGTGCTGCGCCAGCAGGGGCGCACCGCCTCCCCGCTCGAGGCGCTGTTCGGCCGCCATGGCGGCCTGTTCGAGGAGTTCTTCGGCGACCGGCCCTTCGGCAGCCTGCTTGGCGGGCTCGGGCGCGACCTGCCGGCCGCGGAGGAGGACGATGAGGTGGTGGACGCCACCTTCGGCGACGCGGGGGCGGCGGAACCACCGCGCCGCGGTCAGCGCCGCGCCTCGGCCCGACGGGCAGGCGGGGGCCTCGCTGCGCGTATCAGCGAACAAGGCGAGCGCCTGCTGCAGGAGGCGGCGCGGCACGCCGCCGAGTGGGGCCGGCCGGAGGTGGACACCGAACACCTTCTGCTGGCCCTGACCGGCTCCGAGGTGGTGCGCACCGTCCTCGGCCAGTTCAAGATCTCGGCCGAACAGCTGCGCGCCCAGATCGAGCAGGAGGCCAAGCGCGATAAGGCGCCCCATGAAGGCGAGGTCGGCGTCGCGCCGCGCGTCAAGGATGCGCTGAGCCGCGCCTTCGCGGCCTCGACGGATATGGGCCATTCCTATGTCGGGCCGGAGCATCTGCTGATCGGCCTCGCCGAGGAAGGCGAGGGGCTGGCGGCGAACATCCTGCGCAAGCTCGGTCTGACCCCGCAGGCGCTGCGCCAGCAGGTGGCGCGTGTCGTCGGCCGCCAGGGCGCCGAGGAAGGCAAGGCCGAGGCCCCCTCCAACACGCCGGAACTCGACAAGTATTCCCGCGATCTCACGAAGATGGCGCGCGACGGCAAGCTCGACCCGGTGATCGGCCGCGCGCAGGAGATCGAGACCACGATCGAGATCCTGGCCCGGCGCAAGAAGAATAACCCGGTGCTGATCGGCGAGCCTGGCGTGGGCAAGACCGCGATCGTCGAGGGTCTTGCCCAGCGCATCGTGGACGACGAGGTGCCGGAGGCACTGCGCGGCAAGCGGCTGGTGGAGCTGAACATCAACTCGATGGTCGCCGGCTCGAAATACCGTGGCGAATTCGAGGAGCGGGTGCAGAAGATCCTCAAGGAGGTCACCGAGCACCAGGGCGAGATGATCCTGTTCATCGACGAGATTCACACCATCGTCGGCGCCGGCCAGGGCGGCGGCGAAGGGGGGCTCGACATCGCCAACGTGTTCAAGCCGATGCTCGCGCGCGGCGAGCTGAACCTGATCGGCGCGACGACGCTCAACGAATACCAGAAGCACATCGAGAAGGACGCGGCGCTGGAGCGGCGCTTCCAGCCGGTGATGGTGCCCGAGCCGACGGTGGCGCAGGCGATCATGATCCTGCGCGGCCTGCGCGACACCTTCGAGGCGCACCACAAGGTGACGATCACGGACGAGGCGATCATCGCCGCGGCCGAGCTCTCCGACCGCTTCATCCAGGGCCGCTTCCTGCCGGACAAGGCCATTGACCTGATTGACCAGGCGGCGGCGCGGGTGAAGCTCTCGGCCACCGCGCGGCCCGTCGAGGTGCAGGAGATCGAGGCCGAGCTGCACCAGCTCCGGCGCGAGCAGGATTACGCCGCCTCACGCAAGAACTTCGACAAGGCGGCTGAGCTCGGCAAGCAGATCGAGGCGAAGGAGGCGCGCCTCAAGGAACTGACGGAGGCGTGGGAGAAGGAGCGCGCAACCGGCTCGGCCGAGGTCAGGGCAAGCCATGTCGCGCAGATCGTCTCGAAGCTCACCGGCATCCCGGTGAGCGAGCTGACGGAGGCGGAGCGCGAGAAGCTGCTGAAGATGGAGGAACGGCTGCACCAGCGCGTGATCGGCCAGGAGGAGGCGATCAGCGCCGTCTCGGATGCGGTGCGCCTGGCGCGCGCGGGGCTTCGCGAGGGCTCGAAGCCGGTGGCGACCTTCCTCTTCCTCGGCCCGACCGGCGTGGGCAAGACCGAGCTCGCCAAGGCGCTGGCCGAGGTGGTCTATGGCGACGAGAACGCGCTGCTGCGCATCGACATGTCGGAATACATGGAACGCCACGCGGTCGCCCGCCTGGTCGGCGCGCCGCCGGGCTATGTCGGCTATGACGAGGGCGGGCAGCTCACCGAGAAGGTGCGGCGCAAGCCCTATTCCGTGATCCTGCTCGACGAGATCGAGAAGGCGCATCCGGATGTCTACAACGTGCTGCTGCAGGTTTTCGACGACGGGCGGCTGACCGACGGGAAGGGCCGGGTGGTGGACTTCACCAACACCATCATCATCGCCACCTCGAATCTCGGCGCGGACCGCATCCAGAAGCGGCTGCACCTGCGCGGGACGATGGCGGAGCAGCCTGACAAGCTGAAGGCCGAGCTGATGGAGGTGCTTCGCGGGCATTTCCGGCCCGAATTCCTGAACCGCATCGACGAGATCATCGTCTTCCACGCGCTCTCGAAGGCGGAGATCCGCCAGATCGTGCTGCTGCAGCTCGACCGGGTGAAGCGCACCGCCGCCAGCCAGGGCGTGAGCCTCGAGTTCGACGAGAGCCTGATCGGGATGCTCGCCGCCGAGGGATACCGGCCCGAATACGGCGCGCGCGAGCTCAAGCGCCAGATCCGCAGCCTGGTGGAGACGCGCCTTGCCCGCGCCATGCTCGGCGGGGAGGTCGCCAAGGGCGACGCGGTGACGCTGCGTTGGGATGCGGGCGCGGAGAAGGTGATCATCGAACCGCGGACGGCGGCCGCGCCGGCGCAACCGCCGGCGGAAGCGACCGGAGCGGCGGGATAGCCCGGGGACGGGGCATGGCGCCGCGCCTCCCCTCTGCCGGCGCGACGCCACCGCCGCCTGACGGAGGCGCGGCCGGCCCGGGTCGCGGCCGAAGCCGAACGGCGGTGGCGCCGCTTCAGCCAGGCGGCGGCAGCCCTGCCGGGCTGTGGAACAGGCCGCCGGTGCGCATCCACCAGCCGGGCCGTTTGGTCATGCAGTCCGGATCCGGGCGAGGGGAGTGGGTGCTCGAATTCCCGCCTTCGGCGCCGCCACGCCGCGACCCGCAGACCGGCTGGATTGGCGGCACGGATCCCCTCGCCCATCTCCGCCTGCGCTTCCCCGACCGGGAGAGTGCGGTGGCCTTCGCCGAGCGGCACGGATGGCCCTATGAGTTGGCCGAGCCGCCACCGCGGCGGCCACGCTACCGGAGTTATGCCGAGCAGCTCCGAAGCGATCTCAGCGGCGCGATCGGCCGCGTGCAGCCCTGGCTTGCGCCGCGCGGCCCCGTCCGGGTGCCGGCAGAGGACGCGGTCGAGCGGGCCAGCCGCGAGTCCTTTCCCGCCAGCGATCCCCCCGCCTGGACGGGAACGCGGATCGCCTGAGGCCATCTGAGCCGCCCGCCAGCCGCGGCCTTGCCCGGCGACGGCGTCATTCCGAGTGACGCGCCGCGTCGATTCGGGGACCGCTGCCTTGCCCACGCGGACTGGAATGCCAGCCTTGCACGCAACGCATGGAAGATGTCTTGAAGAAGGCCGGAGCCTTTCCCTTCTCCATGACGTGAACGCCCAAGCGGGGTTCGCAGCATGACGGGTCTGGCCATGATGGCAGACCGCTGGAGGTCAGCCGCGAAGCGGGGGCCACGTCCGGCGCCGTCACCATGCGGGGGCATGACAAATGCCCTTGGGCCGACTTCCGTCATGGCGGGCCGCGCGGGCCGCGAGAGGAGGAAGTCATGCCTTGGCCGATGGCCTTCTATCCCGCCGATCCCTTCGCCCTGTTGCGCCGCGTCAGCGACGCGTTGGATCGCGCGGCAATTGCGGGGGCGGCGCCGATCTTCCCGGCTGTGAATGTCTGGCAGAACGATGAGGCGGCGGCGATCGTCGCTGAGCTGCCGGGCGTCGGACCGCAGGACATCGATATCACCGTCAAGGAGGATGTCCTGACCATCTCGGGCGAGCGCCGCGCCCCCGAACTGCCCGAACACGCGGAATGGCTGCGGCGCGAGCGCGCCTATGGGCGCTTCACCCGGGCGATCCGCCTGCCCTTCCGGGTGGACACCGAACAGGTGGACGCGCGCTTCGCCGATGGCGTGCTGCGCATCGCGGTGCGCCGCCCCGAGGCGGACCGCCCGAAGCGGATCGCCATCAAGGCCGGCTGAGAGGAGGTAACGGACATGAGCACGGAACTCGCTTCGACCACCAGCCAGACCCCCGCCGCCGCGCCGGAAGCGGTGCGCAACACACCCATCTGGCGCCCGCTCGCCGACATCCAGCAGACGCGGGAGGGCATCGTGCTGATGGTCGAGATGCCGGGCGTGGCGCCGGAGGATGTGGACATCACGCTCGAACGCCGGGTGCTGACCATCCGCGGCCGCGGCCGCCAGCCCGAGCCGGAGGCGCTGCGCGCGGTGCATCGGGAATACGAGCCAGGCGACTATGAGCGCGCCTTCACGCTCTCGGAGGATTTCGACGAGAGCGGCATCGAGGCGACGATGAAGGATGGCGTGCTGACGCTGAAGCTGCCGCGCGCGGCCGAGGCTCGGCCGCGGACGATCCGCGTCAGCGCCGCCTGAAGCAAGGAGGAGGACCGACGATGCAGATCAAGGACCTGATCCCCTGGGCCCGCAAGGGCGAGGCGCCCGAGGCTAAGGCGAACGAGACGAACCCCATCGCCTCCCTGCAGCGGGAGATGAACCAGGTGTTCGAGAACTTCTGGACCCGCTTCGGCCGGCCCCTCGGCACGCTCGACTGGCCCTGGGGCCAGTCGGAGGCGAAGTCCGACGTCGTGCAGACCGAGAACGCGGTCGAGATCTCCATCGAGTTGCCGGGGATGGAGATGAAGGACATCGAGGTCTCGGTGGCCGACGACATGCTGACCGTGAAGGGCGAGAAGCGCGTCGAACGGCAGGAGGAGAAGAAGGGCTACTACCTCTCCGAGCGCAGCTACGGCTCCGTCTATCGCGCCATCCCGCTGCCGCCCGGCGTTGATGGCAGCAAGGCCGAGGCCGCGTTCAAGAACGGCGTGCTGACCATCCGCCTGCCGCAGACGCCCGAGGCGCAGGCCAAGGTCCGGCGCGTCGAGGTGAAGGCCGGCTGAGTGCCCGGGCAGGCTGCCCTTGCGGCAGCCTGCCCGCGCTTGACGGCGGCATCCGCCCTGGCGCATCGGCATGGCGCATGTCGCCCACCCTCCGCCATCGCCTGAACAACCTGGCGCAAGCGGCGCTCATCCTCGCGGGGATGGGGCTGCTGGTGTGGCTGACGGTCCGGCTTGTCGCCGGACCCGCCTGGGCGATGGTGGTGCTGCTGGTGTCGCTCGCGACCATGATGGCGGCCCCGGCGGTCCCGCGGCGGGTGCTGCTCTCGGCCTATGGGGCGCGCCGTCTCGATGCCGCGGCCTTCCCGGGCGGCATCGCCATGTTGGCGGCGATAGCCCGGCGCGCGGCGCTGCCGCGGACGCCCGAACTCTGGTACGTCCCGAGCCGGCTGCCGAACGCCTTTGCCATGGGCCGGCCGGAGGATAGCGCGATCTGCGTCACCGACGGGCTGCTGCGCCTGCTGGACGAGCGGGAACTCGTCGCGGTGCTCGCGCATGAGGTAGCCCACATCGCCCATCGCGACCTGTGGATCATGGGGCTGGCCGATGCGATGTCGCGCCTCGTCTCCGTCGCGTCCTGGATGGGCCAGGTCATCCTGGTCCTGAACCTGCCGATGCTCGCGGCCGGTCTCGCGGTCGTGCCCTGGAGCGTGGTGCTGCTGCTGGTCTTCTCGCCGACCGTGATGGCGCTGCTGCAACTGGCCTTGTCGCGGTCGCGCGAGTTCGACGCGGATCTGGGCGCCGCCCGCCTGACCGGCGACCCCGAGGGGCTTGTCTCGGCACTGCTCAAGCTCGAGCGACGCACCGGCCGTTTCTGGGAAGAGATCTTCCTTCCAGGACGCCGGATCCCGGAGCCTTCGCTGCTGCGCACCCATCCGCCAACCGAGATACGCGTCTCACGACTGCGCAGCCTGCTCGTACCGCCGCAGGAGCAAATGATGGCAATGCAAGGCTGGCAGCCGCCTTCGCAGCCTGCTTATCCCAGGTTTCACCGAAGCGGAGTTTATTATTGATATCGAGCGAATACGACACCTCCCAACGCTTAACTTTTTAATCTGTGTGTCTTTCAACCGGATGCCGATCTCGCAGCCCGGCGCCAGGCCGTCCAGAGAATTTCAGTTCCGGGTTCCCACCGCTGCTCCAGTCGGTTTCCTCACAATCTGTCTCTTCCGACCAGGGCACCGCGCTGAGGCGCAGGTTTCCTGCGGTTTTCGGCCGTGACCTTGATGATGCAAAGGCGAAACGAGGGCGGATTTTCTCTCCGGAATGGCGGAGAGTCTCCGGACCTTGAGGGTTGGGCGATTTCGCCAACAAGCTCTAACGCTCTGATTTTAAATCACCTTTGGCGCAGCCTCGCTGCTCAGATTCAGCATGTCCATTGTCTGACCAAAGAAGCGGAGAACGGAGAATCTCGCTTCACCCCCGAGCCGCTGTCCCGACGATCGATTGCGTCGATCGGGTCGCCAGCCGGTGACTGTTGGGGGCGATATTTCGAAGCGCTGACTGGCTCTGGTCGGTCTTTCTCTAAACGTTCCCCACAGCGTTAGGGTGCGCTGGGCCTCAGATTTCGCGCGGTTTTTGGCGGTCACCCTAAGGGTGAGCGGACGGACTGAAGGCGCATTCGCTTTCCGGACGGAGGAGACTCTCCGGATGGGCGATTTGTCCAACAAGGTCCAAGCTATTGATACTAAAAAGCTTTCCCCACAGCCTCCCGGCTCGGATTCGGAATCCTTTTCGTCCCGATTAATCACTCGCCATCGATCGGCACCCGTGCCAAACCGCGACCAAATGGCTGCGGTGATCGACTCCCTGTCGGGTTACGGTAGCAATCTTGGGGGAAGGTAAGTCTTGTCGACTAACCGGGCGCCAGCCTCTGTGACCCAGGAGGCTCTCCAACCTTCAAATGCCACCCAAAGCATAGTCGGCGATAAGGCGCGCGAGGCGGTCTCAGCGCTGAGAGGCTACGCATATCAAGTATATGCAGCCGCGCTCGCGTGGCTGGACGTAGCCGACGACGAAGAACTTCACCTTGAGGTCGCGGAGGACTTCGCTTCTGTTGCGCGCGAGGCGCTCCGCGCCACCCAGGTAAAGGACACCCCGGGCACGGTCAGTCTTGCGTCGGAAGCCGTCCGAAACGCGATCGGTGCTTATGTCGGGCTGGTCGAAGCGAACCCAGGCCGGACGGTCCGGTTTGTATTCCTCACTACAGCCATGATCACGCAGGAGCGGAAGCGCGAGCATAGGACCGGCGACGTTCCGGGAATGGAGTTCTGGCAGCGGGTTGCCGACGGGACCGACATGGCACCCTTGCGAAAGGTCTTGGAAGCCCTCGACCTCGACGCCAAGGCCCACGCATTCATCAAGGCGCGAAATGACGTTCGCCTCCGCGACGAACTGGTCCGGCGGATAGAGTGGCGGTGCGGCGCTTCGGACATTACAGACCTCGCCAAGCGCCTGCGCGAACGCGTTGCGAGCTACGCCTTCCAGCACCTGAAGGTGCCCACGGCGGAGGGCGAGCGACTGGCGGATACTGTCTTCATCACGGTGCTCGAGACGAGCGTCATCCCGGATAGGGAAAGACGAGTTCTGCGCAGCGGAAGGCTGAAGGAGGTCCTTGACGCCGCCTCAAGGGTGGCCGCGCCTGGCAGCGCTGGGCCGAGAGCACCGCCTGCGACGCGGAGGGCCGGCTCGACCTCTACGGCCTGCAGGCGCTGGCCATGCGGGCGGTGGTCGAGAGCGGCGAGTGCTTCGTCCGCTTCGTCATGACCGCGCCGTCGCTGACGAACCCGATCGGCCTGCGGCTGCAGGTGCTCGAGGCGGACCACCTGGACACCGCGCGGAACGGGGTGGTGGACGGCGCCCCGACCATCCAGGGCATCGCCCTCGGCGAGGCGGGCGAGCCAGTCGGCTATTGGCTGCACCGCGTGCACCCCGGCGCGGCGTGGATCCTGCCGGGTTCGGCCTGGCAGAGCAGCGAGCGCATCCCGGCGAGCGAGGTTCTGCACATCTATCGCAAGCGTCGCCCTGGCCAGCTGCGCGACGTCTCCTGGCTCGCGCCGGTGCTGCTCCGACTGCGCGACCTCGGCGACTACGAGGCGGCGCTGCTGATGAAGGCCAAGATCGAGGCCTGCCTCGCCGCGGTGGTGACCGAGGAGGGCGACGAGGCCCTGACCGGTGCGGCCGCTGGCCTGCTCCGCGACGCTCAGGGCCGCACCGTCGAGAGCTTCGAGCCCGGGATGATCCTCTACCGTCGCGGCATGGGCTCGGTGGAGGTGGTGAACCCGAGCGGCGGCGGCAGCCACGCCGCCTTTGCCCGCCGCGCGCTCGAGGCCGCGGCAGTCGGCGCGGGCCTGACCTACGACCAGGTTTCGGGCGATCTCACCCAGGCGAACTACTCCTCGCTCCGCGCCGGCAAGATCGAGTTCCGCCGCCTCTGCGAGCAGGTGCAGTACGGGATGCTCATCCCGATGCTGGTGCGCCCCATCGCGGACCGCTTCCACGCCCAGGGCGCCCTGCTCGGGCTGTGGGGTGCGGAGATGCCGGACGGCGTCAGCCACGTCCCGCCGGCTCACGAGATGATCGACCCGCTGAAGGACACCACGGCCCTGATCGCCCAGGTGCGGGCGGGCTTCGTGCCGCAGCCCGAAGCCGCCGGGGCCTTCGGCTACGACTTCCGCGCCGCGGTGGAGATGATCCGCGAGGCCAATGCCCTGCTCGACGAGGCGGGCATCTCGCTCGACACCGACCCGCGCCGTGTCGCGAAGTCCGGATCGGCCCAGGACGCCGCGCAGATGGCCGCAGTCGAGATCGCGGCCACTGGCGCCGCCGCGCCGCCCCGCGCCGAACCAAACCCAGGAGCCACCGCATGACCGCCGGCGCCTACGACTGGACGGACGACATGCTCAAGATCAAGAGCATGCAGAAGAAGTTCCGCGACAGCTTCAACGGGACCGAGATCAACCCGACCCGCTGGGACGTCGCGGCCTCCGGCAGCGGCATGGCGCTCACCGTCGCCGACGGCACCGTGACCATCTCCACCGGCACGACCCTCGACGACGAGGTCGTGCTGACCAGCCGCACCGCCTTCACCATCCCGCTCCGTGTGATGGTCGCGGTGAACCTGAGCCAGCGCATCGCCGGCCAGTCGGTCTGGCTCGAGCTGGTCTCGGTCGATCCGACCTCCGCCCAGCCGGACGGCCGCAGCGCCGCCGCCTGGCGGCTCGACGGCACCAGCCCGACGCTGGCCAATTACGAGGTGCAGAGCGAGGGCGCGCCGCGGCTCGCGAGTTCGTCGGGCTCGCCGATCCCGACCACCGTCCCCACCGGCTGGTCGGTGCTGGAGATCGAGCCGACCAACGACGAGTGCTGGTTCCACGGCCGGCAGCTCGACACCACGGCGGCGCGGTCGAACTCCTACGTCCGGCACCAGCAGATCCCGGAGCCGAATGCGCTCTACCGCTTCCGGATCCGCGTGCGGAACCGGCAGTTCATCAACGGCATCTCGGCGGTCGCCAACAACGGCTCCGGCCTGGTGCGGATCACCCGCGCGGCGCATGGCTTTGCGACGAACGATGTGGTGACGGTGGCGGACGTCTCCGGCGTGCCCGGGGCGAATGGCACCTTCACCATCACCGTGATCGACGCGAACAGCTTCGATCTCGTCGGCTCGACCTTCTCCGGGGCCTACCTGAACACTGGCTGGGCCTCGGTCAGCCGGAACCTGGCCCCGGCGTCGATGCGCTCGCGCTCGGCGCGCTGCGCCTCGGCACGAACCGCGTCGAGGTCCGGGGGCGCGGCGGCGCGCGTGGACTCGGACGGCGCGGCTGGCGCGGGACTGGGCGTGGTGGTCACGGTGATCTCCTGGGGCGGGCTGGGCGGCGCAGACGGCGCCGGCGCGGCCGGGGTCTCCGGCGTCGTCTCGGGCATGATGGGTTCCTCGTCAGGCAGGGCGGGTTCGATCGCCGGCGCGGGGAGGCCCTGCTCTCCCCGCGCACGGACTGCGGCGTCCCGATCCACCGGGACCGGCACGACGGAGATCTCGAAGGGCTCCCAATCCACCGCGCGGTGGACGGTCTCGCCAGTCGCGACGTCGGGCCGCGGCTCGTAGCGGTGCACGCTATAGCCGACGCTCACCGCGCGGAGCGTGCCGTCGGCGATGCGCTGCCAGACGGGCTCGACGTCCGCAGCGGCGGAGAACTGCAGGGTGGCATAGCCCCGCCCGCGCTCGAGGCGGGCGGCAGTGACGCGGCCCAGCACGTCGCGGGCATCGCCGCGGCGGTGGGTGTTCAGCACCGGGGCCTGGCCCGAGCGCAGAGCCTCCATGCGCACCGCGTTCGGCGACATCTCCAGCTCCTCGGTGATCAGGCCGAGAGCGGGCACGAAGTTGCGGGCCCGCGCACCGGTCGACCACACCACCTCGACCGTGCGCGCGGCGCGATCGACGGTGGCAGGCGCCGCCAGCGCGCGCTGCGCCACGATCGGCATGGCAGGGGCATCCGGCGCGGGGCCGCCCCCGCCCGGTTCGGTGGTCTCGGACATGCTGGATCCTTGGTGGCCGGCGCCGCTACGGCGCGGCGTAGCCCTGCGCGTTGACGTAGACCTGCGCGCCCGTGGTCAGGCAGGCGAAGTTCACCGCCGTCGCCGCCGTCCCGCGCAGCGGCGTCGGGAAGGTGATCTCGACCGGGGCTGCCATCGCCGCCGGCAGCAGCTGTCGCCAGATCACCGTCGCCCCATCCTTGATCACGACCTCGGTCGCCACGGTCGCGTGCGCATTCCGCAGGTCGATCGAGGTGACGTAGTTCCGGATGCCGGCCGCCGCCGCGGCCCGGAGCACCACGTCGGTGGTGTTGATGATCCCGCCTGCGGCCGCCGCGTACTGCCAGTCGGCCTCCGGGATCGAGAAGGGCTTGGTGACCAGCGCCCCGATCAGCGTCGCGAGCAGATCGACACCCCGCGCCGTGGTGACGGCGGTCGGGTTGGCCGAATAGCCTGTCGCCGCCAGCACGGGCAGCGCGCCGCTGGTGTTGCGCGCCTGGCCCCCGACCGGCGTGACGGATGGCGCGATGGTACTGAGGACATTCACGCCCAGCCCCTGGCCTGCGACCGACTGGCCGCGGCCGGCGGTGATCTCGGTCGTCAGCTCGGCGTAGTCCGCGATGGTGACGAACTGCACTTTCACATCGGTGCTCGCCGGCATCGACGCCGCCATCGAGGCCGCCCGTGGCCTGGTGCCCGCGGACCGCATTCCGCCGGTCCGCAGCGAGGCGGTGGAGCGCGGCTGGTCGGCCGACCAGGTCCGCCGCGCCCTGTTCGACCTTCTGGTCACGACGGCCCCGAAGCCTTCCGTGCCGGCGCGGCCGGAGAGCGGCCCCGGCTACGACGATCCCGCCATGCTGATCGACGCCATGGCCGAGGCGCTCGCCGCCCGCTCCATGCCCGGCTACCAGCCGCAGGGGTCCGGCCGGCACGCCGAGTTCATGGGCTGGCGTCCGTCCGACATGATCGGCGAGTTGCTGCGCGCCCGCGGCGAGCGCAGCGTGCCGCGCAACCCGACGCTGCTCGCCGAGCGCGCCTTCCACACCACCTCCGACTTCCCGGCCCTGCTCTCGGCCGCGGCCAACAAGATGCTGCTCGCCGCCTACCAGCCCGCGCAGCCGACCTACCGGCAGATCTTCCTCCGCCGCGACTTCCGCGACTTCAAGCCGCACCGGCACCTCCGCGTCGGCGACTTCCCGACGCTGCTGCCGCTGCTGGAGAACGGCGAGATCCAGGCCGGCACCATGTCCGAGAGCCAGGAGATCGTCCTGCTGCAGACCTTCGCCCGACGGATCCGCGTCACGCGGCCGATGCTGGTGAACGACGACCTCGGCGCCTTCACCGACTTCGCCGCCGCGATCGGCCGCCGCGTCGCCGACTTCGAGAACGCCACCGCCTATGGCCTGCTGAACTCCGCGAACGGCGATGGCCCGACGCTCACCACCGGCAACGCCGCGGTGTTCGGCACCGGCGCGGCGCGCGCCAACAAGGCGGGCGCCGGCTCGGCCCTCGACCTCGGCGGGCTCGCCACCGGCCGCGCCGCCATCATGCGTCAGAAGACCCTTGATGGCCTGCCGATCGCGGTCGGCTCCTCGATGCGGCTGCTGGTGGGGCCGAACCAGGAGCTGGCCGCGCGGCAGCTCACCGTCAGCGTCGCGGCGACGCAGACCTCGAACGCGAACGTCTTCGCGGGCTTCGTCCAGCCGCTCGTCGAGCCGCTGATCCAGAACAACCGCTGGTACCTCTTCTCCGACCCGCTCTCGGCGCCGGTCTACGTCTACGGCTACCTGAACGGGGCGGAGGGACCGCAGGTCACCACCGGGCCGGTCTCCGGCGTCGACGGCGTCGAGGTCAGCGTGATCTTCGACTTCGGGGTCGGCGCCATCGACTGGCGCGGCGCCTGGTTCAACCCGGGCACCTGATCCCGGCTCACCCCTTCCATCGTGAACCCACGCAGAGGGTGCCCCCACGGGCGCCTTCTGCGTTTCTGGAGACCCCGTTCCCATGCGCAACTTCGTCCAGCCGGGCGACAGCCTGGCCGTCGCCGTCCCCTATGCGGGCGGCGTCACCGCCGGCCAGGGCGTCCTGGTCGGCGCGCTGTTCGGCGTCGCCGCCGTCGACGGCGCGCAGAACGCCGTCATCGAGGCCGCCACCCAGGGCGTCTTCGACCTCACCAAGGAGCCTTCGCTCGCCATCTCCGCCGGCGCGCGCGTTTTCTGGGACAACACCAACCGCCGCGTCACCACCACCGCCACCGGCAACTTCTCCATCGGCATCGCCACTACGGCGGCGCTGGCGGCGGACGCGACCGTCCGCGTCTGGCTCAACCGCGTCCCGGCCTCCGGCGCATGAGCGGCGATCCGAAGGCCAGCCGGGGCTACCGCAATCGCAACCCCGGCAACATCGAGCACGTCGCCACGAACAAGTGGCTGGGCCTCGAGACGCCGCCCTCGGATGGGCGGTTCTGCCGCTTCCGGTCGCACCAGCACGGGATCCGCGCGCTGGCCCTGCTGCTACAGAGCTACCAGGACCGGCACGGGCTGCGCACGGTCCGCGGCATCGTCGCGCGCTGGGCGCCGAGCAGCGAGAACGACACGCGCGCCTACCAGGCGGCGGTCGCCACGCGGCTCGGCGTTGGCCTCGACGACCCGATCGACCTGCACGACGCGGCGACGATGCGCGGGCTGGTCGAGGCGATCATCCGGCACGAGCTCGGCGGCATGCCCTACGCGCCGGACACCATCGCGGAGGGCCTGCGCATGGCCGGCCTGGTCCAGCCGGGCCTCGCCCACAGCGGGACGGTCCGCGCGGCGGCAGGCTCGGTGGTCGCCGGCGCCACGGCCGCGGCAATGGTCGATGCCGTCACCACGCTGGCGCCGCATGCCGAGGGCCTGGCCGCAGTGCTGCGCGCACTCGGCCCCTGGGGCGTCGCCGCCGCGGTGATCGGCGTCGCGGCCTGGACCATCCACCAGCGGCTGCAGCGGCAGCGGGAGGTGACCCGATGACGGACCACGACCGCGAACTCGGCACCATCGTCACACGCCTGACCGAGATCGAGCGGCGCCTGGCCGAGGGCGACAAGGACATGCGGGAACTGACCCGCACCGTCACGGAACTGGTCAAGGCGATGGCCGGCCTGACGGCGCGGCTGTCGCTGGCGGCCGGCGGTGTGCCGAGCGCGTCGCCCGCGATCCCGGCCACGGGCGCGGCGGCGGCTGGCGGCATCGTCGGCGCAGCGGTCGGCGCGAAGCTCGCCTCCTGGCTCGGGCTCGGCTGAGCCGCCATGGGCGTATTCGACGACGCGCTGGCGGTGCTCCGGCCAGGCCTTCCTGCGGCCCTTCCGCTCGGGCCGCGGCTTCGTCTGGTGCCTGCCGTTGCGCCAGGGCGCGGGAACGGGCCGGCGCCGCCGCACCCGGCTGATCGCCGGCGGTGTTGCCGAGGTCGGCACCGCCAACCGCAAGGGCCGCGACGCCTGGGCCCGTGGCCTGCTCGAACAAGGGATGGTGCCGATGTTCCTGCTCCTGCCGCAGGTGAAGCTCGCCAAGCGGCTCGACGTACGCGGGGCCTCACTGCGCGCCCTGCGGCGCCTGCCACGGCGCTTCGTGGCGGCCTGGGAGGCCGAGACGGCGAGGACCGGATGAGTGTGCGCGAGACGGCCCTGGCCGCCCTGTCCGCCCGCCTGGGCGCCGCCCTGGCCGCGCGGAACCCCGCCCCGAAGGTCCTGCGCAACGAGACCGTCCCCCAGCGCCTGCCTGCCGGCGGCCTGGTGGTGGTGCGCGACGGCGAGACGGTGGAGGAGACCGCGATCCTTTCGCCGCTTGCCTGGGCGGTCGAGCACCGCGCCGAGGTCGAGGTCGTCGCTGCGACGGGGGCGCTGCTCGACGCGCTGCTGGTCGACATCGCCGCGGCGATCACCGGCGACCGCGCCCTCGGCGGGGCGGTCGAGTGGGCGCAGCCCGGTGCGCCGTTCTTCGACGATGCCGAGACCGAGGGCGCCGCCGCGGCCCGTGCTGCCTCCGTCCCCGTCACGCTGTCCTTCACCGTCGCCGGCTCACCGCTGGCCTGATACCGCTCCCGGAGACGCCTCATGCCCCGTGCCATCGGCGCAAATTCGCGCCTGCTCATGATCCCCGAGGTCACCTATCCTTATGCCGAGGTACCACTAAATGCGGTTGAGCAGGTTGAGCGAGATGTATTTGACATAGTGGCCGTGACGGCAGCCCGCCACATCGAGGATTTCGATAAGGCCTCACAGAAGGCGCGGCGTCTCCAGTTGAGGACGCTGCGCATCGCAGTGGAGCAAGGAGGGGAAGAAATCCAGTTTGTCCTCGGCGAAGTGCTAAAGCTCCCCAAGAAGGAGCTGAGCGACCTCGCCGGGTTGCTGCGAGAAACGACGCTTTCCTCGATTATCGCAGGGGCCCGGGTGGTGTCCGATCGACTTAGAGTCATCACCGGCCTCGAGGCTCTTGTTTTTGAGAAGAACCATTCCCGAGTTCTCCGGGAGAGGAGCCAGCTTCACCGCTTAGTCGCGGAGAATACCTGGCTCTTCGGGGAGGAGAACAATCTCATGGTAGATGACGAGGGGCTCGACCGGTGCCTCGCTGAGCATGCCAAGGCGCGGGGTGTAGAGGTCCTTGGGAGTGACCCCGTCCTGCATCCCACGAAGAAGCGGGGCATCGTAGACCTCATGTTCGGCCGTCAGCGCAGGCCGCACGGCGACGCGTCGATTGAACACCTCGTCGTCGAACTGAAGGCCCCGAAGGTCTGCATCCGGCAGAAGGAAATCGGGCAGGTCGAGGGATATGCTCAGGCGGTCGTCTCTGACGCTAGATTCGACAAGGCGGGAACAAAGTGGACGTTCTGGGTGCTCTCCCGCACGCTTGACGAGGCTTACTGCGGCCTTCGCCAAATCCGACACGCCCCATCAGGGGTGATCAACGAGAGCGGGAACGTCGTCATCTGGGTGAAGACGTGGTCGTCGCTGTTTCAGGAGAACCGCGCTCGTTTGAAGTTTTTCCAGGAAGCCCTTGCCGTTCGCGTAACGCGCGAGGGGGCTCTGGACCATCTCCGGCAGACCTACAGCAAGTATTTGGAGAACGTGCTGTCTTCGCCCGTCACCGATGAAGGATCAAGCGATGCGGAGGATGAGGACGAGCAGGCGAGCGAGGATGTTGAGGCGGGGAGCTAGGCCTTGGCCTGACCGTGTCGTTCAACCGTCCGGTCACACACGGAATTCCCGACAGTCCCCCCGCACCGCCTTCAACGCAACGACAACGCGGATCATGAACGCGATGCTCAAGAACCAGTAGGCCGGGGCGGGGTACGCGTGAAGACTACTCAGTGCGCCGCACGGCTGTGACGCGGCGCTTTTGCCGCCACGCTGCAAAGGCTTCGCGTATCTGCGCCATCATTCGATCGGACAGTGGGCCATAGGCAAATGTCCCCGTGCCGCCTTCGGTCGGACGCAGGTCCGGCCCGGGCCAGACGAAGTGATTGTATTCGGTGACCACGACCCAGCACGGCTCGCGCTGCAACCCGAGGCGGGCGCGGGCATCGGCAGGGATCTCCACAGCGGCGCCGGGCTCCGCAGGCGGCGTCGAGGTGATGGGCAGCACGACGACCTCGTCCTTCCCATCCTCCTTGCGAACCAGGGCCACCACCGCGGATGGCCGATCTTTCGATCCCTCCTCGCGCCCCGCCGCGTGCTCGTGGCTCCAAAGATAGGCGTAGCGGATCACGTCGCCGACAGCCGGCAGTGCCGGCGTATCAGACTTCATGATCGAAGCGCTTGTTCTCCTCTGGCGGCCGCGCCGTGAGGATGGCGTCCACGATCTCCTGCGGCGCCTCTTCGGTGCGAACCACCTGACGGTCGCGGCGCTTGAGGCGCTCGTACTCGTCGATCGAGATCAGCACGGTGCGCGGGCGCCCGTTGCGGGTGATGGCGACGGGCTGGGTCAGCGCCTTGTCCTGATAGAGGCCGAAGTTCCGCTGCGCCTCGGCCGCCGGGACCTTGAGCATGGGCTCGCTCATCGGGAGCTCCTTGGTTTCTGCAAAATACATAACCCATGGAGGGCAATTTTTCCATGCTCACCCTCGACCTCCTGGCCGAGCCGTACTGGCTCGACCTGCCACGCGGCGTCCGCGTCGAAATCCGGCCGGTGACCACCGCCGTGATGGCCGCCGCCCAGGCCGCCGCCGCGCGCCGCCTGGCCGCGATCCGCATCGCCGACCCGGACCTCGACCCCGACATGTCGCGCGGCCTGTCCTTCGCCTTCCTGGTCAAGGCACTGGCCCGCCACGCCGTCACCGCCTGGGCGGGCGTCGGTGACGCTGCCGGCAAGCCGTTGCCGCTCTCGCCCGAGGCGGTCGAGCGCCTGATGGACCTCGACGACATCGCCGCGGCGTTCTGGGACCGCGCCACCGCACCGGTCGCCGCGGTGGCGTTGGAGGGAAACGGCTGAGGGCCCGCGCCGCCTGGCACTTCGGGCGCGGGCCCGAATACTGCCGCGGCTGCGCCGCCCTCGGACGCGACTGCGCTGACGCCTGCCCCTACGCAATGCAGGCCCCCACCAGCATCGAGGGCCACGCTTGCTGGTCCGCCGGCACCGCCTGCGCCGAAGTCAGCATGGCCGGCCTGAGGCTCGACACCGCCGGCGCCCTCGCCGCGGCGCGCGAACTCGGTGCCACCGGCTGGGCCGCCTCCGAACTGCTGCTCGCCATCCGCATCGGCATGGCCGACGGCGCCGCCGCCCGCCGCGAGGGGGAGACGACCTGACATGGCCGACGCCACCCGCCGCGTCTCAGTTCGCCTCTCGCTGGACGACGCCGCCCGGGTCAAGGCCGACTTGCGTGAGGTCGGCGAGACCGGCCAGCGCTCCCTCGACCAGATCAAGGGCGGCGCCGAGCGCGCCTCGCGCTCCCTCGAACTGCTCGACGTCGCCACGCGCGGTATCCAGCTCGCCGGCGTGGCGGTCGCCGCGCGCGCCCTGGTCCAGGCCGGTGACGCGCTCACCCAGGGCCTCTCCCGCCTGCAGAACGCCACCGGCTCGGTCGAGCGCGCCGGGCAGGTCTACGAGGCGCTGTACCGCAACGCGCTCCAGACCGGCGTCGCGGTGTCCGAGAGCGTCGACGCCTTCCAGCGCTTCTCGATCGCCGCGCGGGAAATCGGCGCCACCTCCGACCAGGTGGTCCGCCTCGTCGGCGGCCTGCAGCGCGTCGCCATCGTCTCGGGAGCCTCCACGCAGGAGATCTCCTCAGCCACGCTGCAGCTCGCCCAGGCGCTGGCCTCGGGCGTCCTGCAGGGCGACGAACTCCGCTCCATCCTGGAGGCCATGCCACTGCTAGCCGAGGGGCTGGCCCGCGAGCTCGGCGTCTCCATCGGCGAGCTGCGCAAACTTGGCTCCGAGGGCAAGCTCACCGCCGAGCGGGTGTTTCCCGCGCTGCTGCGCGCGACCGAGCGGCTCGGCGCGGAGCTCGACAAGGCCCCGCTCTCCCTCGGCCGTGCCTTTGGCCAGCTGACGGCGTCGACGGAAAACTTCCTCGGTCAGCTCGACCGCGCCATCGGCCTGTCCAACGCGCTGGCCCGGGCGCTGTCGGCTGCCGCCCGCGCCGTGGATGGTGTCCGCCAGGGTGCTGGCCTGCTCAGCGAGGGGGAACGGGTCGCCGGCATGCGCCGGCAGGCCGAGGCGCTGGCCGCCCAGATCGCCCGGCTGGAAAGCGAGAATGACGGCCGGCCCAGTCTCACCGCCCAGACCCGCCGCGGCAGCATCCGTCCCGGTCTGGTCGGTGCCGCCGAGCAGCAGGCCGGGGTCGATCGCACCGCCCGACTGGAGGAGCTGCGCCGGCAATACACAGAACTCCAGGCCGAGATCACCCGCGGCGAGCAGGCCGCCGGTGAGCGCCAGCGGACGGAGCAGGAGACCGCGGCCACCGCCGCGGCCGAGGCCCGGCGTCGCAGCGCCACGCAGGACGTCCAGGAGCTCACCCGCGACCTCGACGACCGCTTCCGGATCAACCGGGAATACGAGGAACGTGTCCGCCGGTTGCGCGAGGCGGAGGCGGCCGGTGGCGTCACCGCCGCGGAGCGCACCCGCCTCGAGACCTTGGCGCTCCAGGAGCGCGACGAGGCGCTGCGCCGCCTCGAGCCCCGCGTCGCCGCGGTCCGCCGCGCCAGCAACGAGGGCGTGCGGGAGGCGCGCGAGGCCGAGCGCGAGCTGAATGAGCTGCTGCGCGAGCGCGAGCGGCTCATCCAGAACAACGAGACCGCCTATGGGCGCCGGTCGCCAGCGCCCATCTCGCCGGCTACGAGGTCCAGTTCATGCCGGCCTCCGTCGCCACGTGGCAGGGCTACGGGGCGGGGCTGGGCGCCACCGCGGCGGGGATTCCCACCGCCGAGCCGACTGCTTTTCGGGCGCGCGCGGTGGCGCGCAGTGGCGCCGTGTCGGGCTGGCGTGAGGCGCTGGTGCCGGCCACCGTCTCGGTGCCCACCGTGACGGGCATCGTCGGCGGCGTGCGGTTGTCCGGCGGCTTTCCCACCGATGCCGTGCGGCTGCAGGTTTTCGAGGCCAGCAGCAACAGCCTGGCTGCTGCCGTCAAGCTCGCGACCGAGCCGACCAGCCTCTTCTGGGACCGCATCGGCCTGACCACCGGCCAGACCCGCTGGTACTGGCTCCGCAGCGTCTCGGCCGAGGGCAATGTCTCGGCCCTGGCCGGCCCGGTCACCGCCACAGCTCTGTAGGAGCCGCCATGGCCGCCCGCATCGATGACCTGATGGTCCTCGGCCAGAACATCTCCAAGACCGACCTGGCCAAGTATCTCCGCGACCGCGAGGCGGTGATGCCGCGCGACTTCGGCGGGCTCGGCGATGGCGCGGCCAACGACCGCGCCGCCATCCAGGCCTCCTTCGACCGCGCCGCCGCCGATGGCAAGCTCGCCGTCATCCCGACCGGCACCTGGAACGTCGATGCCGGCGTAACGCTCGGCGGCGGCGCGCGCGGCCTGATCATGCAGGGCGTCATCCAGTACACCGGCGCCGCCAGCGCCCCGGCGACCGTGCTGACGCTCGGCGATGGCGGCACCATCCGCAATGGTGAGAAGCTCTACCTCAACCTCCAGGTCACGCGGCAGATCCAGTCGGACTGGGCCAGCGAGGCCGATATCGGTATCGTCGCGCGGAACCTCGATTCCTCGCTGCTCGACCTCCGGCTGGTCTCGGGCTTCTGCATCGGGCTGCGCACGCTGGGCGACGGCCGCGGCTTCGAGGACACCACGCTGATCCTCGGCCGCATCCTGAACAACCGCTACGGGCTGGACGTCCACTGTGCCACGGCGACGGCCTGGAACACCTCGATCCGCTACTATGGCGGCCACTTCGCTTGCGCCACCGGGATCAACGCGACCACGGACCGATATGGGGTGCGCTTCTCGCGGCAGGCCGGAGCCTACAACAACCACAACCGGCATATCTTTGACGGGCCGAACTTCGAGCTGCGCCAGCTCGACCCGAACGTCGCGATTCCCTTCCTGAACGAGACGAGTGGCACCGCCATCATCGCCCGCGGCATGCGCATGGAAGCCTGCTCGCCCATCGCCGCTCGGCACGCCGCCGCGGCGACGGACTGCGAATACGAGGTGGCCTGGTCCAACACCTACCAGGTCGGGATCGACTACACCGCGACCGCGAGCCGGGCCGGCAATGCCGTCTACAACCGGCACCGCGCGCCAGCCTCGCGCCTCACCCGGCTGCTGGCCAACATCCCGAACCTGCGCGCTGCCGCCTTCCGCTACAGCAACACCGAGATCGGCGTGGAGGGCGCCTGTGTCATCGCCACCTCCACCACCACCGAGACCACCATGGCGGGGCTGTCCTGGAGCGGACTGGATGGCATCGCCGGAACCGGGCGGGGGCTGCAGCTGAACGCCAATCGGGGCGTCGCCTTCGTGGTGCAGACGACGCACGCGAAGGAGTTTGCCCTGGCGCATTGGCTGGCGGATGGTGCCGATGGCGGGCGTCTCTGCGTGCGCTGCTTCGATGGCGGTGGGAACATCCGGGAGGATCAGCCCGAGGACGTGCTGGCCTCCGGCACCACCATGCAGTGGGTAGTCGCCTCCAAGAGCTGGCAGGCGGGTGCCGTGATGCAGGACAACTCGCTCAACCGGCGGCAGACCATCCGGCTGGGACCGAGCGTCGCCTTCGCGCAGATCGGCATCATCGGCTTCGACGGGCCGATCGATCTCGAGGCGCTGCGGCTCTATGGCCTGCCGGAGGATGCGCCGTCGATCCTCTATGGCTGCCCGTCGCTGCCGGCTGGCACGCGGACGCTGGCGCTGGAGACCAGCTGGGACCTGCCCAGCATGGCCGCCGGTGCGACCGCCAATGTCGATGTGACCGTGCCTGGGGCGCGGCGGGGCGACTACGCGGACGCCTCGCTCGACACCAGCAGCATCGCCTTCGTGCTGGATTGCCATGTCTGGTCGAACAACAGCGTGCGCGTGACGGCGCGGAACGTCAGCGCGTCGACAGTGGATCTCGCTGCGGCACCGCTGGCGGTGCAGGTGATCAAGCGGCGACTCCCGTGAGCCGGGCGGCGGGTACGGCGCTGTCGCCTCCGCACCCGCCTCCAACCATGCGGCCGGCCCTATGGCGGCCGGCCTGGTGGGCACCAGCGGGTTCGCCGCCATCCCCACCACCACCCTCGATCTGCCCCTCGTGCAGCGTCTCCGGCGGTCCCCGCGCTTTCGGGTCCGGGTCCCCATCCCGATGGCCGGCCCCGCCCGGCCCACCGGCTCAAGCCGTCGCGGCATCCCCATCGGTGATCCGCTGGAACTCGGCGAGAAATTCGGGATGGTGCTACGCGAGGTGGCGCACCAATCGCACATTGCCGAGCAGCTTCGAGAGGTAGCCGCGCGCAACCACCAGATGCATGTGGTCCGGGCCATAGCTCCGCTCTGCGACGCGAAGCTCCCGCTCAAGCTGTCCGCTCTCTCGCTCCATGAGCGCAACCTGCTCCGTCGTCAGCCCGCGAACCTGCTTCGGCTTCTCGTCCGGCACGAGCTGGCTCTGTGGCGTCGCCGCCAGCAGCGCGTCCGCATAGGTGATCGTGAAGCGGTCCATGGCAATCATGAGCTCGACGGCCTCGATCTGGCGCAAGGGCAGCATGCGCTTCAGGACCCGGAAAAGGCCAGCGGCAACAGGCCGATCCTTCAACAGCTCAACCACCTCCGGGCATACGCCCGACAGCATCCGCTTCTTCTCCCGCAGCGTCTGCATGTCGATGTTCAACGCCCGCGCGATGCGCTGCTCAGAGGCTCCATTGTGGATGGCCTTCAGGATCATGCGATGCTCCTGAACCACGGCAAGGCGGCTGAGCTGCCTGTTGTAGGTGACGGCCTCATCATCCGTGGCGAGCAGGCAATCCACCGTCTCCACCCCACGGGATACCAGGATGTCGAGCCGAAGGTGACCATCCAGCAGCAAGTAGCGGTCTTCGGCACCTTCCTTCCGCACAACGGCTGGCGGTTCGATGATGCCGACCTCCGCAATCGACGAGGCAACGCGCGCATACTTTGCCGACCGCCGGACCTTCTGCGCCACGGGGCGCAGCAGGTCGATCTGGCTGATCTTGATGGACGTAATGTTCGGCTCGAAGCAGGTCGGCACCGTCGGTGGCTTTCCCATCATGCGGCTCCCCGTGAACGCAGGCGCTCGCTCAGGCTGCGAGGCAAGGTTTCGATCTGCTCGGCCTCGAGCAACCGCATGAAGACCGTATCTGACATCAGCGTGCGTAGTGCTTCCAGCACGAAGACCAGCCGATCCCGCGTCGCCAGAGCACGACGCACGATCAGGCGTTTCTTTTCTGTGTCCTGTTGGTATGTCCGCACCAGGGCATTCACCGAGAGCGGCCGGGCGCGTTCTCCCCGATCGCTATTCCCGCCGAGGCGCCGGTGGCGGCGACGCTGCTCGACCAGCCGCTTCGCGGCGATCAGCTTGTGCCCACGCAGCAGATTCTTCTCGTAGGCTTCCTGCAGCACACGTTGGGTGTCCGTGTCTGCGGCAAGGGCGATATCCACCGCGATGCTCACGGGAATGGTGCCTTTCTCCACCGCGACGAGCAGCCGTGTCTCGCTTCGGTTGATGAGGCGAAGGACGCCCCGAACATACTCGTTGGTCAGGCCAGTCTTGCGGGCGATGTCGGCCTCCGAGTGTCCACGTTCCTGCATGCCCTGGATGTCGTGAAGCAGGTCCAGGGCATGGTGCTGGCGTCGTGCCAGGTTCTCCACCAGGCTCATGATCTGGAGCTGCTCAGCATCCGCTTCGACGACCAACGCCGGAATTGTCGTCTGGCCAAGTCGGCGGAAGGCTTCAAGGCGCCCCTGGCCGCAGACCAGGTCATACCGGATGCCATTGGCCGAGGGGCGGGCCGCCACGGTGATCGGACGCTTCAGGCCGACGGCTGCGATGCTCGCCACGATGCCCTCGAAGATCCGCTGGTTGCGGGCCCGGGGATTGGCCACGTCGATCAGGTCGACTGGAATGCTTTGGGTCTTCGCCCCGGCTTCACGACCGTCCATCATCCAACCTCCCTGATCGGCGCTCGGGCAGCGAGCGCAAAGAATGGGTCCAGGCTGTCGAACCGGAAGGCGTCCAGCGAGAGGCCATTGGCGTCCCGCAGCCGCAGCGATGAGAGATCAAGATCGATCCATGGCAGCAGGTAGTAGTCGGTGACACTGGTCTCACCGGGAGCGAGCCGCACTGCGATGGTGATGTCTGGCGTCAGCCCTTCATCCAGCCGGATCAGCCAGCGCCGCGCGCCACTCTGAGCCGTACGGCAGCGCGACAGCACGATTGCGGCGGTGAACTCGCCGTTTACGGTGAGCAGATCGGTCTCCGGGTCCTGCGAAACGGTGCCACCGATTTGCTCGATGCCGGCGATGACCTGCGCGACCAAGGCGGGATGCAATTCGCGAGTGGCCCGGTTGGCATCCAGGAACGCGAAGTCCCGATCCGGCGCGTAGCCGATCAGCTGGTAGGCTCGAATAAGGCCCTTGAACCGCTGGGCATAGGCACTGCTCGATGGCGAATCCTCGGCCTCGTCGATGAGGATGCCGGAGAGGCGTCCGTGGGCTGCCAGGATACGGCGCAGGGCATCCAGCATCTCTTCATCGGTGAGTTTGCGGGAACGCTCCCGAATAATGACCCGCGCGGCTTCGAACAGTAGCCGATCGACGGCAGCCGGAAAGGCGCCGTCGCGCCGGATCCACATCTCGCGCGCATTCGATCGACGCTTCTCATGAAGCTTGCAGGAGACGCGGTTCCAGACGTTGTCTCCGACATACTTCTCGTTGATCAGGATCTGGTGGACCGTGCCGCGTGACCAAGGGTTGCCAGCCTCATTTGCGATGCCCCGCTCATTTAGAAGGCGCGCGATCTCCCCCTCGTTTCGCCCGTCCTCGACGAAGGTGCGGTAGATCCACCGCACCGTCTCGACTTCCTCGGCCGGGCCGAGCGTGAGGACGACACGATCGGTCTGTATGCTCTTGTGCTCGCCCCGTTCCAGTTCACCTTTCGGGGTGCCGCCACCATCGACCAGTGACCTCCGGAGCCCGAAGCCGGCCTGGCCACCCTGGCGGAAGCCGAGCTCGATGAGGCGGCATTGCCCGATGAAGACCTTGCTCGCCAGTTCGCGGCTGTACTCCCGCGACATGGTCCGCTTGATGTTCTTGAAGATCTCGGAAGCGACGCTGCCATCGTTCTCGAAGGGCTCTGCGCAGTAGATCACCCGGACGCCGGCGCGCTTGCACTTGTATTCGTAGTAGGCGCTTTCGTCCGTGTCCTGGAAGCGGCCCCACCGGCTGACGTCATAGACGAGGATGAGGGTAAAGTCCGCCCGGCCTGATTCGACATCGGCCAGGAGCCGTTTCATCGCGTCGCGCCCGGCGATGGTCAGACCGCTCTTTCCGTGGTCGGCGTAGGTCCGGACGATCTCGATGTTGTGGCTCTTCGCGTAGTCGCGGATCGCGTCAGCCTGGTTCTCCGTCGAGTAGCGCTGATGGTCGGTCGACATCCGCACATACTCGGCCGCGCGGATCTTTGGCTCGGGCGCAGGTTCGTCGCCTCCGCTGGTACCTGCTGGTTCGACCAATGCTCCATCCCTTCGCATGCAGGCCACGAAGGAACACAACAGCATCGTCACGTCGCGACATTCCGGGCGGGCGGTCGAGCGCGTTGCACCTTCGCTCCCATCATACCGGGAGCGGAATCGGCTGTGCGGACGAAGAAGGGCAACTTGTTGCACTCGAAGGGCAAGAAGTTGCCCTTCTTGGATGTGGAGACGCAGGCGCCAATCGGCTATGCGCGCGCGATCGCTGAGGCGCTGCGGCAGGAGATGAACGCGGATGGTGTGTCAGCGAAGACCATCATGCGTTGGACGGGAGCCAGCGAGCGTGCGGTGAAGGGATGGATCGGCGGAAAGCCCGGTCCGCGCGGCGAACATCTCATCGCCCTGATGGCTGAGTCCGATGCCGTCTTCCTCGCCATGCTGCGCCTCGCGCGGCGCGATCGCTCCGGGCATTCGCCGGATCTCGACGCGGTCAGGGAGCATCTTCGGCGGGCTTTGTCAGCACTGCCGCCTGGATAGCGACGGTTGGGCACCCGGGGAATCGCGTTGCCTCCGGGCACCTCGGCTCGGATTGCTGCACTACTTGCCAATCGGAAGCCAATTGCGTTCTATACGAGATTGCAATTTTCGGCCCAACAATGAAGACGGCTAAGTTGCAATAGATACTGCGCAGCTGCCCGGAGCTTGAATGACGCTGGACCAAGGCACCCAAGCGACAGAAGAAGCCGCGACGCCTGTCAGCACGGAAAGTGGCCTTGTCGACAGCTCGGAGATTCAGCTGTCGGCACGGCTCCAAGGTGCCGTCAACGTCGCGCTCTGGGCCAATCATGTCCCGGTGCTTTCAGAACTCACCCTCTTCAACGATACGGAAGAACGCCTCGGCGAAATCGTCGTGGAGGTCGTCAGCACCCCTCCGGCCATCCTGCCCCGCAGTTGGCGGCTCGCGGAGGTCGGGCCCGGCCAGATGCGGGTGATGGACGATCTCGACCTGAAGCTGGATGGCGCTTGGCTTGGTGGCCTGACCGAAGGTATCCGCGGCAGCGTCTCCTTCACAGCGCGATCCGGCGAACGGTGCGTTGCCGAGGTGACGCAGGATGTGCGCTTCTTGGCGCACAACGAATGGGGCGGGAACGGCAGCATCCCCGACCTGCTGGCTGCATTCGTGGAACCCAACGACCCCGCCGTCGCGACAATCCTCCGGAAGGCTTCGGACCTGCTTCGCGCGCAGGGAAAGCCTGACGGCCTTGAAGGCTACCAGGCGACGTCGAAGCAGCGCCTATGGGAACAGGCTGCCGCCGTGTGGAGTGCCGTCTGCTCGCTTGACATTCGCTACGTCAACCCACCGCCTTCCTTCGAGGTCGAAGGGCAGCGCGTCCGCCCGCCGCGCCAGATCATGGAGGAACGTCTTGGCACATGCCTCGACTTGACGGTCCTCTTCGCCGCCTGCCTGGAACACGCTGGCTTCCGGCCGCTCATCGTGCTGACCAGGGGGCATGCCTTTGCCGGTGTGTGGCTCTCGAAGCATGATTTCGGCGCCTCGGTGGCAGATGATGCGCCAAGCCTTCGGACGCGCCTCGCGCTGAACGACGTCCTGCTGTTCGAGACGACGCTCTGCACCCAGGCCCCGGCGCCGGGCTTCAAACGGGCTTGTTCCGCGGGAGCCGAAAAGGTCGCAGCCGGGCGAGACGAGGAGTTCGAAGGCGTCATCGACGTGCATCGGGCGCGACAGCGGCGCATCCGTCCGCTCGGCGCGCCGTCCGGCGGATACAGCCGGGGCGGCACCGGGGCCGTCGGCGAGGATGCGCCCATCGAGGTCGGCCCACCACCGATCGAGGACGCGCCTCCTCTGCGCGATGACGATGAGCCGGAGCCCGAGCCACCGCCGGCAACCGCCGCAGATCGGCTGGCGCGCTGGCGCAAGCGGCTGCTCGATCTCTCCGGGCGGAACCGGCTGTTGAACCTCCGGCTCGGCGGCAGGCAGACCGTCGCGATCGATTGTCACGATCCGGCCAGGCTGGAGGATATGCTGGCCGACATGCGTGGCAGCGCGAAGCCGCCGCCGATCCGGTTCCGCCCCTGGCCCGATCTGATGGCCGGTGGCGATCCCCGCAGCGCCCGGCTGCATCGGGATCGCCTGAACGAGGAAGCGAACCAGGCTTTTGCCCGGGATTCGCTGACGAAGCGCGAACTGTTGGTGGCGTTGGAGGGGGAGAAGCTCCAGGCCAACCTGACGGAGGTGTTCCGGACGGCCCGGGCATCGCAGCAGGAGGGTGGTTCCAACACCCTCTATCTGACGATCGGCGCCCTGCTCTGGAAGCCGAAGGGAAAGGAGAAGCCCTATCGTGCGCCGCTGATCCTCGTGCCCGTGGTACTTGAACGCCCGAGCGTGAAGTCGGGCTTCCAGCTCCGCGCCCATGACGACGAGACTCGCATCAACGCCACGCTGCTCGAAATGCTGAAGCAGGAATACGGCGTTCGAATGCCGGAGCTCGAAGCGGTCCCAGAGGATGGTTCGGGGTTGGACGTCCCGGCGATTCTGGACGCTTTTCGGCGCAAGGTCCGGGAGATCCCGGGATGGGAGGTGACTGACGAGGTCGCGCTGACCAATCTGTCCTTCACCAAATATCTCATGTGGAAGGATTTGGCCGATCGCGCCGATGCTCTGCGCGAGAGCGAGGTGGCGCGCCGGCTCATGGACGGCCCGTCCGATGGCATCCCAGGGCCAGACGACGCCGTCACGGGCAGCAGCCCCACCAACGCGACAGGCCATGCCGGCGCTGCTCTCGACGACGATCCGGGTCTCCTCGGGCTTGCCTGCCCGATGGAGGCGGACAGTTCGCAGCTTCGCGCTGTGGCAGCCGCCGCGCGTGGCGAGAGCTATGTCCTCATCGGCCCGCCCGGGACGGGCAAGAGCCAGACCATCACCAACATCATAGCGAACGCGCTCGCCCAGGGCAGAAGCGTGCTGTTCGTGGCCGAGAAGCGCGCGGCGCTGGAGGTCGTCCAACGTCGCTTGCGCCAGGTTGGCCTCGATGATTTCTGCCTGGATCTGTTCTCGTCCAAGGCCTCCAAGATGGCCGTGCTGGAGCAGTTGAACCGTGCCCAGCAGGCCCGCGAGGCCTTCGATCACGCGGCCTGGGCCTCCGCGGGCCAAGAGGCGGCGGCCCTGCGCGCGGAACTCAATGGCTATGTCCGCGAATTGCATCGGAAGGGGCGCAACGGCTGGACGCCCTATCGGGCTATCGGCGTCATGCTTCGTGCCGAGACCGGCGGCGTGCCGGAAGTCGCGCTGTCATGGCCGTCTGCCGACTCGCATGATGCAGGCGATTACCAGCGCCTCATAGAAGCGATTGAGGATGCGGCCGCAACGCGGGCCAGACTTGGCGAGACGGGAACCTGCGCGGCTCTCGCCGGAATAGGCGCCACCGAATGGTCCCCGACCTGGCAGGCCAATCTCGTCGAGGCAGCGCGGCGCGCCGTCTCGGCGCTCGGCCGCCTTCAGGGAGCCTTGCCGGGCACGCTGCGCGCCCTGGCTCTGCCAGTTGACACGCCGCTGACGCGCCAGGTCGTGGAGAGGATCGACAACTTAGCCAGTCTACTCCTAGACCCGGCAGCGCCGGATGCGGCCTGGGCGCTGGGTGAGGCAGCGCGGGAAGCGCGAGGCGCGCTGCAGGCCGCGTCGGCGATTGCCCGCGACCATGGCGATCTGGCCCGGGGACTCGATGCGGAATGGAACGCCTCGGTCACTACCCTTCCGCTGCAGGCGATGCTGCTGGAGTGGCGGGATGCCGGTGGTCGGTGGTGGCTGAAGCGCCGGTCTGGCCAGAAGGCGATCCGCGAGAGGCTCGCTGCTACCGCCAGCCGCGTGCCGGAGGACCCCTCCCGTGATCTTGAGCGGCTGATCGCCATGCAGGCGAAGGCCACCGAACTCGTCCCCCATGCCGCGCTTCTGGAACCGCTGCTTGGCCGACGGTGGCGCGGCCTGCAATCGGATTTCGCTGGGATCGAGGCATCGCTCGATCGGGGCATGGCCATCAGGTCAGCCGTGGCCGGCTGTGCCGCGGATCCCGCCGCGCTCCTGGCGCTCCGGGACCATATCCGCAGGCTGCTGACGGAGGGCGCCGATCTGCTCGGGGAGGCTGGCGCCGTGACCGTGCCGATCCGGCTCCTGACCAAGGCAATGGCCGAGGTGAAGTCCACCCTCGCCGCGCTGGCGCCGCTGTGTGGAGGCGACCCGGCACTGGTCGTGGTCGATGGGGAGACAGATTGGGCCGGAGCGCTCAGGTCTCACCTTGCCGGTTGGGGCGAGAGCGCCGCACATCTGCGTGACTGGTGTGCTTGGCGCGGCGTGGTCCAGCGCGCCGAAAGCCTCGGCCTTTCCCCGCTTCTTGCAACCATGGAAAACGGCATGCTGGCCCCTGCCGATGCCGGCCGGGTATTCGAGGCCAACTATGCGCGCTGGTGGATCACGGTCGCCGCGGATGATCTTCCGCGGCTTCGTGGGTTCGTCGCCGCGACACATGAGAAGCGCATCGAGCGGTTCCGTGATCTCGACCAGCGGATGCTCGATCTCTCCGCCCGTGTGGCCCGGGCGCGCATCACCGAGGCCATGCCTGGCGGTTCCGAGCGCCAGGCCAGCCCGGAATACGCCGTGCTGACGCGGGAGCTTGCCAAGCGGCAGCGACATCTGCCCGTGCGGCAGCTGATTACGCGCATGCCGCAGGCAATCCGCCGCCTGACACCTTGCCTGATGATGAGCCCACTGTCGGTCGCGCAGTATCTGCCGGCGGATGCAGCGCAGTTCGATCTGGTCATCTTTGATGAGGCCTCGCAGATCCCGACCTGGGATGCGATCGGTGCCGTCGGCCGCGGACAGCAGGTGATCGTGGTCGGTGACCCCAAGCAACTGCCGCCGACGCGCTTCTTCGAGCGGGCCATCCCCGACGCATTCGATGGCAGCGGCGAGGACGGGAAGGTTGAACTCGAAACCGAGGATCTGGAATCCATCCTCGACGAATGCCTCGGTGCCGGCATCCGTAGCGTGGAACTCACCTGGCACTACCGCAGCCGTCACGAAGGGCTGATCGCCTTCTCAAACCATCAGTATTATGGCGGGCGGCTCGTGACCTTCCCTTCCCCCGTGGTGAAGGACACCGCGGTGTCGTTTCGTCACGTGGCCGATGGCATCTATGCACGGGCTGGCGCGCGGACCAACCAAGCCGAGGCCCGGGCTGTCGTCGCCGAGGTCGTCGGGCGCCTTCGCCAGATGGGGGCCGGAGGGCGTGAGCATTCCATCGGTATCGTGACGTTCAACGCCGAGCAGCAGTCGCTGATCGAAAACTTGCTGGACGAGGCACGGCGCGACGATCCCTCCCTGGAGCGGTTCTTCTCGGATGACCTGGACGAGCCGGTGCTCGTGAAGAACCTGGAGGGCGTGCAGGGCGAGGAGCGCGACGTCATCATCTTCTCGCTCACCTACGGCCCTGACGTGACAGGCCGCGTCGCGATGAATTTCGGCCCGCTGAACCAGTCGGGAGGTGAGCGCCGGCTGAATGTCGCGGTGACCCGCGCCCGAGAGGCTCTGCTGGTTTTCGGCAGCCTTCGCCCGGAGCACATCGATCTCGCCCGCACATCCGCGACCGGCGTGGCGCATCTGAAGCAGTTTCTGACTTTTGCTGAGCATGGCGCGAGGGCTTTCGCGACCACATCGACCGGCCCGTTGGGCGACTTCGAGAGCCCGTTCGAGGCAGCCGTGGCCGAACGGTTGCGCGCGCGAGGTTGGACTGTGCACCCGCAGATCGGCGTGTCCGGCTTCCGCGTAGACCTCGGTATCGTGGACCCCGATGCGCCCGGCGCCTTCCTGGCGGGGATCGAGTGCGATGGCGCAACCTATCACCGATCTGCATCAGCCCGTGATCGCGACAGGCTCCGTCAGGCCGTGCTGAAAGGTCTTGGCTGGCGTATCCAGCGCATCTGGTCGACCGATTGGTGGACCAACGCGGAGCGCGAGACGCACCGTGTCCACCTCATTCTCATCGAACTGCTTGAGGCGAGGCGGAGTGCCGCGCGCGCCACGACGGAGCGGATGCAGCCCAATGCTGCGGTGACAGTCCAGGAGCCGTATGAAGCCGCTGCGAATGATGCAGAGGACAGAGAGGAGACGGAGCCGGTCAAGAGCCTATCAGAGGCTGCGGCGGACGAGGCAGCACGAGATGGTAGCGGGACTACCGAGACGATCCGCGCCGTGCCGCAAGAGACGTTGTCTCAGCTTGATCCAGCGAAGTTCTACGAAGACGACTACCGCATTCGCCTCGCTTCGCTCGTTGAGGTGCTCCTTGCCGCAGATCCGGGCCATGCGGCGGATAGGACTTCAGCATCTCGAGAAACCACAAGACGAGCGTGTCCGCAGGCTCGAAGACGAACTTTATCGGGCGCGGCGCGACATCATTGAGCTCATGCCGGACGCAATCGCCGCTCTCATGCGCGACTATCACGCGTGTCGGACGCGCGAAGACCACTACGCCTGGGAAAAGCGGGTCGTCGAGGCGGCGATCGACTTGGCCGAACCAGATCCGGTGGCTTCACATTGGCAGCCACGGGCACGCTGTCCCCTATGTCGCGGAGGTAGTTCGGGCCCCTATGATATCGGCTTCACCATCCCCGAAGGACTGCGCAGGCACCTAGAAGGATTCGGGAACGTCCGCCAGTGTCCTGGGACGCGGGCCGCTTTCGCCATCGCGCGTGATTCCTTGCAAAGCGACTTCGTCGAGGCCGATCGGGGTGCCGCCGCGCAGATTGAGCTCCGCCGACGTACCGAACGCGTGTATGATGTTGGTCCGCGAAAGCCGGGGATGCTGCTCGACGAAGAGATGTGGGGCCGCACGCCGCGTGACGATGCGGCGATGGCCAGCGCAGAAGTTCGTTTGATCGAACTCGGCTTCACGCGCGCGGAGGAAGGGCAGGTCCTGTCGTTTCGGCTGCAACGGGATGGATTCGAGGTCTGGGCGGATCCACGTGCGGCGAAGCGGCTGGATTTCACGGTGTGTCCGCCAATACGCGGCCGAGCCCGCCAGCCAGAGGCGAATTTCTTCATCCTGGACAGTTGGCGGCACGGCGTGCCCGCAAAGTTCGAAGAGCGGCTGACGACAGCGATCGAAACGCTCCGCGCTCGGCAGGGCAGCGGAAAGCTGAAGCGAGCGTGACGCCTGCGGACGTTGCTTCACCTGCCAACGGGAGGCCGACACTGTAAGCCGCCAGAGACTTTCGTTCTCCGGTTCCTACCGCTGCTCCATTTTTCAAAGGCTTACATTCTCCGGGGCGCTACGGATAACGCCCTGCTAGAGCATGCTGTGTTTAGGCGGAAGCATATCCTGAGTTGGCGAGATAGTTGGCGCATTCGGTTGGGCTGACGAGGTCGAGGATGGCGCCGACCTTGCGCCAGGTGGTGCCGATAGTTCGCTGCTC
>NZ_SRXO01000021.1 GCF_008360935.1 Siccirubricoccus phaeus
TGCAAGCTGAAGGACTTCAAGCGCATCGCCATGCGCAGCGAAAAGACCGACCAGAGCTTCGCCGCGATGATCTACCTCGCCACCACCGTGATCCACTCACGCTAAATCTCAACAGACCCTAGAGCGGTTTCACGCTGACTGTGCAGCGCGAAACCGCTCTGGCTTATGGATTGTAGAGCAGATTCACGCCTCCGGGCGATGCCGCCCTCCGGCGATCTGCTCTGGCCCGAACCCGGGTAGGGGGCGCTGGCCCCGGATCCGGCCTGAGTTTCAGACCCGACGGTCGACCTGCCGACTCACACCGGGGTCCCGGGGGTGGTCCACCCCTCCGGCCGAGGTGCAGGGTCGCGGGCGCTGCCCGCGGCGCCCTTCTGCCGGGGGTTTAGGGGCAGCGCCCCCAAGCGGGTCCCACGGCCGCTCCGCCGCCGTCGCCGCCAGGTGCCGCGCGATCTCCACCGCCGAGGGCTCCCGCAAGGCCGAGAAGGGCTTCGCCCAGCGGCTCCAATGCGGGTTGCAGCCGGGGTCCAGCAGCAGCCCCTCCCCCCAGCGCTCCATCAGCCTTTGCGCCTCCGCCTCCGCCCGTTCCTGCCGGGCACGGTCGGCATCGTCATGCCCGCGCGACTTGCTCTCGTAATGCAGCAGCGCGATCTGCGGCGCGTAGAGCACCTGCATCCCCGCCGCTCGCAGCTTCAGGCAGAGATCCACATCGTTGAAGGTGATGGGCAGCGCAGCCTCGTCGAAGCCGCCCACCGCCAGGAAGGCGTCCCGCCGGCAGCCGAGGAACGCCCCCGTCACCGCCCCCGCCGCCCGCAGCGCCTGCCAGCGGCCGCCCGGGCCGCCCTCCTCCGCCGCGGCGCCGACGCCCTCATGCGCCGCCAGCTTCTCCTGCCCCAGCAGCACGCCGGCATGCTGGATGGTCATGTCCTCATAGAGCAGCCGGGCGCCGACCGCGCCGACCTCCCGCTCCGCCAGCAGCCGCCGCAACCAGAGATCCCAGCCCTCGCTCAGCATCCGCGTATCGTCGTTGAGGAAGAGCAGGATGCCGCCGCGGCTGCGCGCCACCGCCTGGTTGTTCAGCCGCGACCAGTTGAAGGGCTCATCGAGCCGCAGCACCGGGCAGCCCAGGCTGGCGAGGATCGCCAGCGTCTCCGGCGCGTCGGAGCCATTGTCGATGACCAGCGGCTCCAGCAGGGTCGGTCGCGCCGCCTTGGCCTTGAGGCTGGCCAGCGCCTCCCGCAGCAGGGCGCCGCCATTGCGCGTCGGGATGATGACGCTGATGCGCGTCTCATCCTCCGGCCAGGTGGCGGGCGGGTCCAGCAGCCAGGGGTGGCGCAGCAGGGGGCGGAGCCCGGGGGGCGGCAATTCCGGCAGCCCTTCCGGCGCCACGGGCTCCGGCGCCTCCTCCGTCAGCCGGGCGTGCAGCAGCCGGGGGATATGCGCAACCGGCCCCTGCCGGGCCAGCGCCGCCCAGAGCAGCCAGCGCGAGGTCGCCAGCCCCACCGCCGCCCAGGCCGCGAGCAGTGCCTCCCGCCTGGCGCAGACCAGCTCCCCGGCCGGGTTGGCGAAGGCGAGGCGCCAGGGGTCCAGCGCCTCCCGCAGCACCGGGTCGCGATGCGCCGGGTGGTCGCGGAAGCGCTCGGTGACGGCATCCTCATCGCTGTAGGCGGCGACCGCGCCCGGATGCGCCGCCAGGGCATGGCCGAACCAGGCGAAGGCGGCAGGCGCGAAGAGCGTGCCGGCGCTGGCCAGCAGCAGGACCGGCGCCGCCGGCAGGTCGCGTTCCGCGCCGCTCTCCCCCAGGGTGATGCGCGGATCGCGCGAAGCCGCCTGCTCCGCCAAGGCGCGCAGCCCGCCCTGCGCCGGCACCAGCAGGGTCGCGGTCCAGTCGCCGGCGCTCTGCGCCGCCAGGCTGTCCAGCGTGCGGCGCAGGCCGCGCACCGTGGCGCCCGCCGTCTCCAGCATCAGGTGCAGCGGGGCGCGCGGGCCGGGGGGCGGCACCACGGCGTGGCGGTGACGGAAGGCGCCGTGCAGGGCGGGCGGCCAGGCGGCGAAGCTCTCCACCTGGGGCAGCATCATCTCCAGCCGCTGCAGCAGGGCGCGCGCCTCGGCCAGCTCGGCGGCCAGGCGCTGCACCGTCTCCTCCGCCTCGGCGAAGAGGGTCTCCAGCAGGAATTCATGGCCGATCGGCCGGCCGGTCCGCGCATCATGGATGCGGAAGCGGCGCGGCGCGCTGCCCCGCGCCGTCCGGCCATCCCAGGCGATGCGGAAGCCGGTGGGCAGGGCATCCGGCGAATCCCGCCTTGGCCGGTCGGCGCGGCCGAGCCCAACCGGGGCGCCGTTGCAGCGCAGCTCCACTTCCAGCGCCTCGCCCGGCCGCGCCCGGTCCTCCGCCCAGCCGACGATGAGGTCGCCGGTGACATAGGCGATGGCGCCCGTCGCGCTGCCCCGCGCCGCGGCCATCGCTTCCTCCAGCGCCGCCCGGGCATCGGTCCAGAGCAGCCCATGCAGCCGCCCCAGCTCCTCGGCCACCGCCGGCAGGGTGAGCAGCGCATGCAGCAGGATGAGCGCATCCGGCGGCGCCGGCGGCAGGCAGAGCCGCTGGCTCAGCCAGCCATCCAGCTCGATGAGCTGGGCGGGGGAGAGGCCGAGATGCGGCACCGCATGGTCGCCCACCAGCCGGTGCAGCACCCTCTCCCGGAATTCCGGGGAGGCGAAGAGGGAGCAGAGCAGGCCCCAGAGCGTGCCGCCGGCATGGGCGGCGGCGATGGCCGGGCCTTCCACCGGGCGGCCGAGCACGCCGAGATAGGCCATCGCCACATCCTCCCCGCCGATGCGGAGGGCGCGCAGATGGGCGAGGCCGGAGGCCAGCCCCGGCAGGGCGGCGTTCAGCGCCGCCTGCTCCGCGGGGAAGAGCAGGCCGAGCATCTCGGCCACGAAGGAGAGGCGGAACAGCGCGGCCAGCAGCCCGCCCGGCCAGGGGGTGGGCGGTTCCGCCCCCAGTTTTTCCTGCAGCCAGGCGGCGACGGCGGCGCGGGAGGAAGGGTCGAGCCGCGCCTCCGGCAGGGCGGCACCGGCCAGCAGGGGCTGGATCACCGTGGCGCGGCAGGCGGGGCGTTCCAGCGTCTGGCGCAGCAGGACCGCCAGGGGCAGAGGCGGCCCGGGGGGAAGATGCGCCTCCGGCGGGCCGGCGAAGAGCAGGGCGGCGAGCATCGCCCGGTCCTCCTCCCCGGCCATCTGCGTCGCCAAATGGCAGGGGCTGCGCAGCGGCGCCGCAACCAGCGCGGAAAGCCGGGCCTGCTGCGCCGGCGGCAGGTTGGCGAGGCGCAGCGCCAGCTCCGGCGCGGCCAGCAGCCCGGCGGTCAGCGTCCCGGCGGAGCAGGGCATGGCCTGCACCGCGGGCGGCAGCAGCCCTTCCCGCCCGGCCCAGTCCCAGGCGCTGCGCAGCTCCTCGGCGGAAAGGGCGACATGGCGGGTCAGCCTGCCGGCGGCGAGGCGGGAGAGGACGGTGCCGAATTCGGCGGAGCGCAGCACCGTCGCCCGCAGCGCGGCCGGGCCCAGCCCGGCCCGGGCCGCCATCTCCTCCGCCGAGGGGTTGCGGCCGAGCAGCGCCCGATAGGCGTCAGCGAGCATGGCCCGAAACCCGGTCGCGGCCGGTCGGCGTCGGAGGACGGCTCTGGCCAGGCGGGCAGATCATGCGCGCGGATGCTCCGCGCTGCGGCCGGCGCTTGTCAACGCTCGCGCCATGCCGCGGCGGGGGTGCCCGGCGGGTGGCGGGCTCAGCCCGCCGCCTGGTGCAGCAGGGATTCCAGATAGCGGCCATAGCCGCTGTTGTGCAGCGGCTTCGCCACCTTGAGGAGCTGGGCATCGTCGATGAAGCCCTTGCGCCAGGCCACCTCCTCCGGCGAGGCGACCTTCTGGCCGGTGCGCTTCTCGATGGCGCGGACGAATTCGCCGGCTTCCAGCATGCTGTCATGCGTGCCGGTGTCCAGCCAGGCATAGCCGCGGCCGAGCCGGGCGACGCGCAGCGTGCCTTCCTCCAGATAGACCCGGTTGAGGTCGGTGATCTCCAGCTCCCCGCGCGGCGAGGGTTTCAGCGCGCGGGCGATGGCGGGGGCGCGGCCGTCATAGAAATAGAGGCCGGTCACCGCCCAGTCCGATTTCGGCTGCTTCGGCTTTTCCTCGATGGTCAGGGCGCGGCCGCTCGCGTCGAATTCCGCCACGCCGTAGCGCTCCGGATCGGCGACGCGGTAGGCGAAGACGGCGGCGCCGGTCTCCCCGCGCGCTTCCGCCATGCGGGCATCCAGCTCATGCCCGTGGAAGATGTTGTCGCCCAGCACCAGGGCGGAGGGGCCGCCGGCAAGGAATTCCTCCGCCAGCACCAGCGCCATGGCGATGCCGTTAGGCTTTTCCTGCACCTGGTAGACCAGGCGGATGCCCCATTGGCTGCCATCGCCCAGCAGCCGCTCGAACAGCGGCAGGTCGTGCGGGGTGGAGATGATCATGATCTCCCGGATCCCGGCCAGCATCAGCACCGAGAGCGGGTAATAGACCATCGGCTTGTCATAGACCGGCAGCAGCTGCTTGGAGACAGCCAAGGTCGCCGGGTAGAGGCGCGTGCCGCTGCCGCCGGCGAGGACGATGCCTTTCATCAATTGCTCTCCTTCGCGGGCAGCAGCGCATCCAGGCAGCGATCGAGGCCCTGGCGCCAATCGGCGGCGGCGATGCCGAGCCGGGCGGCGGCCCGGCTGCAATCCAGCCGGGAATTGGCCGGGCGCGTCGCCTTGGTGGGGTAGTCGGCGGTGGCGATGGCGGTCAGCTTCGGCGCGGGCTGGCCACGCTTCGCGGCTCCCTCGAAGATGGCCTGCGCGAAGCCGTGCCAGGTGGTGAAGGGCTGGCCGGTCAGGTGGAAGACGCCGAAGCAGGGATCGCCAGCCTTGGCCGCCACCAGCTTCGGCAGGATGGCGATGGCGGCATCGGCGAGATCGTCGGCGAAGGTCGGGGCGCCATGCTGGTCCGCCACCACCCGCATCTCCGGCCTTTCCCTGCCGAAGCGCAGCATGGTCTTGACGAAGTTGTTGCCATGCGCGGAGCAGACCCAGGCGGTGCGCAGGGTGACGCTGCGCGGCTGCGCCAGATGCAGCAGCAACTCCCCGGCCAGCTTGGAGGCGCCATAGACCCCGACCGGGGCGGGCGCGTCTTCCTCCGTATAGGGGCTGTCCTTCACGCCGTCGAAGACATAGTCGGTGGAGTAGTGCACCACCGGGATGCCGGCGCGCGCAGCCGCCTCGCCCAGCAGGCGCGGGCCGGTGGCGTTCACCGCGAAGGCGGTGGCGCGGTCATCCTCGGCGCGGTCCACCGCGGTATAGGCGGCGGCGTTGATCACCGCCTCCGGTTGGTGCGCGGCGAAGGCGGCGGCCAGCTGGGCGGCATCCGTCATGTCGAATTCCGGCGGCTCCAGCCCCACCGCCGCATGCCCCGCCTTGGGCAGGCGGGCCAGCAGCTCGGTGGAGATCTGGCCGGTGCGGCCAATGACGAGGACGCGCATCAGCCCACCTTCACGCTTGCTTCCTGCCGCTCCGCGGCGGCGAGCAAGCCGAGCCGCTCGCCGCTGTACTTCTTCTCCCGCAGCGGCTGCCACCACCAGCCATTCGCCAGGTACCAGTCGATGGTGGCGGCGATGCCGGTCTCGAAGCTCTCGCGCTGCTTCCAGCCGAGCTCGCGCTCGATCTTGCCGCAGTCGATGGCGTAGCGCTGGTCGTGGCCCGGCCGGTCGGCGACGAAGGTGATCAGCTCCCGCCGCGGCCGCGCCGCCTGCACCCGCTGGTCCAGCAGGTCGCAGATGGTCTGCACCACTTCGAGGTTGCGCCTCTCCGAGCGGCCGCCGATGCAGTAGGTCTCGCCCACCTTGCCGCGCTCCACCACCGTCACCAGGGCGCGGGCATGGTCCTCGACATAGAGCCAGTCGCGGATATTGCTGCCATCGCCATAGACCGGCAGGGGCTTGCCATCCAGCGCGTTCAGGATGATCAGCGGGATGAGCTTTTCCGGGAAGTGATAGGGCCCGTAATTGTTCGAGCAATTGGTGACCAGCACCGGCAGCCCGTAGGTCTCGTGCCAGGCGCGCACCAGATGGTCGGAGGCCGCCTTGCTGGCCGAATAGGGCGAGCGCGGGTCGTAGGCGGTGGTCTCGCTGAAGGCGCCGGTCGGGCCGAGCGAGCCGAACACCTCATCGGTCGAGATATGGTGGAAGCGGAAGGCGGATCTGGCCGCCGGCTCGAGCGCGGCGTGATAGGCCCGCGCCGCCTCCAGCATGGCGAAGGTGCCGTTGATGTTGGTCTGGATGAAATCCGCCGCGCCCGTGATGGAGCGGTCCACATGGCTTTCCGCCGCCAGGTGCATCACCGCATCCGGCCGGAATTCCGCCATCAGCGCGCGCATGCGCGGCAGGTCGCAGATATCCGCCTGCTCGAAGGCGAAGCCGGGCTTCCCCTCGCAGTCGCGGAGGGAGCGGCGATCCCCGGCATAGGTCAGCTTGTCCACGACCAGCACGGTTGCCGCCTTCTCCAGCACGAGGAGGCGGGTGACGGCGGAGCCGATGAAGCCGGCGCCGCCGGTGAGGAGGATACGCATCAATTCCCCTGGTATTCGAAGGCGGGCGGCAGGTCGCGCAGCCGGGGCGCGCGGCGGTCCTTCTCCGAAAGCTGCGCTGCCTCCGGCGGGAAGGGCCAGGGCAAAGCGAGGTCCGGATCGTCCCAGGCGATGCCGCGGTCGCACTCCGGCGCGTAGAGATCGGTCACCTTGTAGGCGACCTCGGTATCCGGCTCCAGCGTGCAGAACCCATGGGCGAAGCCGACCGGCACGTAAAGCTGCTGGGCATTGGCGGCGGAAAGCTCGGCCGCGACGAAGCGGCCGAAATGCGGCGAGCCCTGGCGGATATCGACGGCGATGTCGAGGATGGCGCCGCGCAGCACCCGCACCAGCTTGGCCTGGGGATGCGGCGGCAATTGGAAATGCATGCCGCGGATGGTGCCCGGCTGAGCGGAGAGGGAGTGGTTGTCCTGGACGAAGAGATCCGCGACGCCGAGGGCGGCGAAATCCCGCGCGCTGTAGGTTTCGAGGAAGAAGCCGCGATGGTCGCCGAAGCGGCGCGGAGTGATCAGCACCGGCCCGGGCAGGGCGTAGCGGGAGGCGGTGAAATTGCCGGCGGTGGTCGGCGGCGGGGCGTGCGGTTCGTTCTGGACCTGCGCGGACACTGAACACTCCCGGAATGGTGGCGGGCCGGGCAGCCGCCCCTGGCAATAGCCGGACGGGCCAAGCCTCTTCTGCCCGTTGCGGCGACGGGAAGTCAAGCAATCGCCCGTAAAGGTTGTGGGGCGACCCCATTTTTCGCCGGGTGCTTTCACCGGCTGTTCACTTTGTCGGCGCACTCTGCCGCGGACCGACCCGAGGATCGAGGTCGCCGACTGAGGGAAAAGCCCATGCCGCTGAATTCCGTGAACACCAATATCGGTGCCATGGTGGCGCTGCAGTCGCTGAACCGCACCAGCGATGAGCTCTCGGCTACCCAGAAGCGGATTTCCACCGGCTTCCGGGTGGCGGATGCGAAGGATGACGGCGCCGCCTTCGCCGTCGCCGAACGCATCCGCGGCGACATCTCGGCTACGACCTCGGCCAATGAGCAGCTCGGCGGCGTGAAGGGCCTGCTGGACGTCACCAACGCCGCGCTGGAGAATGTCTCCGAAGCGCTGCAGAAGCTGAAGACCACCACGGTCAAACTCGCCGACGGCACCATCACCGCCGAACAGCGCACCCAGTACCAGGCGCAGGTGAAGGAGCTGACCAACAACATCCAGTCCTTCATCAACGATGCCAGCTATAACGGGCTGAACGTGCTGAACGACCCGGCGACGCTCGGCGTCAACGTCGTCACCAACGGCCAGGGCACCTACTACACCTTCAGCGGCTACGCGGCGCTGACCAACATCTACAACGTGGTCTCGACGGCCAATACCTGGACGGCGGGCAGCGCCGCGGCGGCGCTCTCCACCACCGGCTCGGTCATGACGGCCATCACCAACGTGCTGACGCAGCTCAATAATTTCGGCAGCTATTCGAACTACGTCGAAAGCCAGATCAACTACAACAAGTCGATCCTGGATGCGCAGGAAAGCGGCCTCGGCGCGCTGATCGACGCCGACATGGCCAAGGAATCCGCCCGCCTCCAGGCGCTGCAGATCCGCCAGCAGCTCGGCACCCAGGCGCTCGGCATCGCCAACTCCGCGCCGCAATCCCTGCTGAGCCTGTTCCGCGGCTGATCCCGTCCCAGGCCCGAGAGAGGTTTCGGCGGGGGGTTTACGCCCCGTCCCAGCCTGCTACAGCGAGGCCCAGGCCGTCCCGGGAGGCACGCCATGGCTCGCATCGCACGTCGAACCCTGCTGCTGGCGGCAAGCCTGTTGCCCAGCCCCCTTCTCGCGCAACCCGCCTGGCCCAGCCGGCCGGTCACGCTCATCGTTCCCTGGGCCCCGGGCGGGTCCAACGATGTCGCCGCGCGGCTCCTCGCCCCGCATCTCGAAGCCCGCTTCGGCCAGCCCTTCGTCATCGAGAACCGCCCGGGCGGCGGCGGCAGCCTCGGCATGGGCATGGTGGCCCGCGCCCGGCCGGACGGGCTGACCATGCTGGTCTCCTCCGCCTCCAACCATGTCTTCCATGCGCTGATCCAGCCCGATCTCGGCTATGACGTGCAGCAGAGCCTGGCCGCCGTCGCCATGCTGGTGGATGTGCCGAATGTGCTGGCGGTCACCAACGGCCTCGGCGTGAACAGCGTGCCGGAGCTGATCGCGAAGATCCGCGCGACCCAGGGCGGGATGAGCTTCGGCTCCTCGGGCGTCGGCTCCTCCAACCACCTGGCCGGGGAGCTGTTCCGTCTTCGCACGGGCCTGGAGCTGACCCATGTGCCCTATCGCGGTGGCGGTCAGGCGATCTCGGACGTCATCGCCGGCACCGTGCCCATGGTGTTCCTGAACCTGCCGACGGTACTGGGCCCGGCGCAATCCGGGCGGGTGAAGATCCTGGCGGTGGGAACGGACCAGCGCGTCGGCAGCCAGCCCAACATTCCCACCATGCAGGAGCAGGGCGTGCCGGATTACGCCGTGCGGTCCTGGACCGGCCTCTTCACCCCGCGCGGCACGCCGCAGCCGATCATCGACAGCCTGGCCGCGGCGCTGAAGGAGATTCTGCAGGAACCGGCGCTGAAGGCCCGGCTGCTGGAACTGGGCAGCGAGCCGATCTGGATGGACCCGGCGGCGACGGACCGCTTCGTCAAGGCCGAGTATGATCGCTGGGGCCCGGTGGTGAAGGCGGCCAACGTCAAGCCGGAGTGAGGCGGGCGGGCCAGCCGGCCCGCCCTGCCCGGGTTACGCGTTGCTCCGCTGGTCCGCCACCGCGGTGGCGCCGGCCAGCTTGCCGAAGACGGCGCCGTTGATGAGGCCGGAGCCGCCCGGATAGTTGAAGTAGAAGATGCCCCCCACCAGCTCCCCGGCCGCGTAGAGGCCCGGGATCGGCGCCTGGTCGTCATCCAGCACCCGCGCCTCGGTGTCGATCCGCAGCCCGCCGAAGGTGAAGGTGATGCCGCAGCCCACCTGGAAGGCCTTGAACGGCCCCTGATCGACGGTGTTGGCCCAGTTGGTCTTGTTGACCGCGAGACCCTCGGTGCAGCGGCCATCCTTGATGTTCGGGTTGAACGGGATGTCCTGCCGCACCGCGGCGTTGTAGGCACGGATCTCCTCGAGGAAGGCCTTGCCGTCCACCCCCTCGAGCTTCGCCGCCAGCTCCTCCAGCGTGTTCGCCTCCACCTTCGTCACCTGCTTGATGCGGTATTCGTCGCGGAGCTGCTTCTCCACCTTCGCGTCGAAGACCTGCCAGGCGAAATTGCCCGGCTGCTCCAGCACCACGCGGCCATATTTCGCATAGGTGTAGTTGCGGAAATCCGCGCCCTCATCGAGGAAGCGCTTGCCATTGGCGTTGATCAGCACCGACCAGGGGTAGGAGTGCTTCTGGAAGGCGTCGCCCACCGCCAGATCGCCGTACTCCGGCGCGTTGAAGTCCCACTGCACCGCATGGCAGCCGGAGTAGTTGCCGAAGGGCGAGGCGCCGATCTCCAGCGCCATCTTGATGCCGTCGCCGGTGTTGAAGCGGGTGCCGCGCACCTTCGCCAATTCCCAGCCCGGGCCCAGGTAGCGGGTGCGCATCTCCGCATCGCCCTGGAAGCCGCCGGCGGCGAGGATCACCGAGGGCGCCTTGATATCGTAGATGCGGCCGGGCGACTTCACCTGCACGCCGAGCACCTTGAAGCCGTCATACAGGATCTTCTGTGCCCGGGTCGCATAGCGGATCTCGATGCCGCGCTTCTTCGCCGATTCCGTCTCCGCCTGCACCAGCCCCGGCCCGCCGCCATAGGCGGAGACGGTGAGGCCGCCCCAGAACTTGAACCTGCCGTCGATCTTGAAGGCCTGCTGGCCCCAGATGGGGGCGAATTTCACCCCCTTGCCGTGCAGCCACTTCATCGTCTCGAAGCTGCGGCGCACCAGGATTTCGCACAAATCCGGGTCGGTGCGGTTGCGCGTCACCCGGAACATGTCGTCGAAGAATTGCTCCTCGGTATAGGTACCGAAATCGGTGATGGCGATCTCCGCCTCGGTCAGGTCGGGCATGATCGCCTTGAGATCCTCGACGCCGCGATAGGCGAAGCGGATATTGCCGGCGGTGAAGCGGGTATTGCCGCCCGCCTCCTCCTCCGGCGCGCGCTCCAGCACCACCACGCGGGCGCCCTGCTCCTGCGCGGAGAGCGCGGCGCAGAAGGCGGCATTGCCGCCGCCCACCACGATGACGTCGAACTCGTCGGCCATGTTCCGAGGCCCCTCTTCTGGCGTGTTTGTGCACCGATGTATGCACGGGCCGCGGAGGCTGTCCAGCTAGCCCGGCTCCGCCGCCGCCATGCCCAGCCTGGCCGCATGCGCCGCCTGGATATGCGCCCGGGCCGCCGCCTCCGCCCCCGCCGCGTCCCGCGCCGCCACCGCGGCGACGATGCGCGCATGCTCCTCCCGCGCCGCCACGGCGCGGCCGGGCAGTTCCAGCGTCGTCGGCCCCAGCAGCAGCAGCGCATCCGACAGCGCGGAGAGCGCCCGCAGCAGATAGCGGTTATGCGCCGCCTGATGCAGGGCGCGGTGGAAGCGGCGGTTGTGCTCCGCCACCGCTTCCGCCGGCAACCCGGCCTCTTCCGCCACCATGCGCTGCAGCAGCATGATGTCCGGCCGCCCGGCATGCTGGGCCGCCAGCCGGGCGGCGGTGCCTTCCAGCGCCTCGCGCATCACGTAAAGCTCGTCCACCTCGGCATGGCCATAGGCGGCGACGCAGAGCCCGCCGCCGGGCCCCGGGGCCAGCAGGCCTTCCGATTGCAGCCGGCGGATCGCCTCCCGCACCGGGGTGCGGCTCATGCCCAGCCGCTCGGCCAGCTCCGCTTCCAGCACGCGCTGGCCGGGCTGCAGGGCGCCGCTGCGGAGCCCTTGGCGGAAACGCTCATAGGCCTGCTCGGCCAGGCTCTGCCCGGCGGGAAGCGGCAGGGTGGCGGTGCGGCGCATGGCGGTTGCATACGCGCGCATACCGGAAGGATGCAAGCACCATTGACCCGCCCCGCCCCCGGGGCGAGCATCCGCCGCCGGGCGCGGGATGGGCGGAGCTGCGCTCACCACCCTGCTCCCGGCCTTGGTCTGGCCGCGTGAGTCGCGCTTTCGGTCGCTTCGACCCCAGGCGATCACGCTCGGGAACGGGAGAGACGCGGATGCGCGCGCTGCCGAACTGGCGATCGCTGCTCTATGTGCCGGCGACGCGGGAAAGCTTCGTCGCCAAGGCCCATACCAGGGGGGCGGATGCCATCATCCTCGACCTGGAGGACGCGGTGGCGCCGGCGGAAAAGCCCGCCGCCCGGGCGGCGCTCGCCAGGGCGGTGCCGAGCGTGCGGCAGGGCGGCGCCGATGTCTGCGTCCGCATCAACCGGCCGCTGCGCATGGCGGTGCAGGATATCGACGCCGCCATCGCCGCCGGCGCGGATGTGCTGGTGCTGACCAAGCTGATGGGGCCGGACCATGTCCGGCTGCTCTCCGAGCTGGTGGCGGAATCGGAGGCCGCGCAGGGCGTGGCGGTGGGCCGCACCCGCTTCATCGGCCTGGTGGAAACGGCCGAGGCGCTGTCGGCGCTGGAGGCGATCGCGCGGGCCGATCCGCGCATCGTGGCGCTGGGCGCGGGGGGCGAGGACCTGGCCACCGATCTCGGCATGGAGCCGACGCCCGATGCGCTCTTCCTGCCGAAGATGCTGACGGTGCTGGCGGCGCGCGCCGCGGGGGTGCTGCCGCTGGGCTTCATCGGCACGGTGGCCGGGATCTCGGATCTGGAAGGCTACCGGGCCATGCTGCGGCGGTCCAAGACCATGGGCTTCGCCTGCGCGAGCTGCGTCCACCCCACCCAGGTACCGATCATCAATGAGGAATACGGGGCGCGGCCGGAAGAGGTGGCGCGGGCGCAGCGCATGGTGGCGGCCTTCGCCGAGGCAGTGGCCAAGGGTCTGGGGGCGGTCAGCTTCGAAGGGCAGATGATCGACGAGCCGGTGGTGGAACGGGCGCGCAGGCTGCTGGCGCGGGTGCGATGATGGGGGCGCCGGGTTGGGGGCTTTGCCCCCATGCCCCCAGCAGGGGGCGCTGCCCCCTGCACCCCCGCCGGGGACCGGACCGGTCCCCGGACCCCGGTGTGAGTTTTGGACCCGACGTTTGAAGCTGGCAGGGGGGGGCGAGGGCGAAGCCCCCCATCCTCACCGGGCTGCTTCGCACCTATGGGCGTCGCCCCCAGGCTAAGGCGCCTCCATCCCAAAGCTGTCGCACTGCCGCGGATCCCCACTATCCAGCCCCCGGCGGAACCAGCGCACCCGCTGGGCGGAGCTGCCATGGGTGAAGCTTTCCGGCACCACCGTGCCGCGCGCCCGGCGCTGCAGCCGGTCATCCCCCACCGCCGCGGCGGCGTTGATGCCTTCCTCGATATCGCCCGGTTCCAGCACGCGCTGGGTATGCCGCGCCCAAAGGCCGGCGAAGCAATCCGCCTGCAGCTCGACCCGCACCTGCAACGCATTGCCCTCCGCCTCGCTGCGGCCGCGCCGCGCCTGGTTCACCCGCGCCAGAATGCCCAGCTCATTCTGCACATGGTGCCCGACCTCATGCGCAATGACATAGGCGCGGGCGAAATCCCCCGGCGCGCCGAGCTGGCGTTCCATGTCCCGGAAGAAGCCGAGGTCGAGATAGACCTGCCGGTCCTCCGGGCAATAGAAGGGTCCCACCGCGCTTTGCGCGAAGCCGCAGCCGCTTTGCGTCGCGCCGGTGAAGAGGACGAGGCTGGGCGGGGCGTAGCGCTGGCCGCTGCGGCGGAAGATCTCGCCCCAGGCATCCTCCGTGGTGGCCAGCACCTGGGCGACGAAGCGGCGCTCGCTTTCCTGCGCCGGGTCCGGCGGGCCGGACTGGGTGATCTGCCGCCCCGGCTCCTCCCCGCCGCTGAAGAGGATGGTCGGATCGACGCCGAGCAGCAGCGCCACCACCACCAGAACCATGCTGCCGATGCCGCCGCCGGCCAGGCCGATGGGCAGGCCGCCGCCGCGGCGGCGATCCACCACATTGCCGCTTTCGCGCTCGCCCTCCAGCCGCATCGCCGCCTCCTCCGTGCTGCAGCGGAAACAGCGCCGGCCATGGCCGGGTTCCGGGCAGGCTCAGCCGCCCTGGATGATACCCGCCTCGCGCAGCCGCGCGAATTCGCCGGCGCCCAATAGCGGGCCCAGCACCGCCTCATTATGTTCGCCGAGTTGCGGCGCCGGCCGGGCGAGGATGCCCGGGGTGGCGGAAAGCCGCGGGACCGCGCCATGCATGGGCAGCCAGCCCCCCGGCATCTCCGCATCCGGCACTTCGATCACCGCCTCCCGCTCCACCACATAGCGGTCATGTTCCAGCATCTCCGCATCCATGATGGGGCCGATGGTCACGCCGGCGGCATCGAATTTCGCCAGGGTCTCGGCCAGGGTCAGGCCCTTGATGTGGTCGGCGATGATGCTGTCCAGCGCCTCGCCATGCTGCACGCGGTCCGCATTGGTGCGAAAGCGGGGGTCGGTGATCAGCTCCTCCCGCCCGATGCTGCGCAGCAGCTTCTCCGTCATCCCCTGGGTGGAGGCGGAGAGGCAGACCCAGCCGCCATCCTTCGTCCGGTAGGCGTTGCGCGGCACCGCATTGGTGCTGCGGCTGCCGGTGCGCGGCTTCAGCTTGCGGTTGATTTTCCAATTGGCGTGCTGCGGCTCCATCATCACATGGATGGGGTCGAACAGCGTCTGGTCGATCACCTGGCCCTGCCCCGTCGCCTCGGCATGGCGCAGCGCGATCATCGCCGTGGCGGCGCCGTAGAGGCCGGCATAGCCATCCGCCATGTACATGGGCGGCAGCACGGGTTCGCGGTCGGCGAAGCCGTTCACCGCGGCGAAGCCGGAATAGCCTTCCACCAGCGTGCCGAAGCCGGGCTTGTGCCGGTAGGGGCCGTCCTGCCCCCAGCCGCTGATTCGCACGATAACCAGACGCGGGTTGAGCGCCAGCAGCACCTCCGGCCCCAGCCCCATCGCCTCCAGCACGCCGGGGCGGAAGCTTTCGACGAAGATCGCCGCGCCTGCCGCCAGGCGCTTCACCACCGCGATGGCCTGCGGATCGCGCAGCGCCAAGCAGATGGAGAGCTTGTTGCGGCTCAGCGTCTTCCAGGTGGTGGAAATCCCCTGGATGCGCCAGGCGCGCAGCGTGTCGCCCTCCGGCGGCTCCACCTTCACCACCTCGGCGCCATGGTCGGCCAGCACCTTGGTGAGGATGTTCCCCGCCACCAGGCGGGAAAGGTCGACCACGCGGAGCCCATGCAGGGCGCCGGTGGCGGCGGGGTCGAAGGCGCGGCGGCGCGGGGTGGCCCCAGGGGAGGTTGGCTCGCTCATTCGGCGCGAATATTGGCGGCTTGCGCCACCTCGCGCCAGCGGGCGAGGTCGGCCTTCAGGATGGCGGGGAATTCCTCCGGTCCGACCGGCGAGGGGGTGCCGCCCTCCGCGGCGTAGATGCGGCGGAGATTGGCATCCGCCAGCGCCTCGTTCACCGCGCCGTGGATGGTCCGGCGCAGCTCCGGCGGCAGCCCGCGCGGGGTCAGCAGCCCCCACCAGATCGCGACCTCGTAATCCACCCCCTGCTGCTGCACCGTGGTCACCGGCGGCACCTCCGGCGGCAGCCCGCCGCCTTCCGCCGTGGCGGCGATGACGCGCACGCGCTGCTCCCGAATGGCGGCATTGGCGCTGGCGACGGTGGTGATCATGAGCTGGATGTTGCCGGCCACCAGGTCGGTCACCGCCGGCGCTGTCCCCCGGTAGGGAACATGGTTCATCCGGATGCCGGCGCGCAGGCAGAAATACTCGGAGATGAAGTGGTTGATGCCGCCGGCGCCGGAGGAGCCGTAATCTACCCCGCCGGGCTGCGCCTTGGCCAGCGCGACCAGGGCAGGCACGTCGCGCGGGGCGAAGCCGGGATTGGTCATCAGGAAGAAGGGTGCGCGGGCCAGCAGCGCCACGGCGTCGAAGCTGCCCTCCGCATCCCAGGCCGTCTTCTGCAGCACCGCCGTGGTGGGGAAGGAGGAGGAGGTGACCATCAGCGTATAGCCATCGGCCGGGGCCTGGGCGACCTGGCCGGCGCCGATGGCGCCCCCTGCCCCGCCGCGATTCTCCACCACGAAGGGCTGGCCGAGCTTCGCCTGCAGCCGCTCCGCCAGCGGCCTTGCCATGACGTCGTTGGAGCCGCCCGGCGGGAAGGGGACGACGAGGCGGACCGGGCGGTTGGGCCAGGGTGCCTGGGCCAAGGCGGGGGTGGCCAAAGGCGTGGCAAGCGTCGCCGCCAGCAGGGCGCGGCGGGCAAGCAAGGGCTGGGCGATCAAGCTGTAGGTTCCGCGATGACCGGGTTGCGCAGGATGCCGATGCCGCTGATTTCCACCTCCACCACATCGCCCGGCACCAGCCAGGGCGGCGGCTTGCGGGCATGGGCGACGCCTTCCGGCGTGCCGGTGGCGATGATGTCACCGGGCGCCAGCGGGGTGAAGGCGGAGATGTATTCGATCAGCGCCTCGACACTCAGGATCATGTCGCCGGTGCTGGTGCGCTGCCGCTGCTCGCCATTCACCCGCGTGGTCAGGGTCAGCGCCGCCGGGTCCGGGATCTCGTCGGCGGTGACCAGCCAGGGGCCGAGCGGGCCGGTATGCGGGAAATTCTTCCCCGCGGTCACCGAATGCTTCTGGTAGTCGCGCACGCTGCCATCCTGGAAGATGGTGTAGGCGGCGACATGCTCCAGCGCCTGCGAAGCCGGGATGCGGCGGCCCGGCTTGCCGATGACGACCGCCAGCTCGCCCTCATAGTCGAAATGCGTGGAATTGGCCGGCCGCCAGAGCGGCGCGCCATGGCCGATGACGGTGTCCGCCAGCCGGGCGAAGATGCGCGGATTCTCCGGCACCTCCCGCCCGGCGGCCTCGGCGACATGGGCGCGGTAGTTCAGCCCGACGCAGAGCAGCTTGCGGTCCTGCGGCACCGCCGGCAGCACGGTGACATCGGCCAGCGCATGGTCCGGCGCGGCATCGGCGAAGCCAGCCAGGTCGCCGAGCGCCCCCGCCTCCAGCACCGCCTTCACGCCCCGGTAGCGCAAGCGCCGGCCGCAATCGACGATGCCCTCGCCCCGGACCAGGCCGTAGGACTCGCCTGCCTGGGCGGCGAAGCTGATGATCTTCATGGGGTCAGGCTGCCTTCAGCCAGCGTTGCTGGAAACCAGGGTCGAAGATGTCGGCCGCCATCACCTGGCAGCGCAGCATCAGCCGGGGCTCGTCCGGCCGATAATCCGGGATGGCGTTGTGCAAAGTGCCGATATGGTCCCAGATCAGCACGTCGCCCTCGGTCCATTCATGCGCGTAGCGGTATTTCGCCTGGAGCTGGTGGGCGATGAGGTAGTCCAGCAGGAGGGCGCTTTCCGCCGGGTCGAGGCCGTCGATCCGCTCGGCATAGCCGGGGTTGCAGTAGAGCACGGTCTCCCCGGTGATCGGGTGCGACAGCAGCACAGGGTGGCGAGCCGGCGGGCGCTTGGCGCGCTGCTCCGGCGTCAGCGCCGCGCGGGCGCTGCCGGGTCGGCGGCGCATGCGTTCCCAGAACACGTTGAAGTCATGCGTGGCGGTCAGGCCTTCCAGCCGCCGCACCACCTCTTCCGGCAGATCGCGCGCCGCGTCGCGGGTGTTGGCGAAGAGCGTCGCGCCGAGCGGCCTGCCGTCCCGCCGCGGCACCTGCACGGCGTAGAGCACGTTCACGAAGCCCCGCGTCGCGGTGTAGGACATGTCGGTGTGCCAGTCCTGCCCGGCATCCGCCAGGCCGATCGGCTTGCCGTCCCGCACGACATTCGAGAGGATGCCGACTTCCGGCACCTCAGGGTCCCGGAAGCGGTCGGCGATACCGGTCTGGATCGGGCCGAAGCGCAGGGAGAAGTCGCGCAGGTGGCGCGGCGCGATCCGCTGCGCCGGGATGCGCAGCACGCCATGGCGGCCGAGCGCCTGCAGCAGCGCCGCGAAATCGGCATCCTCCAGCGGCTGCGCGAGGTCCAGCCCGTGCACGGTGGCGCCCAGCACCTGCCCGCTTGGCTCGATGACCAGCATGGATGTCCTCCCTTGCCGGCGCCGATCCTGGCAGCGCCGCCGGGGAAATCAACCGGCGGCTTGTCCCCCTCGCGGCATGGCTCTAGCGTCTCAAAATAAGAGAGAGGACCCGTGAATGACGGCGGATGCGGATGGCGGTTTCGACCCGATCACCCTGGAGATCCTCTGGAGCCGGCTGATCTCCATCGCCGACGAAGCGGCAGCGGCGCTGCTGCGCACCGCCTTCTCCACCATCGTCCGGGAATCGAACGACTTCGCCACGGTGCTGATGGACGCCCATGGCGACAGCATCAGCGAGAATACCGGTGGCATCGCCAGCTTCTCCTGCATCCTGCCGCGCACCACCAAGCATTTCCTGCAGAAATTCCCGGCCGAGACCTGGCGGCCGGGCGATTGCGTCATCACCAACGACCCCTGGCTGGCGACCGGGCATCTGCCGGACATCACCGCGGTGACGCCGATCTTCCACAAGGGGAAGCTGGTCGGCTTCGCCGGCTCCATCGCCCATAGCCCGGATGTCGGCGGCGCGCTCTGGTCCGCCGATTGCCGGGAGATGTTCGAGGAAGGCATCCGCATCCCGCCTGTCCGGCTGCTGCGCGAGGGCGTGCGGAGCGAGCCAGTGATGGAGATGTTCCTCGCCAATGTCCGGCTACCGAAGCAGGTGACCGGCGATCTAGAAGCGCAGATTACCGCGAACGAGGTCTGCGCCGCGCGGGTGGCGGAATTCCTGGAGGATGCAGGGCTGGCGGACCTTTCCGGCCTCGGCCGCGCCCTGCACGGCCGCGCCGATCGCGCCATGCGCCAGGCGATCGCCGCGGTGCCGGATGGCGTGTACCGCGCCGCCATCGAGGCCGATGGCTTCGACGAGGCGGTGACGCGGATCGCCTGTGCCGTTTCCGTGCGCGGGGACGAGATGCTGATCGATTTCGACGGCACCAGCCGGCAGATCGATCGCGGCATCAATTGCGTGTGGAACTACACCCACGCCTATTCGGTCTATCCGGTGAAATGCGCGCTGGACCCCTTCACCCCGCGCAATGAGGGCAGCTATCGGGCCATCCAGGTGGTGGCGCCGGAGGGCAGCATTCTCAACCCGTGCTTCCCGGCGCCGGTCAGCGCGCGGCAGCTCACCGGCCACCTGCTGGCGGGGGCGATCTACAAGGCGCTGGAAGGCGTGCTGCCGGAGCAGGTCATCGCCGAATGCGGCGGCGCGCCGACCATGCGGGCGCTGTTCAGCGGCGTGGATCGCAACGGGGACAGGTTCAGCCAGATCCTCTTCGCCTCGGGCGGCATGGGGGCGGCGCCGCACCGGGACGGGCTGCCCACCACGGCCTTCCCCACCAATGCCGGGGCCGGCTCCATTGAGGCCTTCGAAAGCGTGGCGCCGCTGATCGTTTGGAAGAAGCAGCTCCGCCCGGATAGTGGCGGCGCCGGGCGGTTCCGCGGCGGGCTGGGGCAGGAGGCGGAGATCGAGGTGCGCTCCCCCGCGCCGCTGCGCCTCTCCCTGCTGAGCGACCGGCGGGATCATCCGGCCCAGGGCATCTGTGGCGGCGCGTCCGGCGCGCCGGCGGAGATCGTGATGAGCGACGGCACCAGGCCGCATCCGAAATCCCGCACCATGATCAACCCGGGCACAAGGCTGGTGATGCGCTATGCCGGGGGCGGCGGCTACGGCCCGCCGACGGAGCGGGATGCGGCGGCACTCGCCGCCGATCTCCGCGACGGCTATGTGACGAAGGCGGGCTGAGAGATGGCGACTGCGCGCATTGGTGTCGATGTCGGCGGCACCTTCACCGATTTCGTCCTGCATGATCCCTCGCGTGATCTGGTGCATACCGGGAAGCTGCTGACCACGCCGGCCGATCCCTCCGAGGCCATTATCGAAGGTACCCAGCGCGTGCTGCGCGAGGCCGGGCTGACGCCCGCCGAGCTGCACAGCATGGTGCATGGCACGACCCTGGTGACGAACACCGTCATCGAACGCACCGGCGCCAAGGTCGGGCTGCTGACCACGGCGGGGTTCCGCGATTCCCTCGAGATCGGGCGGGAGATCCGCTACGACCTCTACGACCTGTTCCTCGAGGCGCCGCCCAGTTTGGTGCCGCGCTACCTGCGGCGGGAAATCCCCGGGCGGCTGGATGCCGAGGGCAACGAGCTGCTGGCGCTGGACGAGGCCGCGGTGGCGCGCGAGGCGAAGGCGCTGGTGGAGGGCGAGGGCGTCGAGGCGCTGGCCATCGGCTTCCTGCACAGCTACCGCGACAAGCGGCATGAGGCGCGGGCAGGCGAGATCATCCGCAGCCTCTACCCCGATTTGCCGCTGACCCTCTCTGCCGAGGTGGCACCGGAGATCCGCGAATTCGAGCGCACCAGCACCGCCTGCGCCAACGCCTATGTGCAGCCGCGCATGCAGCGCTATCTCGACAAGCTGGAGCGCGACCTCGCGCGGATCGGCTTCGAGGGGCGGCTTTACGTCATGCTCTCCGGCGGCGGCATCTGCGCGGTGCGGGAGGCGAAGGCCTTTCCCATTCGCCTGATCGAAAGCGGCCCGGCGGCCGGCGCCATGGCGGCGGCGTTCCTGTCCAAGCTGGCGGGCCTCGATCGCGTCGTCAGCTACGACATGGGCGGCACGACCGCAAAAATGTGCCTCGTCGAGGACGGCGCGCCGGACCATAAATTCGACTTTGAAGCCGGCCGGGTGCGGCGCTTCGTCAAGGGCAGCGGGCTGCCGCTGAAGGTCTCGGTCGTGGACATGATCGAGATCGGCGCCGGCGGCGGCTCCATCGCGCGGGTGGAGCCGGGCAGCGGGCTGATGAAGGTCGGCCCGCGCAGCGCCGGCGCGGTGCCGGGCCCGGTCTGCTACGGCCGCGGCGGCACGGAACCCTGCGTCACCGATGCCGACCTGATGCTCGGGCGGCTCGATCCCGCCTACTTCCTCGGCGGCGAGATGGCGCTGGATCCGGACCGGGTGCGGCGCGCTTTCGCCGAGGGCGTGGCAGCGAAGCTGAACGTCTCGGCGGATACGGCGGCGCTCGGCGTGCAGCGCATCGTCGATGAGACCATGGCGGCGGCGACGCGCATGCATCTGGCGGAGAAGGGGCGCGACCCGCGCGACTATGCGCTGATCGCCTTCGGCGGCGCGGGGCCGGTGCATGCGTGGAACCTGGCGCGGCTGCTGAAGATCAACCGGGTGGTGGTGCCGCTCGGCGCCGGCGTCGCCTCGGCGCTCGGCTTCCTGGTGGCGCCGCCGGCGACCGACATGGTGCGCAGCCTGGTCGGAAGGCTGGAACGGCTGGACTGGGCGCGGGTGAATGCGCTGTTCGCCGAAATGGCCGAGGAAGGCCGCACCCTGCTGGAGGAGTCCGGCGCCGATCCGGCCACCATCGTGCTGACCCCCACCGCCGATATGCGCCATGTCGGCCAGGGGTTTGAAATCCCCGTGCCGCTGCCCGGCCTCGCTCTCGGCGAGGCGGACGTCCCGGCGATCCGCGAGGCCTTCTTCGCCGCCTACCGGCTGCGCTTCGGCCGGGTGGTGGAGGATCAGCCGATCGAGGCGCTGTCCTGGCGCCTGGCCTGTGCCGCGCCGGGGCAGGATATCCGCATCGGCCGCGGCAGGGCGGAGGCGGGCGGCGCGCCCACGCCGCGCGCCACAAGGCCGGTGGTGTTCGAAGGCCATGGCCCCCTGCCCGCCCCGGTGTATGACCGCTATGCGCTGCGGCCGGGCATGGAATTCATCGGCCCGGCGCTGGTAGAGGAACGGGAATCCACCTGCGTCATCGGCCCTGCCACCAGGGTCGCGGTGGACAAGCATCTCAACCTGGTGCTGGAGTTGGCCTGACGCCGCACGGCCAACATCCGGTTCGATCGCGTGATTCACGCTTCGCGGTGCACGCGCCGCGAGCGATCGCGCTCCAGCCTCCCGAGGGTGCCGATGATGCTTGCCCGCCGTGCGCTGCTCGCCCTGCCCTTCCTGCCCGCCATCGCGCGGGCGCAGCCCTCCTACCCGGACCATGCGGTGACCATCGTCAACCCCTGGCCCGCGGGCGGCTCCTCGGACAGCGTGACGCGCATCCTGGCGCAGCGGCTTTCGGTGGAGCTTGGCCAGCCGGTGGTGGTGGAGAACCGGCCGGGGGCGACGGGCACGCTGGGGCAGGCCTATGTCGCCAGGGCGCGGCCGGATGGCTACACGCTGCTGCTCGGCACCAACAGCACCTATGGCATCGCGCCGCATCTGGTGCCGAACATCCCCTATGACAGCGAGCGCGCTTTCACCGGCATCTCACTGATCGCGAAGAGTCCGCAGATCCTTTGCGTGCATCCCTCGGTGCCGGCGCGGAACCTGGCGGAGCTGCTGGCGCTGGCCAGGGCGCAGCCGGACAAGCTCAGCTTCGCCACCTCCGGCGTCGGCGGCACCAGCCATATGGCGACGGAGATGCTGCTGGCGATGGGCGGCATTTCCATGCTGCACGTCCCCTATCGCGGTGGCGGGCCGGCGGCGCAGGCGCTGCTGGCCGGGGAGGTGCAGGTGACCTTCGTCGATGCCATCACCGCCCTGCCCTTCATCGCGGCCGGGCAGGTGCGGGCGCTTGGGGTTTCCACGAAACAGCGCACCCCGCTGGCGCCGGATGTGCCGACGCTGGCGGAGAGCGGGTTGCCGGAATTCGAATCCTCGACGGATTTCGCCTTCATGGCGGTAGCCGGGACGCCGGATGCCGTGGTGCGGCGGCTCTACGCCGCCACGACGGCGGCGCTCGCCAATGCCGAGCTGCGCAGCAAGCTGGAGGCGGCTGGGTTGCTGGTGCTGGGCGAGCCGCCCGAGGCGTTCGAGGCTTATGCTCGGGCCGAGGCAGCGAAGTGGGGCCGCATCATCCGCGAAAGGAACATCCGCGCCCCCTGAAACTCATGGTTTCCAAAGGCCCTTCGGCCTTTGGCGGGTGGAGCTTGAGGGAGGGCAGAGCCCTCCCTCAATGCTGCCGCGCAACCCGCGCCAGGAAGTCCCGCGCGCGCGGTTGTTCAGGCCGTTCGAAGAATTGCTTCGCCGGGCTGTCCTCCAGGATTCGCCCACCATCCATGAAGATGATCCGCGTCCCCACTTCCCGCGCGAATTGCATTTCGTGGGTGACGACCAGCATCGTCATCCCGTCCCGTGCCAGGCCTTGGATGACTTCCAGCACCTCCCCCACCAGTTCCGGGTCCAGCGCCGAGGTGGGCTCGTCGAACAGGATCACCTTCGGCTGCATCGCCAGCGCACGGGCGATCGCCACGCGCTGCTGCTGCCCGCCGGAGAGCTGGTTCGGGCGCTTCGCCATATGCGCCCCGAGCTGCACCCGCTCCAACTCCCGCCTCGCCCGCGCCTCCGCCTCCTCGCGTGGCATGCCCAGCACCAGGCGCGGCCCGATGGCGACGTTCTGCAACGCGGAGAGATGGGCGAAGAGGTTGAAGCGCTGGAACACCATGCCGATGTCGCGGCGCTTCCGCGCGGTGACTGCGGCCGCATCCGGCACCAGCTTCCCGTCGCGCAGCGTGCCGCCCATGTTCACGCCGTCCAGCACCACCTCGCCCTCGCTCGGCACCTCGATACGGTTGAGGCAGCGCAGCAGCGTCGATTTCCCGGCACCGCTGGGACCGATGACCATCACGATCTCGCCCTTCGCCACGTCCAGGCTGGCGCGGTCCAGCACCGCCACCTCGTTGTAGATCTTCGAGAGCCGGCGGATGGCGAGCAGCGGCGCCGCGGCGGCCGGCGCGGCGAGCCCGGGGGCGACCGCGGCCTCAGGCAAGGCGCTTCTCCACATATTCCGATAGCCGGGAGAGGATCGAGATCAGCACCAGATAGAACACCGCCAGCACCATGTAGATCTCGAAGGGGGTGAAGCGCTCCGCGATGATCACCTGGCCGGAGCGTGTCAGCTCGGTGATGGAGATGACCGAGAGAAGCGAGGAGCCCTTCACCAGCGTGATCAGCTCATTCGTCAAGGGCGGCGTCATGCGCCGCAGGGATTGCGGCAGCAGGATATGCAGCAGGGATTGGCGATGGGTCATGCCGATCGCCATCGCCGCCTCGGTCTGCCCCGCATCGATGGATTCGACCGAGGCGCGGACAATCTCCGCGATGAAGGCGCCGGCGTTGAAGGACAGCGCGATGACGCCGCACCAGAAGGCGGAGATGTAGATGCCCACCTGCGGCAGGGCGAAGTAGATGAGGAAGACCTGCACCAGCGCCGGCGTGCCGCGCACGAAATACACATAGGCCCGCACCAGCCATTGCACCGGCCGGACGCCGGAAAGGCTGAGCAGCCCGCACACCACGCCGACCAGGGTGCCGAAGAGGATGGAGAGGAGGCAGATCTCCAAGGTCACCCAGGTGCCCATGAGCATGTAGGGGATGGCGTACCACACCGTCCCCCAGTCGAATTCATTCATGCCGCGGCGCTCAGGGCAGTTCCGCCGGCACTTCGTTCGGGGTTTCCATCGTCTCCCCGAACCATTTGGTCTGCAGCGCGGCGAGGGAGCCATCCGCCTTCATCTCGCCCAGCACCTCGGTGATGTAGGCTGCGAGTTGCGGATCCTCCTTGCGGATCGCGGCGCCGACATAGACGCGGATGTTCTGCAGGCCCTCGACAATGGCGTAGCGGCCGGGCGTGTTGCGGATCAGCAGCTTGGCGACGGCGCGGGAGACGGCGACCGCGTCGATGCGGCGGTTGTTGAGGTCGAGATAGGCCTCGGGGAAATGCTCATAGAGCTTGTAGTCGCGGAAGCCCGGCTTGCCGGCCGCCTTCAGCCGCGCCTCGAAGGCCTTGGCCACGGGATCGTTGGCGCTGCCGAGCTGGGTGCCGACAATCTTGCCGGAGAGATCCTCGGCGACGCGCAGCGTGTTGTCATTCGCGCGCTTCAGGATGACGGTGCCGGATTCGGAATAGGGCATGGAGAAGAGGACGCGCTGGGCCCTTTCCCGGTTGATGACCATGCCGGAGATGATGCAGTCGAATTTCCGCGCATAGAGGGCGGGGATGATGCCGTTCCAGGCGGTGTCGATCAGCGTCAGCTTCACGCCGAGCTTCCTGGCGATGCGCTCGGCGATCTCCACGTCATAGCCGACGATCTTGCCGTCCTGGAAATACTCATAGGGCTGGTAGGCGGCTTCCATGCCGACGATCAGCTCGCCGCGGCTGCGGATGTCGTCCAGCGCCTCGGCCTGGGCCAGGCGGGGGGCGAGGAGCGCCGCGCCGGCGCCAAGCAGCAGGGACCTACGCGACGTCATGCCTCTGTCTCTCCGGCAGGGGTGGCGGCGGGATGGTGCCGAGGAGGCGGGGCGGATTCCAACGACTGAATTGCCCTCATGACGGGCGTTTCCGATCCAGCATCGGCAATCCGCTCACCGTATCGGCAAACAGCTTGTCGAAACTGGCATTTCTTGGGCAGGTTCGGCGCCGCGCGGCGCCCTGCCCCTCCCCGCTCCTTGGCCCGGCACTTGCACGCCGCCAGCCCGCCGCGCCGCCCCAGGCCCAGGGATCGAGGAGTCCAGCATGCCGAAACGCTTCCATCTCGGCTGGTTCACCAATTTCACCCCCGGCGACTGGACCAGCGCCGTCTCCACCGGCACGGGCGGCTGGGATGGCCGCTTCCATGTGGACATGGCCCAGGCGATGGAGCGCGCCTGCTTCGACTACATCATGCTGGAAGACACGCTGATGGTCTCCGAGGCCTATCGCGGCACCTCCGAGGCGGCGCTGAAGCACGCCCTGCAGGTGCCGAAGCTGGACCCCATGCCGCTCGCCGCCATGATCGGCGCGGCGACGCGGCATCTCGGCGTGGTCGGCACCATGTCCACCATGGCCTACCCGCCCTACATGCTGGCGCGGCTGGCGGTGACGCTGGACAACATGACCGGCGGCCGCTTCGGCTGGAACATCGTCACCAGCGGCGAGGATGCGGCGGCGCAGAATTTCGGCATGCATGAGCTGCCGCCGCGCGAGCAGCGCTACGAAATGGCCGACGAATATGTGGAGGTGGTGAAGCAGCTCTTCGGGAGCTGGCAGCCCGGCGCGGTGGTGATGGACCGGGAGACCGGCACCTATGCCGATTTCACCAAGGTCAGGCCGATCAATTTCGAGGGCAAGTATTTCCGCGTGCGCGGGCCGCTGAACACGGTGCCGGCGCCGCAAGGACGCCCCGCCTTCGTGCAGGCCGGCGGCTCGCCGCGCGGCCGCCGCTTCGCCGCGACGCATGCGGATTCCATCATCGCCACCGCCAATGGCGCCAAGGCGATGAAGCAGTACCGCGAGGACGTCCGCGCCCATGCCGCCGCCGTCGGCCGCAACCCGGACGACGTCAAACTGCTCTATCTGGTCTATCCGACCCTGGGCGAGACCGACGAGGAGGCACGGGAACGGCACCGGCGCACCATCTCCCATCCCAATTTCATCGAGGCCTCGCTGGCCGCGATCGGTTCCATCACCGATATCGACTTCTCGGTCTATGACCTCGACAAGCCGCTGCCGCATCTGACGACGAATGGCGAGCAGGGCTCGCTGGACCGCTTCGCGCAATGGGGCAGCGGCAAGACGCTGCGCCAGCTCGCGGGCGAGCGGTTCGAGGGCGGGATCGACCTGATCGGCTCGCCGGAGACGGTGGCGGACAAGATGGCGGCGCTGATGGAGGAGATCGGCGGCGACGGCTTCCTCATCAGCTCGCCCTTTCAGCGCGCCAGCCGGCGCTTCGTCGCCGAGGTGTGCGAGGGGCTGGTGCCGGCGCTGCAGCGACGCGGCCTGGTGCGCACCGAATACACCGGGAAGACCCTGCGGGAGACGCTGCTGGAATTCTAGTTCCCCACGACGTCGCTTCGCGCCGTCGCGGGGGCCCCGGGGTTCGCCCCAGGCGGGCGCTGCGCGCCACCATGGGGCCCATTAAGGGGGTCGGCGGCTTAGGACTCGCACAGCCTGCCGCGGCGAAGCCGCGGCAGGGCAACGGGCGGCGCGGGCGGTGACGCTGCGCCGTTAAACCGGAGTGTTCGACTCAGCCATCGGCGCGCGGCACCCAGGGGAGGCGGGCGACCTCGATGCCTTCCTCGCGCAGCGCCTCGGCCTCGGCGTCGCTGGTCTCGCCATAGATGCCGCGGGAATCGCTTTCGCCGCGGTGGATCTTGCGCGCTTCCTCGGCGAAATCCTGGCCGACATAGTCGCAATGCTTCTCCACCTCGGCCCGCATGCGCTGCAGCAGCGCCATCACCTGGGCGGGCACGGGGCCGGCGGCCGCCTGGCTGCGGGCCTCGGCGGGCGGGGCGGCAGGGGGCGGCGCCTCGGCGGGCACGGGCAGCTTCGGGCGGCTCTTGCCCTTCTTCGGAATGGCCGGGGCCATCAACTGCTTCGCCACCTCGGTCCCGCCGCAGACCGGGCATTGCACGAAGCCGGCCTTGGCCTGCTTCTCATAGGCGGCGCTGTCCTTGAACCAGCCGTCGAATTCATGCCCGGAAGCGCAACGGAGGTCGTAGTGGATCATCCCGAACATCCTCGGCCCGGCGGGAAGTGCCGGGGCGTCATCGGAGTGTAGTGGTAGCACTCCCGAACGGGGAGTGCCAAAACGCGCGATCAGCCGGTCAGAAGCGCGTCCAGCTTGCCGGCCCGCTCCAGCGCCATCAGGTCGTCGGAGCCGCCGATGGAGCGGCCATCGATGAAGATCTGCGGCACGGTGGTGCGGCCGCCGGAGCGGGCGATGGCGTCCTTGCGGGCCTGGGTACCGTGCGGGGCGTCCACCTCCTCGAAGGGCACGCCCTTGCGGGTCAGCAGCGCTACGGCGCGCTCGCAATAGGGGCAGAAGGGCTGGGTGTAGATCTCGATCTTCGGCATGGGGAATAGCTTGGGGGCTTTTGCGGGCGAATCAAGGCGGCGGCGCCCCTCCCGGACCCACCCTGCCAAAGGCCGAAGGGCCTTCGGAAACCATGCGTCCCGGACCCGTCGGTCGAGACGCCAAACTCAAGGGTTCCAAGGGCCCTCCGGCCCTTGGCGGGGAGAGTTTGAGAGGGGTCGCGCCGTAAGGCGCGCCTTACGGCGCGACGCCCCTCTCAAGACCTTTCAAGCCGCGGGTCCGGCACCCTTGCCGCCGTCAGCACGTCCACCGCCGCGGCGCCCGCCGCCAGCAGCGCCCGGGCGCAGGCGTCCGCCGTGGCGCCGGAGGTCATCACGTCATCCACCAGCAGCACCCGCCGCCCCTCGATGCGCCGTGCCAGGCGCGCCGGCGCCAGGAAGGCATCCTCCAGCACCGCCACCCGCGCCGCGGCGCCGAGATCGCCGAGCGGCGGAGTGGCACGCCGGCGCCGCAGCAGATCCGGCAGATGCGGCTTGCCGGCCCGTCCGGCGAGCAGCCCGGCCAGCAGCGCCGCCTGATTGTAGCGCCGGGCGAAAAGCCGTCGCCAATGCAGCGGCACCGGCGCCAGCAGCTCCGCCCGCGCCAGCAGCGCCGCCCCGGCCCGTGCCATGTGCAGGGCCAGAGGCCTCGCCAGCTCCGTCCGATCGGCATGCTTGAAGGGCAGGATCAGCTTCTGCGCGCCGGCATCGTAGCGCAGCGCCGCCCTGGCCTGGGCGAAGGCACGGGGCGTGGCGGCGCAGACCTCGCAGAGCGGCCCCTGCGGCCCCGGCACGCCATGGCCGGCATGCGGAAAGGGCACGCCGCAGCAGGCGCAGCAGGGCGCGCCGATGAAGGACAGCCCGCCGAAGCAGGCGGCGCAGAGCGTGCCCTGCAGCTGCACCGGCGCGTCGCAGGTGAGGCAACGCGGCGGCAGCAGCAGGTCCAGTGCGCCGCCGCCCAGACGCCGCCCGAGGCGGCGCAGCCCGTCAAGCGGTGCCGAAGCGGGCATCGCCGTCGCGGGCGACCTCATGCACCAGGTCGATCTCCCAGGAGAGGTATTCGCGCATCGCCGCCTCCACCCCTTCGTTGCGGTCGTAGGGGCGCAGATAGGTGTCGATGCAGGCGGCATCCTCCGGGTTGCGGCGATCGGCGGCAAGCGGCAGGCCGGCGGCTTTCCAGGCGGCCATGCCGCCTTCCAGCAGCAGCACCGGGGCGGCGGTCAGCCCGCGCAGCTCCGGCACCGTCAGGCGGGCCAGGGCTGGGTCGGCGGCGGCCACCACCACCTGCTTCGCGCCGGAAAGCGCCGGGGCCAGGGCGGCCAGGCGGGTGCGCACGCCCCAGAGGGCGCCGGGGATCGCCGCCTCGCGGAAATCAAGCGAGCGGGTGAGCTGCACCACCCTGGTCCCGCCCGCCTCCAGCGCCGCGGCCAGGGCGGCGGGGGAGATGGCGGGGGCCTCCACCGCCGCGGCCTCCGGGCAATCCGGCGCCTTGCTGCCGGTTTCCAGCTTCCCCTGCAGCCCGCCTTCCAGGACGAAGACCTCCCACTGGCCGAGCTGGCGCAGCCAGCCCCCGGCCATGCGGGCGCGCACGCCGGTATCGTCCACCAGCACGATCCGGGCGCCGCGCACCGCCACCCATTGGTCAGTGGCCTGGACGAGCTGCCCGCCCGGCGCGTTGCGGCTGCCGGGCAGATGGCCGGCGGCATATTCCGCGGGGTCGCGCACATCCAGCACCAGGGTGGTGCGGTCCGGCTCCGCCAGCAGGGCGGCGAGGCCGGCGCGGTCCAGCGGTTTCACCCCGTGCCGGGCGGCGAAGGCCTGGGCGCGTTGCAGCGCCAGGGGCAGGCTGGCGGGGGTGCCTTCGGGGTAGCTGAGGGTCCTGCCGCGGTCGCAGGCGAAGCCCGCCAGCTCCCACCCCATGGTACCGTTGCGCAGCGCCACCACCTTGTTCGGCACGCCCGCCGAGCGCAGGGATTCGGCGCCCATGATGGAGCGGGTGCGGCCGGCGCAATTCACCACGATGGTGGTGGCCGGGTCCGGCGCCAGCTCGCCGATGCGGTAGACCAGCTCGCCCCCCGGCACGCAGGTGGCGCCGGGGATGGACATGCGGCGGAATTCCTCCATGGGCCGGCTGTCCAGGATGACCATGTCGGTGCCGCCGGCGCGCAGGGCGTCCAGCTCGGCCGGATCGATGGAAGGGGTGTGGTAGTGGTGCTCCACCCATTCCCCGAAGGCCTTGGAGGGGACGTTCACGCCGGAGAAGAGGACATAGCCCGCCGCTTCCCAGGAAGGCGTGCCGCCCTCCAGCACCGAGACGTCGGTATAGCCCACGCTCTCCAGCCAGGCGGCGAGGCGGGCGGCCAGCCCACCCTCGCCGCCATCCACGCAGGCGATGCGGACAGTGCGGCACGGCAGGATGGCCCGGGCCCGCAGCTCCGCCTGGGAGAGCGGGCAGGGATTGGCCCAGAAGAGATGGGCGCGGCCGAATTCCCCGACCTCCCGCGCATCCAGGATGGCGAGTTCCTGGCCGTCATGGATCCAGCCTTTCAGGGTCGGCGCGTCGATGCTGCGCATGTGGTGGGCTCCTCCGTTGCGCGGAGGCTAGAGCGGTTTCACGCTGACTGTGCAGCGCGAAACCGCTCTAGCTTATGGATGGTAGAGCAGATTCACGCCTCCGGGCGATGCCGCCCTCCGGCGATCTGCTCTAGCCCGCGGCCACGGCGCCCACCAGGGCCGGGCGCCCCGCGCCGCGCCCGAGCCCGCGCCGCCCGTCGCCCTGCCGCGGCTTCGCCGCGGCAGGCTGTGCGGGGCGCCGGTCATCCGGCCTGAAAGGGCCCCATGGCGGCGCGCAGCGCCCGCCCGGGGCGAAACCCGGGGCCCCTGCGAAGGCGGGCAGCGACGTCGCGGGGACTATCAGCGCATGCAGCGCAGGAAGACGGTGGAAGGATGCGCCACCTCGCCAACCTCGGCAGCGGTGCGGGCCGCGCCGCTCTGGGCGACGCGCGGCTCCACCCCGTTGCGGCGGAGGAACTCCACCGCCTCGCCGCCCTTCACCGCGAAATTGACGTTCTGCGGAATGTCGCCGGTGCTCTGCGCGATGCGCTGGGCATTCAGCTTGGACACCACCACCCCCACCACATGCCCCTGCATATCCAGCAGCGGCCCGCCCGAATTGCCCGGCTGCACCGGCGCGCTGATCTGGTATTGCCGCGCATTGTCGCGCAGCCCGGCCAGGGCCGAGACCTCCCCGGTGGTCAGGGTGGGGCCGGAGGAAAGCAGCCCGGCCAGCGGGAAGCCATAGGTCACCACCCCCTCGCCCCGCCGCATCTCCGGCCCGCTGCGGAAGGCGAGCGGCGGGCCGGCATTGCCGCGGACATTCAGCAGCGCCAGGTCGCGCTGCTCATCCGTGGCGGCGACGGTCGCCACCAGCTCCTGCCCGCCGGCGGCGGGGCGGACGCGCATCTCGCTGCAGCCATTGGCGACATGGTGGTTGGTCAGCAGCCGCCCCGGCGCCACGACGAAGCCGGTGCCGGAGGAGACCGGGCGGCGCCCGCCGCCGCCGCCCCCGCCGCCGAAGGGATCGCTGCCCGGCGGCAGGGGCGGCGGCTTGCCGGCCAGGCTGGCGCCCGGCGCCGGTGCAGGGGCAGGGGCAGGGGCAGGGGCAGGGGTGGCGCCGGGGCCGGGCGGCGTGCCGCGCAGCGGCGGATTGCTGAAGGAAGGCTTGCCCCCCGGCGCGTTGGGCGAGGGCTCGGCGCCAAGCGGCGGCGGCTTCTGCCCGCAGGCGGGCGCCGCCACCAGGGCGGACAGCATGAAAGGGACAATCCAGGCTCGCATCATGGAACCCTGCCGGCGGGTGGGGGTGGTGGTCAACCGGAACGGCTCCGGAAGCGTCACCCAGATGGGGACGCCAGCCTGGCAGCAGGAGGGCGAAAACCGTGAAGGCGCGAAGTTCCTGCGGAAGGGCGGCAGCGCCGGGCCCCTCAATGCGCCGCCCGCCGGGCCAGGGCGGGCCGCAGCGGCCGCCCCTCGGCGCGTGGCCGCAGACCGTCCAGCACCGCGAGCAACTGGCCGATCTCGAAGGGCTTCTGCAGCAGGGCGCGGGGCGGCCGGGGATTCTGGAACAGCAGCTCCCGCCCGCCGGGCGGCAGGTAGCCGGTCATCACCACCAGGGGCAGGTCCGGCTGCTCCTCGCGCAGCGTGGCGATCAATTGCCACCCGGTCATGCGCGGCATGGCGAGGTCGGTCAGCAGCAGGTCGAAGCGGCTTTCCCGCGCCAGGCGCAGGGCGGCCTCGCCATCCGGGGCCAGCACCGGCCGGTGGCCGGCCTCGGTCAGCACGTCTTCCAGCACCATCGCCGCCAGGGCTTCGTCTTCCGCCACCAGGACCCGTAATGGCGGCCCAACTTGCTCCGTCATGACCGCTTTGCCTTCCGTGGTCCCGCCTCGCGAGGACCCATGGATGCTCTAGCGCTCACGCGGGCGAGCGGGGATCAAACCCGCTTGAATTCTGCGGCATCGAGGGACCCGTTTCAGCATCGACCCGGCCGCAAAGCAGCAAAAAACAACCCCTGCGGCAAGCCAGTCGGCGCCACGCCCCGCAACAGAAAAGCCACGGCAGCCTAGCCCATCCCGGCCGGAACGGTCTCCGGCCCGATGCGCGAATCGGCGCTGCCCCGGATCAGGACAAGCTGCTCCGGGCCTCACGGTTCCGGCACGGCTTCGCGCAGGCCGCTTCCGGCCGGCGCGAAGCTGCTCTCGCCCCAATCCCGCACCGCCCGCAGATAGGCGGCGACCGAAAGGGCGGGGTCCGCCGCCACGCGCAAATGCGCCGCCGCCGCCGCGCCGCGCGCCGCCAGCGCCGCCGGCGCGGCCAGCAGCCCGGCGATCGCCGTGGCGAGCCGCGGCGCCGGATCCGGCCCTGGCGGGAATTTGGCCACCACCGCATCCGGATATTCGCCGAGCGGCCCGGCGGCATCGACCAGCGCCGGCAGGCCGAGGCCGAGCGCCCGGACCAGCGCGCCGGAACTCTCCCCGGCCAGCGGCCAGCGGAGATTGACCAGCAGATCGGCCGCCCGGGCATAGGCGAGGAATTCCGCCTCCCCCAGCCAGCCGGTGATCCGTACCCGGTCGCCGAGGCCGAGCCGGGCGACCATCCCTTCCAGGTCGAACCCCGCCTCCACCGCCCCGGCGATCACATGCAGCAGGGGCGAGCCGGCATCGCGCAGCCGCGCCACCGCCTCCAGCACCAGGTCGATGCGCTTGGCCGGCGTCGCATGGCCGAGCGAGAGCAGCACCGGCCGGTCCGGCGGCAGGTGGCAGCGGGCACGGGCCTCCGCCTTGCCCAGCCCTGCCGCCGCCGCGACCAGCGGCGAAAGGTGGTGCGGCACCACCCGCACCTCCGGCCCGCCGATCCGGGTGACGCGGCCGGCGGCGAAGCGGCTGTGCACCAGCACGCCGCGCGCCCGGTCCAGCACCGCCCCGTTCAGCGGCAGCAGGAAGCGCTGCGCCGGGTCGAACAGCCCCTGCCGCCGGCGCCGGGCCAGGCGCCGCCCTGCCTCGCCGTACTCCGCCGCCAGCGCCTGCTCATACCCGGCCCAGTCGCCGCGGCCGAGGGTCAGCGCCTCGACCAGGTGATGCAGTACCGGGTCATGCAGCACCAGGATGCCAGGGCTCCGCAGCGCCGCCCGGTAGACATGCGCATGGTCCATGGAATTGCCGAGCTGGAAGAGATGCGGCCGGGCGGCGAGGCCGGGCCGGGCGCGGTACTCCATCTCCGCCAGCACCTCGCAGCCGGGCAGCGCCACCTTGTCCGCCAGCCGCGCCACCACCACGGCGAGGCGCAGATGCGCCGCCAGCAGCGGCAGCAGCTCCGCGCTGTAGGCGGCGATGCCGGAACGCGCCGGCGGCAACGGGGTGAAGACGACGAGGTCGGGCGATGCGGCGCTCATCCCCGTCGCCGCCCCGGCTCAGCGGGCTTCCAGGGCAAGGATGCGGGCCTCCAGGGCGCGCAGCCGCGCCTCCATCTGCAGCTGGCTGGCGGCCAGCAGATCCCCGACATAGCCGGCCAGCAGCGGCGCCAGGGCGGCGGCGGCGCGTTCCTCGGCGGTGGCCAGCGCGCTTTCCGAGGCGCCGGCGCCGCGCAGCAGCCCGGCGACGCCCTCCAGCCGCTCGCCCACCTCCCGCCGCAGCAGGGCCAGCTCCTGGCGCAGCGCGGCGTCCCGGGCCTCGATCACCTCGGCGCCCAGCCCGCCGAGGCCGGCGCCGTCCTGCACCGCCAGCGCCTCGCGCAGCTCGAGGAGCTGCTCGGCGAGGAATTCGCTGCGGATCGCCAGCACCGCCTGCAGCGCGGCGAGCGGGTCGGTCGGCAGGATCGGGCCGGGCGGCAGGTGGATGGGCGCGGCGACGCGCTTCGCCTCCTCGGACTCCAGCATTTCCCGCAGCGCATCGGGGCGGCGCTCCGGCCGGTCCGCGATCAGCCCGTGGTAATGCGCGTAGCCCCCCGGATCCGGCCAGCGCCGCAGCAGGGCGACATAGAGGGTGACCACGAAATCATGGTCTTCCCCGAAGAGCAGGTCCCCGGCCTCGAAGCGGCGGCGGGGGGCGGCCATCACTCGGCCGCCAGGCGCGGCGCCTCGGCCGGGGCCGGGGGCGCCAGCTTCATGCCGAGCCTGCCGTAGAGGGCGCGGAGCCGCTCGTCGTAGCGCTCCGGGCTGAACAGGGCGGCGCGGCGCGGCCCGGCCTCGGCCAGCCGGGCGCGCAGCTCGGCATCGCCGTCCAGCGCCTGGATGGCCTGGACGAGGCCGGAGATGTCGTAGGGGTCCACCTGCAGCGCCGCATCCCCGACGACCTCCGGCATGGAGGCGGAGTTGGAGGTGATGACCGGGGTGCCGAGCAGCATGGATTCCAGCGCCGGCAGGCCGAACCCCTCGTAGAGCGAGGGGAAGAGCACGCCGCGGGCGCCGCGGATCAGGTTCACCAGCAGGCGGAAAGGGGCGTAGTCCAGCAGGATGATCTTGCGCCGCGTGCGCAGCGTGCCGCCTTCCAGCACCATGGTGCGGATATGGTCGTCGAACATCAGCCGGAGCTCCTGCTCCGACTTCCAGGCCTTCTTGCCGACGATGACCAGCGGATCCGCGACATTGGCCGCGAGATAGGCCTGGATCAGCCGGCCGACATTCTTCTTCGGCTCGATGGCGCCGAAGAACAGCCAGTAGCGGCCGGCCGTCAGGCCGAAGCTGCCCTCGATCTCGGCGGCGACGGCAGGCATCGGCACCTCGCGGAAGCGCCGCGGGATGTCCACCGCCTGGTAGGTGTTGGTCACCCGCTCCTCCGGAATGCCGAGCAGGTTGACGATGTCCCGCTTCGAGGCCTCCGAGACCGTGACGATATGCGCCGCGCTGCGGCCGAGCAGGCGGTTGAGGCGGAAATAGCGCCGCTTGTTGTCGAGGGTGGTGTAGGGCAGGCGCAGCGGCACCAGGTCGTGCATGGTGTAGATGTTGCGGGTGCCGGGCATGGTGATCGGGATCGGGTAGGTCCAGTGCATCAGCTCCGGCCGGCGGCCGCCGCGCATATGCACCGGGAGCAGCCGCTGCAGCACGCGGAAATGCGCCTGTGCCTGCTGGAACACCTCCCGCGCGTTCCAGATCTCGTCGTAATGCGGCAGGCGGTCGCGGAAGGTGGTGGCGATGACCTGGCCGGTGACCGGCACCCGGTTGGCGACCTCGCCGCCCGGGGCGCCGACCAGCCGGTAGCCGCGGCGGATGGCCTGCAGCCATTGTGGCGCCTCGCCCACCCTTTCGTCGAAGAAGGCGATCTCCCGGATCAAGGGATCGCGAGACGGCGAGGCGCGGGTGCCGTAGAGCACCCCCACCTCGGCGCCCAGCCGGCCGAGGGCGAAGCTGAGGTTGCGCGCATAGGTGGCCACGCCGGTGCCCTGGTCGAGCGCCAGATTATAGCCGTCGAGGAAGAGTCTGGGCCGCGTCGGGGCACCCATGCCGTTCAGTCTCCAGCAACCAGCCGGCGGCATGCTGCCGCCCGGCTTCACACCGCCACGTGAACAGGGTGGTGCGCAAGTCCTCTTTCCTCGGGGCCCGGCCGCACCGATATCGCTTGCGGGGCGAAGGCTGCTGGCGCTTTATCGCGCGAGAGATGCGGATGACGGATGTGGCATACTCCCCAGAGAAGCTGATCCCGGAACGCACCCCTGGCGAGGGGCTGGACCTGCGTGCTGCCCCGGGGGCGCTGCGCCAGGCGCTGGCGCTGGGCGCGGCGGATCTGGCGGTGCTGCTGCTGCGGGCGGCGGCGGTGCTCCTCCTCCTCTCCCCCCTGCTGATCGTGGCGCTGCTGATCTTCCACTGAGGGGCGGGGCCGGGGCGGCGCAGGCGCCGGGGGCTGCGGGGCTGCGGGGCTGCGGGGCTGAAGGTGGTGACGCAGCGGGCGCCGACGGCGGCGGGGCGGGGCTGAGAGCCTCCGCGAAAGGGTCCGTGGCGGGTCCTGGCGGGTCTTTTCCACCCTGGCGTCATGCGCCAGCGCCATTCGCCTGGCGTCGGCAGGCTTGCCGGTGCCATCGGCGGCGGCGGCGCAGCGCCGCGACCCTGGCCCTGGACGCAAACCCTGCACCGATCCGCTGCCGGGACCCTTGCGCGACGGTCCCTAAAGGCGAGAGCGCCGCGGTGGCGCTGGCCCGGGCGGTGCCCGACCGCTGGCACCAGCCCAGGCAGCGTGGCCGAAGGCCGGCGCGGCCCGCGGGGAAGGCCGGGCAGGCGCACCCGGCCTTCGGTCCACCACCGGGGGTTTCACGAGCGGATGCCGCCGCGACTATGCTGGCCGCACAGCGGGCCGGCCGATCCGGCCTGGCCCGCCGGCGAGGAGAAGCCCGCATGGATCAACACGCCCCGTCCGACAGCACCCGGTCCGCCGCAGCGGAATTGCTGGCCCGCGCCGACGCCTTGCGGGACCGCCGGGAATGGGCGGAGGCGGCCCAGGCCTATGCCGGCTTCCTGCGGCTCCGGCCGGAGGAATGGCCGATCTGGGTGCAGTACGGCCATTGCATGAAGGAAGCCGGCGACCCCCGCGCCGCCCTGCTGCTGTACCGGGAGGCGGAGCGGCTGCAGCCGGAGGATTCCGACCTGCACCTGCAGATCGGCCACGCCCTGAAGCTGCTGGGGCGGCTGGAGGAAGCCTTCGAGGAATATGCCAGGGCGCTGACCCTCGACCCCGGCAGCGCCGCGGCCCGGCAGGAGCTGATGGCGGCCGAGCCGCCCGGCGCGGCGGTGCCGCCAGCAGCCGCCGCCTCGGCGCCGGCCCCCGCCACGCCCGCCCACGCCGCGCCCGCCCCCGCCACGGCCAGCCATGCCGCCCCGCCACCCGCACCCTTCTCCGCAGCACCTCCTCCGCCCCCCTCCCCCGCATCCTTCGCGCCGTCACCGCCCGCGCCTTCGCCCCTCGCCCCCGCGCCCTTCGCCCCGGCCGTCGCCCCGACACCGGCACCGGCCACCGCCCCCCTGCCGCAAGCGGCCGAGGCGCCGCCGGCCGCGGCGGAAGGCGCGGTGGTGTTCGACGCCTCCGACCTGCTCGACTATTTCCAGCACAACCGCGCCCCCACCGGCATCCAGCGGGTCCAGCTCAACCTGATCCGGGAAGCCCTGGCGGGCACCGTCCCGGCGACGGTCACGGCCTTCGACCCGCTGCGCGGCTTCTGGGTGGCGCTGCCAGCCGCGCTCTTCCTCCGCCTCGCCAGCCTCTCCCGCACCGGCACCGACATCGCCGAGCCGGACTGGGCCTCCGCCATCGCCGAGGTGCGGCTGCTGCTGCGGGAAGGCCCGCCGCTGGCCTTCCCGCCCGGTGCGCGGCTGATCAATCTCGGCACCTCCTGGTGGATCCCGGACTATCTGCGGCGGGTGCGGGAGGCGAAGGCACGCTACGGGCTGCGCTACATCCCCTTCATCCATGACTGCATCCCGCTGCTGGTGCCGGAGCATTGCGCCGCGCCGCTGGTGGAGGAATTCGCCCGCTGGTTCGCCGCCCTGGCGCTCCATGCCGATGCGGTGCTGACCAATTCGGAATGCACAAGGAGGGACGTCCTCGCCCAGCTCGAGCAATTCCTCCCCGGCCTCAGCCTACCCGCCCAGGTGCTGCGGCTGGATGCGGCGGAGCCGGCCGCCGCCGCGGCGCCGCCCCCGGCTGCCGGGCAGCCGCCCTTCATCCTCTGCGTCGGCACCATCGAAAGCCGCAAGAACCACCTGCTGCTGTTCAACGCCTGGCTGACCCTGGTGCGCAAGCACGGGGCGGAGGCGGTGCCGGAGCTGGTCTGCGTCGGCAAGAAGGGCTGGCTGGCGGAAGCGGCGCTGGCGCTGCACGCCAATTCCCCCATTCTGCGCGCCAAGGTGCGGCTGCTGCACCATGTGCCGGATACGGTGCTGGAGGGGCTGTACCGGGACTGCCTCTTCACCGTCTACAACAGCTTCTATGAGGGCTGGGGCCTGCCGGTCACCGAAAGCCTGGCGCATGGCAAGGTGGCGCTGGTGCCCGACCATTCCTCGCTGCGCGAGGCAGGGGGCGAGGGCGCCCTCTATTTCCAGCCGCAGAGCGAGCCGGAGCTGGTCGCCCGGCTGGAACAGCTCATCTTCGAGCCCGGCTTCCGCGCGGCGCAGGAGGCGGCGATCCGCCAGAAGGTGCGGCTGCGGCGCTGGTCCGAGCTGGCCGAGGACCTGCTGCGCCTGGCCGGGGCGGAGCTGCCGGCGCTGCCGCCGCCCTTGGCCCGGCTGGGCTTCCGCCTGGGCGAGATCCATGAGCTGCGGCTGCTGCCGGGCAGCCGCCCGCTGCCGGCCATGGCGGTGGCGGATGCGGTGCGCGAGGGGCCGGGCTGGGAGCGGCTGGAGCGCTGGGGCTGCTGGGCCACCCCTTCCGGGCCGGCACGGCTGCGCCTGCCCCTGCCCGAGGGGCTGGCGGGCACCAGGCTGCGGGTGATGCTGGAGCTGCGCGCCCCGCCCGCCGCCTCCCGCGCCGCGCTGCGCGCCCATGCCGCGGATGCCGAGCCGGGGGCCTTCCGGACCCTGGAACTGGCGGCGGGTGGCCAGGTCTTCGTCGCCCTGCCGCTGGTGGCCGGCCAGGCCGCGGAGCTGGTGGTGGAAATCGCGCCCGGCGAGGCGGTGACGGTGCCGGCGGACGGCAACCTGCCGCAGCGCCAGGTGAGCCTCGGCGTGGTGAGCGTGATGGCCTGCCGGGAGGACGATCTGGCGGCGCGGCTGGACTATCTGGAACGCAAGGCGCTGCCGTTGCGGGCGCTGGCGTGACGGGGGGCTCCGCCTTTGCAGGGGGCGCTGCCCCATAAGCGCAGAACGCCAGGAAGCAGGAAGAAGGATCGGAGGCTTTGCCCCCGAACCCCCACCGGGGCCAGGACCTGGTGTCCTGCCCGCGAAGTTCGCTGGACTCCAGCGAACGCAGCGGACAGGCAGGCCACTGAAAACCAAGGCTAGAGCGGTTTCACGCTGACTGTGCAGCGCGAAACCGCTCTAGCTTATAGATTGTAGAGCAGATTCACGCCTTCGGGCGATACCGCCCTCCGGCGATCTGCTCTAGTGGCCCGAGAACGAAGTCCGCAGGACTGCGGAATCGGGACACCAGCCCCGGACCCCGGTCTGAGTTTCAGACCCGTGGGGTGAACCCGCGGCCTCCCCGCCGGCGAGAGTGCAGCGGGCAGCGCCCTCTGCCCGATCCTCACCCGGCCAAAAACGCCCGGATCCGCTCCCCTTGCGGCCCCATCCCCGCCACGCCGTTGAGGTGCCCGAGCGGCCCCGTCACCTCCGCCAGCTCCACCTGCTTGCCGGCCCGCTTCAGCACCTCGACGAATTCCCGCACCCCTTCCAGCGGGAAGACCCGGTCGGTCGGCGAGGGCAGCACCAGCCAGCGCCCCGCCGCCCCCGCCATGGCCGCGGCCAGCGACGGGTACTCGTTCAGGAAGAGCTGGTTCGCCCGCACCATGTAGAGGAAGGAATTGGCGTCCGAGGTCCTCGCCCGCGCCAAAGCTGCGTCATCCAGCCATTTCTCGATCGCGAAGCGGTCGCCGATGCGGTGCGCCGGGTCCTGCCCCTCCGCCGGCTTGCGGTCATACTGCGCCGCCCAGGCGCGGTCCCGCGCCTGCAGGGTGACGATCTTCCAGGCCTCCGCCAGGCCGCGCAGCGGCGGCTCCCGCCCCTGGGCGTAGTACTCGCCTTCCCGCCAATTCGGGTCCAGCCGGATGGGCGCGGCCCAGATGTTCAGCCAGCCCTGCAGCCAGGCATCGATCTCCGCGGCGATCACCGGCATCACCCGGGCGCAGAAATCCGGATAGGCCGCCGCCCATTCGATGGCCTGCAGCCCGCCATTGGACGGCCCCGCCACCAGCGCCAGCTTCTTCACCCCGAGGCTGTCCAGCAGCTTCTTCTGGCTTTCCACGAAATCCCGCATGGCGATGACGGGGAAGCTCATCCCCCAGGGCCGGCCGGTATCCGGGTTCAGCGTCGCCGGGCCGGTGGTGACGGTGCCGGCATCCGGCACGTTCACATTCACCAGCGTATCCACGGCAATGACGAAGTAACGACCGGTATCGATCGCCTTGCCCGGGCCGATGACGGCATCCCACCAGCCGCGCGGGCCATTGGCCGCCACCTGGCCCCAGGCATGGCTGTTGCCGGAGAAGAAGTGGCAGATGAGGACGGCATTGTCCCCCGCCGCGTTCAGCCGCCCTTCGGTCTGGTAGCCGAGGCGCAGATTGGGAATGGTGGCGCCGCCGCGGGTACGGAAGGCACCGCCCTCGAACACCTTCTTCTCGACCAGGGCGGGGGCCTGGGCGGCAGCTTGCCCCGCGCCCAACCCCGCCGCGGCGGCGAGTGCCAGCCCGGCCCCGAGCATCGTCCGTCTCTCCATCGCTGGCCTCCCCCCGCGCTTCCTTTCCGGCACAATCTGGCCAGGCAGCGCGGCAAGGGCAAGGCGCGGCCCGCCCTTCCGCCGCCGCAATCGCCGCGCCGCAAGCCCGTTGTATGCCTTCATAATTCCATGGCGGGGTGATTTCCCACCCCGGCGCTTTGCTTTAGCCTCCCGCGCACCGTCCGGGCGCGAATGTCCCGGCGAGACAAGAATGGGGGGTTGCGGACTTGATGACCTTGATTCTGGTCCTGGTGATTCTGCTCGGGGCGGCGTCCATCGCCTATGGCGTGGTCACCGCCAAGCAGGTGATGGCGCTGGATGCCGGCTCCGCACGCATGCAGGAAATCGCGAAAGCCGTGCAGGAGGGGGCGGGCGCCTATCTGCGACGGCAATACATCACCATCGGCATCGTCGGCATCGTGCTCTTCGTGCTGGTGGTGGTGACGCTCGGCATCACCGTCGCGATCGGCTTCCTGATCGGTGCCGTGCTTTCGGGCCTGGCCGGCTTCATCGGCATGAATGTTTCGGTCCGCGCCAATGTGCGCACCGCCCAGGCCTCCACCCAATCCCTCGCCGCCGGGCTGGACGTGGCGTTCAAGTCGGGCGCCATCACCGGCATGCTGGTGGCCGGCCTCGCCCTGCTCGGCGTCGCCATCTACTTCTTCATCCTGGTGGTGCTCGGCGGCTACGCGCCGAATGACCGGAAGGTGATCGACGCGCTGGTGGCGCTCGGCTTCGGCGCCTCGCTGATCTCCATCTTCGCCCGGCTCGGCGGCGGCATCTTCACCAAGGGCGCCGATGTGGGCGGCGACATGGTGGGCAAGGTGGAGGCCGGCATCCCGGAGGATGACCCGCGCAACCCCGCCACCATCGCCGACAATGTGGGCGACAATGTCGGCGACTGCGCCGGCATGGCGGCCGACCTCTTCGAGACCTATGCGGTGACCATGGTCGCCACCATGGTGCTGGCGGCGATCAGCTTCGCCGGCTCCGACCAGCGCCTGGCGGAGGGCATGCTCTACCCGCTGGCGATCGGCGCGGTCTGCGTCATCACCTCCATCGCCGGCACCTATTTCGTGAAGCTGCCCTCCAACAACTCCATCATGGGGGCGATGTATCGCGGCTTCATCGTCACCGGGGTGCTGTCCCTGGTCGTGCTGCTGCCGCTCAGCTACCTGATCTGGGGGTCGGACACGATCACCGCCGGCGGGACCAGCTTCAGCGCCTTCTCGCTCTTCCTCTGCGGCGTGGTGGGGCTGGCGGTCACCGGCCTCATCATCGTCGTCACGGAATACTACACCGGCACCGGCTTCCGCCCGGTGCAGGCCATCGCCGAAAGCTCCGTCACCGGCCATGGCACCAACGTCATCCGCGGCCTGGCGGTCTCCATGGAGAGCACGGCGGTGCCGGCGCTCATCATCATCGCCGGCGTGCTGGTGGCCTTCAACCTGGCCGGGCTCTACGGCATCGCCATCGCGGTGACGACCATGCTGGCCCTGGCCGGCATGGTGGTGGCTCTCGACGCCTTCGGCCCGGTCACGGACAATGCCGGCGGCATCGCGGAGATGGCCGGGCTGCCGAAGGAGATCCGCGTCACCACGGACGCGCTGGACGCGGTGGGCAACACGACGAAGGCCGTCACCAAGGGCTACGCCATCGGCTCCGCGGGCCTCGGCGCGCTGGTGCTGTTCGCCGCCTATACCCAGGACCTCAGCTTCTTCGCCGCCAATACGGCGCAGTACCCGTATTTCACCGGGGTCGGGGCGCTCACCTTCAGCCTCTCCTCGCCCTATGTCGTCATGGGGCTGCTCTTCGGCGGCGCCCTGCCCTTCCTCTTCGGCGGCATGGCGATGACGGCGGTCGGCCGCGCGGCGATGAGCGTGGTGGAGGAAGTGCGGCAGCAATTCCGCGAAAAGCCGGGGATCATGGAAGGCCGCGACCGGCCGGATTACGGCCGCGCCGTGGACATCCTGACCAAGGCGGCGATCAAGGAGATGATCATCCCCTCGCTGCTGCCGGTGCTCTCGCCGCTGGTCTGCTATTTCGGCGTCCAGGCCATCGCCGGGAAGGCCGCCGGGTTCGAGGCGCTGGGGGCGATGCTGCTGGGCGTCATCGTCACCGGCTTCTACGTGGCGGTGAGCATGACCACGGGCGGCGGCGCCTGGGACAACGCCAAGAAGTACATCGAGGAAGGCCACCATGGCGGCAAGGGATCGGACGCCCACAAGGCGGCGGTCACCGGCGACACGGTGGGCGACCCGTACAAGGATACGGCAGGGCCGGCAGTGAACCCGATGATCAAGATCACCAATATCGTGGCGCTGCTGCTGCTGGCGATCCTGGCGCATAGCGGGTGAAACCGGTAGCGGGTGAAACCGGTGGCGGCTTCGCCCCGAGGCTCCCGGTGGCGAGAGTGCCGCCACCCCCCGCCGGGGGCCAGGCCTGGCCCCCGGCGGCGTGAGCGGTAGCGGACGCGTCACGCTCTGGTGGCCCGGTTTCGACATCCTGCGGACTTCGTCCTCGGGCCGCTGGCCTTCCATCTTCCGTGGCCTGCTTGTCCGCGAAGTTCGCTGGATATCCCGCGAACTTCGCGGACAAGCAGGCCACTGACCCCCGGCTTCGCCCTGCCGGCTCATACCGGCGCCGGGGCAGGTTGCCCCGTCAGCCGACCCGGCTGCGGACCACGGCCAGGATCTTGCCCGCCGGCTTGCCGGAGGCCTCGGCGATGCGGCGGTCCTGCGCCTCGATCTCGGCGCGGGCCGGCGCGTCGCCATCCAGGCCGCCGAGCAATTCCCCCGGCACCTTGCGGTTGGAGCGGCGGCTGCCATCGGCATAGGTCACGTCGAACAGCACCCATTTCCCGTCATCGCGCCGCCTGGCCATGGGCTCGTCCATATCCTTGTCACGCACGGGCGGGTCACGCACAGCCGGCGGCGCCTTCGCCGGCACAGCCGCCGCTTCGGGCGGGCCGGCATCCTCGCGGCCGGCCCGGCGCTGCGCCACGGCGGCCTCGCGCTCGCGCTGCCGGGCCTCCTGCTTCGCCTGCTTGCTGCGATTCACCTCGGCGCGTTGCTGACCGTAATTCGGCCTGCGGGCCATCACCCCCTCCTCTGCCGGAAGGGCCGGCCCCTGCAACCCCGCCCTTCAGCCCCGCCCCTCAGGCGAACAGCGTCGGCGGCCCGCTGCGGAGCTGGCTTTCCAGCACGATGCGCTCGTGCCCGTCCTGCTTGTGCTTCACCCGGTATTCCCGGTCGTTCGGCGGGCCCGGCAATTGCCGCACCACGGTGTAGAGGCCGCGCGGCACGTTGGTGTCGTAGCGCCCCGGCACGAATTCGACATTCTGGCCGACGCTGTAGAGATGCGGGGTCATGCGGCGTCTCCTTCCCAGGTTCGGGCGGCGGGCAGGAAGGCGGCGGCGGGTCGCGCCGCCGCCCCCCGGATCACTCGGCCTTCAGGTTGCAGGCGGAAAGCTTGCCCTGCTGGCCGCGCTGGATGTCGAAGCTGATGCGCTGCCCGTCCTGCAGGCCGCTGAGGCCGGAGCGCTGCACATCGGAGATATGGACGAAGACGTCGGCGCCGCCGCCCTCAGGCTGGATGAAGCCATAGCCCTTGGTGGCGTTGAACCATTTCACGGTACCGGTGGACATGCGGGGATTCCCATCATGCAAGGGGTGCCGCCCCGCGAACGCCGCGGGGCGGGCCAATCTGCCTCTCAGGACGGAAACCAAGCTCGGCGCCCCGGGCGGGACGAAACGAAACAGGCCGAACCGGACGGGTTGACCCGGTGCATATGGCCCTGCGGCGGCCCGGCTACAAGCCAAATCGCACGCGCCGGGCGGAAAGCTGCGGTCAGCCCGCCCGCAGCCGCTCCGGGATCGGCAGGCCCAGCCGCACCGGCACGTGCCAGATCTCCCGCTCCGTCCGCAGCTTCTGGAAGCCGGCGGCCAGGTAATTCGGCAGGGCCCGGGGATGGTCCGCGGTGCAGGTATTCACCGTGACGGCGCGCTGCGCCTCGGCCCAGGCATCGTCCACCGCCTGGCGCAGGAAGGCGCGGCCCAGCCCCGTCCCCACCGCATGCGGCAGCAGGCCGAAATAGGAGAGGTTCACCACCCCGCCGAGCCGGCGATCCAGCTCGTAGAACCCCGCCGGCTCGCCGCCGCGATACAGCACATGGATGGAGATCGCCGGCTCCGCCAGCAGTTCGGCCAACTGCGCGTCCGGCACGGTGCGGCGCAGCCACCAGACATAGCGATGCCCCACCGTGTCGTAGAGGTAGCGGTAGAAGGGCACGGTGCAGCGCGCCACCCGCTCCATCCGCGCCTCCGGCGGCAGGCACGGGGCCGGATCGGTCGGGCGCCGGTCCATTCGCAGGAAGGTCACATCGACGGCGACCGGGATGACGGGCTCCAGCGCCATCACGCCCGCCCTGCACGAAGGGTTGCCGGGAGCCCATCGCGGCGAGCCGCGACGGGGCCCGGAGCGGCGGCTTCGCGCAGGGCGGACATACGCATCTAATTGTCCAGGAAGCTGCGCAGCTTCCGCGAGCGCGAGGGGTGCTTCAGCTTGCGCAGCGCCTTGGCCTCGATCTGCCGGATGCGCTCGCGCGTCACGTTGAACTGTTGCCCGACCTCCTCCAGCGTGTGGTCGGTGTTCATGCCGATGCCGAAGCGCATGCGCAGCACCCGCTCCTCGCGCGGCGTGAGCGAGGAGAGCACCCGCGTCGTCGCCTCGCGCAGGTTGGACTGGATGGCGGCGTCCAGCGGGATGATGGCGGCCTTGTCCTCGATGAAGTCGCCGAGATGACTGTCCTCCTCGTCGCCGATCGGCGTCTCGAGGGAAATCGGCTCCTTGGCGATCTTCAGCACCTTCCGCACCTTCTCGAGCGGCATGCCGAGCTTCTCCGCCAGCTCCTCCGGCGTCGGCTCGCGGCCGATCTCGTGCAGCATCTGCCGGCTGGTGCGGACCAGCTTGTTGATCGTCTCGATCATGTGGACCGGGATGCGGATGGTCCGCGCCTGGTCCGCGATGGAGCGGGTGATCGCCTGGCGGATCCACCAGGTGGCGTAGGTGCTGAACTTGTAGCCGCGGCGGTATTCGAACTTATCCACCGCCTTCATCAGGCCGATATTCCCCTCCTGGATCAGGTCGAGGAATTGCAGGCCGCGATTGGTGTATTTCTTGGCGATGGAGATGACGAGGCGGAGGTTCGCCTCGATCATCTCCCGCTTTGCCTGGGTCATGTCCCGCTCGCCACGGGAGACGGTGGCATAGACGCGGCGGAACTCGCCGATCGGCAGGCTGGTGTCGTTGGCGATGGTCGCCATCTGGGCGCGCACCGCCTCCACATCCTCGCGGGAGCGGGCGATGAAGGCCTTCCAGGATTTATGGCTGAGCTTGCCGAGGCGGTCGAACCAGGCCGGGTCCAGCTCATTGCCACGCCAGTGCTGCAGGAAATCCTCCCGCTTCACCTTGGCGGCCTCCGCCATGCGCAGCACCTGGCCTTCCAGCGCCGTCAGCCTGCGGTTGATCTGCTTGAGCTGCTCGACCAGTTCCTCGATCCGGTTGTTGTGGAGATGCACCTTCTCCACCAGCCCGACCAGCTCGGTCCGCGCCTTCTCGTAGGTCTTCTCGGACCGGCCGGCGAGGTCCTCGCCCGCGGTATAGGCCTCCATGCGCTTCTGCTGCATCTTCTGCAGCTTGCCGTAGGCGGCCTCGATCGCCTCGAAGGCCGCCAGCGCCTCGGGCTTCAGCTTCTCTTCCAGCGCGGAGAGGGAGAGGCCCATGCCCTCGCCTTCCTCGCCTTCCTCGAATTCCTCGTTCGGGTCCGGGGCAGCGGCGTCCGGATTGTCGCCGGCATGGGTCGCCTCCAGGTCGATCACGTCGCGCAGCAGCATGCGGCCTTCCTTCACCGCATCATGCCAGGCGATGATCGCCTTGAAGGTCTGCGGGCTCTCGCAGAGCCCGCCGATCATCATGTCCCGCCCCGCCTCGATCCGCTTGGCGATGGCGATCTCGCCCTCGCGGGAGAGCAGCTCGACGCTGCCCATCTCGCGCAGATACATCCGGACGGGATCGTCGGTGCGGCCGAGATTTTCCTCGTCCACATTGCCGCCGGACTCCTCGTCCTCCTCCTTCTCCTTGTCCTCGGCGGCGGGCTTGGCGGCGGCCTCGCCGTCATCGGTCTCCTCGCCCTCGACGACGGTGATGCCGATCTCGGAGAGATTGGCCAGCGTGTCCTCGATGAGTTCGGAGGAGACCTGGTCCTGCGGCAGCGCCGCATTCACCTCGTCATAGGTGACGTAGCCGCGTTCCTTGCCCCGGGCGATCAGCTTCTTCACCGAGGCCGTCATGGTGTCGAGCAGCACACCATCGACCGCCTCGTCGCGGCTTTCGACCGTATCCGTGCCGTTCGCGACCTTGCTCGCCATGCCGTCCGCTCCGTTCCGGCGCCGTCCCCATGCCGGGGAAGGCGCGCCCGCCCTGTCCCTGCGGCCCGGTCCCGAAGCTCTGCCGGCTTCGCTCCCGGGCCGTACCCCCTCTTTCTCAGCGACCTGCCGTGCTCCCCCGCGAGTGGGGCGATCAGGTCACCAAGCCGTCCGCAGCCCCTGTTCGGGGTCGCCGCCGCGGAGCGCGGCCAGCGCCTCGCTCAGCCGGATGAGTCGCGCCTGGGCCGTGGCATCGTTGGTTTCCGCAAGCAAAAGCTGGGCCGCGTCGCGGTCTGCGACCAATTCCGCCTCGCCCCGCAGCAGACCGAAGAAGTGCCACCACCCGTCCAGCGCCTCCGCCGGTTGCGCCTCCTGCAGCGAAGCGGCCGAGAGGCCCTGGGGCCGCAACGCCCAGGCCATGGCCGCACCGAGCCCATAATGGGCGAGGTGGTCCATCAGCGCCGCCGAGTCAAGCAGGGGGGCCTCCGCCAGGAAGCGCAGCAGGGCGGCGCGCAGCGCCACGCAATCGCCTTCCGGCAGGTCGAGCGCGGCGAAAGGCTCCTCCACTTCCGGCAACAGCGCGGGGTGCCGCAGCAGGATGGCCAGCAGGTTGCGCGCCCGCTCCAGCCTGATGGCGGCGAGGTCGATCGGCGCGCGGCGTGGCGTGACGGGGCCGGGCCGCGCCGCGCCGCCACCGCGGCGGTTGCCGGCGAAGAAGCGGTCCAGCAGCGCGCGGCGATATTCGGCCGCCAGCGCCTTGTCCGGGATGGCGCGCGCAGCGGCCTCCAGCCGGTGGCGCAGCGCGGCGCGCTGCTCCGGCGTCTCCAGCCGCTTGCCCTCGGCCAGCAGATCGTAGAGCGCGGCGGAAAGCGGCCGGGCGGCCTGCAGCACCGCCTCGAAGGCGCGGCGGCCGCCCTTCAGGATCAGCGTGTCGGGATCCTCGCCGCCGCTCAGCATGGCGAGCTTCAGGCTGCGCTCCGGCGCCAGCAGCGGCAGGGCCAGCTCCGCCGCCCGGGCCGCGGCGCGGGCGCCGGCGGCATCACCGTCGAAGCTCAGCACCGGCTCCGGCGAGATCTGCCACAGCGCCTCGAGCTGCTCCGCCGTCAGCGCGGTGCCGAGCGGCGCCACGGCGCCGGCGAACCCCGCCTGGTGCAGGGCGATGACGTCCATATAGCCCTCGACCACCAGCAGCACGGCGCCGCGGAACACCCCCTCCCGCGCCTGGTCCAGGCCGTAGAGGCTGCGGCGCTTCTGGAACAGCGCGGTTTCCGGTCCGTTGACGTATTTCGGCTGGCCGTCGCCCAGGATGCGGCCGCCGAAGGAGATGGTGCGGCCGCGCCGGTCGCGGATGGGGAACATGACCCGGCCGAAGAACATATCCGTGAGGCCGGCTTCCGGCCTCTCCGGGTCGCGCGGCTTCATCAGCCCGGCCTCGACGAGCTGGGCCGGCTCGATGCCCTCGGCCTTCAGCTCGGCGGCCAGCGCGCCGCGCCCCTCGCCGGACCAGCCGAGGCCGAAGCGCTCGATCGTCTCCTCGGTCAGGCCGCGGCGCTGCAGATAGTCCAGCGCGGGCCGGCCTTCGGGCAGGCGCAGGCGGCGGCGATAGGCGGCCTCCGCCGCGGCCAGCACGGCATGCAGGTCGCGGGCGCGGCGCTCCCGCGCCGCGGCCTCGGGCGTGGGTTTCGGCACCTCCAGCCCGGCCTCGCGCGCCAGCCGCTCCACCGCCTCGGGGAAGCTCGCCCCCTCGCCGCGCATGAGGAAGGTGATGGCATCGCCATGCGCGCCGCAGCCGAAGCAGTGGAAATGGTCGTCATAGACGTAGAAGCTCGGCGTCTTCTCGTTGTGGAAGGGGCAGCAGCCCTTCCACTGCCGGCCATTCCGGGCCAGCCGCGTCTTGCGGCCGATGAGCTGGGCCAGCGGGGTGCGGGCGCGCAGCTCCTCGAGAAAGGCGGGGGGGAGGGCCATGGCGTGGGGATAGCATAGCGTCCGCGCGACCGGATGCGGGAGGGTCGCCAGACCGTGCCGGCGGGTTTGCGGCGGGCGCCGCCCGCCTCAGGGCGCCCGCTGCCAGAGCTGCGCCCCGCCGGAGGCCAGCCCCAGCCGCAACCTCTCGCCTTCCAGCCGATAGCTGCGGATCTGCGCCGCTTCCCGCGCCAGCCGCGGTTCCAGCGAGCCGGGTGCGCAGGCCGCGCGCGTCGTCACCAGCGGGCCGAAGGCGATGCGGCCCTGGTCCGGCGCCTCTGCCGTGGCGGTCCAGCGCCCGGCGCCGCGATTGCAGTCCAGCCGCATGGCCAGGCGCCCATCCGGGCCGAGGCGCAGCTCGTAGCGCGTTGGATCCGCCGGCACGACCGCGGCGGCCGGATCGCCGGGCGGAAGAAGGCGTTCCAGCCGCCAGGCCGTGTCGGCCAGGGGCGGCCCGGCGGTGGGCGGCGCGCCGGCAGGGGCCTGCGCCGCCGCCGGCGCGGCCAGGGCGGCAAGCAGGCAGGCGATCGGCAGGGGCCGCATCGCTCAGCCCCCCAGCGCCGCCTTCACCAGCGGCCCGGCCTTCGCCATGTCCAGGCTGGCGGCGTGCTTCGCCTTCAGCGCCGCCATCACCTTGCCCATCTCCTTGATGCTGCTGGCGCCGGTTTCCGCCACCGCCTCGGCCACCGCCGCGCGCATCGCCGCCTCATCCATCTGCTGCGGCAGGAAGCTTTCGATGACGGCGATCTCCGCCTCCTCCTTCGCCGCCAGCTCCGGCCGGTTGCCCTGGCGGTAGAGCTCGACGCTCTCGCGGCGGGACTTCGCCATGCCGCGCAGCATGGCGAGGATCTGCTCCTCCGGCACCTTGTCCACGCCGGAGGGGCGGGCGGCGATGTCCACATCCTTCAGCTTCGCGGTGATCATGCGGAGGGTGGAGGTACGGGCGACGTCCTTGGCCAGCATCGCCGCCTTCAGGGCGGCGGTGAAACGGCTGCGCAGGTCCTCGGCCATGGCGGTCTCCTCCGGGCGTGATGGCGGGCGGCCGTTCCGGCCGGCAGGCCGGAATCACGCGAGCAGATATCGGGCGGGGGAGGTAGCATGCGCGGCCAGGGAGGCAAGGCGGCCGGGTCGTGTCGTTTTTGGGAAATCATTTCCCACGCACCTTGGCGCCCTTGAGATGGGAAATGCTTTCCCACATAATGCAGCCATGCGCACGGTCGAAGACATCATCGCCCTGCTCGGCGGCCCGGAGGCCGCGGCACGGCATTGCGGCATCGGCACCGAGGCGGTGCGCAAATGGCGCCAGACCAAGGCCATTCCGGCCCGGCACTGGCCGGCGATCCTCGCCGCCACCGGCCTGCCCCTGGCCGAACTGCCCGGCGCCCCCGAACCCCGCGCGGAGACCAAGATGAGCGACGCCCCCGCCCCCGACGCCGTGCCCGAAGGCGAAGGGGCCTCCCGCGCGCCCGAGGGCAAAGGGATCTTCCGCGCGCCCGAGGGCAAAGGGATCTTCCGCGCGCCCGAGGGCGCGACCGCCTGCCTGGTGCTGGGGGATGGCAGCGTCTTCTGGGGGCGCGGCTTCGGCGCCCATACCCCGCCCCAGGGCTCCCTGCCCGCCGAGATCTGCTTCAACACCGGCATGACGGGCTATCAGGAGACCCTGACCGACCCCTCCTATGCCGGGCAGATCATCACCTTCACCTTCCCGCATATCGGCAATGTCGGCGCCAATCCGGAGGATATCGAGGCGGTGACGCCGGCCGCCCGCGGCCTGATCGTCAAGCAGGACGTGACCGAGCCGGCCAATTACCGCGCCACGCGCCACCTGGATGACTGGCTGAAATCGCATGGCGTGCCGGGCATCGCCGGGCTGGACACGCGGGCGCTGACCGCCCGCATCCGCGATGGCGGGGCGCCGAACGGGGTGCTCGCCTTCCCCGAGGATGGCCGCTTCGACCTCGCCGCCCTGCGCGCGGCGGCCGCCGCCTGGCCAGGGCTGGAGGGGATGGACCTGGCGAAGGAGGTCTCCTGCCGCCAGGCCTATCACTGGGACGAGACGCGCTGGGCCTGGCCGGAGGGCTTCGGCCGCCAGACGGCGCCGAAGCACAGGGTCGTCGCGGTGGATTACGGCGCCAAGCGCAACATCCTGCGCTGCCTCGCCTCGGCGGGCCTCGACGTGACGGTGGTGCCGGCGACGGCCACCGCCGAGGAGATCCTGCGCCACCAGCCGGATGGCGTCTTCCTCTCCAACGGCCCCGGCGACCCGGCGGCGACGGGCGAATACGCCGTGCCCGCCATCCGCGCGGTGCTGGAGCGGAAGGTGCCGGTCTTCGGCATCTGCCTCGGCCACCAATTGCTCGGCCTGGCGCTGGGCGGCAGCACCTACAAGCTGGAACGCGGCCATCGCGGCGCCAACCAGCCGGTGAAGGACCTGACCACCGGCAAGGTGGAGATCACCAGCCAGAATCACGGCTTCGCGGTGGACGAGAAGAGCCTGCCGGCAAGCGTCAAGGTGACGCATATCTCGCTTTTCGACGGCTCGAATGAAGGGCTGATGGCGACCGACCTGCCGGCCTTCTCCGTGCAGTACCACCCGGAAGCCAGCCCCGGCCCGACGGATAGCCACTACCTGTTCCACCGCTTCGTCGCGCTGATCGAGAAGCACAAGCAAGCCGCCTGAGCATGCGTCAGCGCCGCGCCCTGCTGGCCACCGCGCATTTCGCCCATGTCGCGGGATCGGAGCTGGTGCTGCTGGAAGCGGCGGAGGCGCTGGCGGCGCGCGGCTTCGCCTGCGAGATATTGAGCTGCCTGGCCGAAGGGCCGATGGCGGCGCTGGCCGCCGCCGCCGGCGTCCCGCTGCGGCATGGGCCGGCCGCGATCCGCGCCTTCGACTATGATCTGCTCTGGCTGCAGCACCGCTTCGAGACGCTGTTCGACTACCGGCCGGAGCCGGAGGCGCGGGAGCGCAGCCTCTTCGTCTTCGCCCATCTGGACCGGAGCTGGGATTTCGCCCAGCCGGGGGTGCTGGCGGAGCCCTTCCTGGCCGACGCCATCCTGGTGCCTTCGGAGGAAGGGGAGGCGCAGGTGATCGCCGCCGGCTTGCCGGCGGAGAAGGTGATGGTGTTCCGCAACGCCGCCCCGCCCGGCTTCGCCCGGCCGGCGGGCGCGCCCCGCAGGGCGCTGCGGCGGTTGCTGGTGGTCTCCAACCACGCCCCGCCGGAGGTGCTGGCCGCCCTGCCCCTGCTGCGCGCGGCGGGGCTGGAGGTGGTGCATTGGGGCCTGGGCGGCGAGGTGGTGGGGCAGCGCCTGACCGCCGCCGACCTGGACGCGGCGGATGCGGTGCTGAGCATCGGCAAGACCGTCCCCTATGCGCTGCGGGCCCGGCTGCCGGCTTTCGTCTATGACCATTTCGGCGGGCCGGGCTGGCTGGACGCGAGGACGCTGCACAGCGCCGCCCGCCATCATTTCTCCGGCCGCTGCTGCGCGCGGCCTTTGGCGCCGGAGGCGCTGGCGGCGGAGCTGCTGGAGGGCTTCCCCGCCGCCGCCGCTTTCGCCGCCGCCCTGCCGGAGGCCGCCCTGGCGCCCTTCGCGCTGGAACGGGTGATGGATGCGCTGCTGGCCGGGCTGGAGACGGCACCGACGGCAGAGGCCCGCCGCGCCGGGCTGGCGGCGCTGGAGCCGCAGCTCAGTGCCGAGCGGCACCTGGCCGCGGCGGCGGCGCATTACTACAGCGAATGGCTCTGGCAGCGCCGCCTGATCGCGGCGTCGGCGCCGGGCTGACAACAGGGAGGAAAGCGCATGTTCGATCTGAAGGGCCGGGTCGGGTTGGTCACCGGCGGTAATGGCGGCATCGGCCTCGGCTTCGCCCGGGGCCTCGCCAAGGGGGGCGCCGCGGTGATGGTGGCCGGCCGCAATGCGGAGAAGAACGCGGCGGCGGTGGCGGAGCTGGCGGCGCTCGGCGCCATAGCGGATTCCGTCGTGGTGGACGTCACCGACGAAGCCAGCATCAACGCCATGGTGGCGGCGACCGTCGCCCGCCTCGGCCGGCTGGACATCCTGGTGAACAATGCCGGCATCAACATCCGCAACCGGCCGGAAGTCTACGACCTGGCCGATTGGCACCAGGTGATCGCCACCAACCTGACCAGCACCATGTTGGCGAGCAAGGCGGCCTTCCCGCATCTGAAGGCCAGCGGGCAGGGGCGGGTGATCAACAACGGCTCCATGCTCTCCATCTTCGGCCTGCCGCTGCATGCCGCCTATGGCGCCAGCAAGGGCGGGGTGGTGCAGCTCACCAAGAGCCTGGCGGTGGCCTGGGCGCCGGACGGCATCACGGTGAACTGCATCCTGCCCGGCTGGATCGACACCGACCTGACCCGCAAGGCACGCACCGACATGCCGAAGCTGAACGACAACGTCCTCTCCCGCACGCCCAGCCTGCGCTGGGGCTCGCCGGCGGATTTCGAGGGGGTGGCGGCCTTCCTCGGCAGCGCGGCCAGCGCCTTCATCACCGGGGTGGCGATCCCGGTGGATGGCGGCTTTTCGGTGAATGGATAGAGCCTTGCCCAGCCTCCACACCCTCCTCGTCTTCGCCGCCCTCTCGCTCGGCCTGGCCCTGACGCCGGGGCCGAACATGCTCTACCTCGTCTCCCGCTCGCTCGCGCAGGGGACGGGGGCGGGGATGGTCTCGCTCTTCGGCTGCCAGGCCGGGTCGCTGGCCATCATGCTGGCGGCATCCGCCGGCATCACCGCGGCGCTGCTCGCCATTCCCTATGCCTGGGACGTGCTGCGGCTGGGCGGCGCGGCCTATCTCGCCTTCCTTGCCTGGCAGAGCCTCCGGCCCGGCGGCCAGCCCCTGTTTGCCCCGCGGCCGATGCCGAAGGAGCCGTCCTGGCGGCTGTTCAGCGTGGGCTTCGCCACCGCGGCGCTGAACCCGAAGGTGGCGCTGTTCTACATGGCGGTGCTGCCGCCCTTCATCGACCCGGCGCGCGGCCATGTCTTCCTGCAGGGCGCGCTGCTCGGCGCGGTGCAGATCGCCGTCTGCACCCTGTTCGATGCTGTGCTGGTCTGGGGCGCCGCCGCCACCGCCCGCTTCCTCGGCACAAGGCCGATCTGGATGGCGGTGCAGCGCTGGGTGCTGGGCGCCGCGCTCGGCCTGCTGGCGGTGAAGCTGGCGACGCAGCGGAGCACGACGTGACGCTGGTGTTCCTGGCGCTGCTGGCGCTGTCCTGGACGGGCCTCTCGCTTGCTCTGCTGGCCATGCTGTTCCGCCGGATGATGCCGCCGCGCCTTGCCGCCTGGCGAGCCTTCGGCCTTGGCCTGGTGGTGAACGGCTTCTGCGCCTGGTTCGCCGCGCCCGGGGAGCCTCTGGCCGCCCTCGCCCTGATCCTCCTCTCTCACCTGCTGCTGCTGCCGCCCCTGCTGCTGGCGGCGCGGCGCGAACCCCTTGCCTGAACCGGACCTCCCATGCCGAAGCGCACCGACATCTCCTCCATCCTCATCATCGGCGCCGGCCCGATCGTCATCGGCCAGGCCTGCGAATTCGACTATTCCGGTGCCCAGGCCTGCAAGGCCCTCAGGGCGGAGGGCTATCGCGTCATCCTCGTCAACTCCAACCCGGCAACGATCATGACCGATCCGGGGCTGGCGGATGCCACCTACATCGAACCCATCACGGTCGAGATGGTGGAGAAGATCATCGCCAAGGAGCGCCCCGATGCGCTGCTGCCCACCATGGGCGGCCAGACCGCGCTGAACACCGCGCTGAAGCTGGCAGAGGCCGGCGTGCTGGCGAAATACGGCTGCGAGCTGATCGGGGCCAAGGCGGAGGTGATCGACAAGGCGGAGGACCGGCAGAAATTCCGCGACGCCATGGCGAAGATCGGCATCGAGAGCCCACGCAGCGCCATCGCACACACCATGGAGGAAGCCCGCGCGGCGCTGGAGGAGGTGAAGCTCCCCTGCGTCATCCGCCCCAGCTTCACCCTGGGCGGCACCGGCGGCGGCATCGCCTATAACCGCGAGGAATTCGAGCAGATCGTCGCCGCCGGCCTCGACGCCTCGATGACCAGCGAGGTGCTGGTGGAGGAGAGCGTCCTCGGCTGGAAGGAATACGAGATGGAGGTGGTCCGCGACACCGCGGACAATTGCATCATCATCTGCTCCATCGAGAATCTGGACGCCATGGGGGTGCATACCGGGGACAGCGTGACCATTGCCCCGGCGCTGACCCTGACGGACAAGGAATACCAGCGCCTGCGCGATGCCAGCATCGCCTGCCTGCGGGAGATCGGCGTCGATACCGGCGGGTCGAACGTGCAGTTCGGCATCAACCCGGCGGATGGCCGCATGGTCATCATCGAGATGAACCCGCGCGTCTCGCGCAGCTCGGCGCTGGCCTCCAAGGCCACCGGCTTCCCCATCGCCAAGGTCGCGGCGAAGCTCGCCGTGGGCTACACGCTGGATGAGCTGGCGAACGACATCACCCGCGTCACGCCGGCGAGCTTCGAGCCGACCATCGACTATGTCGTGGTGAAGATCCCGCGCTTCACCTTCGAGAAATTCCCCGGCACGCCGGCGACCCTGACCACCAGCATGAAGAGCGTGGGCGAGGCGATGGCCATCGGCCGTTCCTTCGCGGAGGCGCTGCAGAAGGGGCTGCGCAGCCTGGAGACCGGCTTCGCCGGGCTGGATGAGGTGGCGGCGCCGGGCGATGGCAGCCTCGGCGCCTACCACGCCGCGCTGGCCACGCCGCGGCCGGACCGCATCCTGATGGCGGCGCAGGCGATGCGCGCCGGCATGCCGCTCGCCGAAATCGCCGAGGCGAGCAAATTCGACCCCTGGTTCCTCCGCGAGGTGGAGAAGATCGTGCGGGCGGAGGCGGAGCTCCGTGCCACCGGCCTGCCGAAGACCGCCACCGCGCTGCGCCGGGTGAAGGCGCTCGGCTTCTCCGACAAGCGCCTGGCGCAGCTCACCGGCAGCAGCGAGGCCGCGGTGGAACAGGCGCGCCAGGCCCTCGGCGTCGCGCCGGTCTACAAGCGCATCGATACCTGCGCCGCCGAATTCGCCTCCGAAACGCCCTATATGTATTCCACCTACGAGGGCGGCTTCGGCGTGCCGGTCTGCGAAAGCCGGCCGACCGACAAGCGCAAGGTGGTCATCCTTGGCGGCGGGCCGAACCGCATCGGCCAGGGCATCGAATTCGACTATTGCTGCGTCCATGCCTGCTACGCGCTGCGCGAAGCCGGCTTCGAGACCATCATGGTCAATTGCAACCCGGAGACCGTCAGCACCGATTACGACACCTCCGACCGGCTCTATTTCGAGCCGCTGACCGCCGAGGACGTCATCAGCCTGATCCGCAAGGAGCAGGAGAAGGGCGAGCTGCTCGGCTGCATCGTGCAATATGGCGGGCAGACGCCCCTCAAGCTGTCCCAGGCGCTGCACAAGGCGGGCATCCCCATCCTCGGCACCAGCGCGGAAGCCATCGACATCGCCGAGGACCGCGAGCGCTTCCAGCACCTGCTGAAGGGCCTCGGCCTGAAGCAGCCGCAGAACGGCACGGCGCGCACGCTGGACGAGGCCGTCACCGAGGCGGAGCGCATCGGCTACCCCGTCGTCGTCCGCCCCTCCTACGTGCTCGGCGGCCGCGCCATGGAGATCGCGCATAACCGCGAGCAGCTCCTGCGCTTCGGCCAGGAGGCGGTAAAGGTCTCGGGCGAGAACCCCATCCTCATCGACCAGTACCTGGCCGACGCCATCGAGGTGGATGTGGACTGCATCGCCGATGCGGCGGGCGAAGTCTATGTCGCCGGCGTCATGGAGCATATCGAGGAGGCCGGCATCCACTCCGGCGACAGCGCCTGCTCCCTGCCCCCCTATTCCCTGCCGCCCGCCATCGTCACCGAGCTGAAGGCGGAGACCGAGGCGATGGCCAAGGCGCTGAAGGTGCAGGGGCTGATGAATGTCCAGTACGCGGTGAAGGACGGCGAGATCTACGTGCTGGAGGTCAATCCCCGCGCCTCCCGCACCGTACCCTTCGTTGCCAAGGCGACCGGCGTGCCGGTGGCGAAGATCGGCGCGCGGGTGATGGCCGGCGCGGGCTTGCGCGAATTCGCGCTGGATGACGAGGCGATCAGCCGCCATGTCGCGGTGAAGGAGGCGGTCTTCCCCTTCAACCGCTTCCCCAATGTGGACGTCATCCTGGGCCCGGAGATGAAATCCACCGGCGAGGTGATGGGCCTCGACGCCAGTTTCGAGCGTGCCTTCGCCAAATCCCAGCTCGGCGCAGGGGTGAAGCTGCCGCTCTCCGGCACCGCCTTCATCTCGGTGAAGGATGGCGACAAGCCGGCCGCCGTGGTGCTGGCCAGGCGGCTGACCGATATGGGCTTCACCGTCATGGCCACGCGCGGCACCGCCGCCCGCATCCGCGAAGCCGGCCTGGCCTGCCAGGTGGTGAACAAGGTGCTGGAAGGCCGGCCACATTGCGTGGATGCCATCAAGTCGGGCGACATCCAGCTCGTCATCAACACCACAGGTGGCGGGCAGAGCGTGGCGGACAGCTTCGACATCCGCCGCTCCGCCCTCACCCATGGGGTGCCGCACTACACCACGGCGGCCGGCGCCCGGGCGGCGGTGCATGCCATCGCGGCGCTGAAGGCGGGAACCCTTGATGTGGCCCCCCTGCAGTCCTATTTTAGCCATTCTTTCTGAGCGCGACGGGTGCGGCGGGTCCGCGGCCCCGCATGGCTGTGCCCCGGCTGCGGGCCGCCAGCGGGCCACAGCCGGCACCCGGCGCCAAGGTTCCCTCTTGCCGTAGGAATTCGCTTGGCCGGCATTGTCTGGCCTCTGCGATAGTCAAGGCAGGGCCAGAGTCAGTCTGGGTTTGCGAAGGAAGGGCTTGCCGTGCAGAAATTCCCCATGACCGCGGAAGGTCTGGCGAAGCTGGAGGAGGAGCTGAAGGTCCTGAAAGCCGAGGAGCGGCCCGCGGTGATCCGCGCGATCGCCGAGGCGCGGGCCCATGGCGATCTTTCGGAGAACGCCGAGTACCATGCGGCGCGGGAAAAGCAGTCCTTCATCGAGGGCCGCATCGCCGAGCTGGAGACCATCATCCCGGCTGCCGAGGTGATCGACGTCTCCAAGCTCTCCGGCGACCAGGTGAAATTCGGCGCCCGCGTCACCGTCGTCGATGAGGAGACGGAGGAGGAGAAGACCTACCGCATCGTCGGCGCCTATGAGGCCGACATGAAGGTGAACTCCATCTCCATCTCCTCGCCGCTGGCGAAGGCGCTGATCGGCAAGAAGGTCGGCGACAGCGTGGAGGTGCCCGCCCCCGGCGGCGCCCGCGCCTATGAGATCACCAACGTCGCCTTCCGCTGAGGCTGCCATGCCGTTGCGGAACCTGGCCGGCGCCGTCGCGGCGCCGCTGCCTTCGCTCGTACCTTTGGGGCTGGAGGAGGTGCGGGCCGCCGCGGCGCGCATCCAGGGCAGCGTCATCCGCACGCCGACCCTCTTCTCCGATGCGGTCAGCCGGGCGACCGGCGCCAAGGTCTGGCTGAAGCTGGACAACCTGCAGGCGACGGGCGCCTTCAAGGAGCGCGGCGCGGCCAACCGCATCGCCCTGCTCTCGGCGCGGGAACGGGCGGCGGGGGTCATCGCCATGTCCGCCGGCAACCATGCGCAGGCGGTGGCGCGGCATGCCTCGCTGGCCGGCATCAGCGCCACCATCGTCATGCCGAAATTCACCCCGGCGACCAAGGTGGTGCGCACGGAGGGCTGGGGCGCGCGGGTGGTGCTGCAGGGCGAGAGCCTGGCGGAATCCGCCGCCCATGCGCGCGACCTCGCGCTGCGGGAAGGCCTGACCTTCATCCACCCCTATGACGATCCCGGCGTCATCGCCGGCCAGGGCACGCTGGCGCTGGAGATGCTGGAGGATGCGCCGGAGATCTCCGTCCTGGCCGTGCCGGTGGGTGGCGGGGGCTTGCTCACCGGCTGCGCCGCCGCGGCGCTGGAGCTGCATCCCGGCATGACGGTGTTCGGGGTGGAGGTGGAGGCCTATTCCGCCATGGCCCAGCGCCTGGGCGGCAGGCCCGTCGCGGTGGGCGGGCCGACCGTCGCCGAGGGCATCGCCGTGCGCGATGTGGGCGAGCTGCCCTTCGCCTGGCTGCAGCGCCAGGGGGTGGAGGTGCTGGTGGTGCCGGAGCGGGCGGTGGAGGAAGCCATCGCCCTGCTGGCCGAAGGCGCCAAGGTGGTGGCGGAAGGCGCCGGCGCCGCCGCGCTGGCCGCGGTGCTGGCCTTTCCGGAACGCTTCGCCGGCCGCGCCGTGGGGCTGCCGGTGACCGGCGGCAATATCGACGCCCGCGCCCTCTCCAACGTGCTGCTGCGGCAATTGCTGCGGGATGGCCGCATCCTGCGCCTGCACTTCGACATCCCGGACCGGCCCGGTATGCTGGCGGATATCTCCGCCCGCATCTCGGCGCTGGGCGGCAATGTCATCGAGGTGCAGCACCAGCAGCTCTTCGGCGCGCCGACGGTGCAGAGCACGGAGCTGCACCTGATGGTGGAGGTGCGCGACGCCGCCCAGGGCCAGGCCATCATCGCCGCGCTGGAGGCGGGGAATTACGTGGTGCGGCGCGGGTGACTCCGCGCAAAGCCGCTGCGCGTCCTCGTCCCCCGTAGCCACTCAGTCCCGGCGACCCCGCACAGCCTGCCGGGACGGACACCGGGCGGCACCGTCCCGACCGGCAGGCATGGCTTGCGCCGTCTATCCGGTCAGACTAGTCTGACCCCATGCTCGACACCAGCCCTCCGCAAGCCTGGAAGCTGCAGGACGCCAAGGCCCGCTTCAGCGAGCTGGTCCGGGCCGCCCAGGCCGAGGGGCCGCAGACCGTGACGCTGCATGGCCGGCCGGCCGTGGTGGTGCTCTCCGCCGAGGAATACGCCCGGCTGGTGCCGGCCGAACCGGCGCCCACCCTGTTCGACATCATGCAATCCATGCCCCCCGGCCTGCCGGAGGAATTCGAATTCGGCCAGCGCGGCGATCCCCTGCCCGTCCGCGACCCGGAACCGTGACGGGCTGGCTGCTCGACACCAATGTGCTGTCGGAGCTGCGCAAGCCGCGCTGCCACCCCGGGGTGCGCGCCTGGGCCAGCGCCCAGCCCCTCGCCAGCCTTTACGTGAGCTGCATCAGCCTCGCCGAGCTGCGCTACGGCGTCGAGCGCCTGACGCCGGGCGACGCCTTCCGCGCCGAGCCGGAGCATTGGCTGGCGAACCAGCTCCGCCGCTGGCTCGGCCGGCGCGTGCTGGATATCGACGAGGCCGTGGCCCTGCGCTGGCGCCGCCTGGTGGAGGCGGCGCGGACGGAACGCCACACCTATCTCCAGCCCGATCTCTTCATCGCCGCGACGGCGCTGGCCCACGGCCTCGGCGTGGCCACCCGCAACACCGCCGATTTCCGCCCGACGGGCGTGCCCCTGCTGAATCCCTGGGACACGCCCCTGCCCGGCTGAGGCGCTATTCCCGCGCCAGCAGCGTGGCGCAATCCAGCCCCGCCACCCCGCCCCAGTCGAAGACATCCTGGCGCAGCACCTGCAGCCCCTCCTTCAGGGCGTAGTGGCGGAACATGTCCTTCGACATGAAGGCCCGGCAATGCGGCGCCTTCAGCCAGTCATGCCCCGCCGTGTAGTTGGAATGGTGCAGGAAGGCGCGGCCACCGGGCGCCAGGATACGCCGCGCCTCGGCCAGATAGGCCCGGACCACGTCGCTGTCGAAATGCACCATGGCGTCGAAGCAATAGAGCAGGGTGATGCCGGCATCCGGCACCCCGTGCAGATCGTAGCCGCTATTGGCGATGTAGCTGAGGCGCGGGTCGTCGCCGAAGCGGCGGCGGCAGAAGGCGATGTTCTCCGGCCGGATGTCCACCAGGATGAGGCGCTGCGCCAGGGGCAGCAGCTTCGCGGCATTGCGGCCGCGGCCGGTGGCGAGGTCCAGCACGCAGGTGAAATCGGCGCCCTCGAGGAAGGGCAGGATCAGCCCGGTCCAGAGCGGCTCGAACACCTGCTCGGCGGCGTCGAAATAGGGATGCTCGGGCAGCCACAGATCGCCGGCATAGCGGGCGGCGGCGTCCAGGCGGGCCTCGGTCACCAGGCCGGGGCGCGGGTCGGCGGGGCGGCTCATGCCACCTGGGGTAGCATGCCGGTGGCGCGGGGCAAGGAAAACCGCGCCATGGGCGTTACAGGCGCGGGTTTGAAAGCCGGGGAAACTGCCGGCTGGCGGCAGGGGTCGCTCGCTACCGTGGACCGGACCCGGATTTCGGTGTGAGTTGTTCACCGGCCGGCCGTCCCGCCATGGATGAAAAAGCGTCCTGTCGCAGCGGATGATTCTCACAATGCGATGCGTCTTTTGCCGCTCGTCCCCACCGTCGGCAGCCAGCGCCGCCCGCTGCCCTGCCGCGGCAGGCTGCGCGAAACCCGGAGGGGAATCGGGCGATTCCGGGGCCCCGCGGCGCCGCGCAGCAACGTCATGGGGAAGCTTAAACGGGCACCCCCGCCGCATCCTTCGCCGTTCGGATCGTCTGCAGGGTCTGCACCCTGGCCACCTCCGGAGCCGCGGTCAGCCGCGAGGTCAGCGCATTCTCATGCGCCGTGTCCCGCGCCACCAGCCGCAGCAGGAAATCCCCGCCGCCGCGGATCATGTGGCACTCCCGCACCTCCGGCCATTCCTTCACCGCCCCCTCGAAGGCGGAGAGCACCGCCTCCTTCTGGCTCTCCAGCCCGACCAGGGCGAAGAAGGTGATCTCATAGCCCAGCGCCACCGGGTCCAGCTCCGCATGGTAGCCGCGGATGATCCCCTCCTCCTCCAGCCGCCGCACCCGGCGCAGGCAGGGCGGGGCGGAAAGGCCGACTCGGCGGGCCAGCTCCACATTGGTCATCCGACCATCCTGCTGCAGCTCGGCCAGGATCTGGCGGTCCACCTCATCGAGGGAAAAATCCGGGTCCGTTGGCATGCGCTCGCGTTTCGTTGCCGACTCTGGGCTCGGTGCGCAATATCATTGCTCGACCCGGAAGCTGCAAGCCGGGTGCTTGTGACAGCGCCATCCCCGACGAATATGCATGGCTGAGACGATTTGCCGGGAACCCTTCGCGTGCCAGAGACCCATCGCACCCGCCTGCTCATCCTCGGCGCCGGCCCGGCCGGCTATACGGCGGCCATCTACGCCGCGCGGGCCGGGCTGAAACCGCTGGTGGTCGCCGGGCTGCAGCCGGGCGGGCAGCTCACCATCACCACCGATGTCGAGAACTATCCGGGCTTCGCCGAGCCCATCCAGGGCCCCTGGCTGATGGAGCAGTTCCGCGCCCAGGCCGCGCATGTCGGCGCCGGGATCATGCAGGACGTGGTCACGGAGATCGACCTCTCGGCCCGCCCGATCCGGGCAAAGGGCGATTCCGGCGACACCTACCTGGCCGAGTCGCTGGTCATCGCCACCGGCGCCCAGGCGCGCTGGCTGGGGGTGCCGGGAGAGAAAGAACTCTCCGGCTTCGGCGTCTCCGCCTGCGCCACCTGCGACGGCTTCTTCTTCCGCGGCAAGCAGGTGGCGGTCATCGGCGGCGGCAACAGCGCGGTGGAGGAGGCGCTCTACCTCTCCAACCTCGCCGCCCATGTCACCGTGATCCATCGCCGCGAGGCCTTCCGGGCGGAGCGCATCCTGCAGGAACGGCTCTTCGCCAAGCCGAATATCCGCATCCTGTGGAACCGGGTGGTGGAGGAGATGCTGGCGACGGAGGGCAAATTCCGCGCCCTGCGTGCGCTGCGCACCCAAGACGTGCAGACCGGCGCCATCGAGGACCTGCCCTTCGACGGCGCCTTCGTCGCCATCGGCCACGACCCGGCGACGGCGCTCTTCCGCGGCCAGATCGGCATGGACGCCGATGGCTACATCCTGACCGAGCCGGGCAGCACCCGCACGAGCATCCCCGGCGTCTTCGCCGCCGGCGATGTGCAGGACCGCATCTACCGCCAGGCCGTCACCGCCGCCGGCACCGGCTGCATGGCCGCGCTGGAGGCGGAGAAATACCTCGCCCACCTGCCGGCCACCGCGCCCGCCATCGAAGCCTGGACCTGAGGCGCCCATGCCGCTCGATTGGGACAAGCTCCGCGTCTTCCATGCGGTCGCGGAAGCCGGCTCCTTCACCCATGCGGGGGAGACGCTGAATCTCAGCCAATCCGCCGTCTCCCGCCAGATCCAGGCGCTGGAGGAGGCGCTGCAGGTGCCGCTCTTCCACCGCCATGCGCGGGGGCTGATCCTGACCGAGCCGGGGGAGACGCTGAACCGCACGGTGCGGGAAGTCTTCGCCAAGCTGGCCATGACCGAAGCGCTGCTGACCGAAAGCCGGGAACGCCCCGCCGGAAGGCTGAAGGTGACCTGCACCACCGGCTTCGGCAGCACCTGGCTGGCACCAAGGCTCTCGCGCTTCCTGGCGCTCTACCCGGATGTCAGCGTGACCCTGCTGCTGGACGACAGCGACCTGGACCTGGCGATGCGGGAGGCGGACGTGGCCATCCGCATGCACCCGCCGCGGCAGCCGGACCTGATCCAGCGCCACCTGGCGAGCTTCGGCTGGCGGGTCTGCGGCGCGCCCGCCTATCTGAAATCCGCCGGCATCCCGCTCCGGGCAGAGGATCTGGACGCCCACCGGCTGATCGTCTGGGGCGACCACCGGCCGCCGATCGACGAGGTGAACTGGCTGAGCGAGGCCGGCCGCCGCCCCGGCGCTCCGCGCCGCGCCGCGGTGGAGGTGAACAGCCTGACCGGCATGCTGCGGGCGGTGCAGAGCGGGCTCGGCCTGGCCGCCCTGCCCGACTACATGGGCGCCGAGCTGGACGATCTGCTGCAGGTGCTGCCGGAGCTGAAGGCGCCGAAGCTGGATGCCTATTTCGTCTATCCGGAGGAGATGCGGCACTCCAAGCGGGTTTCGGTGTTCCGGGACTTTCTGGTAGCGGAATTGACCGCCCCCGGGTGATATGCACTCGGCGCATGGGTGGTGGCCGTTTTCACCAAAGCTGCATGACGAACCGAGGCGTAGGGTAGGGTCATTCCGATGCACTTCATCGGAACAGGGTTTCGGGGCTCGCCCCGGACTCCTTCGTCTCCCAGACGTGAAGCCTCCCTGTTGACTTGGCCCGCTGCCCGAAAGGACGGCGGGCTTTCTTTTTGTACTGTGCCAGGAGGGAGCCCGGGTGGCGGTCCGGCGGGCCTCCCAGGCTCCAGAAATCGAGGCTTCAGAAATCGAGCCTTCAGAAATCGACGCTCAGAAATCGATGCTGAGGATCAGCTTGCCAGCCCAGCGGTCGCTGGCATGGGTCAGCCCATGGCCGAGGCCGACATGCAGCCCGACCTTCTCCATCACGCGCAAATCGGCCGTCACGAAGAGCTGGTGCGCCTGGCCGCGGGGCGCCTCCGGCCGGTCGATGCGGCCGAATTCCATGTAGTGCTCAAGCCCAATCCAGACCCGGTCCGCCACCTGCCGCACTCCGCGCACCGCCGGCGCGAAGGTGGGGCCATCGCGGCCGAGCGGAACCTCCACGGCCGGGTTCAGGATGAGCTGCCAGGGGCCGTGCCGCAGGTCGAGGATCGGCCGCAGGGTCACCGCCCAATCCGCCGGGGCGAAGCGGTAGGATTGATGGTGCAATTCGATGTCGAACCCATAGGCCAGCGGCCGGTCGCCGGCGCCGGGAACGACGAAGCTGTTGCGCAGCTTGAACCCGCCGCCGAAGGTGTCGCCGGAAAACTCCCGCGCCACCGGGATGTAAAGGGCCACCTCGTGCCAGGGCGCGGTGGCGTAGCCGATCTCGGTCTCGACCAGCATGCCGTTGCGCGGCGCGCCCTCGCCGAGCCGTCCGCGCCGGCCGAAATTGAGGTGCTGGTTCAGGTCGAAGCCTCCGGTGGCGCCGATGCGGCCATCGAAGACCTGGAACTCATCGAACCCGGCAGCCCCCGCGGAGACGGGCAGCAGGAGCAGGGCACAGCGGAGGAAGCGGCGCATTCCCGGCGAACGCCGCGGCGGCCGTATTGTTCCGCTGGCTCGCTGATGTCCACGGGGCGGTGGCCGCCCGGCCGGTCGGGCACCGCGTCAGCCTTCGCCAGCACGGCGATCCGCCGACGCGGGGGCAGGAAATGCTGGAATGGCGGCGAACCCTTGTCGGCAGCGGCCTTCCGAAGGCGACGCCGCCTGCCGACATGGGCCATCCCAGGAGCGTGACCGGCCGAGATCGACTCGACCGAAACCGTGAATCACGCGACCAGACAATGAGCTGAAGCGGGATAGGTGAGCGAAGCTCGACCGATCCCGCTCAGGACGGCGCCCGAGGAAGGATGCCCCGCCTGCGGGGGCGGCGCCCCCGGGAGGCCTCCCCGCCAAGGCACTGCGGACGTCCCCGCCTCGCCTACCCCTTCAGCGGCAGCGCCACGAAGGCCCGGCCCCCGTCCCGCTCCACCTGCAGCGCGATCGCCGGCCGGTTCTCCCGCCGCGCCGCCGTCAGCGCCTCCTGCAGGTCGCGCGGCCCGCGCACCTGCCGGTCGCCGGCGCGCAGGATGACGTCGCCCGGCTGCAGCCCCTGCGCCGCCGCGATGCTGTCCGGCCGCACCGCCGCCACCACCACGCCCTGGCCGTCCCGCGCCGGGGCCAGGGCCAGGCCGAGGCTGCCGCCGAGATTGGCCCCCTGTCCCGCCTCGCCCTTCTCCTGCGCCCGCGCCTCCCGCGTATCCGGCACCTGGCCGACGGTCACGCGCAGCTCGCGCGCCTCGCCGTTCCGCAGCACGGCCACCGTCGTGGTGCTGCCCGGCCGCAGCTCCGCCACCGCCTCCGCCAGATCGCGCGGCAGGGCCAGCTCACGCCCGTTCACCCCGGTGATCACATCGCCCGGCTGCACGCCGGCCTTGGCCGCCGGGCCGTCCGGCTCCACCGCCGCGACCAGCGCGCCATGCGGGTGGTCCAGCTTCATCGCCTCGGCCAGGGTCGGGTCCAGCCGCTGCATGGAGACGCCGAGCCAGCCGCGCTCCACCCGCCCATGCTCCTTGAGCTGGGCGATGACGTTCTGCGCCAGCGCCGAGGGCACCGCGAAGCCGATGCCGATATTGCCGCCGGAGGGCGAGAAGATGGCGGCGTTCACCCCCACCACCTCGCCCGCCGCGTTGAACAGCGGCCCGCCGGAATTGCCCGGGTTGATCGAGGCATCGGTCTGGATGAAGTCGTCATAGGGGCCGGCGCCGATCTGCCGCCCGCGCGCCGAGACGATGCCGGCCGTCACGCTGCCGCCGAGGCCGAAGGGGTTGCCCATGGCCAGCACCCATTCGCCGACGCGCAGCTTGTCGCTGTCCCCGAAGGCCACGGCCTGCAGCGGGCTGCCGGCCTCCACCTTGATCAGCGCCAGATCGGTCTTCGGGTCGGTGCCGACGACGCGGGCCGGCAGCTCCCGCCCATCGGCCAGCTCCACCTTCACCGTATCGGCCTCGCCCACCACATGGTTGTTCGTCACGATGAAGCCGGCGGGGTCGACGATGAAGCCGCTGCCCTGGCCCATGATCCGGCGCGGCTGCCCGCCTTGCGGGAATTGCCGGAAGAAGCGCTCGAAGGGCGTGCCGCGCAGCTCCGGCGGCAATTCGGCCGGCGTCGCGCCTTCCGTATGGCCGGTGATGCTGATGCGCACCACGGCGGGCGCCACCCGAGCGGCGAGGTCGGCGAAATCCGGCCCCACCGGCCGCGGCAGGGCCAGCGCCGTCGCCGGCGCCGATTGCGCCAGGGCGGCGGAGGAGGGCACCAGCGGCACCAGCGCCGTGGTGGTGAGGGCCAGCGCCAGGGCGCCGGCGGCGGCGAGACGGGGAGGTTTCAGGAACATCGGGTCCCTCTTGCAAAGCGTGTCGCCGCATGCGCGGCTTGGGCCCATGGAACGCCCCGCCCCCTGCCCGGATGCTGCCGCCAACCATACGGATCGGTATGGTTCCGGGAGGATGCCGTGAAGATCCTGGTGGTGGAGGATGATGCGGAGACGGCGGAATGGCTCCGCCGCGGCCTGAGCGAGGCGGGGCATACCGTGGACCATGCGGCGGATGGCCGGGACGGGCTCTTCCTGGCCAGCGACGGGGGCTATGACGTGCTGGTGGTGGACCGCATGCTGCCGAAGCTGGACGGCATCGGCCTGGTCAAGGCGCTGCGGGCGGCGGGGGTGAAGACGCCGACGCTGTTCCTGACGGCCCGCGCCGGCGTCGGCGACCGGGTGGAGGGGCTGGAGGCCGGCGCCGACGACTATCTCGGAAAGCCCTTCGCCTTCGCCGAATTGCTGGCGCGGCTGAACGCCCTGGCGCGGCGGCCGCCGCTTTCCGCCGAGCCGACCGTGCTGCGCGTCGCCGATCTGGAAATGGACCTGCTGAAGCGCAGCGTGACCAGGGGCGGGCAGCGCATCGAGCTGCAGCCGCGGGAATTCCGGCTGCTGGAATTCCTGATGCGGCGGGAAGGCCAGGTGGTGACGCGGACCATGCTGCTGGAGGGGGTGTGGGATTTCCACTTCGATCCCAGGACCAGCGTGGTGGAAACCCATATCAGCCGGCTCCGGGCGAAGCTCGACCAGAACGGGGCGGCGCCGCTGATCCATACGCTGCGGGGCGCGGGGTACGTCATCCGGGCGCCATGACGACCAGCCGAATTCGCGAGGGCCCTGCCCCCTCGACCGCCCCCGCCATAGCGTCCCGTCGGCGCTGCGCAGCACCGCCGATGGGCTCTTCCCCAGGCCGTAAGGCCTTCGGAAGGCATGAATTCTGGCGCACGACCGCATTCAAGGTTACGCTCATCCACATCCTGCTGACGCTGCTCGGCACCATCGTCCTCTCCGGCATCGCCTGGTGGGCGACCACGCGATTCGCGCTGCAGCAGATCGCGGCGGAGGTGGAGCGGGATACCGGCGTGCTGCTGCAATCGGCGCAGCTCGGCGGGCCGCGCAGCCTGGCCCTGGCCATCGAGGCGCGTATCGCCGCCGACCCGAGCGGCACCCAGTATTTCCTGCTCGCCACCGCCAACGGCACCCACCTCGCCGGCAACCTCGCCCGGGCGCCGCGCGGGCCGGGCTGGGAGACCCTGCAACTGGAACGGCCCGGCCCCGCCCCGCCTGGCGAATTGCTGGCCTTCGGCACCCCGCTGCCGGGCGGCGCCTTCCTCACCGTGGCGCGGGACATCGCGCCGGTACGGGCGCTGGAGGCGACGCTGCTCGGCGCCGCCGGCTGGGTGGGCGGGGCGGCGCTGCTGCTGGGCCTGGGCGGCGGCGTGCTGCTGGGCCGCGGCGCCACCCGCCGCGCCGCCGCCATGGAGGCCGCCCTGGCCCGCATCGAGGCCGGCGAGATGACCCACCGCCTGCCCCTCCGCGGCAGCGGCGACGATTACGACCGGCTGGCGGCGCGCATCAACGCCACGCTGGATCGCCTGGCCTCGCTGATGACGACCTTGCGCCAGGTGACGGACGACATCGCGCATGATCTGCGCACGCCGCTGAACCGCCTGCGCCAGCGGCTGGAAGCCGGGCTGCGCAGCGGCGACACGCAAGGCGCCAGCGAGGCCGCGCTGGCCGAGGCGGACAAGCTGCTGGACATCTTCGCCGCGCTGCTGCGCATCGCCCAGGTGGAGGCCGGCGCCCGCCGCGCCGGCTTCGCCCCCTGCGACCTTTCCGCCATCGCCGAGAGCGCCGCCGAGGTCTATGCCCCCGCCGCCGAGGAGCGCGGCCAGGCGCTGGAGGTGGCCATCGCCCCCGGCATCACCTGCCAGGGCGACCGGGAGCTGCTGACCCAGGCCCTGGCCAACCTGCTGGACAATGCGGTGAAGCATGGGCGACAGGGCGGCCGCATCCGCCTGGCGCTGGATGCCGGGGCGATCACCGTGGCGGATGACGGCCCCGGCATCCCGCCCGAGGAGCGCGAATTGGTCCTCCGCCGCTTCTACCGGCGCGACGCCGCCCGCAGCACGCCGGGCAACGGGCTCGGCCTGGCGCTGGTCGCGGCGGTGGCGGAGCTGCACGGCATGGCGCTGCGGCTGGAGGACAACGCGCCTGGGCTGCGGGTCGTGCTTGCGCTGCCGAGGTGAGCGGGAGGCTGGCGCCCGGCCGTCGCGGCCGGGGTATGCCGGCGGGTCGGTGGAGCGGCGGCCGTGACGAGCAGCAGGTCGACGTGGCGGCACGGCCATCGTCGGGCGCCGAATCCGGGCGGCGGGGCGCTTCGGCAAAGCCGTAACTGCCACGGTGCTCGGCCCGGTCAAAGGGTGGGTCCTCGCCATGCTCGGGCTGCGCCCTGCGCGTGGCTGCGGTCCCGGCCCGCAAGCGGGCCGCCTTTGACCGGGCCTGCGCGCCATGCCCAACCGAACCCGTCGGGACGAGGGGCGCCGCCCATCGCCCGCTGCCGCGGGCGTTCGACCCCCGCCTCCGGCGCGGATCGAACAAGGGGCATGTGCTTAAGGGCCGGCCGGCCATCCATCTCGCCCCATGAAACGGGCATCGTCTTCCCCAACGGGGCGTTAGGCAGCGGTCGAGGCGCTTGCGCCGGCTACCGGCGCGGCTGCGGCGCGGCCTCCATCGCCGCACTGTCCTTCCAGAGATCGGGCACCTGCCCCTGCGGCACCTTGCGGCAATCCAGCGCCGTGCCGGGCGGCACCGCCTGCTGCTGCCGGTGCAGCGCGGCGAGGCTCTCCCGCGTGGCCTTGCCCTCGATCCGCTGGCCCAGATTGCGCGCCAGATCCTTGCCGTCCATGTGGCTTCTCCTCCTTGGCTGGGACAGGCGAAACGCCGCGGACGACCGGTCGATCCCCGGCCCGGCCCTGCATGCCGGGCAAGGCTGGGTCGAGCCACCCGATCCTCGCCAGGGCCCGCCCCTGAAGCCGGCGAACCCCCAGGCCCCGGGGCGGCTTCGGCGCCTTTGTTCAACGCCCCTCACGAGGCGACAAGGCAGCCGGGTATTTCGACACAGTTACGTGACGATGGGCTTTTACGGTAGAATTCCGGCAGACGTGGCGGCCGCTTTGGTTTATGTACGCCGCATTAACGCGCATTTTTCTCATAAATTGCGCATTGCTTTAATTCATGAGGTTCCTGGCCCCCATGTCCACCCGCCCCATTCTCATCGTTGAAGACGATGCGGACCTCCGCGCCACCCTCGCGGAACATATCAGCCAGACCGGCGAGTTCGCCGCCGAGGAGGCGGGTAGCGCCGCCGCGGCCGAACAGATGCTGGGGCAGGCCAATGCCCGTTACGATGCCATCCTGCTGGATGTCGGCCTGCCGGACGGCGACGGCCGCACCTTCTGCGCCAAGCTCCGGCGGGACGGCATGAAGATGCCCGTCATCATGCTGACCGGGCATGGCGAGGAGCGGGATGTGATCAACGGCCTCGACGCAGGGGCCAATGACTATGTCGCCAAGCCCTTCCGCCTGCACGAGCTGCTTGCCCGCGTCCGCGCCCAGCTGCGGGTGTTCGACAATTCGGAGGACGCGGTCTTCACCGTTGGACCTTACATCTTCCGCCCGGCTGCGCGGCTGCTGCTGGAGACGGGCCGGAACCGCAAGATCCGGCTGACGGCCAAGGAGAGCAACATCCTGAAATTCCTCTACCGCGCGGCGGGCCAGCCCGTGTCGCGGGAGGTCCTGCTGAACGAGGTGTGGGGCTACCACAGCGCCGTCGCCACCCACACCTTGGAGACGCATATCTACCGGCTGCGGCAGAAGATCGAGGCCGAACCAAGCCGTCCGCAGCTCCTGCTGACGACGAGCGGAAGCTATCGGCTGGCGGCCTAGAGCGTGATCGGTTGAGGTCGAATCGACCGAAACCGTGAATCACGCGAGCGAACAATGAGCTAGAGCGGGGCGGGTGAGCGTAGCTCAACCGATCCCGCTCCAGTGCCCTGCCCGTGAAGTTCGGTGGATTTCCAGCGAACGCAGCGGGCAGGACACTGGACCCGTACCGGCCCGACCGCGCCGGGCCGATCCAGGTGCGGCCAGCTTGGTGCGGCCAGCCTGGCGCCGGCGACCTCGCAGCCTGAGCATCGTCGCCAGGGGCCCGGGCGTCTCCGGCATGAGCCGCGCCGAAGCCGCGGGCGGGCGACCGTGCCGCGGGCTGCGCGAATCGTGGCCCGGCGGTCGCGCCGCGGCGGCGAATGGCCGCCGCGCAAGCGCCCCTCCTCCTCGCCCCGTGCCGCCGCCACGTAACTCCCGCGCCCCAGCCGGCGAAGCCCCTGCATCCTCGGAAGGAGCAGGCGGGCGATGGACACCAGGCGCATTCTCAGGCTGCTGTGCTGGCCGGCGGCGATCTGGATCGCCTATGAGCTGCTCTGGTACGAGCAGTACAAGCTGACCGGCAATGAAGGCTCGGTCTATCTCTTCACCATCCTTTCCAACTGGCTCGGTACGCCGGGCGGCGAGAAGCCCTTCCGCCTCTTCGTCGCCGGCATGGAGATCGCCGCCGCGGTGCTGGTGCTGATCCCCCGCACCCAGGCCTTCGGCGGGATCTTCGCCGCCGGCATCATGGCCGGCGCCATCTTCTTCCACACCGTCAGCCCGCTGGGCATCGACCCCTATGGCGATGGCGGGGTGCTGTTCAAGGAAGCCTGCTTCACCTTCGTCATGGGCCTCTTCATCGCCGCGGTGCGACGGGAGGAGCTGCTCGCGCTGGCCCGCCGGCTGCTGCGGCCGGGCAAGGCGGCGGCGGCATGAGCGCCTTCCCCTCCGCCCGGCCCGAGGCCACGGCCGGCACCGCCGGGCGCAGTCTCGCCCGCCCGCCGCGCGATCTGCGGCTGGACGTGGTCCGCGGCTGGATGCAGCTTTCCATCTTCATCTCGCATGTCGCGGGCAGCGCCTTCGCCTGGGCCATCCATGCGAGCTGGGGCCTCTCCGACAGTTCCGAGCAATTCGTCCTGCTCTCCGGCCTCACCCTCGGCTCCGTCTTCACCCTGAAGGCGGCGCGGGACGGGGCGGCGATGGCGCGGGCGGATCTGCGAAGCCGGACGCTCCGGCTCTACGGCACGCATCTGCTGGTCTTCGCCGGCTTCGCCGCCATGGTCTTCGCCCTGGGGCTGGTGCCGGCGCTGCGCGGCGATGTCATGGGCTTCGGCTGGTGCTGGCTGGCGGAGGCGCCCTGGCTCGCCCTGCCGGCCGCCGCGACCATGCTCTACCAGCCGGAATTCATGGGCATATTGCCGGTCTTCGTCTGGTGCATGCTGCTGCTGCCGGGCTTCCTGGCGCTGGCCGGGCGCTGCGGCGCCTGGGCGCTGCTGCCGAGCCTCGCCGCCTGGGGCGCGGTGCAGCTCGGCTGGGTGGCGCTGCCGGGGCTGGGCGGGCGGGACCTGGAATTCGATCCGCTGGCCTGGCAGCTCATCTTCCTCATCGGCGCCTATGCCGGGCGGCTGGCGCTGCTGCGCGGCGGGCTGCCGCGGCACCGGGGGCTGACCCTGGCGGCGGCGGCGGTGGTGGCGCTGGGCCTGCTGGCGCGGCTGGTGGAGCATGGGCTGCTGCCCGGCCCCGCCCTGGCGGCGGCGGCGCTGCAGCACAAGGAGGTGCTGGCGCCGGCCCGGCTGCTGCATGCCCTGGCGCTGGCCTGGCTGGTGGCGGCGCTGGTGCCGCGGGAGGCAGGGTGGATGCGCCTCGCCCCCTTGCAATGGCTGGCCGCGATCGGCCGGCACAGCCTCGGCGTGTTCTGCGTCGGGCTGTTCCTGGCGCATGGCGCGACGGTGGCGCTGCGCCTCTGGCCGGCCCAGGCGGGGTGGCTGGACCCGGTGCTGATCGGCACCGGAATCGCGGTGCTGGGCGGGGTGGCGCTGCGGGCGGAGCGGCGCCGGGCGCCGCCGCCGCCCTGGCGGACAGTGGCGGCCATGGGGTGAGCGGGGCGGGGGCGCTTTCCCGCACCCCACCGGGCCTGCGGCACCGCGCCGTCCCGGTGGCGGCCGCTTAACCTCTCAGCGACCTCTCCCTGTCACGCTGCGCCGGCTTTCCCCTCCAGGACGGAGACCCCCCGTGCCTGGAGGCTGCCATGAATGTCGTCCCCGCCCTGCCCGATCGCCATGCTTCCTATACGACGAGGAGCATCACGGCTGGCGCCGTTTCGGCGCTGCTGCTGACCGGCGCCTGCGCGCCGGTGGCCACGGTGACGCCGGTTGCGGTGGCGACGCCGGTCTGGGCGACACCTGTCGTGGCGGCGTCGGCCTACGCGGTGACGCCATTCATTGCCACGCCGGTGGTGGCTGCGGCGCCGGTCGTGACGGCCAGTCCGGTGGTGGCTGCGGCACCGTTGGTCACCACGGTGCCGATGATGGCGGGAGCGCCGATGGTCGCCGCGGCGCCGGTCGTGGTGCCAGCCCCAGGCGTCGTGTCGGCCCCCGTGGTTGCCGCAGCGCCGATGGTGGCCGCCCCGCTGAGCGTGACCTATACGCAGGGCATCGTTTCCACTCTCCGCTAGAGCGGGATCGGTTGAGCTGCACTCACCCGCCTCGCTCTGGCTCATTGTTCGGTCGCGTGATTCACGGTTTCGGTCGATGCGACCTCAACCGATCACGCTCTAGTGGCCTGCCCCGCGAAGTTCGCTGGATTCCAGCGAACGCAGCGGACAAGCAGCCACTAAAAACGATAGCTAGTGGCCCGAGAACGACGTCCGCAGGGCTCCGAATCGGGACACTGGAGCAGCCTCCGATCTGACGGATCACGACGTGATCCGTCAGATCGGAGACAACATGCTCCGGACGTTACATTTCTAGAGCGGGATCGGTCGAAGGCTGAATCGACCGAAACCGTGAATCACGCGACCGGACAGTCAGCCAGAGCGGAACGGGTGAGCGGCGCCAACCGATCCCGCTCTGAGCGCGATCGCCTGGCGCGAATGACGCGAGCATCGCGCGCACCTCGGTAGGGACGAACGCGTCCCGCGCCGGCGGCCCCGGTTGCCGCTGGTGGCGCATGATCGGCGCCGCTTCCGGTCGGAACATGCCTTTGCCTGCGATCGCGCCGGCCGGCCTCCTCACGGCCGCCGGGCGCATGCGGCAGGGCACCGGGACGTCACGGCCCTCGCCCGGGACGGTTGCCTCAGCGGCTGAGGGCGATGATCTCGACCCGGCGGTTGCCGGGGTTCGCCGGCTCGGACGGGGTGAGCAATTGCAGCGGGCCGAAGCCCTGGGCACGGATGGTGGCGTGGCGCACGCCGCGGGCATGGAGTTGCTCGACGACGGCATTCGCCCGCAGGAAGGAAAGCGAGAGGTTGCGCGCCAGCCGCCCCGAGACATCGGTATGGCCATTCACCTCGAAGCCGGCGCCGCGCAGCCGCTCATCCGCCAGCGCGGCAGCCAGGTTGGCGACGAGGCGCATCGAGGCGTCGTCGATCTCGTAGCTGTCCCGTTGGAAATGGATCGTCAGCAGGATCCGCCGCTCGGCCGGGACCCGGGCGGGCATGAGGACGGGCGCCGCCTGCACCGGGATGGCCGCCGGCGCGGCCGGCGGGCCCGCCGCCCGGCAGCCGGCGAGCAGCGCGAGCAGGCAGAGCAGGCCAGGGAGATGGCGGTGGCTCATGGCAGAAGGGCCAGGACCAGCTCCTCGACGGTCGGGACCCGCCCGCGGAAATCCACCGCCGGCGCCGCAGAGGCGCGGAGGCCAAGGCGGTGCATGATCGCCGCCGGGTTCGCCGGCACGGCATCGCGCAGCGCGGCCAGCTCCTCCGGCAGGGGCAGGGCCCGTTCCACCCGCCCGATCGCCGTGACGGAGGGCTCCGCCGGCCATCCCGTGCCGCCGGCCCGTGGCGCGGCGGCCGCCGCAAGGGAGCGCGGCGCTGCCGCCCCCGCCACCGCACCCACCACCACCACCGCCGGCGCTGCCGCCCCCGCCACCGCACCCGCCGCCGCCACCGGCGGCGCTGCCGCCCCCGGTGCCATCCTTGCCGCCGCTGCCTCGCCGCACAGGGCTGGGGTGCCGAGGCAGCGGCGGATCGTCTCCGCCATCTGCGCCGGCGTGCCGCAGGGGAGGCGCCCGACATAGCAATTCGCCAGTTCGCCGGCCGCCACCGGTCCTCCGCCGGCCAGCACCAGGACGGCCACCACCATGTGAGGCCGGAACATCCCGTTCCTCCGCAACCCGTGACCGGCACCGGCGCCACGCCGTTGCCGCACCGCGCCATCCTGGGCGGGGAGGGTAAAAATAGTGCTGCGCCGTAACGCAACGGCGCGGCGCAGCCAGCCGGGCCGGGGCGAAAAGCCCGTCAGCCGCCCCCCCCTCGCGAATTGTCATTCACCCGCGGCCCGGCCGCCCCGGTATCCTTCCGCCACCCAGACCAAGAATCGGGGAGGGAATCATGTCATGGATCCGCCGCGCGGCCTTCGCTGCGCTGCTCGCCGCGCCTTGGCTTGCCATGGCCGGGCCCGCCGCCGCACAGGCCCAGCCGCCGGCGAATTGGTACCCCTCGCGCTACGGCGCGGATGACCAGCTCGGCGCCATGAACCTGCTGACCCCGCAGAAGGTGCTGGAGGCCGTCCGCCTCGTCACCCGTGGCCAGGTCTATCGCCTCGGCGTGCCGGTGGGGCGGGAGACGCCGGCCTTCCCGCCGCGCAACGCCGCCGTCACCGTCCTGATGCCGGACCAGCATGGCGGCGCCACCGTGCCCTCCGAGAACCGCATGTCCTATGTGGATGACATGTTCACCGGCTGGCTCGGCGTCGGCAGCCAGCTCGACAGCTTCGCCCATCTCGGCATCGACAACGTCTTCTACAACGGCAACCGGGCGCAGGATTTCGTCCGCACCACCGGCGTCACCCGGCTCGGCATCGAGGGCATCCCGCCCATGGTGACGCGCGGCGTGCTGGTGGACATGGCGCGCGCCCGCGGCAAGCCGATGCTGGAGGAGGGCGAGGTCATCACCGCCGACGACCTCCGCGCGGCGATGCGGGACCAGGGCGTGACGGTGCGCCAGGGCGACGTCATCCTGATCCATACCGGCTGGGTGGAGCTGCTGGAGCGCGACCCTGCCCGCTTCGGCAAGGGCGAGCCGGGCATCGACAATGGCGCGGCGGAGTTCCTGGTGGGGCTCGGCGTGGTGGCAGTGGGCGCCGATACCTGGGGGGTGGAGGCGGTGCCCTTCCAGAACCCCAACCGGGTGTGGGAGGGGCACCAGACCCTGCTGGCGAAGAACGGCGTGCATATCCTGGAGGTGATGGATACGCGGGCCCTGGCGCGCGACCAGGCGACGGAATTCCTCTTCGTGCTGGGCCAGCCGCTGCTGAAGGGCGCGGTGCAGGCGATGATCAACCCGGTGGCGATCCGGTAGCCGGCGGGCCGGCGGCGCGGGCCAGGGCGGCGTTCTGGTAGCGCGGGTCGTCCGTCACCTCCCGCCCCAGCCAAAGCGGGCGGGGGAAGGGCTGGTCGGGATCGGCCAGCTCGATCTCCGCCAGCACCAGCCCGGAAAGATGGCCGGCGAAGACATCCACCTCCCAGCCCGCGCGCAGGCGGGTGCGGGTCTTCTCGATGATGGGCGGCGGGCAGAGCGAGGCGAGCATCGCCGCGGCGTCCTCGGGCGGGATGGGGTATTCGAATTCGGCGCGGGCGAGCAGGCCGGGGCCCTTGATGGTGAGGAAGGCGGCATCGCCGGCCTGGCGGATGCGCACCACCGGCGACCCGGCATGCAGATAGCCCTGGCGGAGCAGCAGGCCGGGGCCGATGGCCTCGGCGCGCCAGGCATCGCCGGTGACGAGGAATTTGCGTTCGATCTCGGTCGGCATGAGGCCCCGTTCCGTGTCGGGGAAGGGCTCTGCCCTTCCCCGAACCCCAACCCGCCAAGGGCCGAAGGGCCCTTGGAACCCTTCAGTTTGCCGGGCCGCCTGGAGCAGCCTCCGATCAGATGATCCCATCTGATCGGATTGCTCCAGTGTCCTGCCCGCGAAGTTCGCTGGATGTCCAGCGAACGCAGCGGACAAGCAGGCCACTGAAAACAAAAGCTAGTGGCCCGATCCCGACGTCCTACGGATTTCGGAATCGGGACACTAGAGCAGATTCACGCCTCCGGGCGATGCCGCCCTCCGGCGATCTGCTCTAGCTCATTGTTCGGTCGCGTGATTCACGGTTTCGGTCGATTCGACCTCAACCGATCACGCTCTAGGCGGCCCGCCGCAGCCGCCACGCCTTCCACCCGAGCATGGCGAGCACCGCCAGCATCACCGCCGCTCCGACCGGCCCGGCCCAGCCCTGGACATGCTCGCCCAGCGCATAGCCGGCCAGCGCCAACCCGCCCGTCCACACCGTCGTGCCCAGCGCCGTCCAGATGTAGAAGACCGGCCGCGGCAGCTCCACCAGCCCCGCCGGGATGGAGATGCCGGTGCGCAGCCCCGGCATCATCCGCGCCAGGAACACCGCCGCCGGCCCGTTGCGGCGCAGTGCCGCCTCGGCGCGGCCGATCGTCTCCGGCCCCAGCCCGACATGGCGGCCGAAGCGACGGGCGATGCGCCGCATCCGCGCTGCGCCATAGGCCCGCGCCGCCTCGAACCACAGCGCATTGCCGACGACGGAGCCGGAGATGCCGGCCAGGATCACCCCGGGCAGGGAAAGCCGCCCCTCGGCCGCGGCGAAGCCGGCCAGCGGCATCACCACCTCGGAGGGCAAGGGCGGGAACAAATTCTCCGCCACCATCAGCAGGAAGACGCCGGCGAGGCCGCCGCTGGCGACGAGGTCCGCCGCCCACTCAACCATGCCGCACCCGGTAGAGCAGCAGCGTGACCCAGCGGCCGCGGGTGTAGTTGAAGCCCGTCACCGTCCCAACCTCCTCCGGCGCCAGGGCCAGCCCCGCCGCTTCCTTGCGGAAATCCGTCTCCGCCCGGTCCCCCACCGCCACCACCCTTCCGGGCGCGGCGGCCAGGAAGCGGGCGGCATCGCCGCCGGTGCGCAGCATCCGGGTCTCGCCGCTGGTCATGAACAGTACGGAGGGCTCGGAATAGCCGGTGATGCCGAATTGGCCGGGCGCCAGCCCCGGCGCCCGCTCCTCCAGCAGCGCGGCGAGACGCGGCGCGATCCAGAGCGGCGTCAGGCGCGGCACCACGCCTTCCAGCACCGCGGCGTAGAGCGGAATGGCCAGCAGCACCCCGGCCAGCGCCGCGCGGCCCCATTCGCCGCGCCGCGCCACCCGCCACAGCACGAAGCCGAGCACCGCGGCCAGCGGCACCGCCAGCACCGCCGCCGGCAGCAGGATGCGGTTCAGCCAGAAGGGCGCCGCCAGGGCGCCGAGCGCCAGCCCGCCCGCGACGCCGAGCAGGGCGAGCAGCCCGAGGAATTGCAGCCAGCGCGGCGGCGGGCGGCGCAGCGGGTCCATGGCCCAGGCGGCGCCCAGCAGCATCAGCGCCGGGAACATCGGCATGGTGTAGTGCGGCAGCTTGGTCTGCACCGCCTCGAAGACCAGCCAGCTCGGCACGATCCAGGCGAGGAGGAAGCGGATGGGCGGGCTGTGCCGTTCCCGCCAGGCGGTGGGCAGGGCGGCCAGCACGATCCAGGCGGCGGGAAAGGCGGCGATGCCGAAGGTGAGGAGGTAGAAGCCCGGCGGCCCCCAGTGCTTCTCCTCGCCGGAGCCGACCTTGGAAAGCATGTCGCCGCCCACCGCCTCGGCGAAGAAGCGGCCTTCGGTGGCGATCCCGATGGCGATGAACCAGGGCGCGGCGGCGGCCACCATCAGCGGCAGGCCCCAGAGCGGCCGCAGCGCCCGGAACCAGGGCGCGCCCCGGTCGGCGACGGCCAGGGTGATGCCAGCGAGCAGCGCCACCATCGGCCCGATCGGCCCCTTCAGCAGCACCCCGAGCCCGAGCAGCAGCCAGAACGCCGCCGCCTGCGCCGCGGTGAAGCGGCCCGGGCGCAGATAGGCCTGGGCGAACAGCCCCATGGCGGCGGCGGTGGTGCCGAGCAGCGCGGCATCCGTCTTGGCGATCCGCGCCTCCGCCACCAGCACGAGGCAGGACGCCAGCATGGCGGCGCCGAGAAAGGCCGCCCGCCGCCCGACGATGCCCCGGCCCCAATGCCAGGTGGCCAGCACGGCGGCCAGCGCGCCGAGGAAGGAGGGCAGGCGGTACACCCAGATGTCCCGCCTGGTGCCGAGATGCAGCGCCTCCACGGCGTGGACGCTGGCGGCCTGGGCCCAATGGATGCCGGCGGGTTTCTTGTTGCGGTCCTCCTGCCCGAAGCGGATGCGGACATAGTCGCCGCTTTCCACCATCTGCCGGCTGGCCTGGGCGAAGCGGGCCTCGTCCCGGTCGGTCGGCGGCAAAGCGAAGAAGCCGGGCAGCCAGAGCAGCAGGCAGAGCAGCACCAGCGCCAGGGCCGGGCGCTGCTGCAGGGGCTCGGGCAGCAGGCCGAGGGACCGGTCGGGCGCGGGCGGGGCGTGCATGGCGGGCGGGGTCAGCGCGGATCGCCGGAGGGCGGCATGGCCGGACGGCGTGAGTCTGCTTTGCGGTCAACCGGCTGGCGCATCTTCGCTGAACCCATGTGACCCGGAATGACCCTGGGGCCGATCGCCGCGGCGCGGCCTTGCGGCAGGCGCCGATCCGCGTCGCCGGCGAGGGGATGGAGCATTTCCGGGGAAAGCGTCTGGACGTCGGATGCTCTAGCATGGCCGGCGGCAGGGGACCATAAACCGCGCTTCCATGTCCCCCTCCCCTGCCCGCCGCGCTGCCGCCGCCCTGCTGGACGCCGTCCTCCTCCGCCACCGCCCGCTGGAGGAGGCGCTGGACGCGCTGCCCACCGACGGCAAGCCGCACCAGGTGCGGCAGAAGGGGGAGAAGCGGCCGGGCGCCGCGCTTTCACCGCGGGACAAGGCGGCGGGGCACCGGATCGCCGCCGCGGTGCTGCGCCGGGCAGGGTCGCTGGATGCGGTGCTGGAACCTTTCCTGCGGCGGGAGCCGCCGCCGCCGGTGCGCAACGCGCTGCGCATCGGCGCGGCGGAGCTGCTGCTGCTGGCGACGCCGCCCCATGCCGCGGTGGCGAGCGCCGTCGATCTGGTGCCGCAGCCCTTCGCCGGGCTGGTGAATGCGGTGCTGCGGAAGGTGGCCGCGGCCGGCCCGGCGGCGCTGGAGGGGCTGGAGGCGGAAAGGCTGGACACGCCGCCCTGGCTCTGGGCGGCCTGGCATGCGGCGCACGGACCGGCGGTGCGGGCCATTGCCGCGGCGCATGGGCATGAGGCGCCGCTCGATCTCAGCCTGAAGCCGGGGGCGGCAGCGCCGGAAGGGGGCGAGGCGCTGCCCGGCGGAAGCTGGCGCTACCCGCCCGGCACCAGGGTGACGGAGCTGGCGGGCTTCGCCGAGGGCGATTGGTGGGTGCAGGACGCCGCCGCCGCCCTGCCGGCCTGGCTGCTTTCGGTGCGGCCGGGGGAGAAGGTGCTGGATCTCTGCGCCGCGCCGGGGGGGAAGACGGCGCAGCTCGCCGCCGCCGGGGCCGCGGTGGTGGCGGTGGAACGTGACCCGAAGCGGGCGGCCCGGCTGCGGGAGAACCTCGCCCGGCTGAAGCTGCCGGCCGAGGTGGTGGAGGCGGATGCCGCCGCCTGGGATGCCGGCGGGGCGCAATTCGACGCGGTGCTGCTGGATGCGCCCTGCACCGCGACGGGCACCATCCGCCGCCATCCGGATGTGCCCTGGCTCAAGCGCCCCAGGGACGTGCCGGCCATGGCGGAGCTGCAGCGCGGCCTGCTGGCGGCGGCGGCGAAGCGGCTGGCGCCGGGCGGGCGGCTGGTCTTCGCCACCTGCTCCCTGCAGGCGGAGGAAGGCGAGGCGCATCTGGCGGAGCTGTCCGGGCTGGGGCTGGCGCTGGAGGCGGCGCGGCCGGAAGAGGTGCCGGGGCTGGCGGCGGCGATCACCCCGGCCGGCGCGCTGCGCACCCGGCCGGATATGTGGGCGGAACGCGGCGGGATGGACGGGTTCTTCATGCTGCGGGCGCGCGGAGCGGCATAGGCAAGAGGTTCGTCGCCCCCCGCCTCCAGCCTTGCCGCCAGCAGCACCACGCTCCGCCCGGCGACCGTCACCGGCCCCTCCACCGCCGCCACCTCCGCCTCCGGCTCCGCGCTGTCCACTTCCTTCCGCCACTCATAGGGCGGTTCCGGCAGGACGAATTCCTGCGCTGCGCTGTCGGCGTTCAACAACAGCAGGCTGATATCCACCGCCCCGTCCGGCGTCGCCACCGCCCGGCGCAGCGCCAGGGTCCGCGCCTCCGGCTCCCCCCAGGCTTCCGGCGTCATCGCCTGGCCGTGCTGGTCGAACCAGGCGATGTCGCGCAGCCCGTCCGCCACCTCCTCCCCGCCATGCAGGAAGACGGAAGGCCGCAGCGGCGGCAGGCGCCGGCGCAGCGCCGCCAGCCGGGCGACGAAGCGCTGCAGCCCCTCCGCCTCCGGCGTCGCCGCCCTTTCCCAGTCGAACCAGCTTATGGCGTTGTCCTGGCAATAGGCGTTGTTGTTGCCCTGCTGCGTCCGCAGCGCCTCATCCCCTGCCTGCAGCATGGGCGTGCCGGCGGAGGCGAAGAGCGTCGCCAGCATGGCCCGCATCACGCCCAGGCGGATATCGCGAATGGCCGGGTCGTCGGCCTCCCCCTCCACGCCCCAATTGCAGCTATGGTTGTCGGAATGGCCGTCGCGATTGTCCTCGCCATTCGCCTCGTTGTGGCGCTGCTCATAGGCGGTCAGGTCGTGCAGCGTGTAGCCGTCATGGCTGGCGATGTAGTTCACGCTGGCCCAGGGCCGGCGCCGGCGCCGGTCGAACAGCTCGGCCGAGCCGGTGAGCCGCGCGGCCAGCTCCGCCCGCATCCCGGCATCGCCCTTCCAGAAGCGGCGGATGGCGTCGCGGTACTTGTCGTTCCATTCGGCGAAGCCCGGCGGATGGTTGCCGAGCTGGTAGCCGCCCGGGCCGATATCCCAGGGCTCGCTGATGAGCTTCACCCGCGACAGCACCGGATCCTGCCGCACCGCGTCGAAGAACCCGTTGCCGGGGTCGAAGCCCGTCGCCTCCCGCCCCAGGATGCTGCCGAGATCGAAGCGGAACCCGTCCACATGGTATTCCGTGACCCAGTAGCGCAGGCTGTCCATCACCATCTGCAGCACGCGGGGATGGCTGATGTTCAGCGTGTTGCCGGTGCCGGTGTCGTTGATGAGGTAGCGCTCCTCCCCCGGCATCAGGCGGTAGTAGGAGGCGTTGTCGAAGCCGCGCCAGGAGAGGGTGGGGCCCATCTCGCTGCCCTCGCAGGTGTGGTTGTAGACCACGTCGAGGATGATCTCGATGCCCGCCGCATGCAGCCGGCGCACCGCCACCTTCAGCTCGTTCCGCATCCAGGGCTCGATCAGGTAGCGCGGCTCCGGCGCGAAGAAGCCGAGCGTCGAGTAGCCCCAGTAATTCTTCAGCCCCTTGGTGACCAGGAAGCGGTCCTGCAGGAAGGCCTGGATCGGCAGCAGCTCGATGGCGGTGACGCCGAGGCGGAGCAGGTGCTCGATCAGCCGCGGATCGGCCAGGGCGGCGAAGGTGCCGCGCTCGCGCGGCACGATCTCGTCGCGCTGCATGGTCAGGCCGCGGACATGCGCCTCGTAGATCACCGTGCGGTCCCAGGGGATGCCGGGCGGGCGGTCATCGCCCCAGGCGAAGCTGTCATCCACCACCACCGCCTTCGGCATGGCCGGCGCGCTGTCCCGCCGGTCGAAGGAGAGGTCGGCGCGGGCGCCGCCGACACGGTAGCCGAACAGCACGTCGGACCATCGCACCTCCCCGGCGAGCTGCTTCGCATAGGGGTCCAGCAGCAGCTTGTGCGGGTTGAAGCGGTGGCCGCGGCGCGGCTCGTAAGGGCCATGGGCGCGGTAGCCATAGATCAGCCCCGGCCGGGCTTCCGGCAGATAGCCGTGCCACACCTCATCGGTGCATTCCGGCAGCGGCAGGCGGGCGATTTCCTTCCGCCCCGCCGCATCGAAGAGGCAGAGCTCGATCCGCTCCGCATGGGCGGAGAAGACGGCGAAATTCACCCCGAGCCCATCCCAATGGGCGCCGAGCGGGTCTGGGCGCCCCGGCGCCAGGCGGGAGGGGATGAGGGCCATGCTATTCCTGCGGCGTGAGAATCAGCGTCGCGAGCGGCGGCAGGATCAGCGACAGGGACTGGCCGAAGCCCTGGCTGGCCACCGCTTCCGCCTGCAACAAACCGCCATTGCCGAGATTGGTTCCACCGTAGGAGTCGGCATCGGTGTTCACCACCTCCCGCCACGCCCCGCCGCGCGGCACGCCGACGCGCCAGCCCTGCCGCGGCACCGGGGTGAGGTTGCTGAGGACGAGCACCGGCGCATCCCCCGCCTGGCCGAAGCGCAGCCAGGCGAAGATGCTCTCCGCCCTGGCATCGCCCGCCACCCAGCGGAACCCCTCCGGGCTGTCATCCAGCGCGTGCAGCGCCGGCAGGGCGGCCAGCGCGGCGTTCAGATCCCGCACCAGGCGCTGCAGCCCGCGATGCGGCGCGGCGTCCAGCAGCGGCCAGGCCACCGCGGCATCGTGGTTCCACTCCGTCCACTGGCCGATCTCGCCGCCCATGAAGAGCAGCTTCTTGCCCGGATGCGCCCACATGAAGCCGAGATAGGCGCGGAGATTGGCGAATTTCTGCCAGTCGTCGCCCGGCATCTTCGAGAGCAGCGAGCGCTTGCCATAGACCACCTCGTCATGGCTGAGCGGCAGGATGAAGCGCTCGCTCCAGGCATAGACCAGGCCGAAGGTCATGGCGTCGTGGTGGTACTGCCGGTGGATCGGCTCCAGCTCCATGTAGTGGAGCGTGTCGTGCATCCAGCCCATGTTCCATTTGTAGGAGAAGCCGAGGCCGCCCTCGCTGGTGGGCTTGCTGACGCCGGGCCAGGCGGTGCTTTCCTCGGCGATGACCATGGCGCCGGGGAAGGTCTCCGTCACCATCGCGTTCAGCTCGCGGAGGAAATCCACCGCTTCCAGATTCTCCCGCCCGCCATAGCGGTTCGGCACCCACTCGCCCGGCTGCCGCGAATAGTCGCGGTAGAGCATGGAGGCGACGGCATCGACGCGCAGCCCGTCCACATGGAAATCGCCCAGCCAATGCGCCGCGCTGGCCAGCAGGAAGCCGCGCACCTCATGCCGGCCGAGATTGTAGATCGCGGTGTTCCAGTCCTGGTGGAAGCCCTCGCGCGGATCGGCATGCTCGTAGAGGGGCGTGCCGTCGAAGCGGTAGAGGCCGTGCGCATCGGTCGGGAAATGCGCCGGCACCCAGTCGAGGATCACGCCGAGCCCTTCCGCATGGGCGCGATCGACGAAGCGGGCGAAGCCGGCGGGCGAGCCGAAGCGGGCGCTGGGCGCGAACATGGAGAGCGGCTGATAGCCCCAGGAGCCGCCGAAGGGATGTTCCGTGATGGGCAGGAATTCGAGGTGGGTGAAGCCCATGCCCTTGGCATAGGGGATGAGGCGGTCCGCCAGCCCGTCCCAGTCCGGCGCCGCGCCCCCGGCATCGCGCCACCAGGAGCCGGCATGGACCTCGTAGATCGAGATCGGCGCATGCGGCGCCTGGCGCGCGGCGCGGCCGCGCATCCATTCGCCATCGCTCCAGTCCAGCCGGTCGAGGTCGAAGACCCGGGAGGCGGTGGCGGGTGGCGCCTCGGTCGCCAGGGCGCAGGGGTCGGCCTTCAGCGGCAGCATCGCGCCATCCGGGCCCAGCAGCTCATATTTGTAGAGCGCGCCGGGGGCGAGGCGGGGGAGGAAGATCTCCCACACCCCCGCCTCCTGCCGCTTGCGCATCGGGTGGCGGCGGCCGTCCCAGCCATTGAATTCGCCGACCACGGAGACGCGCTGCGCATTCGGTGCCCAGAGGGCGAAGCGCACGCCGGGGACGCCCTCCACGGTCATCGGCTGGGCACCGAAGACGCGGCCGAGGCCGAAATGCCGCCCTTCGCCGAACAGATGCAGGTCCAGCGGGCCGAGCAGCAGGCCGAAGCCGTAGGGGTCCTCCACCTCCTCCACCGCCGCCGGCCATTCGATGCGCAGGCGGTAGGGGGTCGGGCGGGGGAACCGCCCCTCGAACAGCCCGGCGGGATGCACCCGCTCCAGCCGCGCCAGCTCCGCCCCATCCTCCCGCGCCAGGGCGGTGACGGCGCGGGCGCCGGGCAGGAAGCAGCGCAGCAGATCGCCATGCGGGCCGAGCAGGGCGAAGGGATCGCCATGGCGGCCCGCGATCAGGGCCTCGATTGCCGGGTTCATGGCACCAGCCTTTCCGCAATGGCAGCCAGGCCGCGCAGCGGCACGCCGACCCAGTCGGGCCGATTCGCCGCCTCGTAGCGCAGCTCATAGGCCGCCTTTTCCAGCAGGAAGAGATCGAGCAGGGGCTGCCGCGCCGCCTCCGGCACCCAGGGCTGCTCGGCGGCCGCCTCCACCGCACGGTAGGCGATGAGGAAGGCATCCTCCGACGCCTGCTGCCAGCGCTGCAGCAGCGCGGCGCGGCGCTCGCTGGGCGCCGCGGCGGCGGCGCCGGAGGCTTCCGTGGCGAGCGCGACGGAGGCCGCGTAGTCGAAGCTGCGCAGCAGCCCGGCCACGTCGCGCAGCGGGCTGCCCTTGGCGCGGCGCTCCGCCAGCGGCCTGGCCGGCTCGCCCTCGAAATCGACGATCACCGCATCGCCCTGCGCCACCAGCACCTGGCCGAGATGGAAATCGCCGTGCACCCGCGTCTTCAGCGCGCCCTCCGCCGCGGCGGCCAGGTTCCGCACGACATCCCGCAGCGCCTCCCGCCGCGCCAGCAGCCCGCGCACCGCCTGCGCCAGGTCATCCGGCAGCACCAGCCGACCGGTCAGCAGGTCCAGCGCCGGGTCGAGCTGGGCGAGCGCGCCTTCCGCCCAGCGCGCACGATCCGCCGCATCGGCCCGTTCCGGCGCGAAATCCGGGTCGGCGGTCGGCCGCGCCAGCACCGCATGCAGCTCGCCCAGGCGCTGGCCGAGCGCCGTCGCGAAGGCCAGGTAGCCGGCGCAGGGGTCCTCCGGCGGCGTGTCGGTCAGCGCCGCCTCGTCCACCGTGCGGTGCAGCCAATCCTGCGTCCAGCCCCAGCCATCGCCCTGGTTGCGGACGAAGCCCTGCAGGATCATCAGCAGGTTCGGCGTGCCGTCGGGCGAGACCCGCACCACCTCCCCCAGCAGCGGCGGCGCATTGGCGTAGCCGGCGGCGGTCAGGTAGCGCGTCACCTCGGCTTCCGGGTGGATGCCGGGATTCACCTTGCGGATGATCTTGAGGACGATCTGCTCGCCATAGATCAGCGAGGAATTCGACTGCTCGGCGGAGAGGCGGCGGATCTGGGCGCCTTCCGGCAGCTCGATCTCGGCCAGCTTCGGCGTGGGCAGGAAGCGGATCTCGCCCGCCTCGCAGGGCAGCACCGTCTCGGCGCGCAGCGCCGCCAGCACGGCGGGCGGCAGGCGCGGATCGGCGAAGGCATCCGTCAGGTAGCCGACGCGGCGGCCCTGGCGCAGGCGGGAGAGGGCGAGCTGCGCCGAGAGCGGGCCGATGCCGTCCTTGTCCTCCATGCCGGCCAGCGGCAGGGCGTAGGATTCGGTGCGGCCGGGCAGCGCCACCTCCACCTCCGCCATCACCACGGCGCCATGCGCTTCCGGCAGCGCGGCGATGCCAGTGAGATGCGTCCCTTCCAGCTTCTCGCCCTTGGCCGCGAACCAGCGGCGCTTGGCGAGGTATTCCGGCAGCACCTGCTTCTCCAGCTCCCGCCGCACCTGGGCGCTCAGCAGCTCCTTCACATCCGCCGTCAGCACCAGGGTGCGGAGATCGGGCAGCGGCTCCGGCGAGGGGGTATGCCAGGAGGGCAGGGCCTGCTGCGTCGCCAGGGTGAACCAGTAGAAGCCGTAGGGCGGCAGGGTCAGCAGGTAGGAAAGCTGGCCGATCGGCGGGAAGGCGGTGCCGCCCAGCATCTCCACCGGCACGCAGCCGGCGCAGGCCGAGAGGTCCAGCTCCACCGCCTGGGCGGCGCGGGAGAGGTTGAAGACGCAGAGGATGGTGTCGCCCTCATATTCCCGCAGATAGGCCAGCACCTTGCGATTGGCCGGGTAGAGCAGCCGCATGGCGCCGCGGCCGAAGGCGCGGCTCTGCTTGCGCACGCTCAGCATCCGGCGCATCCAGTTCAGCAGGCTGTGCTGGTCCCGCGCCTGGGTTTCCACATTCACCGCCTGGAAGCCGTAGAGCGCGTCCTGCAGCGGCGGCAGCACCAGCGCGGCGGGATCGGCCTTGCTGAACCCGCCATTCCTGTCGGGCGACCACTGCATCGGCGTCCGCACGCCGTCGCGGTCCCTGAGAAAGATGTTGTCGCCCATGCCGATCTCGTCGCCGTAGTAGATGACCGGCGTGCCGGGCATGGAGAGCAGCAGCCCGTTCATCAGCTCGATCCGCCGCCGGTCGCGCTCCAGCAGCGGCGCCAGGCGGCGGCGGATGCCGAGGTTGAGCCGCGCCCGCCTGTCGGCGGCATAGGTGGTCCAGAGATAGTCGCGCTCCCGGTCCGTCACCATCTCGAGCGTCAGCTCGTCATGGTTGCGGAGGAAGATGGCCCATTGGCAGCCCTCCGGGATGTCCGGCGTCTGGCGGAGGATGTCGGTGACCGGGAAGCGGTCCTCCTGCGCGATCGCCATGTACATCCGCGGCATCAGCGGGAAGTGGAAGGCCATGTGGCATTCATCGCCCTCGCCGAAATATTGCTGCGTGTCCTCCGGCCATTGATTGGCCTCGGCCAGCAGCATGCGGTCCTGGAAGCCCTGGTCCAGCTTGGCGCGGATGGTCTTCAGGATGGCATGGGTCTCGGCCAGGTTCTCGTTGTTCGTCCCCTCCCGCTCCACCAGATAGGGCACGGCGTCGAGCCGCAGCCCGTCCACCCCGATATCCAGCCAGAAGCGCATGACGTTGAGGATTTCCGTCAGCACCCGCGGATTGTCGAAGTTGAGGTCCGGCTGGTGGCTGTAGAAGCGGTGCCAGAAATAGGCGCCGGCCACCGGGTCCCAGGTCCAGTTGGATTTCTCCGTGTCAAGGAAGATGATCCGGGTTTCCGGGTATTTCTGGTCGTCGTCGGACCAGACGTAGTAGTTGCGGTGCACGGAACCCGGCTTGGCGGTGCGGGCGCGCTGGAACCAGGGATGCTGGTCGCTGGTGTGGTTCACCACCAGCTCGGTGATGACGCGCAGGCCGCGCGCATGCGCCTCCCGCACGAAGCGGCGGGCATCCTGCAAGGTGCCGTAGCTCGGGTTCACCGTGCGGTAATCGGCGATGTCGTAGCCGTCGTCGCGCAGCGGGCTCGGGTAGAAGGGCAGCAGCCAGAGCGTATCGACGCCGAGATCGGCGATGTAGTCCAGCTTCTGCAGCAGGCCGGGGAAATCGCCGATGCCGTCGTCATTGGCGTCGAAGAAGCTCTTCACGTGCAACTGGTAGATCACCGCGTCGCGGTACCAGTGCGGGTTGCGCGGCAGGCCCATCAGACGGCGCCCTCCGGCCGCACGCGCCAGAGGCGGAAGGGCGAGGCCGGCTCCAGCCGCAGGCGCTGCCACTTGCCGTGCCAGGTGAAGCGCTCGCCGGAGAACAGATCCTCCGCCGCCAGCGCAGCATGGTCCGGCAGCCCCCATTCCCAGAGCGGGAGCTCGATCTCCGTCTCCTGCGCGGCGAAGGGGTCGAGGCTGACGGCGGTGAGGATCACGTTGGAACGGTCGGGCATGGATTTGCGGTAGAAGATGACCTGCGGGTTGCGGGCTTCCAGGAACCGCAGGCCGAGATGGCTCTGCAGCGCCGGGTTCTGCCGGCGGATGATATTCAGCCGCGCGATCTCGTCCACGATGTCGCCCGGCGCGCGGTCCGGCCGGGCGCGGATCTCGTATTTGTCCGAATTCAGGTACTCCTCCCGCCCCGGCAGCGGCGTCGCCTCGCAAAGTTCAAAACCCTGCTGCATGCCCCAGAGGCCGGAGAGCGTCGTCGCCAAAGCGAGGCGGATGAGATGCGCCGGCCGCCCGCCGGTCTGCAGGAAGGGCGGGTTGATGTCCGGCGTGTTGACGAAGAAATGCGGCCGGTAGAAGTCGCGCGGCGGGCCGTCGGTCAGCTCCTCCAGATACTCCGTGATCTCGCGCTTCTCGTTGCGCCAGGTGAAGTAGGTGTAGGACTGGCTGAAGCCGATCTTGCCCAGCCGGTACATGATCTTCGGCCGGGTGAAGGCCTCCGCCAGGAAGACTGCATCCGGATGGCGGCCGCGCACCTCGGCGATCAGCCATTCCCAGAAGGGGAAGGGCTTGGTGTGCGGGTTGTCCACCCGGAACAGCCGCACGCCTTCCGCGCACCAGAACAGTACCACGTCGCGCAACGCCAGCCACAGGCCGGGCACCGCCTCCTCGGCATAGAAATCGACATTGACGATGTCCTGGTACCTCTTCGGCGGGTTCTCGGCGTATTTGATGGAGCCGTCGGGGCGCCAGTCGAACCAGCCCTTGTGCTGCTTCAGCCAGGGATGGTCCGGGCTGCACTGGATGGCGAAATCCAGCGCGATCTCCAGCCCCTGCCGCTCCGCCGCCGCGCGCAGCCGGCGGAAGCCCTCGATGCCGCCGAGCTCGGGGTGCACCGCGTCATGCCCGCCCTCCGCGCTGCCGATGGCATAGGGGCTGCCGGGGTCGTCCGGCGTGGGCGTCAGCGTGTTGTTGCGGCCCTTGCGGTTGGTGGTGCCGATCGGGTGGATGGGCGGGAAATACAGCACGTCGAAGCCCATCGCCCGGATATGCGGCAGGCGGCGGATGACGTCGTCGAAGGTGCCGTGGCGCTCCGTGCTGCCGCTCTGGCTGCGCGGGAAGCATTCATACCAGCTCGCGAAGCGGGCGCCGAGCCGCTCCGCCTCCACCGGCATCTCGGCGCTGCGGGTGCGGAAGGGGCGGTCATCCGCCGCCGCCATCAGCGCGGCGGTGTCCTCTGCCAGCAGCAGCCGGATCTTCTCCTCCGGCGCCGCGGCGCCGATCAGCGCCGCCAGGTCGCGCAGCGCGCCGCCGGTGCCCTTCCCCTCGCGCTTCGCCGCCGCCGCGACCAGGCGGCGACCTTCCTCCAGCTCCAGCGCCGTGGCGACGCCGGCCTCGTGCTTCTTGCGCAGCTCGTCGCGGAAGCTGGCGAAGGCGTCGCGCCAGGCTTCCACCGCAAAGACATGCAGCCCCATTCGCTCCAGCGGGAAGCGCGCCACCCAGCGGTCATTGCCCAGCGGGCGCATGCGGGTCTGGTGCCATTCCTTGGCGTCGCAGGGCCGCCAGAGCAGCGCGGCGCCGAGCTGGTCATGCCCGTCGCAAAGGATGTCGCAGGTGACCTCCACCTCCTCCCCGACCGAGCGCTTCACCGGAAAGCGGCCGCCCTCGACCGCAGGGGCGATCGCCTCCAGCCCGATGCGCGGCGCGGCGGCAGCGGCCACCGCCGGGTCCTTCTCCCCGGGCAGGCGGCGCGGCGGCGCCTCCCGCCGGATGGCCGGCAGCGTCTCCGCCTGGAAGAGCAGCGCGGCGCCGGGCGGCAGGGCCAGCTCCGCCCCGGGCGCCAGCGGCGGCACGGAAGCTTCCGGCCAGCGCGGGCGGAAGCGGGCGCTGGCGGCGGGCAGGGCCGGCAGCAGCGCCGCCGCCGCCACCGCGTGCGGCCGCGCCAGATCGGCATTGGCGACCAGCAGGGTCGCCTCGGCCGCCGGCGCCTCGGCGCGCAGCAGCGCCACCGTGCCCGCCTCCGGCCCGGCCAGCGGGCGCAGCTCCGCCTTCGCCAGGCGGCGGCCGGCCAGCATGGCGTTGGCGGCGCGGATTTCCGCCTGCCGCCCATCGGCCGGGCGCTGCACCAGCCGGGACCAGTCCTCCGGCCGGTCCCGCACCGGGTCCAGCCGGCGGCGGGCGCCGAATTCGAAGCCCATGGGCAGCAGCATGCCGGCACCGATGCCGGCGGCCAACCGCAATTGCCGGGAGGCGGCACGCTCCGCCAGCTCCGGCGCCAGGTCCGGCCCGCCGAGGCGGGGGCCGAAGGGCGGCTCCAGCGTGGTGATGGCCGGGGCGATGGGGGCCAGGCGGGCCGCTTCCTCGGCATACCAGCCCTGGCGGAAATCCCACCAGCCGGCGCTGTCGAACACCGCGGCGAAGCCGGCCTCGGCGAAGCCCGGCGCCGCCTCCGCCGGCAGGCCGGGGGTCCAGCCGAGGAAGCGCGCCTCCGGCAGCGCCTCCGCCAGGCGGCGCCAGATGCCGGGGGGCACGCGGCCGAGGCCGAGGCAGCGGAAGCCGGCGATGCCGGCCGCGACATAGCGGCGCAGCCGCGCTTCCCACCAGGCGTAGAGCGCCTCGCCCACCCCGTCCTCCCAGCGCAGCCAGGCGAGGCCCTGGGTGTCCGGCGGCAGGCGCGGATCCGGCAGGTCGGCCGGGGAGGTGACCCAGCCGGGCTGGCTGCGGGCCAGCACCCCATCCGCCGCCACCCGGTCCAGCACCAGGTCCAGGTAAAGGGCGAGGCCCTGGGCCCGGGCCTTCTCCGCCAGCAGCCGCAGCGCCTCCGCCGCGTCGCCCGGCGCTTCCAGGATGGGGTGGGGCGCGTCCGGATCGGCGATGCGGAACAGGCTGCCCTCGGCCCCCGGGGCGAAGGGCGGCGCCAGCAGGGCGCTGTCGAAGCCGAGCGCCGCGATATGGGCGAAAAGCCCATCCCATTGCGGCAGCGCGCCGACCAGCAGCGGGTTTATCAGGTAGAGGCGGGGCACCATGGGCACCGGCACGGGGGGCGCCGGTACCGGGGGCACCGGCAGCGGCGCGGCCTCCGGCACGGGAGCGACGGGCGGGGCCATGGCCGGCTTGGCACGAGTGGATGCCTTGGGGCCCCGCTTCGGCCCCGTCCCTGGTTTCACCGCCATGCCATTATCCCGGTATCGATCCCGGCCTGTGCAACGCCTGCGGGCAGGACGGGGTCGAAACCAGGCGGATCACGGATGCGAGAGGGGAGCGCGGGCCCGGCCGGATGCCGGCAGGCCGGCTTGAGGCGGACCGGCGGCCCGCCATGGGCGGGAGGCAGTCGGCGGCACCGCCCTGCACCGCGAGCCGATACGCGGGCCCGTTGGTATGATTCCGGCATGGCCCGCACGGGACCGAGGAGGAGAGGATGCTGGACGCCGAGAAATTCGACCCCGCCGCCCATGTCGCCGCGGCCGCGCCGGCGGTGGGGCTGGCGCTGGATACGGCGCGGCAGGCGAAGGTCGCCGCCGCGCTCGCCCTGGTGGTGCGCATCGCCGCCCCGGCCCTGGCGGTGCCGGTGCCGGTGGCGGCCGAACCCGCCCCCGTCTTTCGGCCATGAGCGGTCCGGCCATGAACCTGCCGCCGCTGACGGCGCTGGAGATCGCCGCGCAGGTCCGCGCCGGGCAGCTCACCGCCCGGGCGGTGGCGGAGGCGGCACTTTCCCGCATCGCGGCGGGGAATTCGAAGGTGAATGCCTTCACCGCCGTGCTCAGCGAGCGGGCATTGGCCGAGGCCGCTGCCGTGGATGCGCGCATCGCCGCCGGGGAGGATCCCGGGCCGCTCGCCGGCGTGCCCTATGCGGCGAAGAACCTGTTCGACCTCAAGGGCATCCCGACCACTGCGGGCAGCAGGATCCGCAAATCCGCGCCGCCCGCTTCGCGCGACACCTTCCTGGTGCGGCAGCTTGCCGCCGCCGGTGCCGTGTGCTGCGGCGCGCTGAACATGGACGAGTTCGCCTATGGCTTCACCACGGAGAACAGCCATGACGGGCCGGCGCGCAACCCGCATGACCCGGGGCGGATCGCCGGCGGCTCCTCCGGCGGCTCCGGCGCGGCGGTGGCGGCGGGGCTGGTGCCGATCACGCTGGGGACGGATACCAACGGCTCCATCCGGGTGCCCGCCTCGCTGAACGGCATCTTCGGGGTGAAGCCGAGCTATGGGCGGCTCTCCCGCCACGGCGCCTTCCCCTTCGTCTTCTCGCTGGACCATGTCGGGCCCTTCGCCCGCAGCGTGGCGGATCTGGCCGCGGCCTATGACGCGCTGCAGGGGCTGGACCCGGAGGACCCGGCGCAATCGCCGCAGCCGCCCCAGGCGGTGACGCCGGGGCTGGCGGCGGGCGCCGCGGGGCTGCGGGTGGCGCGGCTGGGCGGCTGGTTCGGCCGGCAGCAATCGAAGGCGGCGCGGGGCGCGGTGGAAGCCGTGGCGGCGGCGCTGGGCGCGCATGCGACGGTGGAATGGGAGATGGCGGAGGCGGCGCGGGCGGCGGCCTTCCTCATCACCAGCTCCGAGGGCGCGGCGCTGCATCTGCCGACGCTGCGCACCCGGCTGGAAGAGTATGAGCCGCTGATCCAGGACCGGCTGCTGGCCGGCGCCCTGCTGCCCGCCGCCTGGGTGAACCACGCCCAGCGGGTGCGCGCGATGGCACGGGACAGCATGGCGGCCCTGCTGGCGGAGTGGGACGTGCTGCTGGCGCCGGCGACGCCGGTGACGGCCACGCCGATCGGGCAGGAGATGCTGGCGCTGGACGGGGTGGAGGTGCCGCTCAGGCCCTCCATGGGGCTGTTCACCCAGCCCATCTCCTGCCTCGGCCTGCCGGTGGTGACGGTGCCGGTGCCGAAGGCGGATGGGCGGCTGCCGATCGGGGTGCAGCTCATCGGCAAGCCCTGGACGGAGGCGCTGCTGTTCCGTGCGGCGGCAGAGCTGGAAGCGAAGGGGGTGGTGGCGGCGCCGGTGGCGGCGGGGTTCGGGTAGGCGGGGCCCTGCCCCGCGCCCCGGCAGGGGGCTCTGCCCCCTGCACCCCCACCGGGGGGGGAAGGCTTCCCCCCGGACCCCGCCCTGAGTCGGCGGGTTCAACCACCAGAATCTAACCAGGCGGCGCTGCGCGGCGACTTCGTGCGGGGCGACGGAATGCTAGAGCAGATCGCCGGAGGGCGGCATCGCCCGGAGGCGTGAATCTGCTCTACAATCCATAAGCTAGAGCGGTTTCGCGCTGCACAGTCAGCGTGAAACCGCTCTAGAGCAACCCCTCCCGGCGGAAGGAAAGCTGCCGCCCATTGCCGACGATCAGATGGTCATGCACCACGATGCCGAAGACCTGCGCCGCCTGCGTGATCTCCTGCGTCATCTCGATATCGGCGCGGGAGGGCGTCGGGTCGCCGCTCGGGTGGTTGTGCACCAGGATCAGCGCCGTGCTCTGCAGCTCCAGCGCCCGCTTCACCACCTCCCGCGGATAGACCGGGGTGTGGTTCACCGTGCCGCGCGCCTGGGCCTCGTCGGCGATCAGCCGGTTGCGCGTGTCCAGGTACAGCACATGCACATGCTCCACCTTCTCGCGGGAGAGGGTGGCGGTCAGGTAGTCGATCAGCCGGTCCCAGGAATTCAGCACAGGCTGGTCGATCACCTCCGCCCGCGCCAGGCGCAGCGCCGCGCCCTGCACCGCCTTCAACGCGGCGACGCCGGCCTCCCCCAGCCCATCCACGCCGAGCAATTCCAGCGGCGTCGCCGCGATGGCATTGGCGAAGCTGCCGAAGCGGGCCAGCAGCGCCCGGGCGATCGGCTTGGTGTCCCGCCGCGGCAAGGCGAGGAACAGCACCAGCTCCAGCAATTCATGGTCCAGCAGCGCGTCCGGCCCGTGCGAGAGCAGCCTCTGCCGCACCCGCGCCCGGTGGCCGAGATGGCCGGGCGGCGCCTCCTCCCCTTCCGGCCGCGCCTGGCGGCGCCGCGTCACCGTGCCGCTCCGCTCGCTCTCCAGGGCCAGGGCCGGCTGGAAGCCCGCGGAGGCCTCCGCCAGGCCGGGATCCGGCGCGCGCCGTGCCGGGGAGGGGCGGGGAGCGACGTTTTGGCGCATGGCTCATCCTTTTGACGGAATGAGTGTACGCACCCACGGGAAATTTACCAAGAGTTGCAGACGGCATCCGAGCGGGCGGGATGCAGCGCAGCTTCCCCCGGCACTCACCTGTGCCCTGCATGCCACAACCGCCCCGCGGCCCGCGCGGGGCGGACCCGCCGCATCCGCGGCGGCGACCCGCGTACTTACCCCGGGGCCGGCCGGTCAGCGCTTACGTCTTGTAGGGCGGGTGGTGCAGCCCGGCGGGGGAGATGGTGAAGACCTCGCAGCCGGTCTCCGTCACCCCGACCATATGCTCGAACTGGGCGGAGAGGCTGCGGTCGCGGGTCACCGCGGTCCAGCCATCCTCCAGGATCTTCACCTCCGGCCGCCCGGCATTCACCATCGGCTCGATGGTGAAGAACATGCCGGGGCGCAGCACGGGCCCCTCCCCCGGCCGGCCGAAATGCAGGACGTTCGGCGGCTCATGGAAGCGGCGGCCGATGCCGTGGCCGCAGAAATCCCGCACCACGCTGAAGCGGTGGCGCTCCACCAGGCTCTGGATGGCGTGGCCGACATCGCCGAGGGTCGCGCCCGGCTTCACCGCCGCCACGCCGCGCATCAGCGCCTGGTAGGTGACATCCAGCAGCAGCCGCGCCTTGGTGCTGGGCTGCCCGGCCACGTACATGCGGCTGCTGTCGCCATGCCAGCCATTGAGGATGACGGTGACGTCCACGTTCAAGATGTCGCCTTCCGCCAGCACCCGCTCGCCCGGGATGCCGTGGCAGACCACGTGGTTGATGGAGATGCAGCTCGATTTCGGGTAGCCGCGATAGCCGAGCGTCGCCGGCACCGCGCCATGCGCGACCATGAAATCATGGCACAGCCGGTCCAGCTCCCCGGTGGTGATGCCGGGGCGGACATGCGGGGCGATCATGTCGAGGGTGGCGGCGGCCAACTGGCCGGCCTCGCGCATGCCCGCGAAATCCGCGGGGGCGTGAATGGTGATGCGGCGCGCGTCGCCGCCCTGTTGCTCCATGGTCTGACCGGCTGTCTCTGGGAATGAAATATCGCCCCAAGATGCGCTGCGGGGGGGCCGGGTGCAAGGCTCGCGACCATTCCGGAAGGCGGCCGCCTACAGGTATCGCCTGATATCCAGCGTGCTCTCCCGCCCGATGGCGGCGAAATGCTCGGCCAGGAAATGCTCCGCCGCCTCCCGCCCATAGCCGCGCAGGGTCTGCAGGAAGTCCCAGTCGCCGTTCAGCTTGGTGGAGAGCTTGAACTCCCGCATCCGCGCCTCGTCCTCGATGACGTGGAGGAAGAGGCGGCGGTAGCGCGGCTGTTCCAGCCGCCCGGCATCCAGCAGCCGCTGCACGAAGTCGATCGCCCGCATCTCCGCCATCAGGCTGGCATTGAAGCTGATCTCGTTCAGCCGGTTCATGATGTCGGAGGGCGTGGTGGGCAGCTCCTCCCGCAATATGGCGTTGATCTGCACCAGCACGATGTCGGACGCGCCGCGCTCATGGTAGAGCGGCCAGAGCGCCGGATTGCCCAGATAGCCGCCATCCCAATAGGGCTCGCCCTCGATCTCCACGGCGCGGAAGACATTGGGCAGGCAGGCGGAGGCGAGGATGACGTCGGTCGTCACCTCCACCCGGCCGAAGACGCGGGGCTTGCCGGTGCGGACATTGGTGGCGGAGATGAAGAGGCGGATCGCCTTGGGGTCCTGCTTCAGCCGCGCCTCGTCCAGATTATCCGAGATCACCTGGCGCAGCGGGTTGAACTCCGCCAGCAGCGGGTTGATCTGGTAGGGGGAGAAGACGCGGGAGAGGGTCTCGAAGGTCTGGTAGGCGACGGAATAAGTGAGGTCGTGGCCCCAGAGCGCCTTCTCCCAGGGGGTGTTGCGCAGCGGGCTGAAGGCGAGGCGCAGCGCCACGTCGTTCCAGAGCTTGTTGAGGGCGTCGATCGCCCCCTGGCGGCCGCCCGCGGCCAGCCCCTGCACCAGGATGGCGGCGTTGATCGCCCCGGCGGAGGTGCCGGAGACGGCATCCACCACCAGCCGGTCATCCTCCAGCAGCCGTTCCAGCACCCCCCAGGTGAAGGCGCCATGGGTGCCCCCGCCCTGCAGGGCGAGGTTGATCTTCTTCGGCGCCGCCGGCCGCGCGACCGCCGGCGCCCCTACCCCCTCAGCCATGCAGCGCGCCCATCCACCCGACCTGCCTGTTGCCCTGCCGCGGCTTTGCCGCGGCAGGCTGTGTGGAGCCCCGGGAGCACAGCGCCCCGCGGCCCCCGCGGAGCCGCGCAGCGGCTTCGTGGGGAACTGGAGCGTGATCGGTTGAGGTCGAATCGACCGAAACCGTGAATCACGCGACCGAACAATGAGCCAGAGTGGGGCGGGTGAGCGCAGCTCAATCGTCCCGCTCCAGTGTCCCGATTCCGCAGCCCTGCGGACGTCGTTCTCGGGCCACCAGCTTGTGTTTTCAGTGACCTGCTTCTCCGCTGCGTTCGCCGGAAAGGCAGCGAACTTCGCGGGCAGGACACTGGAGTTGCAGCAGATTCACGCCCGCGGGCGATTCCGCCCTCCGGCGATCTGCTCTAATTCGCGTACCAGCCGCCGTCGATGGAGAGCGCGGCGCCGGTCACCCCGCCGCTGCCGGGGCCGCAGAGATAGAGCGCCATATGCGCCACCTCCTCCACCTCGATCCAGCGCTTGGAAGGCTGGTGCTCCAGCAGGTGGTCCTTCAGCGCCACCTCCTCGGAGACCCCGTACTGCTTCGCCAGGGCCGGCAATTGGGCTTCCGCCAGCGGTGTGCGGACGAAGCCGGGGCAGATGGCGTTGCAGGTGATTTGCGTCTGCGCCACCTCGATCGCCACCGTCTTGGTCAGCCCCACCACCGCGTGCTTGGCGGCGACATAGGCCGATTTGCCCGGCGAGGCGACCAGCCCATGCGCCGAGGCGATGTTGATGATCCGCCCCCAGCCGCGCTGCTTCATCCCCGGCAGCGCCGCCTTGATGGCGTGGAAATTCGAGGTGAAGTTGATGGCGATGATGGCGTCGAATTTCGCCTCGGGAAATTCATCGACCGGCGCGACGAATTGGATGCCGGCATTGTTCACCAGGATGTCCACGGAACCGAGCGCCGCCTCGGCCGCCGCCACCATCTCGCGCACCGCCTCAGGCTTGGAAAGGTCGGCGCCGGAATAGGGCGCCTCCGCGACGCCCATGGCGGCGCCCACCTCGGCGCGGGCCTTGGCGATTTCCTCCGGCTTGCCGAAGCCGTTCAGCATGATCTTGGCGCCGGCCTCGGCGAAGAGCTGGGCAATGCCGAGCCCGATGCCGCTGGTGCTGCCGGTGACCAGGGCGGTCCGTCCAGCGAGAGTCTTCTCCATCCGATCTCTCCCAATCGCTTGAGGCACTTGTCAGAACCCGGCGCCGCCTGGTGCCCCGCCTTGTCCGGGGTGGCACCGCGACGGCTGCTGCCCTGGAGCGTGATCGGTTGAGGTCGCATCGACCGAAACCGTGAATCACGCGACCGAACAATGAGCTAGAGCGGGGCGGGTGAGCGCAGCTCAACCGATCCCGCTCTAGAGCAGCTTCACGCCGGCCGGAAACGGCCAGCGTGAAGGTCGTACTCCAGGAATGCATGTTCCGGAGCAGCTTATCCCAGCCCGGCCGGAACGGTCCCCGTTCCAGCCGGGCCGAGGCTGCTCCGGGCCTCCCACAGAGCCGCCGCGCGGTCTTGTCGGGATGTGTCACGGCAGGTGTTTCAGCAGGCCGACGATGCTCTTCGCCGCGGGCGAGAACAGCTTCGGCGTGTAATACTCCCCGGCCGCGCGCTTGGCCGCCTCGGCCAAAGTGGGGTAGGGCAGGACCATCCCCGCCAGGGCCGAAAGCGGCAGGCGCCGGCCGATCATCAGCCCGAACATCCCGGCCATCTCCCCCGCCCGCGGCGCCAGCACCCCGGCGCCGAGCAGCCTTCCCTTCCCGTCCAGCAGCAGCCGCACCTCGCCCTCCGGCCGGCCTTCGGCGATGGCACGGTCATTCTCCTCGAGGCTCCAGCGCTGCACCTGCAGCCCGGCGATCCCTTGCGCCTTCGCCTCCGCCTCGGTCAACCCGATCTGCGCCAGCTCCGGATCCGTGTAGGTCACGCGCGGCAGGGCGGCGTAGTCCACCCGCGCGAAGGGCAGGCGGAACAGCATGGACCGCACCAGGATGCCGGCATGCTGGCTGCCCACATGGGTGAAGGCGCGGGGGCCGAGGCCCGCCGGGTCGGCGATGTCGCCCACCGCCCAGACGCGCGGATTGCTGGTGGAGCGGAGGTCGCGCCGCGTGGCGATGCCGTGCTGCGTCGCCGCCACATTGCCCGCGGTGAGGTCCAGCCCCGCCAGCCGCGGCACCCGCCCGACCGCCAGCAGCAGATGCGTGCCCGCGATGCGGCTGCCATCCGCCAGCACCGCGACCACGCCGGCCGTCTCCGCCGGGCTTCTCGGCTCCAGCGGCTCCACCGCCGTGAGCTTCGCGGCCTCGCGGATCTCCACGCCGTCGCGGCGCAGCGCCTCCCGCAGCCCCGCCACCAGCGCCGGATCCTCGCGGGCGGCGATGCTCGGCGCCGCCTCGATGATCGTGACGAGGCAGCCCAGCCTTGCATGCGCCTGCGCCATCTCGAGGCCGATCGGGCCGCCGCCGAGGATGAGGAGATGGCCGGGGGGCTCGACCAGGTCGAACAGCGTCTCGTTGGTCAGCCAGGGGACGCCGTCCAGGCCGGGAATGTCGGGGATCACGGCGCTGCTGCCGGCGGCGATGACGCAGCGGCGGAAGGTCAGGCGGCGGCCGCCCACCTCCAGCGCATCGGGGGCGAGGAAATGCGCGGAGGCCTGGATCACCTCGCAGCCCAGGCCACGGAAGCGCTCGGCGCTGTCATTCGGGGCGATGCGGGCGATGGCGCCCTGCACATGGGCGCGCACCGCGTCCCAGTCGATCTCGGGCGGCGGCAGCTTCACGCCGAACCGCGCGGCACCGCGGGCCGCCGCCGCGGCATGGGCGGCGGCCAGCAACGCCTTGGAGGGGACGCAGCCGTAATTCAGGCAGTCGCCCCCCATGCGGCCGCGCTCGATCAGCGCCACCCGCAAACCCAATCTGGCGGAAATGGCCGCGACCGAAAGGCCGGCAGCGCCGGCACCCACCACCGCGACATCCACATCAGGCATCAAGCTCTGCTCCAAACATCCATGAGGAGGGCCTTGCCCCCCTCAACCTCCCCCACCCGGGTTCCCATGGACAATGCGCAGCATTGTCGACAGGGCCCGGCAAAGGCCGAAGGGCCTTTGGAACCTTGAATCTGGCTACGCACCCCTGCGACGGCGCCACCAGACGCCCAGCAGCGACAACACCGCCAGACCCAGCAGCGGCAGCAAGATGCCCGGCGCAAACATCACGGAAAGATCAGGATGGCCGCCGGCCTCGAACACCTGGCCCAGCCCGGCGCCGATGCCGGCGAACACCGCGGTGGCGGGAATGATCCCCACCAGGGTCGCCGCGGCGAAGGATGCGAACGGCATGCCCGCCAGGGCCGGGGCCAGGTTCACCAGCCAGAAGGGCACCACCGGCAGCAGCCGCAGCGAGAGCAGGTACCAGAACCCGTCCCGCGCCAGCCCCGCCCGCACCCGCCCCAGCAAGGGGCCGGCCTTGCGCGCCAGGGTCTCCGCCAGGGCGTGACGGGCGGCCAGGAACAGCAGGCAGGCCCCCAGGGTCGCCCCCACCACCGCCGCCACGGCCCCCCAGACCGGGCCGAACAGGAACCCGCCCGCCAGCGTCAGCACCACCGCCCCGGGCAGGGAGAGCGCCACCACCCCCACATACACCGCGATGAACCCCAGCACCGCCAGCAGCGGCGAGGCCGCGACGAGGCCCAGCAGCGCCGCCCGCTGCGCCGCCAGCGCCTCGAAGGAAAGGGAGCGCTGCACCCCCAGCGCCCAGGCCAGCGCCAGCGCCGCCAGCAGCATCAGCAGCGGCCACAACCGGATCCAGGCGGGGGAGGGTGGGGCAGCGTCCGGCATGGCCTCGGTTCGCGGCAGGGCGGGGCCGCGTTACGCTGCCTCGGCCGGCAACGCAACCAGGCTTCGCCCCTCCCCTCAGGGCGTTGACGCCGCACCGCCCCCTCCGTATAGCTGCGCGCCTTCGCCGGGGCCCCGCAGGCTGCCGGCTTCCTCCGTTGCGCGCCCCTTGCGGGCACGCCGGTGGCGACCCAGTCCGGAGACCGACCGTGAAGCGTACCTATCAGCCCTCCAAGCTCGTCCGGAAGCGCCGGCATGGCTTCCGCGCCCGCATGGCGACGGTCGGCGGCCGCAAGGTGCTGGCCAACCGCCGCGCCAAGGGCCGCGCCAAGCTCAGCGCCTGAGGCCTGTCAGAGAAGGGGTGAGGCGGCGGGATGGCGAGGGATTTTTCGCGCTGGGAAGAAGGGCGGTGCCGCCAGGGCCGGTGGCCTCGGCAAGCCGACCGTCGTGCGGCTGGCGCGCCTTCGGCGCGACGCACCCAGGACGAAAAAGACCTGCCAGACCGACCCGATACCCCTTCCTCTGGCCGGCCCTAGCCGGGGGGCGGGTGCTGCCATGCCGGGCCGCCCTCCCCGGCTGACCCGGCGCGGGGAGTTCCTCGCCGCCGCCAGGGCCGGCCGCAAGGCGGGCCGGCCGGGCCTCGCCCTGCAGGCCCTGCCGCGCCCTGGCGAGCCGCTGCGCTGCGGCTTCACCGCCACGAAGAAGATCGGCAACGCCGTCATCCGCAACCGCTGCAAGCGGCGGCTGCGGGAAGCGGCGCGGCTGCTGCTGGCGGAGTATCCGCCCGGCTGGGATCTGGTGCTCATCGCCCGCGACGCTACCCCGACCCGCCCCTGGGACAAGCTGCTCGGCGACCTGCGCGGCGCGCTGCGCCAGGCGGGGGTGCCGGAGCCCGGCGCCGCGCCGGGCGCCGCTCCCCGCGGCGCCGAGGCCGGGGTGCCGGCGCCGGCCCCGGCCAGCGAGGTCAGGCCAGGCGGGGCCAGGTCAGGCGGGGCCAAGGTGCCCGCGCCGGGCCCCTCGGCCGGCGCGGCCAGGGCACCGACCAGGGAGCCGGACGCCAAGGCACCCCGGCCCGGGGCGCCCCCGGCGCCGGCGGAGCCCGGCTGATGCGCCCCGCCGCCGAGGCGCTGAAGGGCGCCGTCATCCTGTACCAATGGACCTTGCGCCCCTTCATCGGGGCGCAATGCCGCTTCCACCCCTCCTGCAGCCATTACGCGCTGGAGGCGCTTTCCACCCATGGCGCGGCCCGCGGCGCCCTTCTGGCCGGCCGCCGCATCCTGCGCTGCAACCCCTGGAACCCCGGCGGCTACGACCCCGTGCCGCCCCGGACCGAACAAGGCTGATCCGCCGCCCATGGACAACAAGCGCCTTCTCCTGGCGATCATCGTCTCGATCGGCATCCTGCTGGTCTTCGAAACCGTCTTCAACCGGCCGGCGCGGGAGGCGCAGCAGGCGCAGCAGCAGATCGCCGCGCAGACCGCCCAGCCGGCGCCCGCCCCCGGGCCTGCCGGCCCGCTGCGCACGCCGACCGATGCCTCCCCCGCCGCCGGCACCCCGCGCGAGCCCGCCGCCCGCCTGCCCGTCGAGGGCCCGCGCGTCCAGGGCACGCTGAGCCTGCGCGGCGCCAGGCTGGACGACCTCGTGCTGCGCGACTACCGCGAGACCACCGACTCCGCCTCCCCTCTCGTCCGCCTCTTCGCGCCGCGCGAGGGCACGGCGCCCTATTACGCGCAATGGGGCTGGACGGCGGCGGATGGCCGCACCCCCGTGCCGGGCAACGACACGGACTGGCAGGCGGAGGGCGGGCGCCTGACCCCCGCCACCCCGGTGACGCTGCGCTGGGACAATGGCCAGGGCCAGGTCTTCGAGATCGTCCTGTCGCTTGATGACAATTTCATGGTCACCGCCGAGCAGCGGGTGCGGAACACCGGGGCGCAGCCTGTCCAGCTCCTCCCCTGGGCCCGGATCCGGCGGGAGAGCACGCCGCCCACCCAGGGCTTCTACATCCTGCATGAGGGCTTCGTCGGCGTGCTGGACGGCAGGCTGCAGGAACTCACCTATTCCAAGGCCAAGGAGGAAGGCAGCCGCCGCGGCGGCGTGGCCTTCGAGCAGGAGACGGCCGGCGGCTGGTCCGGCTTCACCGACAAATACTGGCTGGCGGCGCTGACGCCCGTGGACCAGGCCGCCCGCCTGCGCGCCAGCTACCGCGCGGTGCCGGAGGCGGGCCCCAGGGGCCAGGAAGACCGCTGGCAGGTGGATTTCGCCCCGCCCGCCGCCATGGAGGTGACCCCGGGCGCCACCGGCGGCGGCCAGGCGCTGCGCCTGTTCGCCGGCGCGAAGGAGGTGCATCTGCTGGATGCCTATGCCGCCCGCCTCGGCATCCCGGATTTCGACAAGGCGATCGATTTCGGCTGGTTCTACTTCCTGACCAAGCCCTTCTTCTTCGCCCTCGACTGGCTGTTCAAGCTGTTCGGCAATTTCGGCATCGCCATCCTGGTCTTCACCTTCGGGCTGAAGCTGCTGTTCTTCCCGCTGGCCAACAAGGCCTACAAATCCATGGCGCGGATGAAGGTGCTCGCGCCGAAGATGCAGGAGATCCGCGAACGGCATAAGGAGGACCCGGCCAAGGCCCAGGCGGAGATGATGGCGCTCTACCGGACGGAGAAGGTGAACCCGGCCTCCGGCTGCCTGCCCATCCTCATCCAGATCCCGGTCTTCTTCGCCCTCTACAAGGTGCTGTTCGTCACCATCGAGATGCGGCACGCGCCCTTCTTCGGCTGGATCCGGGACCTCTCGGCGCCGGACCCGACGAACCTCTTCAACCTGTTCGGGCTGCTTCCCTTCGACCCGATGGCCTATTCGCATTTCCTGCACATGCCGGCCTGGGCGCTCATCATGGGCGTCACCATGTATCTGCAGCAGAAGCTGAACCCGGCGCCCCCGGACCCGATCCAGGCGAAGGTGTTCCAGTACATGCCGATCATCTTCACCTTCATGCTGGCCAGCTTCCCGGCCGGGCTGGTGATCTACTGGTCGTGGAACAACCTGCTTTCGATTGCGCAGCAATGGTACATCATGCGGCTGGACTCGCAGCGGAGGGGCAAGGCCGTGGCCCCGGCCCCCAGCAAGGGGTGAGCGGGCCAGGGGCGGCGCTGCCCTCCAGCCTCTCCGAGGCCGGGAGCGAGGCCGAGCGGGCCGGGCTGATCGAGGCCGGGCGGCTGCTCTTCGCCCGGCCCTGCCGCTTCTTCCATGCGGCGCAGCGGCTGGACCAGCTTCCGCCCGCCGGCGTGCCGGAGGTCGCCTTCTGCGGCCGCTCCAATGTCGGCAAATCCTCGCTGGTGAATGCGCTGACCGGGCAGAATGCCCTCGCCCGCGTCTCCCACACCCCAGGCCGCACCCGGCAGTTGAATTTCTTCGATCTCGCCGAGGGAAAGCTGACCCTCGTGGACATGCCGGGCTATGGCTACGCCCAGGCGTCCAAGAGCGTGAAGGCCGATTGGCAGGGGCTGATGTTCGACTTCCTGCGCGGCCGCCCGACGCTCCGCCGGGTGATGCTGCTGCTGGATGCGCGGATCGAGACCAAGCCGGGCGACCGGGCGGCGATGGAGCTGCTGAACGAGGCGGCCGTCGGTTTCCAGATCGTGCTGACCAAGGCCGACGATGCCAAGCCCTGGTGGCTGGAGCAGCGGAAGCAGGAGGCCGAGCAGCTGGCCCGCAAGCACACCGCCGGTCACCCGCTGGTGCTGGTGACGAGCAGCGAGACCGGCCTCGGCATCCCGGAGCTGCGCGCCGAGATCGCGGCGCTGGCGGCATGAGCCCCGGCAGGACGGATGGCGGGCGCATCCGCGTCGGCATCGCCGGCTGGACCTTCCCGCCCTGGCGCGGCGCCTTCTACCCGCCGAAGCTGAAACAGAAGGAGGAGCTTTCCTACGCTTCCAGGCAGTTCCCCGTCCTTGAGGTGAACGGCACCTTCTACGCCCTGCAACAACCCAAGACCTTCGCCGCCTGGGAGGCGGAGACGCCGGAGGGCTTCGTCTTCACCCTGAAGGCGCCGCGCTACATCACCCACATGCGCCGGCTGAAGGAATGCGAGGCGCCGCTGGCCAATTTCCTGGCCAGCGGGCTGCTCCGCCTCGGGCCGAAATTCGGGCCCATCCTGTGGCAGCTTCCACCCAATTTGGCCTTCGAGCCGGCGCGGCTGGAGCCTTTCCTGGCCCTGCTGCCGCACGACCGGAAGGCCGCCGCCGCCCTGGCCGCCCGGCATGAGGCGCGGCTGGAAGGCAAGACCTGGCTGGAGCCGGGGGTGGACGGGCCGGTGTACCATGCCGTGGAAGGGCGGCATCCGAGCTTCGGCACGCCCGAATGCCTGGCGCTGTTCCGCCGGCACGGCGTTGCCCTGGTGGAGACCGACGGCATCCCGGACTATCCGCAGATCCGCGAGGCCACGGGGCCGATCCGCTATGCACGCCTGCATCTGCGGCCGGAGCTGGGGCCGGCGGGCTATGGCGCCGCGGCGATCGCCGAATGGGCGGCGCGCAGCCGGGCATGGGCGGCGGAGGGGCGGGATGTCTTCGTCATCTTCGACGCGGCGGGGGATGAGAGCGTGAAGCTGCACACCCCGACCAACGCCGCCGCGCTGCTGGCGAAGCTGGCCGAGGGCTGACCGGGCGGCAGGCAGCGCCCGCGCCCTGCCCTGGCTCGGGCCCGTCGCCGCCCGGGCGCCTTGACCCGCGCCCCCCCACGCCCTTAAGCCCGGCGCGCCAGTTAATCGAGAGCCCGGCCGATGTCCGACACGACCGACCCCATGCAGATCCTCTCCGGCGCCCTGCCCTTCCTGAAGCGCTATGACGACCAGATCGTGGTGGTGAAGTATGGCGGCCACGCCATGGGGGAGGAGGAGACGGCGCTGCGCTTCGGCCGCGACATCGCGCTGCTGGAGCAGGTGGGGGTGAACCCCGTGGTGGTGCATGGCGGCGGGCCGCAGATCAACGCCATGCTGAAGCGCCTCAACGTGCAGTCCACCTTCGTGCAGGGGCTGCGGGTGACGGATGAGGCGATGCTCGACGTGGTCGAGATGGTCCTCGCCGGCCCGGTGAACAAGCAGGTGGCGGAGGCGATCACCCGCGCCGGGGCGATCGCCGTCGGCATCTCCGGCAAGGATGGCGGGCTGATCCGGGCGCGGAAGCTGATGCGCACGGTGCGCGACCCCGGCTCGCGGATCGAGCAGGTGCTCGATCTCGGCTTCGTCGGCGAGCCGGAGGCGGTGGATACCCGCGTGCTGAAGCTGCTGATCGGCGCCGATATCGTGCCGGTGGTGGCGCCGGTCGGCGTCGGCGCCGATGGCCAGACCTACAACATCAACGCGGACACGGTGGCGGGGGCCATCGCCGGCGCCCTCGGGGCGGAAAGGCTGCTGATGCTGACCGACGTCGCCGGGGTGAAGGGGCCGGACGGTGCCTTCATCACCGAGATGAGCGTGGCCGAGGTGCGGGCGGGGATCGAGGCCGGGTGGATTTCCGCCGGCATGATCCCGAAGGTGGAGACCTGCATCTATGCCATCGAGCGCGGGGTGAAGGGCGCCGTCATCCTGGATGGCCGCGTGCCGCATGCGGTGCTGAGCGAGCTCTTCACCCATGGCGGGGCGGGGACGCTGATCAAGCCTTGATGTCCTGATCCCGAGGTCTGCGGCCTTCGTTCTCAGGCCACCAGCCCTTGTTTTCGGGGTGCCGGCACTGCCGCCAACGGGCGAGGCCCTCCATTCCTACGGCGCCCGCCCCGCCAGGCAGTCCTGCATTGCCTGCGCCAAAGCTTCCTGGGTGAAGGGCTTGGTCAGCCGGAAGGGGCCGGTTTCCGCCGCCGCATCCAGCTCCGCATAGCCGGTGGCCAGCAGCACCGGCAGGCCGGGGTGGCGCCGCGCCAGCACCTCCACCATTTGCAGCCCGGTCATGCCTGGCATGGCGTGGTCGGTGATCACCAGGTCGAAGCCGTCGCCCGCCTCCAGCCGGGCCAGCGCGTCGGGGGCGGAAGCCGCCTCCGCCACCGAATGGCCGAGATCGGCCAGCATCTCCGCCGTGCTGGCCAGCACCAACGGGTCGTCATCCACCAGCAGCACCGCAAGGCCCGGGCCGGGGGCCGGGACGGGCCGGGCGGCGGGCTCCGGCGGCGCCTGCGGCGGGACCCCGGCCGCCCGCGGCAGCCAGAGCTCCGCCACCGTCCCCTGCCCCGGCGCGCTGTGCAGCAGAAGCCGCCCGCCGGACTGCACCGCCAGCCCATGCACCATGGAAAGCCCGAGGCCGGTGCCCCTGCCCACCCCTTTGGTGGTGAAGAAGGGCTCCGTCGCCTGGGCCAGCGTCGCCGCATCCATGCCGATGCCGGTATCGGTCACGGTCAGGGCGATCAGCCCCTCCGCCTCCGGCCTCTCCGGCAGGGTCGCGCCGATGCTGACGGTGCCGCCTTCCGGCATCGCATCCCGGGCGTTCACCACGAGATTCAGCAGCGCCAGCTCGAGCTGGTTGGCATCCGCCAGCACCGGCGGCAGCTCGGGCGGAAAGCGGATCTCCAGCCAGATGCCGGGGCGGAGGGAATTGTGCAGCAGCTCCGTCATGCCCTGGACCATGGCGGGGAGGTGGACCCAGGCGGGCTGCAGCGCCTGGCGGCGGCCGAAGGCCAGCAGCCGCTGGGTCAGCGCCGCGCCGCGCTGCGCCCCCTGCAGCGCATTCTCCAGCAGCCGGGCGGCGCGCGCATCCCCGGGCGGCAGGCGCTTACGGAGCAGATCCAGGCTGCCCTGCACCGCGGTCAGCAGGTTGTTGAAATCATGCGCGATGCCGCCGGTGAGCTGGCCCAGCGCCTCCATCTTCTGCGCCTGGTGCAGGCTGGCCTCGGCCGCCTCCCGGCTTTCGATCTCCGCCCGCAGCCGGGCATTGGCCGCGTCCAGGGAGCGGGCCTGGTCGGCCAGGTCCAGCCGCAGCCGCACATGCGTGGCGAATTCGGCGGAGGAGCGCCAGCAGATGACGGAGAGGGCGGCGAGGAAGACCAGCACCATCGCCGCCGCCGCCAGGTCCGGCCCGGTGCCGCCCCAGGCGAAGCAGCCCGCCAGCGGCAGCCCGGCCAGCAGGATATAGGCCAGGGCGGAGCGGTAATGCGCGTAGTGGATGGAGCCCGCGCCGACGCACATGCCGCCGATGACGAAGACCCAGAAGAGGCGGTAGGCCTCGTTGTCCGGCCAGAGCAGGACGGCGCCGCCGCCCCAGAGCGCCCCGCCGAGCCCGGCCCCCAGCGTGCCGAGCCGGCCCCAGCGCCATTGCCGCCGCGCCGCGGGCGGGCCCGGAGGTGGCCCCGTGGGCGGCCCAGTGGGTGGTCCCATGGGCGGTCCCGTGGGAACACCCCGCAGCGGCCCGGCGGGCGGCCCCTCCGGCGCGCCCCGGAGCAGCTCCTCCGGCGCCGCCGCCTCCAGACGCCAGCGGCGCCAGAGCAGCAGCCGCAGGACGGCCAGCAGCAGCACCGCGGCCAGCCAGCCCAGCAGCATTTCCCGCGCCGCGGCCTGCCACATCACGGCGGCCATCAGCGCGGCGTTGACCACCGTCACCATGGCGGCGAGCGGCATCTGGCGGTACATCGCCGCCACCCGCTCTGCCTCGATCTCCGCAGCCATCTGCCGCATCAGCCAGGCTGGGGGCCCTGGGCGGCCTGCCGCAACATGCGCCTGTCCTCGAACTGCAATTCCTGTGGCGTTTCTACCCCGTGACGGACGGTGATGGCGGCGAAATCGATCCGCGCGCGGGAATTTGCGCAGGCGTAACGGCAATGGTTCGGCGCGGAGCCCGTCTCAAGGGCCCGGCGGCGGATCGGCGAATTTGCGCCCTGTCCAGAAGATGGACGCAGCCGATGCGGGTCGCGTCGGCAGGTCCACAGCGGGCATGCGGGCGCCCGGTGCCAGGGCGGCAAGGACATGCCGAGACGCGCCGGCCCCTATCGAGGCACGCTTTGGAGCAGGATCGGCTGAGCTTCGCTCGCCCGTCCCGCTCCAGTTCCTTGTTCGGCCGCGAGATTGACGGTTGCGGTCGATTCGTCGACCTCAACCGATCACGCCCAGTGCCCTGTCCGCGAGGGTCGCTGGATTTCCAGCGAAGGCAGCGGACAAGCAGGCCACTGAAACAAAAGCCAGTGCCCCGCTTCCGAAGTCCACAGGACTTCGGAAGCGGGGCACTGGAGCAGGATCGGTTGAGCTGCGCCCACCCGCCCCGCTCTAGCTCATTGTTCGGTCGCGTGATTCACGGTTCCGGTCGATTCGACCTCAACCGATCACGCTCTAGAGCGAGATCGGTTGAGCTGCGCTCACCCGCCCCGCTCTAGGGTCTGTTGAGATTTAGCGTGAGTGGATCACGGTGGTGGCGAGGTAGATCATCGCGGCGAAGCTCTGGTCGGTCTTTTCGCTGCGCATGGCGATGCGCTTGAAGTCCTTCAGCTTGCA
>NZ_SRXO01000022.1 GCF_008360935.1 Siccirubricoccus phaeus
GCAAGCTGAAGGACTTCAAGCGCATCGCCATGCGCAGCGAAAAGACCGACCAGAGCTTCGCCGCGATGATCTACCTCGCCACCACCGTGATCCACTCACGCTAAATCTCAACAGACCCTAGAGCGGGATCGGTCGAGCTACGCTCACCCGCCCCGCTCTAGCTCATTGTTCGGTCGCGTGATTCACGGTTTCGGTCGATTCGACCTCAACCGATCACGCTCCAGCGTCCTGCCTGCGACCTTCGCCGCAAATCCGGCCAGCTTCGCAGGATACCCAACTTCGCAGGATACTAGGCGTCCTCGGCCGCCAGCAGCTCATCGCGCAGCAAGGTGATCTTGTGGCGCAGCGCGGCCACCTCCTCCTTGTTGCCGCCGAAGGCGCGTTCCAGCCATTCCGGCTTGATGCCCCTCGCCACCTCGCGCAGCGCGCGGCCCTGCTCGGTCAGGTGGATGCGCACCTGGCGCTCATCCTCCGTGCAGCGGCAGCGGGTGATGATCCCGGCGGCCTGCAGCCGCTTCAGCAGCGGGGTCAGCGTGTTGCTTTCGAGGAAGAGCCGGTCGCCGATCTGCCCGACCGTCAGCCCGTCCTCCGTCCAGAGGACCAGCATGACGAGGAATTGCGGGTAGGTGAGACCAAGCTTGTCCAACAGCTTCTTGTTCGCCCTGCCCACCGCCTGGGCGGCGGAATGGATGGCGAAGCAGAGATACTGATCCAGCTCCAACGTGGCCTCGGTCATGGCGATCTCCCTGACGCCAGCGGCTGCGGTGAAGAATGGCGGGGAGCGGCAAGCGGTCGCCCGACCGAGACTATAAGTCGCAGGCGACGTGATCGTCCATGCCAAATCCGCATGACGAAGGTCAGAAAAATATCAAGGCGTCGGAGATTTGGGAAAGGAACCCTTCTCCGGCCGGCGCACCCCCCACCCCGGCCCCCGCCGCGAGGCGGGCGGAGGCCCGCGCCCATGGGGCGCGAGAGGGTGGGGGCGAAGGATGGGGCAGGCCTTCCCCGCCCCTTACTTCACCGGCAGATACTGGGAGACGAAATCGCAGGCCGGGGTGGAGCGGCCGTCATGCGCCGCGGTGCGGCGATAGAAGGGCTCCAGCTTGGCCGGGCAGAAATGGGTGACGAGGCTCTGCCGCGTCCGGGCCGCCTGGGTCACCGCCGCGGCGCCGTTGGCGAGATCGGCGTGCCAGATCAGCACATCGCCCTTCTTCGCCAGGAATTTGCCGCGGGTCTGGTTATAGGTCTTCGCGTCGGCGAGCAGGCTGTCGAGATAGGCCTGATGCTCCTCGGTGAAATTCTCCATCCACTTGCTGAAGCCGCCGAACAGGAAATCCGGCGCGCGGTGGCTGCCGATGAAGTACTCCGGCTCGCCCGTCCCGGCCTCGATATCCTCCAGCGCGGTCCAGCTCGCCGCCATGGCCAGCGGGTTGCCGTCCACCTTCACATAGGCGGTGTCCTTGTGCATCGCCTGCTGCAGGCCGCGGTGGAAGTTCAGGCTCTGGAAGGCCTTCGGCTTGTCCTCGAACAGGGCGGTGAGGAATTCCATCACCGCCGGGGCGGCGATCACCTGGCGCGCCGCCTCGGAACGGGCATAGGCGTCGAGCAATTTGCTGCGGCCATCGCGCCAGCGGCTGTCGGGCGGGATGTAGCGCATCATCCCGTCCGGCTCGAAGGTCTCGATCAGCAGCCCGGCCGGCGGGGTGTGCCACAGCTCATCCAGCTCGCCGCGCAGCCGGTCGATGAGCTTCGGCGCCACCGCCTTCTCGATGACGGTGTAGCCGTCCCGCGCGAATTGGAAGAGCCGGGTCGCCAGCGCGTCGCTCAGCGTGCCGGCGCGGTGCTTGGCGCCGACCTGGTCGATAAAGTCGGAGCGGTCGATCCAGAGGCCGCCGACGCGGCTGACGGTGGCGCGCACCGTCTCTTCCTTCTTCGTCGCGCCCGGCAGGGTGACGAAGATGTTGCTGTCCGCGAAGCGCAGCTTCAGGTTGGCCAGATCCTGCTGGCCGAAGAATTGCGGCATCTGGAAGCTGAAGGCGCATTCGCCATCGGCGATGTCCGCATCCTTCAGGTCCTGGCGGAACAGATCCGCCACGAAGCGGCCGATGACCTTGTCATTCACCAGGACATCGAAGGCAAGTTTTGACTCCGGGTGGTCGTCATTCAGCACCCAACCCTCCAGCAGCAATTCGTCGAGCCTGTCGATGCTCCCGCGAATGGGCATGTGTTCGTCTCCACTCTTGCGCCGGAACCGGACCCCGGGCGGGTAGCTTTCTACCCGAGGTTGTGATGGTGCGTCGCACAAAATACTCACGTCGGCGTGAGACGAGCAATATGAATCCCCGTCTCAGCTTGTAAAAGCAAGCGAAGGTGAGCGTGCTTGCACGCTTCGTTGCAGGTCTCGTCGATTTTTATCTACCCGCTGACGTAACCAGGACGGCACTCGGCAGCGATAAATATCACTCGGGTCGTGCACCGCCGGTACAGGCAGAAGTTGAGCCAATCGGCGATTCTAAACCAAAAATAATACGCCTCTTCAAAAACCATCCAGGCTGGAGGCCAGCCCCCAACGGCGCCGCGGCCGGGCATCGCCACGGCCGGGGGCAATGAAGACAGGCTTTTGCCCCCAGCCGGCATGTCTCCGGATGCCGAGGGCCTGGTCAGGCGGCGCAGCCCTCCTCCCGCAGCAGCGCCTCGACCAGCGCCGGGGAAATATCGCCGGCGGTGAAGGCCTCGCCCGGGCCGCGCAGCAGCACGAAGCGCAGCGCCCCGTCCCGCGCCTTCTTGTCCTTGCGCATCCGCGCCAGCAGCGCGGCGGCGGAGAATTCCCGGCCCAGATCGCGGATCCGCGCCGGCAGGCCACAGGCCTCGAGGTGGGAAATCACCCGCCCCGGCAATTCCTGGCTGCACTCGCCCAGCCGGGCGGAGAGCGCGGCGGCAAGGCCGAGCCCGACCGCCACCGCCTCGCCATGCAGCAGCGCCCCACCATAGCCGCTTTCGGCTTCCAGGGCGTGGCCGAAAGTGTGGCCGAGATTGAGCAGGGCGCGGCCGCCTTCCGGGCTCTCCTCCCGCTCATCCGCCGCCACCACGGCGGATTTCAGCCGGCAGCTCTCCAGCACGGCATGGGCCAGGGCGGCGGGGTCGCCGGCGACCAGCGCCTCCCCCTCCGCCTCGCACCAGCGCCACAGCGCCTCGCCGGAGAGCAGCCCGTGCTTCGCCACCTCGGCATAGCCCGCCCGCAGCTCCCGCACCGGCAGCGTCGCCAGCGTCCCGGTATCGGCCAGCACCATCCGCGGCTGGTGGAAGGCGCCGACCAGGTTCTTGCCCAGCGCCAGATTCACCCCCGTCTTGCCGCCGACGCTGCTGTCCACCTGCGCCAGCAGCGTCGTCGGCACCTGCACGAAAGGCAGGCCGCGCAGCGCGATGGCGGCGGCGAAGCCGGCGAGGTCGCCCACCACCCCGCCGCCCAGCGCCAGCACCGCCGTGCGGCGATCGACGCCGGCGCCCAGCATCTCCTCCAGGACCCGCTGCACCACGGGGAATTGCTTGCTCGCCTCGCCCGGCGGCACGGTGCATTCCACGGCGATGGCGAAGCCCGCCTCCGCCAGCCCACGGCGCAGCGTGGGCAGGTGCAGCGGGCCGACGGTCTCGTCCGTCACGATGGCCACGCGCTTCGCCGGCAGCACCGGCGCCAGCAGCGCCCCGGCCCGGGCCAGCAGCCCCTCGCCGATCGCCACCTCATAGCTGCGCTCGGCAAGCTGCACCGGCAGGCGGAGCGGCGGCTGCCAGGCGGCGATCGCCTCCTGCACCCGCCTTGTGGTGGCTTCCGGGCTTTCGTCGCTGCAGGGAATCACCAGATCGGCCTCGGCATACAGGGGGTGGCGGTTGCGCATCAGCCGGTCCAGCACCTCGGCGGGATCGGCGTTGAGGAACATCGGCCGGTGCTCCCGCCCCGCCACGCGGCGCAGCAGCACGGGCAGCGGGCAGCGCAGCCAGACGCTCAGCGCGCCGGAGCGGCGGATGGCGGCGCGGGTCCGCGCCTCGGCGAAGGCGCCACCGCCGGTGGCCAGCACGATGGGCCCGCCGGAGAGCAGCCGGGCGATCACCCGCTTCTCGCCGTCGCGGAAATGCGCCTCGCCGTAGCGGGCGAAGATCTCGGTGATGGGCAGGCCGGCGGCGGCCTCGATCTCGGCATCCGCGTCGCGGAAGGGCAGGCCGAGCTTCGCCGCCAGCCGCCGGCCGATGGCGGATTTCCCCGCCCCCGGCATGCCGACGAGCACGATGCTCCGCCCCTCCGGCATGGCGGGGGTGGGCTCGACCGGCGCCGGGGCCCAAGCGGGGGGGGCGGTCGATTCGATGGCGTTGGCGATGTTGCGCGACACGATGGCCAAGGGTAGCACAGCGCCGCCGCGGCGCGATGGGGCGGCTGACCGCAACGCGTCACCGAATTGCCGCTGAAGAGCCGCGAGGAGCCCTGCCGTAATGTTTCGCCGACCTGTCCTGTTGCTGGTCCTGCTGCTGCTTGGGCTGCTGGCGGTGGGGCTGGTGGCGATCGGCGCCTTCCCGCCCGGGATCTCTCCGGCGCCGGTGGAGCGGGTGCTGCCGAACGACCGGTTCCAGACGCGCTAAGGAGTATCGGGGGCTTTGCCCCCGAACCCCACCAGGGGCTCTGCCCCTGGACCCCGCCGGGGCCAGGACCTGGCCCCGGACGCCAGTCTGAGTTCTCCAACCCGACGGTTCGACCTGCCGACTCTGGGCCCCTCCCCGGCGGGGTGCAGGCCGCGACGGGCCTCCTGCTGGGGGCATGGGGGCGAAGCCCCCAACTCTGCTAGTCTGCCCCCAGATGGACCGCCACCTCGAAGCCTTCCTGGAGATGCTCGCCGCCGAGCGCGGCGCCGCGCGCAACACGCTCAGCGCCTATCGCACCGACCTCGAGGACGCCGCCGCCTTCGCTGCCCGCCGCCGCCACCCCCTGCAGGAAGCGACGCCGGAACTGCTCCGCGCCTGGCTCCGCCATCTTGCCGACCAGGGCTTCTCCCCCCGCACCGCCGCCCGCCGCCTCTCCGCCCTGCGGCAGTATTTCGGCTTCCTGGCCCGCGAAGGGCTGCGGCCGGACGACCCCACCGCCATCCTCGACAGCCCCCGCCTGCCCCCCGGCCTGCCCAAGCCCATCGCCGAGGCGGAGGTCGAAGCCCTGCTCGCCGGCGCCGCGAGGCTGGAAGGCCGCCGCGGCGCCCTGGCCGTCGCGGCGGTGGAGCTGCTCTACGCCTCCGGCCTCCGCGCCAGCGAGCTGGTGGCGCTGCCCGCCGCCGCGCTGCGCGAGGACGCCCCGCTCATCGCCATCCGCGGCAAGGGCGGGCGGGAGAGGCTGGTGCCGATCTCCACCCGTGCGCGGGAGGCGGCGCTGGCCGCCCGCGCCGAAGCGCCCGACGCCCCAGGCCGGCAGCGCTGGCTGTTCCCCTCCCGCGGCGCTTCCGGCCACCTCACCCGCCAGGCGCTCGGCCTGCTGCTGAAGGAGGCGGCGCTGGCCGGCGGGCTGGACCCCGCCCGGGTCTCCCCGCATGTGCTGCGGCATTCCTTCGCCAGCCATCTGCTGGCCCGCGGCGCTGATCTGCGCAGCCTGCAGCTCCTGCTCGGCCATGCCGACATCGCCACCACCCAGATCTACACCAAGGTGCTGGAGGAAAGGCTGCGCCAGGTGGTGCGGGAGCATCACCCGCTGGCGCAGGGCCAGAGCGCGATCGGTTGAGGTCGGATCGACCGGAACCGTGAATCACGCGACCGGACAAACAGCCAGGGCGGGTGTGTGAGCCTGGGCGAACGCACCGCGCCCTGGTGTCCTGCCCGCTGCGTTCGCTGGATTTCCGGCGAACGCCGCGGACAAGCAGGTCACCGAAAACAAAAGCCAGTGGCCCGAGAACGAAGTCCGCAGGACTTCGGAATCCGGACACTGGAGCAAACTCCGGTCAGGCGGCATCGCCTGATCGGATTTCTTGTTCCAGAAAATATAATGTCTAGAGCAGTTTATCTCCGATCTGACGGATCACGACGTGATCCGTCAGATCGGAGGCTGCTCTAACCCGCGCAGCGGCCGATAGCCGCGCCGGGCGCGTCCGGCCGAGGCGCGTCCCGAGAGCCTGTCCCGCGAAAGCGGCCCGCGGCGCGGTCCGGCGATCCTGGCGCCCCCCGGGCCTGCCGTTGCCATCGGCAGCGGCGGGCCCACGTCCTGGTGAGGACGCATGCCAGGACCCTGCCGGAACAGGCCCTGACACCGAGGAGACATCCAATGCCGAAGGCCCTCATCATCGGCGTCGGGGACGGGCTTTCCGCCTCCCTCGCCCGCAGGCTGGCCGGGGAAGGCTACGCCCTGGCGCTGGCCGCCCGGAACACCGCCAAGCTCGGCGCCCTGGCGGCCGAGACCGGCGCCAGCCTGCATGCCGCGGATGCCGCGGACCCGGCCGCCATCGCCGCCCTCTTCGCCGCCGCCGGGGAGGTGGAGGTGGTGGTCTACAACCCCAGCTACCGGGTGCGCGGCCCGATCGCCGAGCTGGACCCGGCGGAGGTGCAGAAGACCCTGCAGGTCACCGCCTTCGGCGCCTTCCTCGCGGTGCGGGAGGCAGCGCGGCAGATGCTGCCGCGCGGCCACGGCACCATCCTGCTGACCGGCGCCAGCGCCGGGGTAAAGGGCTTTGCGGAGAGCGCCCCCTTCGCCATGGGCAAATTCGCGCTGCGCGGCCTGGCGCAATCCGCGGCGCGGGAGCTGCATCCGAAGGGCATCCATGTCGCGCATATCGTCATCGATGGCGGCATCAGCAGCGCCCGCCGGCCGGAGCGCGGCGAGGCGACGCTGCTGGACCCCGACGCCATCGCCGAAGCCTACTGGCAATTGGTCCGCCAGCCGCGCAGCACCTGGAGCGCGGAGCTTGAGCTTCGCCCTTGGGTTGAACGCTTCTGAACAATGTTTGCGCAGGATGTAGAAAGGGCGGAACTGCTGGTCGAATGCCAGGAACGACCCTGCCGTCCTGCGACACAAAGGGTCGAGCAGGGATCGCGGGCAAAGCGCGAATAGGGCCGAATTTCCGGGCCTTGCACCGTGTCTTTCGCATGGACGAAACGACATGCGCCTTGATCCCTGCCTATTCTCAATAGTAAGTGTGCATACCATTCACGCATGCCGGAGCCGCTGAATGTGCGCCGTGCCGAAAGCCAATGACCCCGATAATGAGAGCGTGGATCGTGCCGCCTTGCGGTTGATGCTCAACTACGTGGAAGCCGAATGCCTACGGATCGGCGCGACGGAAGCCGCCCGTCACGCTGCCCTTGCCGCGGCGATGATGCCGCCGCCGGTACCCCCGGCGCCGCTGCCCCTGCCGCGGCGCAGCCGCATGCACTGAGACCCCCTTGAAGGGGTCCCTGGGCCCTGCGCAGCTTGCCATACAGGCTGCCCTGGCTCGCTCCGGAGATGTCTTCCGCCATGGTGCGGCGCGCCTCCAATCCCTGCCGGCGCAGCCAGCGCCGGCGCCGTTGCGGCAGGGCCGCGGCCCTGAGCTGCGCACCGGCCCCGTCTCCCGGTCCCGTGCCCGATGGCCGCCGGGACGTGATTTCGCAGGCCGGCCGGGCACGAGGCGCCCGGCCCGCTTATGCCCTCCGCCCGGCCGCGCTTTCGGTGGCTGGACCATGCGCCGTACCTGTCCTGGGCTTCCGCCCCGCGTCTGGCCTAGCGCTTTCCGCCCTTCGGTGACCTCCGGATGATCGCCATGGCGGAGGCCCCGCCACTCCGACGGATCGCCGGGCGACTTGGAAAATGCGACCAGACGAAGGGCCGGCGTCCTGCCCGCCAAGTTCGCTGGATTTCCAGCGAACGCAGCGGACAAGCAGGCCCCTGAAAACACAAGCCGGTGACCCGAGAACGAAGTCCGCAGGACTTCGGAGCGGGACACTAGAGCGGGTTCCCCGGGCACAGGCGGGGTGAAGCCGCTCCAGGCGGCCCGGCCGGGCAATTCCCGCGCGTCCCGTCACCGCTCGCCGTCGCCGCACGGGCCGCTTCCCGCAGCCTGCGCCTTCCTGCACCCCGGGCTTTCGACGCTCGCCCGCGGCCGTCTGTCAGGACCGCGCCTTCGGATCATGCGTGTGGTGCCGGTCCCGCTCCCCGCCGCCGCCGGAGACGCGGCTGCGGGTCGGGTTGGTCGGGCTGTTCGGCTGCGGCCCCTGGTCGTCGCGCGGGCGATGCGCTGCGCCATGGGTGCCGCCCTGGTGGCTGCTGCCCGGGCCGCCCTTGTCCCGTTCGGTATCGTGCTCGCCGCGCTGCTGCGTTGCCATGCTAGCGGTCCTGGCTGTAGCCCTGATGGGTGGTGTTCTGCCGCAGATTCCCCTGCCGCCCCTGCTGGGCGAGGTTGCGGTCGCGCGCGTCGCTCGGCAGCGCCTCGCTTTCCTGCGTCCCGTCGCGCACCTGGTCGTCCTGCGGACCGGGCCCCTTCGGGCTGCGATTGGCCGGCGGCACCGGCGGCAGATGGGCTTTGGACATGAAGCGTCTCCCCTGAAGCCTGGTCATCCGGCCCGGGCGGCGGCAATGCCCTCCGCCCCGGCCATGAGCCTGACCCAACGCCCGCCCGCCCGCCGTTGTTCCTTGCCTCAGCGCACCCACCAGCCCGGGGCCAGCACCCAATAGCCATCCGCCTGGCGCAGCAGATCCCGCTCCGGGCGGTGGGAGGCCTCGGCCAGCGCCAGGCTCGCCGCATCCCGCAGCACGTAGAGCGTGCCCGGCTCATAGGCGCCGCTCGCCAGTACCTCCGCCATGCGGGCGCGCAGCGCGGCGGCGGCGGCGCCATCCACCCGGGCCATGTAGATGCTGTCGGTCGGCAGCCGGGCCTCGGCGGCGAAGCGGGCGATGCTTTCCCAGCCCTCGCCCATATTCGCCGCCGGCACGGCGCGGACCCTGGCGTAGCGCGGCGCCGCCTCGGCCCAGAAGGGGTCGAACAGGCGCTGCGGCACGCCGGCGGGGGCGCCGGCCACCAGCCCGTGGCGCGCGGCGAGGCCCGGGGCCAGATCCGCCCATTGCAGCGCCAGCACCCCGGCCAGCACCCAGCCCAACCGCCGCCCGCCCCAGCGCCGCGCCGCCAGCGCCACCGCGGCGGCCAGCAGCGTATAGCCGGCTGGCCAGGCCATGCGCTCGGCATTCCGCAGGGCGGAGAGGCGGCGAACCAGCGCCTCCGGCAGGGGCAGCTCCAGCAAGGTGCCGCCGCCCAGAGTGACATGCTGGGTCACGGCGAAACCCAGCAGCGCCAGCAGCACGGCGACCAGCGGCCAGAGGCGGCGCGGCGGGGCTTCAGGCGCCCGGGCGAAGGCGTAGGCGCCGAGCAGCAGCAGCGCCAGCCCGCCGGCGCCGAGATAGAGGCTGCCGGCCTCCCAATGGTCCGGGCCGGGCAGGTCCGGTAGCAGGGCGGACCACATGCCGCCATCCAGCCAGGCCAGCAGATCGGCATTCCAGGTGCCGTAGCCGCCCATCTCGCTGCCCGGGCCGCTGTCCAGCCCGCCCTGCAGCAGGAAGAAGCCGGCGAGCCAGAGGGCGCCGGCGATGGCGGCCGGCACCAGCAGCGCCTCCACGACGCTGCGGGGGGCGAGGCGGCGCAGCGCATCCGCCACCCAGAGCGGCACGGCCATGGCGAGCAGGTAGGAATGCACCAGCGCCGTCACCCCCAGCAGCGCCGCCCAGGCCAGGGCGCGCCAGGCGCCGCGCCCGGGGGAGGTGGCGAGCCACAGCGCCAGCAGCAGCAGGAACTGCCCCGCGAGCGGGGTATGGCCCAGCATGCGGTTGAGGAGCATGGGCTGCAGCGCCAGCAGCCCGGCGCCCATGGCGCGGGCCAGCGGCGCCCGGGTGGCGCGGCCCAGCAGCGCCCAGGCAGCCAGGCCCTGCAGGGCGCCGCAGAGGAACAGCCAGGGGCCGACATATTGCGGCAGCACCACCAGCCCGCGCAGCGCCTTGCCCAGCAGGGCGAGCAGCGGAATGGCATCGGCGAAGAAGATCGCCGTGCCCAGCTCCACGCCGTAATCCGGGTTGGCGCCGGGGGGCCAGGCCCAGGGGGAATGGACGAAATAGGTCCAGCCGAGCCAGAGCTGCACCGGATCCGGGCCCATGGGTCCGGCCAGGAGCCAGCCCTGGTTCCAGGGGTTCAGCGGCGCGAGGTGGAACACCAGCAGCACCGGCAAGGTGCCAAGAAGTGCGGCCAGGGCCGCGGAGGCAAGAGTGGGACGATCCGGCATCGGCGGGCAGGAAGCCGGCCGGGAGCGCGATGCGCAATGGGGGAGGGGCTGACAGTCGCGTGGGATGGGGGCTTCGCCCCCTGGCCCCCCCAGCAGGGGGCGTTGCCCCCTGCACCCCCGCCGGGGGGAAGAGCTTCTCCCCGGACCCCGCCCAAAGTTTTGCGCCTCGGCCAACGGGTCCAAGACGCGTGGTTTCCGAAGACCCTTCGGCCTTGGCGAGGGGGGTCGGACGTACTGCGTCCAACGAGGAGGGCAGCGCCCTCCCTCAGCCCTACCGCTCCTCGATCGCCGCCCCGATCTCCGCCCGCAGCTCTTCCTCGAGCGTCGGCTCCTCCTCGCGGACGATCTCCTCGCCGCGCGCCTGGCGCTCCGCTTCCTCGACGGAGCGGGCGACGTTCACCTGGATGGGCAGCAGCACCTCCGGGTGCAGCTCGATATTCACCGTGGTGACGCCGAGCGTCTTGATCGGCTGCGGCAGCAGCACCTGGCTGCGCGCCACCGAAAGCCCCGCCTCCTTCGCCGCATCGGCGATGTCCCGCGGCGAGACGCTGCCGTACAGCCCGCCGCTCTCGCCCGCCTGGCGGATGAGCATGACGGAAAGCCCGGCGACGCGCTCGGCGATGCGCTCCGCCTCCTCGCGGCGCTTCAGGTTCTCGGCTTCCAGATGCGCCCGCTGCGCCTCGAAGGCCGCGATGTTCTCCTTCGTCGCGCGGATCGCCTTGCCGAGCGGGAGCAGGTAGTTGCGCGCATAGCCCGGGCGGACCTTCACCAGCTCGCCCATCTGGCCGAGCTTGTCGACGCGCTGCTTCAGGATGAGTTCGATCATTGGCTTTCGCCTTTCGTCAACTGTTGCGCGGCGCCGCGCGCCGCCGGAATTGGTCGTAGAGGCCGAGGCCGATCAGGCCGGGGCCCATCACCTGCAGGAACATCGCCAGCAGCAGATAGAAGGCGGCGAGCATCAACGGCCGGGACTGCCGCCCTTCCAGCCGCCGATGCACCCCCGCCACCCCCTGCAGGAAGAGCGGGATGAGCAGCAGCAGCAGGGCGGAAAGCGGCAGCACCGCCTCCGGCGCCGCCAGATAGGCGAGCGCCGCGACGGGCGGCAGCAGCGGGTACCAGCCCGGCAGCCGCACCGCGGACCAGGCGGGCATCCCGGCTACCGGCAGGCCGCAGCGCGCCAGCAGCCGCAGCGCCGCCGCGGCCTGGCCGAGCAGCGCGAGCGCCGCCCAGAAGCCCAACGCCCCCGCCTTCAGCCGCACCAGCGTGGTCACCAGCCCTTCCGAGGCCGGCACGCCGAGCCGGTCCAGCACCACCTCCACCACCGCGCGCAGCGTCGCGTCCACCCCGCCATCATCGGCGAGGAAGAGGGCGGTGAGCAGCAATACGGCCAGCGGCCAGAGGCCGAGCAGCGCGAGCGGCAGGCCAAGGGCGTAGCCACCCCGCCGCTGCCCCGCGAGAAGCAGCAGCGGCACCGGCGCCGCGGCGGTGGCCAGCAGGATGAACGCCGGGGCGAGGCCCGCCGTGACGCCCACCAGCAGCACCGCCAGCGCCCCGCCCAGCACGGCGGCCGTGACGCCGAAGCCGAAGCCCGCGGCGAACAGCGGCAGGCCGGCCAGCCAGAAGCTGAGCGTGCCGCCCGGCAGGCCGCGCAGCGCCCAGACCAGCAGGAAGGCGGCGGCGAATCCCGCCGCCCCCGCGGCCAGAAGCCGCGGGCTGCCGGTATTGCCTGCCTGTTGCTGCGGCCCGGTCGCCGTCACCGCGCGCATCCCCTGTGCTGCCTGGTGGCGCCGCCCTGCCTAGTCGTTGATGACGTAGGGCAGGAGGGCGAGGAAGCGGGCGCGCTTGATGGCATTCGCCAGCTCCCGCTGCTTCTTCGCGCTGACGGCCGTGATGCGGCTCGGCACGATCTTCCCGCGCTCCGACAGGAAGCGGGAGAGCAGGCGGACATCCTTGTAGTCGATCTTCGGCGCATTGGGGCCGGAGAAGGGGCAGGATTTCCGGCGCCGGTAGAAGGGCCGGCGGGCGCCGACGGCAGGGCGGCGGGCGGCCGGGTTCAGGTCGGCGGGCGGGGTCAGGTCGGACATGCTGGCTTACTCCGCTTCGCCCATGGAGGGTTCGATCTCGTCGCGCGGGCGGGCGCGGAATTCCTCGCGCTCATCGCCCCGGTCGCGGCGGCCGCTGCTGAACCGGCCCGGCGGGCGCGGGCCGCGGAAGCCGCGCTCGCGCTCCCGGTCGTCGCCGCGGCGGGCGAGGATGGCGGAGGGTGCCTCGTCGATCGCCTCGATGCGGAGCGTCATCTCGCGCAGCACGTCCTCGTTCAGGCCGAGCTGGCGTTCCGCTTCCTGCATCGCCGCCGGCGTGGCGTCGATGCCGAGGAGCATGTAATGCCCCTTGCGGTTCTTCTTGATCTTGTAGGCGAGGCCACGGAGGCCCCAGTACTCACGCTTCTTCACCTCCCCGCCCTGTTCGGCGAGGACCGCGGTGATCTGGTCGGCGATGGCGTCGACCTGCTGTTGCGTGACGTCGTTGCGTGCGATGAACACGCATTCGTAGAGCGGCATATGTGACCCCCTCTGGCTGTCTCAGCCCCCGGGACCGGGCGGGATGCCACGGGCACGAATTGGGGCATAGCCGCGCGCGATGCCTCCGCGGGCGGCAGGGAAGCGCGGCGTAAAGCACGGGCGGGGGGTGGGGTGCAAGGGAGCGGAATTTATTCCTTGACTATAAGGAACAAAATGGGTACATGGCGGCGCAGGAGGTACCGCGCATGGCCCTGGTCCCGATCTCCGAACGAAGCCTCCGGGAGGCGATGCGCGAGCCGCGCTACTGGCAGGCCGGGCATCCCGAACGCGAAGCCTTTGGCCGCTGGGTAAGCCAGGGGTGGCAGGCGCTGTACGGCAAGGATGGGCCTGGGACTTCGGGCGGCGTGGTTTTCGTTCGCGCTTACAGCCGCGTGCGGAACGGCAAGGTCGAGGAGGTTGGGGCGCATCTGCGTTCCGCGGCGGAGCGAGACGGCGCCGCCGGTGATGCCAAGGAGCCGTCCGTCGATGGGGACATAATCCCGGTCATGGGGAGGCGGGGAGCCGCATGGGGGATTGCCAGGGAGTATTTGGAGCGGCTGAGGCGGCAGGGTTCCGGTCTGCCCGGTTCGAGGCCAGCAGCACCTCCTGCGCCGCCGCGCGCTGGCGCCGCCATCGCACCGCGGCCGAACCATCAGGATTTGCTGCGGCAGTTGCGCGATGATGCGCGCTTCGAAAACACCACGAAGGGCAACACCACGATCTGGGGGTTGAACGGGGGACGGGCACGTTTGGAACGCGAATTCGACCGTTTTCAACCTGGCAACGTGCAGTCTGGAGCAAGTGGGAGTGGTCCGTATCGCGTGGGCGAACTCCCTGACGGCCTGCGCATCGTTGCTCGAGGCAGTCGCGACGGCCGGCCCACGCTCCAGGTGCAGCGTGTCTCCCCCAACGGCTCGATCCGCACCTTGGAAGAATTCCGCTTTGCCGAATAGGAGGTTGAGTATGTCGTCGACCAGCCAGGATCCAATTCTCATCGGACTTCCCGACGATCTGAAGGCGCCTCGCTTCGAGCCTGCCGGGGACGCCGCAGCCCAGATCGCGCTCAACGGACAAGCCGGCGAAATGGTGGAAGTCTACGATAACCCGTATGGGCAAAGGGATGTGCGGTTCGCCGCCAGGTGGCTCAAGGAGCGCGATTGGGCCGTCATCCTTCTGCCCCGCGATGTACTGAACGTCAGCGAAGACATCGACCGGATCGCCGGGGCGGTCACCGGTGCCGGCGTTGGCACGATGATCGGGCTTGGGCTGGACGCGGCATTGCCTGGCCCCTTCGCGGCATGGCGCCTCAAGCCGGATGGAACGACCCTCAACATCTTCTTCATGGCACATGTGGCGGCTGCCAGCCTGGTCTTCGCCCCGGACCGACGGCTGGCCATTCTGGACGATGGCGAGTGCCTCGTCCTTGCCGGACCCGCAGGATTCGTCCGCCGTGCGGTCGGCGAGGTGGGCGCAGCATGGCATTACTTCGAAACGGAACGACGCGCGGAAGAACGCTTCGGTCGTCCGGGCTGGCTGCTCGATGTCCTGGCGCACTACCAGCCCTTCGCCCTGGCGGCATGAGTGCGGTTCGGTCCTGACGCACCGGGAGCCGACGGATCGCGCCTGCCCGGCAGGTCTCACCTTCGAATGTCTGGGGGAGGCTGCTCCCGCCTACCGCCGCCGCAGCACCAGCGTCGTCCAGGGCCCGACATCCAGCCGGCGGTCCAGCACCAGCCCCTGGCGCCGATGCGCCGCCAGCACCATCCGCGCCTGGGTGCCGAGCAGCCCGGCGAGGATCGCCGTGCCCCCCGGCGCCAGGTGCAGCGCCAGCGGCCGGGCCATGGCGCAGAGCGGGCGGGCCAGGATATTGGCGAAGACCAGGTCGAATTGCCGGCCGCGCAGCAGGTGGTGGCGCCAGCCATCCGCCAGCGCCGCCCGGATCAGCCCGCCATAGCCGTTCAGCCGGGCATTCTCCCCGGCGATGCGGACCGACCAGGGCTCGATATCCGTCGCCAGCACCGGCCGCTTCAGCAGCTTCGCCGCGGCCAGCGCCAGGATGGCGGAGCCGGTGCCGAGATCCAGCACCCGAAGCGGCCGGCGATGCGCCACCGCATCCAGCGCCATCAGGCAGCCCTGGGTCGAGGCATGCTCGCCGCTGCCGAAGGCGAGGCCGGCATCGAGCCGCAGCACCACCCGCCCGGGCGTCCAGGGATTTTCCACATGGGTCGGGCGGATGACGAAGCGGCCGATGCCGAACTCCGCAAAACTCTCGACGGTGCGGGCCAGCCAGCCCTCCGCCTCGATCGGCCCGGCCTGGAGCGCCGGCGGTGCGATGCCCGTCACCAGCGCGGCCAGCGCCAGGGCGCCGGCCAGCTCATCCGCCTTTGCGCCCGCTTCCCGCACGCCCTCAATGCGCCAGGTGTCGGTCGCCTCGTCCCGGACATAGGCGACCGTCGCGCAGACGGTCTGCAAGGCGGCCTCGAAGGCCGGCACCGCTTCCTCCGGCAACCCGTCGATCGCCAGCAACTCCAGCGGCTCCGCCCGGCGGCGGGAGAGGTCGCCGGGCCACACCGGCAGCCTGGCCGGCCGATTCAGACCTTCGCGGCTGTCGCCGCTGCGGTCATCGGACGGCGCCATCACGCCTTCTCCACGAAGCGGTCGAGCACGCGCTTCGGCCCCGCCTTCTCGAACTCGATATCCAATTTGTCGTCCTCGACCGCGGTGACGCGGCCATAGCCGAATTTCTGGTGGAAGACCCGCTGCCCCACCGCGATGGCGTCCTGCCGCCCCGGGCGCTGCTGCACCTCCCAGGCCCCCGCCTCGATCACCCGCGGCCGGCGCGCCATCAGCCCGCCGGCGCCGGTGAACACCGAAGGCGCGTCGAGCATCCGGTTGCGCGCCATGCCGGCGCTGCCCTCGCGCTCGACATGCTCCAGCGGCAGCTCGTCCAGGAAGCGGGAGGGCACGGTGGCGGACCAATTGCCATAGACCCGGCGATTGGCGGCGGAGGAGATGACGGCCTGCTTGCGCGCCCGGGTGATGCCGACATAGGCGAGGCGCCGCTCCTCCTCCAGCCCCTTCTCCCCGCCCTCCTCCATGGCGCGCGCATGCGGGAACAGCCCTTCCTCCCAGCCGGGCAGGAAGACCATGTCGAATTCCAGCCCCTTCGCCGCGTGCAGCGTCATCAGGGAGAGGCGGTCGCCCGCGGCGTTCTCGTCATTCTCCATCACCAGCGCGACATGCTCGAGGAAGCCGGCGAGGCTCTCGAATTCGGTCAGCGCGCGGAGGAATTCCTTGAGGTTCTCCAGCCGCCCCGGCGCTTCGGGCGATTTGTCTTGCTTCCACATCCCGGTGTAGCCGCTTTCGTCCAGCAGGGTGGCGGCCACCACCACATGGCCCTCCTTCGGCAGGGCGGCGCGCCAGCGGTCGAAGCCCTGCAGCAGCTCCGCCAGCGCGGCGCGGGCCTTGCCCGTCATGCCGCCGCCCTGGACCAGCTTCGCGGCGGCCAAGGTCAGCGGAATGCGCTCGGCCCGCGCGACCTCATGCATCCGTCGCAGCGCGGTGTCGCCGATGCCGCGCTTCGGGAGGTTGACGATGCGCTCGAAGGCCAGGTCGTCCGCTGGCTGGGCGAGGACGCGCAGATAGGCCATGGCGTCGCGGATTTCCGCGCGCTCGTAGAATTTCAGCCCGCCGACGACGCGGTAGGGCACGCCGAGGGTGATCAGCCGCTCCTCGAAGGCGCGGGTCTGGAAGCCGGCGCGGACCAGGATGGCGATCTCGGCGAGCGGGTGGCCGCTGCGCTGCGCCGCCTCGATCCGCTCGCCCACCATGCGGGCCTCCTCCTCGCTGTCCCATAGCGAGACGACGCGCACCTTCTCCCCATCCGCGTCGTTGCGCCCGGCGCGCAGCGTCTTGCCCAGGCGGCCGGTATTGTGCGCGATCAGCCCGCTGGCCGCCGCCAGGATCGGCCGCGTGGAGCGATAGTTGGATTCCAGCCGCACCACCTTGGCGCTCGGAAAATCCTTCTCGAAGCGCAGGATGTTCTCGATCTCGGCGCCGCGCCAGGAATAGATCGACTGGTCGTCATCGCCGACGCAGCAGATGTTCCGGTGCTCCTGCGCCAGCAGCCGCAGCCAGAGATACTGGACCAGATTGGTGTCCTGGTACTCATCCACCAGGATGTAGCGGAAGCGGCGGTGCCATTCCGCCAGCACCTCCGGACGCGTCCTCAGGATCTCCGTCATGTGCAGCAGCAGATCGCCGAAATCGGCGCAGTTCAGGTCGCGCAGCCGCGTCTGGTAGCTGGCGTACAAGGCCCGCGCCTTGCCGCCGGCGTAATCCGTGTCCTCGGCCGGCGTCACCCGGTCCGGCGGCAGGCCGCGATCCTTCCAGCGCTGGATCTGCGCCATCAGCCCCGGCGCCGGCCAGCGCTTCAGGTCGATCCCCGCCGCCTCCATCACCTGCTTCAGCAGGCGCATCTGGTCGTCCGTGTCGAGGATGGTGAAGCTGCTGGTCAGCCCCACCAGCTCCGCATGCCGCCGCAGCATGCGGGTGCAGAGGGCGTGGAAGGTGCCGAGCCACAGCCCCTCCGCCGGGCGGCCGAGGATGGCCGCCACCCGCTCCCGCATCTCCCGCGCCGCCTTGTTGGTGAAGGTGACGGCGAGCACCTGGCCGGGCCAGGCGCGGCCGGTCATCAGCAGATGGGCGAAGCGGGTGGTCAGCACCCGCGTCTTGCCGGTGCCGGCGCCGGCCAGCACCAGCAGCGGGCCGTCCAGCGTCTCTACCGCCTCCCGCTGCTCGGGGTTGAGGCGGGTGAGGTAGTCGGGCGGAGAGCCAGGGGGGGAGGGTAGGGCAGGGGGCGCGGACACAGGCCCGATATAGAACGCGGCGCGAACGCCTCCAACCTGCCTTCCCGCGCCGTCATGGTCCGGCCGCCGCCGGTGGCGTTAAATGCTGCCAATCGCGCCGGAAGATGCGCATCGTGCTGCACCCCCGCCTGGCTCGTTCCGTCCAGGCACGGGGCTGCAAGAAATGCACAAGAATCCATGGAGGAAACACGATGGGCATCCATCGCCGAACCGTCCTGCAGGCCGGCGCCGCCACCGCTGCCGCCGGCCTCTCCCGCCGCCGCGCCCGGGCGCAGGCGGCGAACACCATCAGGATCGCCCTGCTGACCGACATGGCCGGCCAGTACAAGGACAACACCGGCCCGACCCAGCTCGCCTGCGTGCGGCAGGCCGCGGCCGAGTTCGCCAATCGCGGCTTCAACATCGAGGTGCTGGCTGGCGACAACCAGAACAGGCCCGATATCGGCTCGAACCTGGTGCGCGCCTGGATCGACCGCAGCGGGGTGGACGTGATCGTCGATGGCGGCGCCTCCTCCGTGGCGCTGGCGATCAACGACATCATCCGAGACCGCAACAAGGTCTACCTGAACTCCACCTCGGCGACCTCCGACCTGACCGGGAAGGCCTGCTCGCCGAACACGGTGCACTGGACCTATGACACCTGGATGCTGGCCAAGACCGTCGGCACAGCCATGGTGAAGGACGGCGGCGATAGCTGGTATTTCCTGACGGCCGACTACGCCTTCGGCCATGCGCTGGAGCGTGACACGGCGGCCTTCGTCAGGTCGGCCGGCGGCACGATCGTCGGGGGGGTGCGCACGCCCTTCCCGGATTTCCAGGATTTCTCCTCCTTCCTGGTGCAGGCGCGGGCCTCGCGCGCGAAGGTGATCGGCCTGGCCAATTCCGGCACGGACACGATCAACTGCATCAAGCAGGCAGCGGAGTTCGGCCTGACCCAGCGCGGCGTCCGGCTGGCGGCGTTGCTGATGGTCCTTCCCGTGGTGGCCGCACTCGGCTTGCCGACGGCGCAGGGGCTGGTCTGCTCGGAAACCTTCTACTGGGACCTCAACGACCGCACGCGCCGCTTCACGGCGAAGATGCGGCCGCAGGTCAGCGTGCCGCTCTGCATGACCCATGTCGGCGGGTACTCGAGCGTCCTGCACTACCTCAAGGTGATTGCCGATATGGGGGTGGCGCAGGCCAAGGCGAGCGGCGTCGAGGTGGTGAACCGCATGAAGGCGATGCCCTGCGACGATGACTGCTTCGGCCCGGGCAGCATCCGCGCGGATGGTCGGAAGATCCACCCCGCCTATCTCTTCCAGGTGAAGTCGCCGCAGGAGAGCAGCGGCGGCTGGGATTACTACAAGCTGCTGCAGACCACGCCGGCGGAGGAGGCCTTCCGGCCGCTCTCCGAAGGCGGCTGCCCGCTGGTCCGCGGCTAGATGTCTGGTCCCGGCATTTGGGGGAGCGGACAGGTGGGGCCCTGAAGGCGAAGGCCGGGGTCCGCAGGAGGTCGCGGGCCATCAGGGCGTGATCCGCGTGCCCCGCCGGCCGCCGCGGCTGGCGCCGCCATCCGCGGCCCGGATGCCGCCACCGGCCGGCCCTGAAGGCGCCGCCGCCGGGCCGCCCCCTTGCGCCCGCTGCCCGGCCGGTTAGGGTCCTCCCCTGGAATGAGCCACCGAGCTCGGACGGGAGGGAACATGACCGGCTTCCATCGCAGAACCATCCTCGGCGCCGGCGCGGGTACTGCCCTGGCCGGCCTGCCCGGCCGCCGCGCCCGCGCCCAGGCGGCCAACACCATCAAGCTCGGCCTGCTGACCGACATGTCCGGCCCCTATCGCGACATCAACGGGCCGGGTGCGCTGGCCTGCGCCAAGCTCGCCGTGCAGGAATTCAACGCCAACGGCTTCAACGTTGAGGTCATCGCCGCCGACCACCAGAACAAGCCGGATGTCGCGATGAACATCGCCCGCCAGTGGTTCGACCGGGACGGCGTGGACATGGTGTTCAACATCGCCGCCTCCTCCGTCGCCCTGGCCCTGGCGGAGCTGGTGAAGGAGAAGAACAAGATCGCGATCGCGACCTCCACCGCGACCTCCGACCTCACCGGCCGCGCCTGCACGCCGAACACCATCCACTGGGTGTTCGACACCTACATGTGCGCGAAATCCACCGGCAGTGCCACGGTGAAGGCGGGCGGCGACACCTGGTTCTTCATCACCGCGGACTACACCTTCGGCCATTCGCTGGAACGCGACACGGCGCGCTTCGTGCAGGAGGCCGGCGGCAAGGTGCTCGGCGCCGCCCGCACCCCCTTCCCCGCCACCTCGGACTTCTCTTCCTTCCTGCTGCAGGCGCAATCCTCCCGCGCCAAGGTCATCGGCCTGGCGAATGCCGGGACGGACACCATAAGCTGCATCAAGCAGGCGGCGGAATTCGGCCTGACGCGCCGCGGCATCAAGCTGGCGGCGCTGCTGATGTACATCTCGGACGTGCATTCGCTGGGGCTGCAGACGGCGCATGGGCTGGTCTGCACGGAATGCTTCTACTGGGACCTGAACGATCGCACCCGCGCCTTCGACCGGCGGGCCCGCCCGATGATGGGAAATGTGCCGGCCGGCATGGCGCAGGCGGGCGACTACTCCCTGGTGCTGCACTACCTGAAGACCGTGGCGCAGATGGGCGTGCCGGCAGCGAAGGCCAGCGGCGCCGAGACGGTGGCGCGGATGAAGGCGATGCCGACCGACGACGACGCCTTCGGTGCCGGGCTGATCCGCCAGGACGGGCGGAAGATCCACCCCGCCTACCTGTTCGAGGTGAAGAAGCCGGAGGAGAGCCGCGGGGCCTTCGACTACTACAAGCTGCTGGGGACGACCTCGGCCGAGGAGGCCTTCCGGCCGCTCTCGGAAGGCGGCTGCCCGCTGGTGAAGAGCTGAGAGGGGGGGTGGCCCCGCCCGTCCGGGGCGGGGCCGCCAACCCCATTGCGGGCGCGCCGCGGGCCGGCACCCGGGGCCCGGGTTCGGCGAGGCGCGCGGCCGTGCCGCGAAGGCGGCGCCGGCTAGAGCGTGATCGGTCGAGGTCGAATCGACCGAAACCGTGAATCACGCGACCGAACAATGAGCTAGAGCGGGGCGGGTGAGCGCAGCTCAACCGAGCCCGCTCTAGGGATCCGTCAGCGCCCCGGTGGGCCGGCGTTCAGCCGGGCGCGGCGGTCGACGGGCGGCTCATTGGCAGGTGCCGATGGAGCCGGGGGCGCAGATGCTGGTGCCGTCCGTCCAGCGGGCGCCGCCGAGCTGGGCGCGCAGCAGATCCGCGCCTTCCAGCCGCGCCGCGGTCAGATCGGCATGGCGCAGATCGGCGCCGAAGAATTTGGCGAGGCGCAGATCGGCGCCGCGCAGCTTCGCCCCTTCCAGCTTCGCCCGGGTGAAATCCGCCCGCACCAGCTCCGCCTCCGTCAGATCAGCGCCGCGGAGGGAGGCATGGCCGAAGCGGACATTGCTCGCCGTCACCCGCGCCAGGGCGGCGCGGTCCAGCTTCGCCCGGGCAAGCGAGGTTTCCCGCAGATCCGCCCCGGTCAGGTCGGCGCCGGCCAGATCGCGGCTGTCCAGCAGGCAGCGCTGCCAATCCACCCCCGGCCCGGGCGGGGCGGAACAATCGGCCGCCCAGGCCGCGCCTTGCGGCAACAGGGTGGCGCCAAGGGCGAGGAGCAGCTTCAGGGCCGGGAGTGACATGCGCACGGGCGCGGGTATAGAACGCGGCGCGAACGTATCCAACCCGGCCTGCTGCTGTTCTTCGCGCTCGGCCGGGTGCCGATGTTCCTCAGCCCCTTCCTGCTGCGGCCGATCTGCCGCCGGGTGCTGCGCGGGCGGGGCGCCGCCTGAGCGGGTGCGGCGCCGAACCCGGCCGCGCCGGCCCCGTTATGCCTCCCTGAGCACAGTGTGAGGGAGGGAGGTTTCCGATGAGCATTTTCGGCTCCATCATGTCCAAGATCTTCGGCCATGGCGCGGCGAGCGCAGCCCCCGCGCCGGCGGATGCGGCGCAGGCCAGCCCGGCCCCGGCCTCCTCCGCCGCGCCGGCGCCCAGCCAGCCGGCGGGGGGCGCGACGCCGCAGATGCCGCCGCAGCAGCAGGTCGATGTCGCCGCCATCCTGACGGAGCGCGCCGCCAAGGCGCCGCAGAAGCTGGACTGGAAGCACTCCATCGTCGATCTGATGAAGCTGCTCGACCTCGACAGCAGCCTGAAGGCACGGCAGGAGCTGGCGAAGGAGCTGAATTACAGCGGCGACATGAATGACAGCGCGGCGATGAACATCTGGCTGCACCGCCAGGTGATGGACAAGCTGGCGGCGAATGGCGGCAAGGTGCCGGAGGAATTGCGGAACTGATGGCCACCCCCCCCCCGGCCGCCGGGGACAGAGTCGGCCGGTTGAACCGGCAAACTCACACCGGGGTCCGGGGAGGCGTATCCTCCCCGGCGGGAGCGCAGAGGGCAGCGCCCTCTGCCAGGGGTTGGCGGCACTGCCGCCCACGGGCGGAGCCCCCGCTCAGACCAGCCCCAGCCCCTTCCAGGCGCCGAGCATCGCCCGCATCACCCCGGCGACCACCTTCTCCGCCTCCGCCGCCGCCACCGGCAGCCCCGCGGCGATCAGCGCACGGGCCACGGCGGCAGGTTCCGGCGCCGCCTTCCCGGCCTGCGCCAGGATCAGCGCAATCGCCCCCTCCTCCGCGCTCATGATCAGCGGCCCGCCCAGCCGCGGCACGGTGAGGCCGATGGCATAGCCCCCCTCCTGCAGCTCCCCGCCCCAGCGCTCCATCGCCAGCATGTTGAATTTCCGCGCCCGGGCCTGGGCGGTGCCGGAGGCGTTCTCCCGCCACACCGGCACCGCGGCATGGCCGCTGACCAGGAAGGTCGCCAGCTCCGCGGCTGCCAGCCCGCTGCCCTCGGCCAGCGGCATCAGCTCGTCGAGCCGCTGCGGCTTTTCCGCCAGCGCCGCCAGCACCTTCTCCGCCACCTCCGGCGGCAGCCTTGCCTTGCTGATGCCGGTGTCGATCTGCACCACGCCCTGGGGCAGCCTGCGGGCGAGCGCCAGGCGGATGCTGCCCAGCGCCTCCGGCGCCGCCGGCCGGTAGCCGCGGATGAAGACATCCTCGCGCAGCGGCTGGCGGGCGCCGAACAGATCCTGCACCAGCCCGGGATCGACCCCGGGCGGCAGCGCCGCCACCGCCTGGCGCTGCTCCGGCGTCATCCACAGCTCCGGGAAATTCCGCCAGAGCTTCACCTGGCCGACATAGTCCAGCTTGGCCCGCGCCATCTCGGCCGCGACGTCCAGCGGAAAGGCCGGGCGCCAGGGCTCCGGCATGAATTCATGCGCCAGGTAGCGCGCCCAGCCGAAGCTCGCCGCGCTGTCGCGGGCCGCCGCATCCTGCAGCACCATGCTGTGGCGCAGCGCCGTGGCGCCGGCGGCGAGGAGCGAGCGGGCGGCGGCGAAGGCGGTGGCGGCGCGGGCCTCGGAGGGGCCGGCGCCGTGCCGCGCCACCTCCTTCAGCAGCCGGGCGAGTGCCATGTCCCCCGCCCAGCCGGGCAGGGCGTTGTAGCCCAGCATCACCAGCCCGCCCGGCTTCACCCGGCTGCGTAGCACGGTGAGGATGCCCTCCCGCACCGCATCATCCACCCAGGTCCACATGCCGTGCAGGGTGATGACGTCGGCTTCCGGCAGCGCCGCCGCGGCGGCGGCCTCGTCCAGCCCGATGAGGTCGAGTTCCAGGAAGCGGGCATTCGTCAGGCCGGCCTCGGCGGCGATCTCCCGCGCCTCCGCGACATGGGCGGGGTTGTAGTCCAGCCCCACCACGTTCCAGCCGGGGTTGGCGGCGGCCAGGGCCAGCAGCGTGCCGCCCCGGCCGCAGCCCAGGTCGATGACCGTCAGCGCCTCCCGGTCCGGGGCCCAGTGCGCCCCGGCGATCGCCGCCGTCAGGGCCAGGTGCGCCGGCGACTGGCTGGCGGTGAAATTCGGGATGTAGGGCGCTTGCGTAGTGTACCCGCCAGGCCAGCCTGCCGCCATGGAAGCCCTTCTCTTTCCCCGGCCGCGGATTACTCCTCGATTACTCATAGCCTGTCCAGACGATCCGTAGGGGGCCGGAACGGGATGCCGCGGCGGGGTGGCGGGGCGCCGGCCGAGACGGCTTTTCCCAAAAGCCCCCGGTCCGGCTAAACCGCCGCCATGGCCCTTGCCCCTGACGCCTCCGCCCAGGCGCTGCTGCGCCGCCTTGCCCGGAGCTACCTGGCGCCGCATCGCGGCGGCATCCTGCTGGCGCTGCTCTTCACCCTGGCGCTGTCGGGGCTGACGGCGCTCTACCCCATCGTCATCCAGCAGGGTTTTGATCGATTCTCGGCCGGGGAAAGCGGCCTCGCCTGGATGATCCCGGTCGCCATCATCCTCGTCACCGGGCTGAAGGCCGTCGCCCAGTACGGCCAGGCGGTTTCGGTGCAGGCGGTGGTGCTGCGGGTGATCGAGGCGTTGCAGACCGACCTGTTCCGCGCCCTGACCCGGGCCGACCTGGCCGAGGTGGCGCGCGAGGCCCCGGCACGGCATGCCAGCCGCTTCACCGTGGATGCCGCGGCGATCCGCGAGGCGCTGACCAAATCCATCAATGGCGGGGCGGATGTGCTGACGGTGGTCGGCCTTGTCGGCTCCATGGTGTGGCTGGACTGGCAGATGTCCCTCATCGCCGCCGCCATGTACCCGATCGCGGTGCTGCCCATCCTCAGGCTCGGCAAGCGCATCCGCCGCGCCTCGGGCGGGATGCAGGACCGGATGGGGGAGAATGCGGCGCGGCTGACGGAAAGCTTCGGCGCCGCCCGGGTGGTGCGCGCCTTCCGGCTGGAGGCGGCGGAGGAGGCGCGGGCGGAGCGCGGCTTCGCCCAATTGCGCGCCGCCTTGCTCTCCATCGCCCGGACGCGGGCCAGCCTGGACCCAATGCTGGAGGCGCTGGGCGGCGTCGCCGTCGCCGCCGTGCTCGCCTTCGTCGGCTGGCGGGTCGCCCAGGGGCAGGGGACGATCGGGGAGTTCACCGGCTTCGTCGCCGCGCTGCTCATCGCCTCCCGCCCCGTGCGGGCGCTGGGCTCGCTGAACGCCGCCTTGCAGGAGGGGCTGGCGGGGCTTTCCCGCGTCTTCGCGGTGATGGACACGCCGCGCCGCATCGCCGATGCGCCGGGCGCCGTGACGCTGCCGCCGGGGCAGGGGCGGGTGGAGTTCCGCGAGGTGGGCTTCCACTATGAAGGCACCGCGGATGCGGCGCTGGAGGGGCTTTCCTTCGCCGCGGCGCCGGGCGAGACGGTGGCGCTGGTCGGCCCTTCCGGCGCCGGCAAATCCACCGCCCTGGCGCTGGTGCCGCGGCTCTATGACGCGACCGCCGGCGCGGTGCTGATGGACGGCGCCGATGTCCGCGCCGTGACCCTGGCCAGCCTGCGCGACGCCATCGCCTATGTCGGGCAGGAGGCGGTGATCTTCGACGACACCGCCTTCGCCAACATCGCCTGCGGCCGGCCGGGCGCGACGCCGGCGGAGGTGGAGGCGGCCGCCCGCGCCGCCGCGGCGCATGAGTTCATCGCCGCCCTGCCCCAGGGCTATGCGACGCCGCTCGGCCCCGGCGGCGGGCGGCTCTCCGGCGGGCAGAAGCAGCGCCTGGCCCTGGCCCGCGCCCTGCTGCGGGACCCGCGCGTGCTGCTGCTGGACGAGGCGACCAGCGCGTTGGACGCCGAGAACGAGGCGCTGGTGCAGCAGGCCCTGGCCCGGCTGCGCCAGGGCCGCACCACGCTGGTCATCGCCCACCGGCTGGCGACGGTCAGGGAGGCCGACCGCATCGTGGTGATGGAGCGCGGAAGGGCGGTGGAGCAGGGCACCCATGCCGAGCTGATGGCACGGGACGGGCTCTATGCCCGCCTGGTCCGCACCCAGGCCTTCGGCGCCGAGCCGGCGGCGGCGGCGTGAGCGCGCCTTCTGCCGCTCCCGCCGCCGGGGCCGCGCCGTTGCGGCATCGCTGGCTGGAGCTTTCCCTGCTCAGCCTGGCGCGCACCGGCATGGGGGTGCAGTTCCAGTCGGTGGGGGCGCTGGGGCCGCTGCTGCTGGGCGTGCTGGCGGCGGATTACGCGGAGCTGGGCAGCCTGATCGGCGCCTATTCCCTGGTCGGCGTGCTGGTGGCGCTGCCGGCGGGGTGGCTCATCGCCCGCGTCGGGGACCGGCGCGCGCTGCTCGGCGCCCTGGCGCTGATGGCGGCGGGCGGGCTGGCGCTGGCCCTGGCGCCGGGCTTCGGCGTGGCGATGGCCGGGCGGCTGGTGGCCGGCGGGGGGGCGAGCGTGCTCGCCATCATCTGCGCCAAGCGGGTGCTGGACCGGTTCCAGGGCAGGGAGGTGGCGCCGGCCATGGGCGTGATGCTCGCCGCCTGGCCGGCGGGGATCGGGCTGGCGCTGCTGCTGCTGCCGCTGTTCGGCGAGGCCTGGCGGCTGGGGCTGCTGGCGGCGGCGCTGCTGCCGGCCCTGGCCCTGCCGGCGCTGTGGTGGGCGGTGCCGGGGGCGCCGCGCGCCGCCGAAGCGGCAGGGCAGGGGGCGCCGCGGATGGCGCCACTGCAGCGCGGGGAATGGCCGGGGCTGCTGGCGGTGGGCGTCGCCTGGGCCAGCTACAATGCCTGCTTCGCCGTGGCGCTGGGCTTCGGGCCGGCGCTGCTGGTGGCGCGCGGCGCGGCGCCGGCGGAGGCGGGGGCGGTCGCCTCCCTCATCGGCTTCGCCATCCTGCCGCTGCTGCCGCTGGGCGGGGCGCTGGGGGAGAGGTTCGGGCGGCCGCTGCTGGTCTGCGCGGCCTGCATCCTGGCCTGCATCGCGGCGCTGCTGGCCTGGGTGGCGGGGGCGCCGGCGCTGCTGTGCCTCGCGGCCTATGGGCTGATCTCGGCACCGCCGGCGGCGCTGATCATGGCGCAGCTCGGCCGGGTGCTGCCGCCGTCCAGCCGGCCCTTCGGGGTGGGGGTGTACTACACGCTGTTCTATGCGGGCATGGCGCTGATGCCGCCGCTGGCGGGGTGGCTGCGCGACGCGACGGGCGCGCCGGAGGCGCCGATCCTGGCGGCGGCGGGGTTCATGGCGGTTGCGTTGCTGGCGCTGGTGCCGCTGGGGCGGAGATAGTGTCGGGGGAGGGCTTTGCCCTCCCCCGAACCCCACCCACCAAAGGCCGAAGGGCCTTTGGAAACCATGAATTTCAGACCCGACGGTCCCACGGCAAAACTCGAGGGGTCCAGGGCCTTCGGCCCTCGACACCCGTTTTGACGCAAATCAGCGACACCAGCCCCGCGCCGGCCATCCTTGGCCCCACCCAAGGAGTAACGCCGCCGTGATGAAAGCCGCCGTCGCCCGCGCCTTCGGCCAGCCTCTCGCCATCGAGCAATTGCCCATCCCCGAGCCCGGCCCGGACCAGATCCTGGTGCGCCTGGCCGCCACCGGCGTCTGCCACACCGATCTCCACGCGGTGAAGGGCGACTGGCCGGTGAAGCCCGCCCTGCCCTTCATCCCCGGCCATGAGGGCGTCGGCACCGTCGCCGCCACCGGCAGCCGGGTGACGCGGGTGAAGGAGGGGGACCGCGTCGGCATCCCCTGGCTGCACACCGCCTGCGGCTGGTGCCCGCATTGCCGCACGGGGTGGGAGACGCTCTGCGGCGCGCAGCAGAACACCGGCTATTCGGTGAATGGCAGCTTCGCCGAATACGCCCTGGCCGACCCCGCCTATGTCGGCCGCCTGCCGGCGAGGCTGGAATGGGGCCCCGCCGCCCCCGTCCTCTGCGCCGGCGTCACCGTCTACAAGGGGCTGAAGGAGACGGAGGTGAAGCCCGGCGAGTGGGTTGCCATCTCCGGCATCGGCGGCCTCGGCCACATGGCGGTGCAGTATGCCAAGGCCATGGGCATGCATGTCGCCGCCATCGACGTGCACCCGGAGAAGCTGCTGCTCGCCAGCAGCCTCGGCGCCGAGATCACGGTGGATGCGCGGGACGCGGACCCGGCGGCGGAGCTGCAGCGGCGGATCGGCGGCGCCCACGGCGCGCTGGTGACGGCCGTTTCCCCCGCCGCCTTCGAGCAGGCCTTCGGCGTGCTGCGGCCGCACGGCACCATGGCGCTGGTCGGGCTCCCGCCGGGCCGCTTCGCCCTGCCGATCTTCGACACGGTGCTGAAGCGCATCACCGTCCGCGGCTCCATCGTCGGCACCAGGCAGGATCTGGAGGAGGCGCTGGATTTCGCCGGGGAAGGGGTGGTGATGCCGCATTTCGCCTGGGACCGGCTGGAGAACGTCAACGCGGTCTTCGCCGAGATGGAGGCGGGGCGGATCGACGGCCGCGTGGTGCTGAAGCTGGATTGAGGCCCGCTGCCGCCCCCGCCGTGCGGCCGCCGGCGGCGCCGGCCCGTGCATGGGGTGGCGGCCCGCTGCCGCCGGCGCCATCTCCGCCGGGCGGCGGCCCCAGGACGGCGCTGCCCGGCCGGGAGAGCAGGAGCATGGCGTGGGCGTGGCTGGCGGTGGCCGGCGGGCTGGAAATCCTCTGGGCGGTGTTGCTGAAATACACCGAGGGCTTCACCCGGCTCTGGCCCAGCCTGGCGACGCTCTCGGCCATGGGGGTGAGCTTCTACTGCATGTCCCGTGCCCTGCAATTGCTGCCGATGGGCACGGTCTATGCCGTGTGGGTGGGGATCGGCGCTTTCGGGACGGCGGTGTGGGGCATGGCGGTGGAGGGGGAGCCGGCGAGCGCGCTGCGCATCCTCTGCCTGGTACTGATCCTGGCCGGCGTCGCCGGGCTGAAGGCCGCCGGCTGAGCCGCGCCACGGCGCCGCAAGGCCCCATGCGGAACCGGACTGCCTGTTGCCTCGGCGCAGCCTTGCCGCGACGGGGGATGTGAGGCCTTGGTCGCCCGGCTGAGCCGCGCCCCGCCGCCGCACGGCTCCCATGCGGAACCCGGACCGCCCGCTGCCCCGGCGCGGCTTTGCCGCGCCGGGCTGTGCGACGCCTCCGGCAACCGGCCAATCGGAACCCCAGGAAGCCGCGCAGCGGCTTCCTGGGATTCTAGTGCAACGCCTTCCAGATCGCGATCAGCGCGGAGGTGGCGAGGACGAGCTTGTACAGCGCCTCCACCCACGGCAGCAGCCGGGCGGAAAGCGGCCGAGGCTCCGGCTTGGGGTCTTGCGCCGTGGTCATGCCAGGAATATACCCCGCGCAGGCCAGGCTATAAAGGAAAATATTCTTACATAACGCCCCGGCCCCGGAAGGAACCATCCCCCCCGCAATTGACGCTTTGCCGTGGGGGGCCATAGAAACCCACAGCACGGCGCGCCCGTCCTGTCCCGGCGCGCCCCATGGCCGGAGTGCAAGATTCCATGTCCATCATGCAGGATTCGCGCGAGGCGACCATGATCGGTCGCCGCACGGATGGCACGCCCATCCGCCGGCCCCTCTCGCCGCATCTGCAGGTGTACGACATGATGCAGATGACCAGCGCCCTTTCCATCAGCGGGCGCATCACCGGCGTCGTCTGGTCGATCGGCCTGCTGATCCTGGTCTGGTGGCTGGTGGCCGCCGCCGCCGGCCCCTCCGCCTTCGCCACGGTGCAGTGGTTCCTCTCCTCCTGGATCGGCATGCTCGGCCTGTTCGGCCTCTCCGCCGCCGCCTGGTTCCATACCCTGAACGGCATCCGCCATTTGGCCTGGGATGCCGGCCATGGCTACGACATCCCGACCACCTATCGCAGCGGCCGGGCGGTGCTGATCGGCACCGGGGTCGCGACCCTGCTCACCTGGCTCATCGCCATCATCGCCTGGGGCTGAGGGGAAGAGAGACATGGCCACCAACACCACCCTCCGCTCCCCGCTCGGCCGCGTCCGCGGCCTCGGCTCCGCCAAGGGGGGGACGCATCATTGGTGGATGCAGCGCGTTACCTCCATGGCGCTGCTGCCGCTGATGCTGTGGTTCACCCTCTCCGCCGCCCTGCTGGCCGGGGAGGGCTATGGCAGCGCCATCGCCTGGATCGGCCAGCCGGTGAATGCCGTGCTGCTGCTGGCGACCATCGGCATCGCTTTCCACCACACCGCGGCAGGGTTGCAGGTGGTGGTGGAGGATTATGTGAATTCGGAATGGGCCAAGCTGGGTGCCATCCTGACGATCCGCGCCATCTGCTGGTTGCTGGCGCTGGCCGCCGCGCTGGCGGTGCTGCGGATCGCGATCTGAGCGCCGCGACGGGATAGGAAGACCGGACCATGAACGCGATCTCTCAGCCTTCCCGCGGTGCCTACCGCATCGTGGACCATACCTACGACGTGGTGGTGGTCGGCGCCGGCGGCGCCGGGCTGCGCGCCACCTTCGGCATGGGCGCGGCGGGGCTGAAAACCGCCTGCATCACCAAGGTCTTCCCGACGCGGTCGCACACCGTGGCCGCCCAGGGCGGCGTCGGCGCCGCGCTCGGCAATATGGGCGAGGATGACTGGCGCTGGCACATGTACGACACCGTGAAGGGGTCGGACTGGCTCGGCGACCAGGACGCCATCGAATACATGTGCCGCGAGGCCATCCCGGCGATCATCGAGCTGGAGCATTACGGCGTGCCGTTCTCCCGCACCGAGGACGGCAAGATCTACCAGCGCCCCTTCGGCGGCCACATGAAGGAATACGGCAAGGAGCCGGCGATGCGGGCCTGCGCCGCGGCGGACCGCACCGGCCATGCCATCCTGCACACGCTCTACCAGCAGTCGCTGAAGCATAATTGCGAATTCTTCGTCGAGTATTTCGCCCTCGACCTCATCATGGAGGAAGGCGCCTGCCGCGGCGTCATCGCCTGGAACCTGGAGGATGGCTCCATCCACCGCTTCCGGGCGCAGCAGACGGTGCTGGCGACGGGCGGCTATGGCCGCGCCTATTTCTCCTGCACCTCCGCCCATACCTGCACCGGCGATGGCGGCGGCATGGTGCTGCGCGCCGGCCTGCCGCTGCAGGACAATGAGTTCGTCCAGTTCCACCCGACCGGCATCTACGGCTCCGGCTGCCTGGTGACGGAAGGGGCGCGCGGCGAGGGCGGCTACCTGACCAATTCCGAGGGCGAGCGCTTCATGGAGCGCTACGCGCCGACGGCGAAGGATCTGGCCTCGCGCGACGTCGTCTCCCGCGCCATGTCGATGGAAATCCGGGAAGGCCGCGGCGTCGGTCCGCTGAAGGACCACATCCACCTGCACCTGGAGCACCTGGGCGCCGAGATCCTGCATGAGCGGCTGCCGGGCATCTCCGAGACGGCGAAGATCTTCGCCGGCGTGGATGTGACGAAGGAGCCGATCCCGATGCTCCCGACCGTCCACTACAACATGGGCGGCATCCCGACGAACATCCATTGCGAGGTGCTGAACCCGACGGCGCAGGACCAGGATCGCGTGGTGCCCGGCCTGATGGCGGTGGGCGAGGCGGCCTGCGTCTCCGTCCACGGCGCCAACCGGCTCGGCACCAATTCGCTGCTGGACCTCGTCGTGTTCGGCCGCGCCGCGGCGCATCGCGCGGCGGAGATCGTGAAGCCCGGCGCCAGCCAGGCGCCGCTGCCGGCCGGCGCGGGGGAGAAGGCACTCGACCGCCTCGACCGCGTGCGCAACGCCAAGGGCGGCACCTCGGTCGCCGACCTCCGCATCAACATGCAGCGCACCATGCAGACCCATGCCGCGGTCTTCCGCACCTCCGAGCTGCTGAAGGAGGGGGTGGAGAAGATGCACAAGGTGCAGGCCGGCTACAGCGACATCCGCATCGCCGACCGCAGCCTGATCTGGAACAGCGACCTGATGGAGGCGCTGGAGCTGGACAACCTCCTCGGCAACGCCATGACGACCATCGTCGGCGCCGAGGCCCGCAAGGAAAGCCGCGGCGCCCATGCGCAGGAGGATTATCCGGAGCGCGACGACGCGAACTGGATGAAGCACACCCTGGCCTGGGTCGACGAGAAAGGCACGGTGAAGCTCGACTACCGCGACGTGAAGATGCGCACCCTGACCAATGAGGTGCAGGTCTTCCCGCCCAAGGCCCGCGTCTACTAGCGCATCGATCCCGGGGCAGGGCGGCGCCGCGCGCGTCGCCCCGCCGTCGCCGCCCCCCGATCTTCGAAGGAAAGCTTTCGCCTGATGGCCACGTTCACCCTGCCGAAGAATTCCACCATCACCACCGGCCAGACCTACAAGGCGGAGCCGGGGGCGAAGAACGTCAAATCCTTCAAGATCTATCGCTGGGATCCGGATAGCGGCGCCAACCCCCGCACCGATACCTATGAGATCGACCTCGACAAATGCGGGCCGATGGTCCTCGACGCCCTCATCAAGATCAAGAACGAGGTCGACACCACCCTGACCTTCCGCCGGAGCTGCCGCGAGGGCATCTGCGGCTCCTGCGCCATGAATATCGACGGGCTGAACACCCTTGCCTGCCTGAAGCCCATCGAGGACGTGACCGGCGACGTGAAGATCAGCCCGCTGCCGCATATGCCGGTGGTGAAGGATCTGGTGCCGGATCTCTCGCAGCTCTACGCCCAGCTCCGCAGCGTGGAGCCCTGGCTGAAGAGCGACACCCCGCCGCCGCCGGATGGCGAGCGGCTGCAGAGCAAGGAGGAGCGGGCGCAGCTCGACGGCCTCTGGGAATGCATCCTCTGCTTCTGCTGCTCCACCGCCTGCCCGTCCTATTGGTGGAATGGCGACCGCTATCTGGGCCCGGCGGTGCTGCTGCAGGCCTATCGCTGGATCGCGGACAGCCGCGACGAGGCGACGGGCGAGCGGCTGGACAATCTGGAAGACCCGTTCCGGCTGTACCGCTGCCACACCATCATGAACTGCGCCCGGACCTGCCCGAAGGGGCTGAACCCGGCGGCCGCCATCGGCAAGATCAAGCAGATGATGGTGGAGCGGCAGGGCTGACCCCCGATCCCCACGAAACCGCTCGGCGGTTCCGTGGGGCGCCGAACTCTCCCTCGACGCCTGCCGCGGCAAAGCCGTGGCAGGACAACGGGCGGCACCCGCAGGGGCGTTCCGCCCTCGCCCTGTTCTCGGAGCCTGCCGCCAGGAGGGCCTGTGGCGCGTCCCGGCGGCTCCCCCCTGGCCAGAACGGAAAGCCCCGCCGACCCGCTGCCGGACGCTCCTGCGGCAGGCTCTCAGCCGAGAATCCGCACCAGGGCCGCGATGATCGCCGCCCAGAACCCCAGCGCCAGGCCGGCAATCACCAGCCCGGCGACCGGCCAGGGCAGCCGGTCCGGCCAGCCGCCCAGGCCCAGCGCTGCGGCCTCTCCCCCCGGCTTCGCCAGGGCGCTGCTGCGGGATTGGGAAGGACGGAACATGGGACGGCTCCTCATCGGGCGCGGCCTTGGCGGGCGCGCCGGGGGACCGCTCCGGAGCCAGGCACCCTTGCGGCGCCGCCTGGACCCGGTTTACCCCCCGGCAATGAAGAAGGGCTTAATCACGGCTTCGTTGCATGACGGCAGCGTGAGGCCGGGCCGCCCCATGCCATATGGTGCGCTCCCGGCCCGAACGCGCTAACACCCCGAAGCGATTTCGGGCGGAGGATCTTCCCTTCATGTGCGGCATCGTTGGCCTGTTCCACCCGCATGACCCGGGCTTGCCGCCCCGCGCCCTGGTGCAGCGCATGGCCGATGCCGTCCGCCACCGCGGGCCGGATGGCGAGGGCTTCCATCTGGAGCCGCACCTGGCCTTCGGCCATCGCCGCCTGGCCATCGTGGACCTCGCCGGCGGCCATCAGCCGATGACCTCCGAGGATGGCGAGGTCACGCTTTGTTTCAACGGCGAGATCTACAACCACCTCGCCCTGCGGCCGGAGCTGGAAGCCGCCGGCCACCGCTTCCGCACCCGCTCGGATACCGAGGCCATCCTGCTCGGCTGGCGGCAATGGGGGCCGGGGGTGCTGGACCGCATCTCCGGCATGTTCGCCTTCGCCCTCTGGGATCGCGGACGGGGGGAGCTGCTGCTGGCCCGCGACCGGCTGGGGGAGAAGCCGCTGCTCTATGCCTGGCTGCCGGACGGGACGCTGGCCTTCGGCTCGGAGATCGCCGCCCTGCTGGCCCACCCCGCCCTGCCGCGGCGGCTGGATCCGGTGGCGGTCGAGGATTACCTCGCCTTCGGCTATGTCCCGGACCCGGATTGCATCTGGCAGGGCATCCGCAAGCTGCCCGCCGGCCATGCCCTGCTGCTGCGGCGGGGGGAGGCGGCGCGGCCCGCCCCGCGCCGCTACTGGCAGGCGCCGCGCCAGGCCGCCCCGGCGCCGGCCGATGCCCCGGCCGAACTCGCCCGGCGGCTGGAGGAGGCGGTGCGGGCCCAGCTCATGGCCGATGTGCCGCTCGGCGCCTTCCTCTCCGGCGGGGTCGATTCCAGCGCCATCGTCGCTTATGCGGCGCGGGCGAAGGCCGGGCCGCTCGCCACCTTCACCATCGGCTTCCCCGGCGGCGCGGATGAGCGGCCGCAGGCGGCCGAGACCGCCGCCCGCTTCGGCACCGCCCACCATGCCGAGGCCGGCACCACGGACTACCTCGCCACCGCCTGGGAGCAGTCGCGGCTGTTCGGCGAGCCCTTCGGCGACCATTCCGCCGTGCCCACGCTGGCGGTCTGCACCCTCGCCCGCCAGCATGTGACGGTCGCGCTCTCCGGCGATGGCGGCGACGAGGTCTTCGCCGGCTATCGCCGCTACCGCTTCCACCACATGGCGGAGGCGGTGCGCCGGCTGCTGCCCGCCGGCCCCCGCCGCCGGCTCTTCGGTACCCTGGCCCGCATCTACCCGAAGCTGGACCGCGCCCCGCGCTGGCTGCGCGCCAGGACCACCTTCACCGAACTCAGCCTGGACGCCGCCCTCGGCTATTACCGCACGGTCTGCAAGGTGGCGGAGGAGCGGCGCCGCGGCCTCTTCTCCCCTGCCCAGCGCGTGGCGGTGGACGGCCACGACCCCGCTGCCCGCATCGCCGCGCTGATGGCGGAATGCGACCCGGATGACGGGCTGCTGCAGGCGCAATACGCCGATCTCCACAGCTACCTGCCGGGCGACATCCTGGTGAAGACGGACCGCATGGCGATGGCCGTCTCGCTGGAGGTGCGGCCGCCTCTGCTCGACCCCTCGCTGGTCGCCTGGGGTCTCGCTTTGCCGGCCGGGCTGAAGCTGCGGGGCCAAATGGGCAAGCATGTGCTGCGCCAGGCCCTGGCGCCGGTGCTGCCGGAGGAACTGCTGTTCGGCCCGAAGCGTGGCTTCGCCGCCGCCATCGGCGGCGAATTCCGCCGCCGCGGGACGGAGGTGAAGGCGAGGCTGCTCAGCGCCCCGATGCTGGACAGCGGGCTGTTCGACCCGGCCGCCCTGGCCCTGCTGGCGGAGGAGCATGCCTCCGGCCGCTTCGACCATACCCAGCCGCTGTGGCAATTGCTGGTCGTGGAGGGTTTCCTCGCCGGCGCCGCCGAGGCGCCGCCGGGTGCCGGCCGGCCGCCCGCCCTGGTCGGGGCCTGAGATGCCGCGCCCCGCCCCCTCGCCCACCCCTTGGCGCCGCGGGCGCTGAGCCCTTGGCCAGCATCCTCGCCCGCACGGCGCTCGGCGCCGGCTGGATCTTCGCCTGGCGGCTGGCCAGCCGGCTGCTCGGCCTCCTCAGCACGCTGGTGCTGGCGCGGCTGCTGGTGCCGGCGGATTTCGGCCTGGTGGCGCTGGCCTATGCCTGCGGCGCCACGCTGGATGCCTGCCTGAATGCCGGGCTGGACCAGCAGATCATCCGGGCGCCGGCGCCCTCCCGCCCGCTCTATGACACGGTCTTCACCCTGAACCTGCTGCGCGGCCTCGCCATCGGCGCCGTGCTGGCCGCCGGCGCCGGGCCGCTGGCCGGCTTCTTCGGCGATGCCCGGCTGCAGCCGGTGCTCTGGGCGCTGGCGCTGCTGCCGGTGCTCGGCGGCTTCGCCAATCCCGGGGCGGTGGAATTCCAGCGCGACCTGGATTTCCGCGCCGATTTCCTGATGATGATCCTGCCGCGGCTGCTGGGGGTGGCGACGGCCATCGGCATCGGCCTGGCCTTCCGCACCCATTGGGCGCTGGTCGGCAGCCTGCTGGTCGGCCGGCTGGCGATGGTGGCGATGACCTATGTCATGCACCCCTATCGCCCGCGCCTCGGCCTTGCCGCCTGGCGGGGGCTGGTCGGGGTTTCGGCCTGGACCTGGGCGGTCATCGTCACGCTGATGGTGCGGGACCGGGCGGATGGCTTCTTCATCGGCCGCATGTTGGGGCCGGCGGCGGTGGGCGCCTACAATATCGGGGCGGAGATCGCGACCCTGCCGGCCTCGGAACTCGTCGCCCCCATCGCCCGGGCCAGCATGCCGAGCTTCGCCGTGGCGGGGCGGGAGGGCGGGGCGGCGGCGATGGCCGAATCCTACCAGCGCATCATGGCCCTGGCGGCGCTGCTGGTGCTGCCGGCCGGCTGCGGCATCGCCTTCGTCGGCGCGCCGGTGCTGTACCTGGCGGCGGGGCCGGCCTGGCAGGCGGCGGTGCCGGTCACCGCCATGTTCGGCCTCATCGGCATCGCGCATCTCTTCGGCAATATCGGCCACGCTTTGCTGTCCTCCCAGTCCCGCATGCGGCAGGTCTGCGCCATCTTCGCCGCCGGCACGCTGCTGCGGCTGGCGCTGATGGCGGCGCTGATCCCCGCCTTCGGCCTGGCCGGCGCGGCGGTGGCGGCCTGCCTCGGCTTCCTGGCGGAAGCGGTGCTGATGCTGCGGGCCTCGGCGGCGATGCTGGGGCTTTCCCGCGCCGCCATCCTGCGCGGCTTCTGGCGGCCGGCGCTGGCGGCGGGGCTGATGGCGCTGGCGCTTTGGGGGGCGGGCTTCGGCCAGCTTGCCATGCCCGGCAGCGTGGCGGCGGCGCTGGCCTGGCTGGTGGAGGGTGTCGGGCTTGGCGTCGCGGTGTTCGGCGGGGTGACGGCGCTGCTGTGGTTCGGCCTGGGAAGGCCGGACGGGGCGGAGACGGATCTGCTGCGGCTGCTCGGCCGGGCGGCGGCGGGGCTGCGGGGGCGGCTGCGGCGCGGACGGCCGGCGGCGGCGTAGGAAGATCGGGGGCTTTGCCCCCCGAAGGACCCGACGGTTGAACCTGCCCACCCAGGGCTCCGACGGAACGCGGATCGCCCCCGCAGGCCGAACCGTCGGGCCTGAAACTCACACCGGGGTCCGGGGACCGGTCCGGTCCCCGGCGGGAGTGCAGAGCGCAGCGCCCTCTGCCGCGGGGTTGGCGGCAGTGCCGCCAACGGGCGGAGCCCCCAATCCCTCACCCCCCACGCCGCACCAGCAGCCTCGCCTCCGCCTCCTCCGGCGCCATGTCCAGCGCCGCCTCCGCCGCCTCGCGCCCGAAGCCGGCCCGGGCCAGGGCGGCCAGCGCCTTCAGCCGCGGCTCTGCCTCCCCCCGCGCGAAGGGCCCGATCCGCCGCCTGCGGCATTGCGCCAGCGCCGCGTCCAGCTCCGCCGCCGCATCCGGCAGGGCGGCTGCCGCCACCGCCTGCGCCACGCCCTTGCCGGCCAGGTGCGCGGCGATGGCGCGGCGTGACCGGCCGCTGCGGGCCAGCCGGCGCGCCCGCGCCTCGGCGAAGGCCGCATCGTCCACCGCCCCGGCGCTGGCCAGGCGCCGCGCCACCGCCCCGGCCAGGGCACGCGAAGCCGCTGCCGCCGGGGCGATGGCCTCCGGGTCCTGCCCCTCCGCCGCCGCCCGCTGCGCCCAGCGATCCACCCGGCGCTGCAGCACCCGGCGCAGCCCGGCCTCCGTCGCCGCGAAGCGCGCGAGATGGGCCAGCGCCGCCTCCCGCAGCGCTGCCTCGTCCGGGGCCGGGCCGGCCGGCTTCGGTGCTCTCTCCCGCATCGCCCCATCCTGCCATGGCGGGGGCTGGTCGGGCAGCCGCGGAACGGGCACAAGCGAAGCCCCGACGGAGGAGACGCACCGCATGGCACGCTACCCGACCAATGGCCTCACCCTGGCCCAGGCCAATGCCATCATCGCCGGCGCCCTGGCCAAGGGCCGCGAATTGGGGCTGCTGCCGCTGACCGTGGTGGTGCTGGATGCCGGCGGGCAGATGAAGGCGATGCAGCGCGAGGATGGCAGCTCCCTGCTGCGGCTGGAGATTGCCCAGGGCAAGGCCTTCGGCTGCCTCTCCCTCGGCGTGGGCGGGCGGGAGCTGGCGCGGCGGGCGACGGCCATGCAGGGCTTCACCAACGCGCTGTCCGACCTGACGGCGGCCAAGGGCTATGGCGCCGTGCCGGTGCAGGGCGGGGTGCTGGTGACGGATGCGGCGGGGGTGATCCTCGGCGCCGTCGGCATCAGCGGCGATGTCTCCGCCCAGGATGAGGTGGCGGCGCTGGCCGGCATCGCCGCCGCCGGGCTGCTGGCGGATACCGGCGAACCGGCCTGATCTCGCTTCCGCCCCCGCCCGCCCGGGGAAGGGTTGGGGTGGGGGTGGTCCGCCCGCGGGGCGGCCGCCGCCGGAAACCCCTCCGAGGCCCCCGCCGTTCCGCCGATTGACGCAAGCCAAGGCGGCGTGGACAAACTGCCGCCACACAACACCGTCCCTGGCGCGGCCCCGAAGCCGATGCCGGGGCACCGGAGCGCGATCGGCTCGCCTTCGCTCGCCGACCCTGCTCCGGCCTTTGTCTTGTCGCGTGATTCACGGGTTCAACCTCGACCGATCACGCTCTACGACCATCGCGCAGGTCGCGCCGGCGGCCGCGCCCAAAGGGGGGAGGCCCAGCATGCCCGACGACACCCTGATCGGCATCAAGCCGGAGATCGCCGCCAAGGCGCATGTGAACGCCGCGAAGCGGGAGGCGATGGCCGCCGAGGCGGCAGCCGACCCGGAAGGCTTCTGGCGCAAGGAGGCGGGCCGCATCGCCTGGATCACCCCGCCGACGAAAATCAGGAACGTCGATTTCACCGGCGACGTCACCATCCGCTGGTATGAGGATGGGGTGCTGAACGCCTCCGTCTCCTGCCTCGACCGGCATCTGGCGACAAAGGGCGACCAGGTCGCGATCCTCTGGGAGGGCGACGACCCGAAGAGCGACACCAAGGTCACCTACAAGGACCTGCACGCCCGGGTCTGCCGCCTGGCGAATGCCATGCGCAAGCTCGGGGTGAAGAAGGGCGACCGGGTCTGCATCTATTTGCCGATGATCGTCGAGGCGGCGGTCGCCATGCTGGCCTGCGCCCGGGTCGGCGCCATCCATTCCATCGTCTTCGGCGGCTTCTCGCCGGACAGCCTCGCCTCCCGCATCCAGGACAGTGAATGCTCGCTGCTGATCACCGCGGATGAGGGGCGGCGCGGCGGTCGCAGCGTCGCGCTGAAGACCAATGCGGATGAGGCGCTGAAGACCTGCCCCTCCATCCAGCACGTCATTGTGGTGAAGAACACCGGCGGCAAGGTGGCGATGCAGGCGGGCCGCGACCTCTGGTACGAGGCGATCACCGCCGGGGAGCCCGCCGAATGCCCGCCGGAGCCGATGGGCGCCGAGGATCCGCTCTTCATCCTCTACACCAGCGGCAGCACGGGCAAGCCGAAGGGCGTGCTGCACACCACCGGCGGCTACATGGTCTGGGCCAGCTTCACCCATGAGCTGGTCTTCGACTACCGCCCGGGCGAGATCTACTGGTGCACCGCGGATGTCGGCTGGGTGACCGGCCACACCTACATCGTCTACGGCCCGCTGGCGAACGGCGCGACCACGCTGATGTTCGAGGGCGTGCCGAACTACCCGAGCGTGAGCCGCTTCTGGGAGGTGGTGGACAAGCACCAGGTCAACATCTTCTACACCGCCCCGACGGCCATCCGTGCGCTGATGCGGGAGGGCGAGGCGCCAGTGCGGAAGGCCAGCCGCAAATCCCTGCGCATCCTGGGGTCCGTCGGCGAGCCGATCAATCCGGAGGCCTGGCTCTGGTACTACCGCATGGTGGGCGATGAGCGCTGCCCGATCGTCGACACCTGGTGGCAGACGGAGACGGGCGGCATCCTGATCTCGCCGCTGCCGGGCGCGGTGGCGCAGAAGCCGGGTTCCGCGACGCTGCCGCTGCCGGGGGTGAAGCCGGCGCTGGTGGATGGCGAGGGGAAAATCCTGGAGGGCGCGACCGAGGGGAACCTCGTGCTGCTGGACAGTTGGCCGGGCCAGATGCGGACGATCTACGGCGACCATGCGCGCTTCGGCCAGACCTATTTCTCCACCTTCAAGGGCATGTACTTCACCGGCGACGGCGCGCGGCGGGATGCGGACGGGTATTATTGGATCACCGGCCGCGTCGATGACGTCATCAACGTGTCCGGCCACCGCATGGGCACCGCCGAGATCGAGAGCGCGCTGGTGGCGCACCCGAAGGTGGCGGAGGCGGCGGTGGTCGGCATGCCGCATGAGCTGAAGGGCCAGGGCATCTACTGCTACGTCACGCTGAAGACCGGCGAGGAACCCACCGAGGCGCTGCGGAAGGAGCTGGTGGCCTGGGTGCGGAAGGAGATCGGGCCGATCGCCTCGCCCGATGCCATCCAATGGGCGCCCGGCCTGCCGAAGACGCGCAGCGGCAAGATCATGCGCCGCATCCTGAGGAAGATCGCGGCGAACGAGACGGAGAGCCTGGGCGATACCTCCACGCTGGCCGATCCGGCGGTGGTGGATGACCTGGTGGCGAACCGCGTGGCCTAGAGCTTGAATCTGCCGGATGATGCTTCGGTCACTCTGCTCCGGCCTGACGATCCGAAGGGGACGGGCAGCCGATCTGGCCTCGGTGACAGCCATGCAGCGGGCGGCGATCCTCGCGCTCGCCGCGGCAGATTACGGCATGGACGGCGCCGAAGCCTGGGCGCGCTGGCAAGCGGCGGATGCGCAAAGCCTGCTCATCCACGCGGGGGCAGTATTCGTCGCGGAGGACCAGGCTGGCGCCATCGTCGCCGTAGGAAGCTGGCGTCCCGACGCCGAAGCCACCGAAGTCGGGTGGATACGTGCCGTCTTCGTCTCCCCCGATCTTGCGCGCCGCGGCATCGGCAGAAGGGTCATGGCCGCGGTGGAGGAGAACGCCGCGATAGCGGGCCGGTCGGTGCTGCGCCTGGTGTCGAGCGGGAACGCAAGACCCTTCTACGAGGCAATCGGCTACAAGGCCGTCGCAGCCCGGCTTTGGGCGATCGAGCCAGGGCTGCTGCTGCCCTGCACCTTGATGGAAAAGCCAGCGCCGGTCATCCGCTGAGCATGGGGCACCATCCGTCTGGCGTGAACCGCTGGCGGGTTCGCGGCGAGAACCGGCCGGGGAAAGGGCGACATCGACGGCGGCACATGCGACGGCGCCTGTCGCGGCATGCCGCCCGCGCGGCCTTTGCACCTCTCAACTCGCCCCCCGCTTGCTAATCACCTCCGGGGGCCGCGGAGGGACAGGGGTGGAGCAGCCACAGGACAGGGACAGGCGCAGCGGCAGCTTCACCGCCGCCGGCATGCGGCGCGGCGCCCGCGCGGCGCTCGGCCTCACCCTCGGCCTCATCCCCTTCGGCCTCGTCATCGGCATGACGGCGGATGCCAGGGGCCTCTCCCTCCTCGAAACCCTGCTGATGAGCGCCCTGGTCTTCGCCGGCAGCAGCCAGGTCGTAGCCCTCGGCCTGTGGCAGGAGCCGGCGCCGATCCTCGCCGCCGCCCTCACCTGCCTCGTCATCAACCTCCGCTTGGCGCCGATGGGCGTCGCCCTCGGCCCGGTGCTGGACAGGCTGCACGGCTTCCGGCTCTGGGGCTCGCTCGCCCTGCTGGTGGACAACGCCTTCGCCATGATGGTGACGGAGATGCGCGCCGGGCGCCGCGATGCCGGCTTCATGGTCGGCGCCGCCCTGGCGATGTGGGTGAATTGGGTGCTGGCCAGCGGCCTTGGCCATGTCTTCGCCAGCACCATCCGCCTGCCGCCCGGGCATCCGGTGTTCTTCGCCGCCTCCGCCGCGCTGATGTCCGTGCTGGTGCCCATCTGGCGCGGCCGCTCGGACCTTCTCCCCTGGATCCTGGCCGGGCTGCTGGCGCTGCTGGCGCATGGCGGGCTCGGCCTCGGCGCGCCCTGGCCGGTGCTGATCGGCGCCCTGGGCGGTGCAGCCGCCGGCGCGGCAAGGGATCTGCGGGCAGCGCGATGAGCCTTCGCCTCGATGTGCTGGCCGCCATCCTGGCGATGGCGGTGGCCACCTATCTGTGCCGCGCCGGCGGCTATGCGGTGCTGCGCGTGGTCCGCCCGCCGCCCTTCGTCCAGGCCATGCTGGCGCATCTGCCGGGCGCCATCTTCGTCGCCTTCCTGGCGCCCGTCCTCGCCGATGGCGGCTGGCCCGCCTGGGGCGCCGGCGCCGCGGCGCTGCTGGTGCAGGCGCGGTTCCGCATCACCGTCCTCGCCATCCTGGCGGGCGTCGCCACGCTCTGGCTGCTGCGCCTCGCCGCGGGGTAGGGCGCGGCGGCAACATGCTGCGCCGCCGCCGCCCTCCCCGCCGCCCCGTCGCGCCCCCGGGCGGCGGCGCCCTCTACCAACGCGGCCTGGCTGCCGACCGGCCCCAGGCCCGGCGGGCGGCGGCACCGGGCCGTCCCGCAAGCACCGGCGACGGCGCGCCCGCGCCCTATGCCAACAGCCGGTTCACTGACCGGCAGGAGACCGTGCAGGCAGCTTCGAGGGGCGCCCGGGACCGCCGGCGATCAGCGCCGCTGGACTCATTCCGCTGCTTTCTCCTCCGCCGGCGGCCGGCCCGTCCGCCAGAGATGCGGCGCCATGACCTGGCGGGCGAGGTCGATGCCCATCTCCTCGAAACGGCGCTTGATCCGCCGCATCAGCTCGCGCTGCACCGGCCAGCGCTGGCTCGGCTCGGTCCGCACCCGGCCGCGGATCTGCACGCCGAGCTGGCCCAGGCTGTCCACGCCCCAGAGGTCGAAATCGTCGCGGATCGCCGTCTGCCACCGCGCCTCGCCGCGCATGCCGGTGACGATCTCCTTGATCGCCGTGCCGGCGACATCCGTATCCGTGTCGTAATCCACCAGGATGTCGATCATCGCGAAGGCGAAGTCCCGCGTGCTGTTGGTGACGGTGGTGACGGCGGAGAAGGGCACGATGTGGATGGCGCCATCCCCGTCCCGCAGCTTGATGGAGCGGATGGAGAGGTGCTCCACCACCCCGCCCTTGCCGCCGACATTCACCACGTCGCCGACCGCGACGGCATCCTCCAGCAGCAGGAAGACGCCGGTGATGACGTCCCTGACCAGGGTCTGGGAGCCGAAGCCGATGGCCAGGCCGACCACGCCGGCGCCGGCCAGCAGCGGCGCGACATTGACCCCCACCTGGGACAGCGCGTTCAGCACGACGAAGACCAGGATCACCACGCCGACCACGGTGCGCAGCATGGGCAGCAGGGTGCGGACGCGCGCGCTGCGCACCGCCTGCACGTCCCGCGCCCGCACCAGCCGGCGCTGGATGGCGCTGTTCGCCATTTCCCACACCACCAGCGCCAGCGCCAGCGTGCCGCCGATGTTCAGCAGCGTCGCCAGCAGCCGGTGGCCGAGCGTGCCCTCCGCGAACCAGGCGAGGCTGCCGAGGCCCCAGACCTCCAGCACCAGCACCAGGGCGATGGCGCCGAGCAGCAGCGAGGCGACGAGGCGGAGCGGCGGCACATAGGTCGCCGCCCGGGTGGGCAGGCCGGGCCAGCGCTTCGCCAGCTCGGGCGAAGGGTGCAGCAGCTTGCCGGTCAGCCGGCCGACGCCCTCGTCCAGCGCCTTGGCCAGGCCGATGACGAGCAGCGTCAGCAGCGTGCCGATCAGCAGCCGCTCGAAGCCGTTCTCCAGCGCCAGCGCCCAGACCATCCAGGAGGCGACGAGCCAGAGGATGACCAGCACATGCCACACCTCGGCGAGCTGGTTGCGCAGGCCGCGCAGCGCGAGGCGGGAGCCGGAAGGCTCCTCCCCCGGCTCGATCGGCGCGGCGCGCAGCACGGCGGAAATCGGCTCCCGCTGCTGCAGCACGAGGCGGACGAGCATGAGGGAGATGACGAGGAGGGTGAGGTTGAGGATGGCGTCATAGGCCGACCAGGGCAGGCCGAAGAACAGCCCCGCCTCCGCCAGCGCGTAGCCGCCGACGCCGACCAGCATCAGCCGCCGGATCCACCGCAGCGCGGCGACCGCCAGCGCATCCGAGCACGGGATGAGCCGGAGATGGTTGGAGGCCGGGGAGAAGAGCATGCAGGCGAGCGCGAAGGCGCCGCGCGCCAGGATGTAGACATGCGCCAGCAGCAGCCCGACCAGCTTGGTGGTGGGCAGCGGGTTCACCAGGCCGAACAGCCCGTAGACCGCCATGGCGAAGGCGGCGATCGGCAGCAGGTCCAGGATCAGCCGGCCGATCAGCAGCGGCAGGCGGCGGAGGAAGCGCCAGCGGGCGTCGATGGCCGGCGCCAGCGCATCCAGCCGCGCCCGGGGGCGGGCGACGGCGCGGTTGACCGCCGCTTCCGCCACCAGGCCGAGGCCGAGCAGCAGGACGAGCTTCCAGGCGGCGTCCAGCAGCCTTCGCTGGGTCACCGGGTCCTGCGCCAGGGCGCCGATGGCGGCGAGCAGGCTGGGCAGGTCCGCCACCGTCCGCGCTGCCCGCAGCAGCGAATCCGAGAGGCCGGAGAGCCGGGTGGAGAGGGCGAGGAGAAGCTGGGCCCCGATGGTGTTCGGGGCCATGATCGAATCCTCGGCCGGCGGCGTGGCCGCGGGGGCCGGCGTCGCCGGAGCGGGTGTGGGTGCGGGAGCCGCGGGGGCGGCCGCAGGCGCCGGCGCGGCCGCGCCCTGGGGGGCGGCGCCGCGGGCGGGCGCGCCGCCAGGGGCGCCGCCGGCAGGGGCCCCAGGAGCGGTGCCGGCAGCGGCGCTTTGGGGCGGCGCGGCCTCGGCCTCCGCCGCCGGGGCGGCGGGGCGGCCAGGGGCCGCGGGCGCGGCCGCCTGAGGGCCACCCTGAGGGGCAGCCTGAGGGGCAGCCGGCTGGGCGCCGGGCCGGGCAGCTCCCGGCGCCGGCGCCTGAACGCCGCCGCCCGGCGGCACCGCTTCCGCCTCCGCCCCTTCGCCAACCGCCGTGCCGCCGCGCGTCACCGGGGTCGGGGCCGGCGCCGGTGCCGCCGTGCCCTCCCCCACCGCCCCGGCCTGGGCGCGGCTGGCCGCCGCCAGGGCTTCCAGGGTGCGGAGGAATTCCGCCCGCCTCCCTTCGTCCTCCAGCAGCGAGGTCAGGCGGTCGATATCCTCGGCCGTCAGGGTACCGGCCGGCCGGGCCGGCTGCGCCGCGGCCGGCAGCGCCCCGCAGAGCAGCGGCAGCAGGGTGAGGAGAAGGCGAAGCAGGGTCATGGCCGCGGCAGCAACCCGATCGGCCCGTCCCGGTCAAGTCTCGGCTGGGTTCCAGCAACTTCCTGTGATCCGGCCGGCCCTCCCGCCCGCCGCCCCTGCCGGCACGAACCGCGGCATGCCGGCGGCGTTCCGAACCGGCGGCCGATCCCCGGCCGGGAGGCCGCCCGCCCCGCCATGCCAGACCCCGCCCGCCCGCCACGCCGCGCCCTTACCGCCGGCCCCGCGGGGCCGACGCTGCCGCTGCTGCAGGGCGTCATCCTCACCGTCGCGGTGCTGTATTTCGCGCGGGAGCTGCTGATCCCCCTCGCCCTCGCGGTGCTGCTGGCCTTCGTGCTGGCGCCGCTGGTCCGGGCGCTGCGGCGCGTAGCGGTGCCGCGCATCGCCGCCGTCGTCCTGGTGGTGCTGGCCACCGTCGCGCTCCTCACCGGCCTCGCCACGCTGATCGGCGGCCAGGCGAGCAGCCTGGCGGAGAACCTGCCCCGCTACCAGGCGACGGTCGGGGAGAAGCTGGCCGGCCTCGGCGGCTGGGTCGGCAAGCTGCAGGCGCTGCTGGCGGAGCTCGGCCGCCACGCCGCGCCGCCCGCCCCGCTCTCCGGCCGCGGGGCGGAGCGGCCCATCCCGGTGGAGCTGCACAGCCCCGACCCCACCCCCTTCGACATGCTGCAGCGCCTGGCGGAGCCGCTGCTCGGCCCGCTGGCGACCGCCGGCATCGTCGTCATCCTGCTGATCTTCATCCTGCTCTACCGGGAGGATCTGCGGGACCGGCTGATCCGCCTGGCCGGGGCGCGGGACCTGCACCGCGCCATGGCGGCGATGGACGACGCGGCCTGGCGCCTCTCCCGCTTCTTCCTGGCCCAGACCGGGCTGAATGCCGGCTTCGGCGTCGCTATGGGCCTGGCGCTCTGGGGCATCGGCATCCCCAACCCGCTGCTCTGGGGCGTGGTGGCGGCGGCGATGCGCTTCATCCCCTTCATCGGCACCTTCATTGCCGTGGCCGGGCCGCTGGCGCTGGCGCTGGCGGTGGATCCGGGCTGGGGGATGCTCATCACCGTCGCCATCCTCTTCGGGGTGGGCGAGGCCATGATGGGCCAGGTGTTCGAGCCGCTGGTCTTCGGCCATTCCACCGGCCTTTCCCCCATCGCCGTCATCGCCGCGGCCAGTTTCTGGACCTGGCTCTGGGGGCCGGTGGGGCTGCTGCTCTCCGTGCCGCTGACCGTCTGCCTGGTGGTGCTGGGGCGGCATGTGGAAAGGCTGCAATTCCTCGAGGTGATGCTGGGCGACGATCCGCCTCTCGACCCGGAGGAGACCTTCTACCAGCGGGCCCTGGCCGGCGATGCGGATGCGCTGGCGGAGCAGGCGGAGCGCTGCCTGCGAGAGCGGCCGCTGGCCGCCTATCTGGACGAGGTGGCGCTGCCCGCCCTGGTGCTGGCGCAGGAGGATGCGGCGCATGGCGCCCTGGCGCCGGACCGCCGGGCGGCGCTGGACCGCAGCCTCGGCCTGCTGGCGGAGGATCTGGCGGAGGAGGAGGACGAGGCGGATGCGCCGCCCCTGCCGGAGGCCTGGCAGGCGCCGGGGGCGGTGCTCTGCCTGCCCGGGCGCGGCCCCTTCGATGCCGAGGCGGCGATGCTGCTGGCCCTGGTGCTGACGCGGCGCGGCTTCGGCGTGCGGCTGGGCGGGGAGGCGGCGGAGGGTGCGCCGCCGCGCCTGGTCTGCCTCTGCCTGATGGAGGGTGGGGGCAGCGCGGCGGCGGCGCGCTACCTGCTGCGCCGGGCGCGGCGGCGGCTGCCGGGGGTGCCCTACCTGGTGCTGGCCTGGTCGCGGGAGGGGGAGGGCGCGCTGGCCGCGGCGCTGCGGGCGGAAAGCGGGCCGCCGCCGCTGCTGGCGCATCGGCTGGGGGCGGTGCTGGCGCAGGTGGTGGGGCTGGCCGGGCTGGCGCCCGCGGCGGGGGCGGTATCCCACGCCCCGGCGGAGGAACCGCCCGGGCTGGCGCCGGCGCCGGCGTGAACGGGCCGCGCCCCAGGGCACTGGCTTCGGAAGGCGCAAAATCGCCGGGGAAGATTGGGGGCTCCGCCCCCAAACCCCCGCCGGGGAGGGGACCCCTCCCCGGACCCCGGTGTGAGTCTTCGACCCGTGGGTTGCATTCGCCAACCTGTGCCTAGGCTTTGATCGTTGCGGGACCAGACGCGGGCGAGAGCGCCAGCTTGCCCGGTGCCGCTCCCCCCGAAGGGCGACGAGCCGCCAAGTCTTTCGCGTGAAAGCCGGCCTGCCCTTCGGCAGGCGCGGAAAATCCGACAAGACAAAGACCGGCATCGCCCCCACTTCTCGGCCGGGAGCGGTTCGCGGCAAGCGGAGGGTGCAAATGCGGGAATTCGATGCCATCATCATCGGCAGTGGCCAGGCGGGACCCTCGCTGGCGGTGCGCCTGGCGCAGACCGGCCGCCGCGTGGCGCTGGTGGAGCGGGAGGCGCTGGGCGGCACCTGCGTGAACACCGGCTGCACCCCCACCAAGACCATGGTGGCCAGCGCCGCCGCCGCGCAGATCGCCCGCCGCGCCGCGGAATACGGCGTGGTGCTGCCAGGGGGCGGCGATCCAGGCGGGGTGCGGGTGGATTTCGCCCGGGTGATGGCGCGGAAGGACGCGGTGGTGGCGGAATCCCGCCAGGGCCTCACCGCCTGGCTGCAGGGCACCGGGGGCCTCGAGGTCATCATGGGCCATGCCCGCTTCACCGCCCCGCATACGGTGGAGGTGGCAGGGGAGAAACTCGCCGCCCCCTGGATCATGCTGAATGTCGGCGGCCGGCCGGCCCTGCCGCCGGTGCCGGGGCTGGAGGGCGTGCCCGTCCTCACCAGCACCAGCATCCAGGCGCTGCGGACGCTGCCGGCGCATCTGCTGGTGCTGGGCGGCAGCTATATCGGCCTGGAATTCGCCCAGATGTTCCGCCGCTTCGGCTCGCGCGTCACGGTGCTGGAGGCCGCGCCGCATCTGCTGCCGCGGGAGGATGCCGACATCTCCGCCGCGATCGCCGACTTCCTCCGCGCCGAGGGGGTGGAGATCCTGACCGGCGCCACCGGCCTCGCCGCGGCGCCGGCGCCGGAGGGCGTGCGGCTGAGCCATGCCGGCGGCGAGCATCTCGGCAGCCACCTGCTGGTGGCGACCGGCCGGCGGCCCAATACCGACGAGCTGGGGCTGGACGCCGCCGGCGTGGCGCTGGATGCCCGCGGCTATGTCGTCGTGGATGACGGGCTGGCGACCAATGTCCCCGGCATCTGGGCGCTGGGCGATTGCAACGGCCGCGGCGCCTTCACCCACACCGCCTGGGACGATTACGAGATCCTCGCCGCCAACCTGCTGGACGGAGCGAAGCGCAGCCTGAAGGACCGGGTGATGGCCTATGCCCTGTTCACCGACCCGCCGCTCGGCCGCGTCGGGCTGACGGAGGCGGCGGCGCGGGCGGAAGGGCACCGCGTGCGCGTCGGCCTGCGGCCGATGCGCCGGGTGGCGCGGGCGCGGGAGAAGGGCGAGACGGCCGGGCTGATGAAGATCGTGGTCGATGCCGCGAGCGACGCCATCCTCGGCGCCGCCATATTGGGCCCGGGCGGGGACGAGGCGATCCATACGGTGGTGGCGCTGATGAAGGCCCGCGCCCCGGCGACGCTGCTGCGGGAGATGATGCCGATCCACCCGACGGTGGCGGAGCTGCTGCCCACCCTGGTGACGGAATTGGGCCCGGCGGACGCGCCGGACCCGGTGGACGAGGCGGTGGATGAAAGCTTCCCGGCGAGCGACCCGCCTTCGCATACGCCGGAATCGCGGATCGGGCGGCCGGGGCGGTAGGGGGCTCCGCCCCCGGACCCCGGCAGGGGCGCTGCCGAGGCCAGGACCTGGCCCCGGACCCCGGTGCGAGTTCTGCACCGGACGGTTCAACCTGCCGACTCATGGCGGGGTCCGGGGGGAAGCTCTTCCCCCCGGCGGAGGTGCAGGAGGCAGCGCCTCCTGCCGGGGTCCAGGGGCGGAGCCCCTGGCTACAACCGCTGCAACGGCACCCGCACCGCCAGGTAGCTTCCCAGCGCCAGCAGCGCGGCGGCGCCCAGGAAGGCCGCGCGGAAGCCCCAGCCCAGCGCCTCCCGCAGCGCCGTCCGCGCCCCGGGGTCCAGCGTCTCCAGCAGCCCCGGGCCTTCCCGCACCAGCCGGGTGAACAGCGCCGCCAGCGCGCCATCCGTCAGCGCCAGGGTCCCGAACAGCAGCGTCCCCAGCAGCGCCGTCGCGATGGCCGCGCCGAAGGTGCGGAAGAATTGCACGGAAGCCGCGGCCGCCCCCAGCCGGTGGTTGCCCCCGGCCATCTGCACCGTGATCTGCGTCACCGGGTAGGAACAGCCGATCCCCGCCGAGGCCAGGCCGAACAGCGCCGCCAGCCCCCAATCCCCCAGCACCGGCGCCAGTGCCGCGATCAGCCCCAGCACCGCCGCCGCCACGCCCAGCCCACCGAAGGCGAAGGGCATGCCGATCCCCGTCCTTGTCATCAGCCAGCCGGCGGAAAGCCCCCCCGCCGCCCCGCCGGCGGAAAGCGGCAGCAGCAGCGCCCCCACCTCGGTCGGCGGCAGGCCGCGCACGCTTTGCAGATAGACAGGCAGGAAGGTCAGCAGCGCCACCAGCGCGCCATGGGCGCAGGCCGTCAGCGTATTGGCGCGCCACACCGTGGCATCGGCCAGCAGCGGCAGGTGCAGCAGGGCGTCGGGCGCCTTGCCCTCCCACCGCAGCAGGGCGGCGAGGGCCACCGCGGCGCCCGCCAGCAGCAGCAGGGCGAAGGGCAGCGCCCCCCAATTCGCCTTCTGCACCTGGCCCAGCGCCAGCAGCCCCGGCGCGACGAAGGCGGCGAAGAGCAGCACCCCCGGCCAGTCGAAGCGGAAGCCGCCGCCATGATGCCCCGGCCGGCGAGGGATGCGCCGGGCCAGCGGCACCGTCGCCGCCATCACCGGCAGCAGCGCCCAGAACACCGAACGCCAGCCGAGATGCTGCGTCAGCCACCCGCCGGCGATCGGGCCGAGGCAGGAGGCGGTGGTGAAGGCGGCGACGATATAGGCCTGGAACCGCCCCCTTTCCCTGGGGGGCACCGCTTCCCCGATCAGCGCCATGGCCATGGTGGCGAGGCCGCCGCCGCCGAAGCCATGCACCAGCCGCCCCACCACCAGCACGCCGAAGGAGGGCGCCACGGCGCAGAGCGTGGATCCCGCCGCATTCACCGCCAGCGCCGCCAGCAGCAGGGGCTGCCGGCCGAACACGTCGCCCAGCCGGCCGAAGACCGGCGCCGCCACGGTGGCGGCGATGAGATAGGCGACGACGACCCAGGAGAGGCTTTCCACCGCGCCGAGATCGGCAGCGATGGCCGGCAGCGCCGTCGCCACGATGGTCTGGTCGATGGCCGAGAGGATGATGGCCGGCGCCACCCCGGGGAAGCTGCGGAAGAAGGCGGTGCGCAGTTCTGCCGGTGAAAATTGGAGCGGCTGGTTTGGACCTTCGCGGCCCGGGCCGCTGCGGTCATCGGGCGAAGCGGAAGTGGAGTGCGGCTGGTTCGGACCTTCGCGGCCCGGGCCGCTGCGGTCATCGGGCGAAGCGGAAGTGGAGTGCGGCCGATTCAGACCTCCGCGGCTTGCGCCGCTGCGGTCATCGGGCGCCGGGGGGATGGGGGCGTTCACCGGCTAGATCACGCTGTTCCGGCCCATCTCCAGGAATTTCTCCCGCCGCCGGGCGCGCAGCGTGGCGCCGTCCAGCGCCAGCAGCGGCTCCAGGCAGTCCCACACCCGGTTGCCGACGGCCGCCAGCGCTGTCTCCGGGTCGCGGTGGGCGCCGCCCAGCGGCTCCGGCACCACCGCATCCACCAGGTTGAGGCGGCGGAGATCCTCGGCGGTCAGCTTCAGCGCCTCGGCCGCGGTCGGCGCCTGGGCGGCGTCGCGCCAGAGGATGGAGGCACAGCCCTCGGGCGAGATGACGGAATAGATGCTGTGCTCCAGCATCAGCACCCGGTCCGCCGCGGCCAGCGCGATGGCGCCGCCGGAGCCGCCCTCGCCGATGATGGTCGCGACGAAGGGCACCGGCGCTTCCAGGCAGGCCTCGATGGAGCGCGCGATGGCTTCCGCCTGGCCGCGCGCCTCGGCCTCGATGCCCGGGAAGGCGCCGGCGGTGTCCACGAAGCTCAGGATGGGCAGGCCGAAGCGGCCGGCCAGCTCGATGATCCGCCGCGCCTTGCGGTAGCCTTCGGGCTTCGCCATGCCGAAATTGTGCAGGACGCGGGTTTCCGTGTCGCTGCCCTTCTCCGTCCCCAGCACGGCGACGGCGCGGCCGCGGAACCGCCCGAGGCCGCCCACCACCGCCGCGTCGTCGGCGAAGGCGCGGTCGCCGGCGAGCGGGGTCCACTCCTCGATATGGGCGCGGATGTAGTCCAGGCATTTCGGCCGGTCCGGATGGCGGGCGACCAGGGTCTTCTGCCAGGGGGTGAGCCTGGCATAGGTGGATTTCAGCAGGGCCTGCGCCTTGTCGCGCAGCTTCGCCACCTCCTCCGCCACGTCGATGCCGCCGGCATCGGTGGTGCGGCGCAGCTCCTCGATCTTGCCTTCCAGCTCGGCGATAGGTTTTTCGAAATCGAGGAAGTGGCGCATCGATCATCCCTGGCGCCCCGCCGCAGGCCCGTCCCGCACGCGGCAAGGCACTGACACCAAAGGCGAATGGCCGGGGACCGCGGGCCGGAGGCGATCCGGCCGGGACCCGGTTGGAGGCCGGGGTTAGCGGAAAAGGCGAGGCGGCGGAAGCGCGGCCGGGCGGGGGGCGGGCTGGCCGGCCGGCCACGGCTTAGCGATTCGTACATAAAAGCGAGAAACACAACCACTGATTGCTAGATGGTCAACGCCCCCTGGCGCGAGGCTGGGCCATGCGCCCCACCGCCCTGCCTATCCTCCGCCGCCCGCCGCAGCGCCGCCGCCCCGGCTTCTGGGTGCGACTGGCCTTAACCGCGGATTCAGATCTCCGCGCCACAGTGCTGCGCATGATCGCAACCAATTCCCTGGCGGCCTTCACTCCGGGCGTCTCCGGCGCAGGGCCGGTGACGGGCCCCGGCCCGGTGGAGCAGGTGCGGGGCGTGACGCCCAGCGCCGCTATCGGCGGCACCGCCAGCCAGCCGCAGCAGCGCACGCTGGAAGCCGTGCCGCCACCGCCCGGCAAGCCGATGCCCCGGGGCTCCCTGCTCGATCTGCGGGTCTGACGCCGGGCCGGGGGGTTCGGCGCCGGGTTGCGGGCCGGGAAGGATGGATCGCCGGCCGGAACGCGTGGCTTGCTTGCTCGGGCAGGCAAAGGTCCGGGACGGGATGCGTGCAAGGGGTGACGGCGTTGGGCGGAGGGAGCTGCGGCGGGCGGCGGGGCCGGTGAGCCTCCCAGCCGTGCAGGCTGCGCGCCGGGCTCGAGCCAGGCAGGCGGCGCCGCGGTCGGAGGGTCGGGGCCAGGCCGGCCGGGATGGGGTCAGGGACGCGCCGGCGAAGGTCCGCCCCGGCCGCCACGCTTGAACGGAGCGGCAGCGGCGTCCTGGCAGTGCCAGGCCCACCAGCGCCACGCCCACCATGGCCGCCGCGCGACGTATGGCAGCAATCGCGTCCTGCATCCACACCGGCCTTGCACCGGGCCCTGGCGCCGCCGATCTTGCTGCCATGCCCGAATTCCACCGCAGCATCCCGGACGGCGACGACAAGGAACGCCTCGTCTGTCAGGACTGCGGCTTCGTCGCCTACGAGAACCCGAAGATCATCGTCGGCAGCGTCGTCTCCGAAGGCGGCCGCGTGCTGCTCTGCCGCCGCGCCATCGAGCCGCGCCGCGGCTTCTGGACCCTGCCCGCCGGCTTCATGGAAATGGCCGAGACCGCCGAGGAAGGCGCCCGCCGCGAAGCCTGGGAGGAAGCCAAGGCCCGCATCGCCATCGAGGGGCTGCTGGCGGTCTTCTCCATCGCCCGCATCGGCCAGGTGCAGCTCATCTACCGCGCCGGCTTCGCCGAGCCGGGCTTCGCCGCCGGGCCGGAAAGCCAGGAAGTGGCGCTGTTCGGCTGGGAGGAAATCCCCTGGGGGGAGATCGCCTTCCCCTCCGTCCATTGGGCGCTGCGCGCCTGGCAGGCGGCGGCCGGCCAGCCGCTGGGCCTACCCGCCGGCAACCCGGCCGAGGATGCGCGCGGCACCATCCGTCCGGAGCCAGGGCTATGAGCCGCGCCCGTTCTTCGCTTTCCCGCTTTTCGCACCCTCGCCTTGCGCTCCCGGGCCTCGCTGCCCTGCTGCTGGGCCTGGCCCTAGCCGCCCCCGCTCTGGCGGAGCCGCCGCGCCGCGCCGGCAAGCCCGCCGCGCTGGAACTGGTGAAGCTGCCCCCGGCGCCGCTGCCGCGGCGCGATGCCGGGATGGCGGGCAGCTTCCCTGCCCCGGTGCCGAACCGCGAATTGGAAGCCCCGTCCAGCAAGGTGGTGGAGCGGCCGAGGCTCGACCCCAGCATCATCCACCGCCCGCTGCCGAGCCGCGGCGCGGCCGCCGAGGGCAGCGTCAGCCGGCTGGAGGAGAAGCTGTTCGAGCCGGCGCCCGGGGCGCGGCTTCGGCTGCCCTTCAGCTACTGATCTTCCCACGACGCCGCTGCGCGACGCCGCGCGGGCCCTGGGTTTCGCCCCAGGCAGGGCCAGGCGCCGCTGCGGGACTCGGGCAGGCTCGGCGCCCGCAAGAGGGCGCCGCTTCGGCGCGGCAAAGCCGCGCCGGGCAAGGGGCGGCGGAGGGCAAGGCATGAGGGCGCACTGCGCCGTGGGGCGACAACGGGTTATCCCGGTCGGCGCTTCGCGCCGCCAGGCGCGGCCACGCCATGGCAATGGATGAAGCGTCGGCGGAACCTCCGGCGGCAGGCACCCGCCGGACATAGCGGCTATGTCGGGGCCATGCCTTGCGAAACCGGGCAAAACCGACCACCTTGGTACGGTATTCCGCGGCAGCACTCAGGACGCGCTCATGTTCATCGAAACCGAAGGCACCCCGAACCCCGCCACCCTGAAATTTCTGCCGGGGCGGGAGGTGATGCCCCAGGGTGGAACCCTCGGCGGCACTGCCGATTTCCGCAGCGCCGAGGCCGCCGCCCGCAGCCCGCTGGCCAGCCGCATCTTCGCCCTGCCCGGGGTGGCCCGGGTCTTCCTCGGCGCCGATTTCATCACCGTGACCCAGGATGACGAGGCGGAATGGGCCAGCCTGCGGCCGCAGGTGCTGGGCGCCATCATGGACCACTACATGTCCGGCCTGCCGGTCATCGAGGGCAGCGACGCCGAGGACGGGGATGATTACGACCCCGAGGATGCCGAGATCGTCGACCAGATCAAGGAGCTGCTGGATACGCGGGTGCGCCCGGCCGTCGCCGGCGATGGCGGCGACATCGTCTTCCGCGGCTTCCGCGACGGCATCGTGAAGCTGCACCTGCAGGGCGCCTGCTCCGGCTGCCCCTCCTCCCGCGCCACCCTCAAGCATGGTGTCGAGAACATGCTGCGGCACTACGTGCCGGAAGTGGTGGCGGTGGAGCAGGTGGAGGAGGTCTGAGCGGCCCTCCGGGCCGAATGGCCCCGTTACCGCTTTTGCAGCGGCCGGGCCTGAGCCGGGGCGGGATGCATCGCGCCCCCGCCTTGGCGCGTGATGCGCCCGCCTTCGCTCACGCACCTCGTTCCAGCTCCTTGCTGGGTTGCGCGATCCACGGCTTCGGGTGGTCCAGCCGAAACCGGTCACGCTCCAGCGCCAATGTCGCGCGCGTCGGCGAACCCGCCGCAAGCGGTCGCGCTTCGAGGTCGCGGGACGGGCGGCCGGCGGCCCGCCCTCATTTCATCCCGTGATGGTGGGCATCCCCTGGCCCGATTGGCCCGCCTTCCGGCCCGGCGGTAAGCCAGCGGCGAAGGAGACCCCTTGCCATGTCCCAGACCCTCGACCCCGCGGCGCTCGACCAGCTTTTCCGCCAGGCCCGCACCTATAATGGCTGGCAGGACCGGCCGGTGCCGGACACCAGGCTGCAGGAGCTGTACGACCTGCTGAAATACGGCCCGACCAGCGCCAATTCCTCGCCCGCCCGCTTCGTCTTCATCCGCACGGCGGAGGGCAAGGCGAAGCTGAAGCCGGCGCTCTCCGAGGGTAACCTCGCCAAGACCATGGCCGCGCCGGTGACGGTCATCGTCGCGCATGACCCGGCCTTCTTCGAGGAACTGCCGAAGCTCTTCCCGCATGTCGATGCCCGGGCCTGGTTCGCCGACAACCCGGCGCTGGCCGAGGTGACGGCCTTCCGCAACGGCACGCTGCAGGGCGCCTATCTCATCCTCGCCGCCCGGGCGCTGGGGCTGGATACCGGCGCGATGAGCGGCTTCGACAACGCCAAGGTGGATGAAGCCTTCTTCGCCGAGAGCGGCTGGAAGTCGAACTTCCTGGTCAATCTCGGCTATGGCGATCCCGCCAGCCTTTTCCCCCGCAGCCCGCGCCTCAGCTTCGACGAGGCGGCGCGCCTGGAATAGCCGCCACCCGCGCGGGGCGCGCTGCTCTCCGCCCGAACCGGACCGCCCGCTGCCCTGGCGCGGCCTTGCCGCGCCAGGCTGTGCGCGCTTTCGGGCCACGAGCGCGGAAGGCCCATGGCGTCCCGCAGCGACATCGCGGGAAGACACCTTGCAAGGCGGTGCGCCTGGATAGCCGGGCGCTTCCGCGCCCCGCCGAGCCGGACCGCCCGTTGCCCTGGCGCGGCTTTGCCGCGCCAGGCTGTGCGCGCTTCCAGGCCACGAGCGTGAAAGGACCCCGCGGCGGCGCGCAGCGCCCCGCCCGGGGCGAAACCCGGGGCCCCCATGAAGGCGCGCCAGCACCTTCATGGGGAATTCAAACCACCATCTGCCCCGCCTTGGCGTCCAGCCGATAGCCGCCGCCCTCGGTCAGCAGCAGCTTGGCATTGGCGGGGTCCGGCTCGATCTTCTGCCGCAGCCGGTAGATATGCGTCTCCAGCGTGTGCGTGGTGACGGCGCTGTTGTAGCCCCACACCTCGTTCAGCAGGATCTGCCGCCCCACCGGCCGGCCGCCGGCGCGGTAGAGGTATTTCAGTATGGCGCATTCCTTCTCGGTCAGCCGGATCTTCCGGTTGCGCGCCTGCTCCAGCAGCAGCTTGGCAGACGGCCGGAAGGTGTAGGGGCCGATCAGGAAGACCGCGTCTTCCGAATTGTCGTAGACCCGGAGCTGGGCGCGCAGCCGCGCCAGCAGCTCGTTCAGCCGGAAGGGCTTGGCGATGTAGTCATTGGCCCCGGCATCCAGGCCACGCACCACGTCCTGCTCCTCGCCATGCCCGGTCAGCATGATGATGGGCACCTTCAGCCCCTGCCGGCGAAGCTGCGCGCAGAGGTCCCGCCCATCCGCGTCCGGCAGGCCGATATCCAGCAGGATGGCGTCGAAGCGCGCATTGGCGCCGGCCAGCATGTGCTGCGCCTCCTCCGCCGTCGCTGCCTCGACGGGTGAGAACTCGCCATCCAACGAAAGCTGCTCCGCCAGCGTTTGTCGCAATGCGACATCATCGTCGACGATCAGCAGGGGGCGCGGACCAGCCATGCCATCTCCCAGGGAATCCCGCTACGCGGGCAGCCTTATCTGCTTCCGATGGCGAAGCTATGGCGCGCTTGTCAAGCCTGGACGGTTCCGCAGCCGGTGCGGTGTCATCGGATGAGCCCTGTCGAATATTTCATCCCGGCCCTGGCGGATGCCGTTTCAGCGCCACATTCCGGGGGCGCCATACCACGCCGATGGACCTATATGAATGCCGATGCCCCGGATGATGGCTGAAGACCCCCGGCTGGGCGCCCCTGCGCCGCAGCCCGACCCAGCGAGGGCCGCGCTGCGCGCCGTCCACCGGGCGGTGGCGGAGCTGCGCCGGGGCACGCCGGTGCTGCTGCGCGGCGAGGATCACGGCGTTGTGATGGCGCCGGCCGAGACCGTGGGCGCCGCCGGGCTAGGCGAAATCCTGGCTTTGGCCAAGGCGCCGCCGGTGCTGCTGCTGGCGCCGAGTCGCGCCGGGGCGCTTGCCCTGCCCCTTGCTCCACCCCCTGGCCTCCGCCCGGTGACGGCGGTGGAGGAGGCCGCCGTGGCGCTGCGCCTGCCGCCCGCCATGCTGGAGCCGGCGGCGCTGCGCAGCCTGGCCGACCCCACCTTCGAAGGGCTGCTGGACGCCGGCGGACGGCCGGAGCGTGCCCCGGCCCCGCCCCTGGCCCTGGCGGCGCTGGCCCTGGCGAAGCTCGCCCGGCTGCTGCCGGCGGTGGTGCTGGCGCCGCTGCGGGAGGGGCCGATGCGGGAAGGCCCCATGCGCGAAGGGCTGGCGCGGCCGGACCTGCTTTCGGTGGTGGCGGCGGATGTCCTGGCCTACCCGGCCAGCGCCGCCTCCAGCCTGCGCCGGGTCGCCGAGGCCGCCGTGCCGCTGGAGGATGCGGCGGATGCCCGCATCGTCGCCTTCCGCGCCGCGGATGGCGGGATCGAGCATCTGGCGATCGTCATCGGCCGGCCGGAGGATATGGCCGAGGCGGGCGGCGCGCCGCTGGTGCGGCTGCATTCGGAATGCTTCACCGGGGATCTGCTCGGCTCGCTCCGCTGCGATTGCGGGCCGCAGCTTCGCGGCGCCATTGCCCGCATGGCGCAGGAGAAGGGCGGCGGCGTGCTGCTCTACCTGGCGCAGGAGGGGCGGGGGATCGGGCTGGTGAACAAGCTGCGCGCCTATGCGCTGCAGGATGCCGGCCTCGACACGGTGGATGCCAACAAGGCGCTGGGCTGGGGGGCGGATGAGCGGAATTTCCTCGTCGCCGCCACCATGCTGGAGCAATTGGGCATTGCCCGGGTGCGGCTGATGACGAACAACCCGGACAAGCTGGTCGGGCTCGTGGCCTGCGGCGTGGCGGTGGAAGGCCGCGTGCCGCACGAGATCGCGCCGAACGGGGTGAATGACGGCTACCTTGCCACCAAGGCCGCGCGCTTCGGCCATCTGCTGGCGCCGCAGGAGGGCAATTGAGATCCCCATGAAGCCGCTGCGCGGCTTCATGGGGGCCCTGGGTTTATTCCCCACAACGTCGCTTCGCGCCGTTGCGGGGGCCCCGGGTTTCGGCCCGGGCGGGCGCTGCGCGCCGCCGCGGGGCCCTTTCGGGCTGGATGATCGGGGCCTCGCACAGCCTGTCGCGGCAAAGCCGCGCCAGGGCAACGGGCCGTCCGGTTGGTGGCTGCGCCCGCTGATTGCCCGGCTTGCGCGTGGCCGCGACGGTCGAGGTGCCAAACTCAAGGGTTCAATGGACCTTTCGGCCCTTTGCGGGGAGAGCTTGAGAGGGGGTCGCGGCGCTGCTGCGACGCCCCTCTCGATCTTCCTGTTCTTCGCCGCCTGCGCGGCGCCGCCGCCGCCCCCCGCCCCGCCGCTGCCCTACCCGCCCTCCGCCAAGGCCCGCATGCTGCGCATCGCGGAGGCCGAGTGGGTGGAATGGGGCAGCATCACCGTCGCCCCCAGCGATGGCGGCCGCACCACCGGCGCCGAGAGCGCGCCGGAGAATTTCCCCCGCGTCCTCGCCTATTGGCGCGCCGTGCCGGAGGATGAGGGCGCCATCGCGCTGAACCGCCGCCTCTACGCCGCCGCGCTTGCCGGCCAGGCGGCAGGCGCCGCGCTGTGGCACGAGCCCGCCTGGTCCGCCGCCTTCATCAGCTTCGTCCTGCGCAGCGCCGGCGTGGATCTCCGCGAATTCCCGCCCTCCGCCGCCCATTCCCACTATGTGGACGCGCTGATCGCTGATGCCGCCGCCTTCCCGGCCAGCGCCCCCTTCCTGCCGCGCGCGCCGCAGGACTACGCGCCGCAGCCCGGCGACCTGCTCTGCGCCGACCGCAGCCCCCGCCCGCTGCGCCGCTGGCAGGACCGCGCGGCGGATAACGGCGCCTTCCGCCCCATGCATTGCGACATCGTCGTGGCGGCAGGGCCGGGTGCGGTGGAGGCGATCGGCGGCAATGTGCGGGACGCCGTCACCCGCACCCGCTTCCCCGCCGATGCAACCGGGCGTCTCTTGCCGCTTCCGCCTGGCGCCCCAACCTGCTTCGTCATCTTCGAGAACCGCCTCGGCCGCCTCGGCCCCTGGAGACAAGCTTCATGACGGATCTGTTCGAGCCGCTGGTCCTGCGCGGCGTGACGCTGAAGAACCGCATCGGCGTCTCGCCCATGTGCATGTATTCCTGCGGACCGGACGGCATGCCGACGGAATGGCACCTGGCGCATCTCGTCGCCCGCGCCGTCGGCGGCGCGGCGGTGACCTTCACCGAGGCGGCGGCGGTCGCCCCCGAAGGCCGCATTTCCCCGGCCGATCTCGGCATCTGGTCGGATGCGCATCTCCCCGGCCACCAGCGGCTGACGGCGGCGATCGCGGCGGCGGGCTCGGTGCCCGGCATCCAGCTCGCCCATGCCGGGCGCAAGGCCAGCCGGAAGGCGCCCTGGGAGGACGGGCCGGCCGAGCCGGGCTGGACCACCCTCGCCCCCTCCGCCGTCGCCTTCGGCGACTACGCGGTGCCGCGGGCGATGAGCGAGGCGGACATCGAACAGGCCATCGCCGATTTCGCCGCCGCGGCGAAGCGCAGCATCGCGGCCGGCTACCGGATCATCGAGCTGCATGCGGCGCATGGCTACCTGCTGCACCAATTCCTCTCGCCGCTGTCCAACCAGCGCAATGACGGCTGGGGCGGCGACCTGAACGGCCGGGCGCGGCTGGTGGAGGAGGTGGTGAAGGCGGTGCGCGCCGCCATCCCGGACGAGGTGCCGCTGGTCATCCGCGTCTCCCATACCGACTGGGTGGAGGGCGGCTGGGATACGGCGGAGACGGTGCAGCTTGCGGCGCGGGTGAAGGCGCTGGGCGTCGACATGGTGGATGTATCGTCGGGCGGGCTCGACCATCGGCAGAAGATCGTGCTGGGCCCGGGCTACCAGGTGCCGGGCGCCGTCGCCGTGAAGGATGGGGCGAAGATCCCGGTCGCCGCCGTCGGGCTGATCACCGAGCCGGCGCAGGCCCAGGCCATCCTGGCGGAGGGCAAGGCAGACCTGATCCTGCTGGCCCGGGTGCTGCTGCGCGATCCCTACTGGCCGCTGCACGCTGCGGAGGCGCTGGGCCGGCCGGAAGCGATCCCGACCCCGCCGCAATACGAACGCGGCTGGGCGACCTTCGGCAGGATGCAGCGGCTGATGTCGACGGCGGCGGTGCAGGCCAGGCTCTGACGTGAGATCAGGCTCTTCTGACGTCAGATAGGGGCTTCGCCCCAAACCCCCGGCAGGGGGCGCTGCCCCCGTTGGCGGCAGTGCCGTCAACCCCCGCCGGGGGGTGGACCACCCCCCGGACCCCGGTCTGGGTCCGGGACCCGTGGGTTGAACCGGCGGACTCACGGCGGGGTGCCGGGCGGTCATGCGCCGGCACCCGCCTTGTACGAATTCCGCGGACTGCCGAATGCCGCCGGCATCGGCGGTGTCCCCGTCGCCAGTCGGCTGGTCCTGCGTGATCGGTTGAGGTCGAATCGACCGAAACCGTGAATCACGCGACCGAACAATGAGCTAGAGCGGGGCGGGTGAGCGCAGCTCAACCGATCCCACGCTAGAGCAGATCGCCGGAGGGCGGCATCGCCCGGAGGCGTGAAGCTGCTCTACCATCCATAAGCTAGAGCGGTTTCGCGCTGCACAGTCAGCGTGAAACCGCTCTAGCGGCACCGCCGCCAACGGGCAGCGCCCCCATGGCCCGCCGCCCCCGCTTCCGCTTATCCTGCCGCCGATACGGCAGGAGGCCGGCCGATGCCCGAGGCGGAGACCGATTGGCTGGTGGAATACGGGCCGCTGCTCTGGCTGCTCGGCTCCTTTCTCCTGGTCGGCGTGCTGGCCGGCTCGGTCGGGCTGCGGCGGGCCATCTGGCATGCGCGGGTGCCCGCCGCCTTCGCCGTCATCGCCTGCTTCGCCCTGGCGGGGCCGGAGCAGACCCGCTTCCTGCTCGCCGGCATCGACGGCCCGGGCCGCATCCTGGCGCTGCTGGCGGCGGTGCTGCTCACCGGCATCGGCGCCTGGTTCTGGGCGCGCTGGTCCCTGAACCTCGCCTGGCAGGCGGCGCTGCCGGGGGTGGAGGAGGTGTGCCGGAGCTGGTGGTGGAGCGCCCTGCCGCGCATCATCGCCGTGGCGCCGGCCGTCGCCGCGCTGCTCTGCCTGTTCCTCGCCCGGCGCATGCTGGACACCTGGGTGGCCCTGGCCCTGCTGGTCGGGCTGGTGGCGGTCGGCGCCGCGCTCGTCGCCCTTGCCGTCTTCCGGCGCAGCGTGCTGCGCGGCCATGCGGCGCGGCGGCTAGGCCGCCGTATCAGCCTCTCCGGCGTGCTGGCGGATGAGGCGCTGCAGCTCCGCGCGCCGGCGCGGCCGGTGGGCCTCGGCGCCTGGCTTTCCCTGGCCCGCGATTGCCTGCCCTTCGACCTGCCGCTGATCCGCCCGCTGCTGGTCGCCTTCCTGCTGGCCATCGCCAGCGTGCTGGTCGGCGTCGCCTGGCCCAGCGACCTGGCCCAGGCGGTCGGCGCCGCCCCCACCGCGCTGTTCGGCCTGGCCGCGCTGCTGACGCTGCTGGCGGCGCCGGTGGGGCTGGTGGCGGCGGCCTGGCGCTGGCCGGCGATGTTCTTCCTGCTGCTCCTCATCCTCGGCGCCGCCGGCGTCACCGTGAACACGCTGGTGCGGCACGGCGATCAGCCCGCCCCGCGACGGCCGGAGCTGGCAACGGCCGCCGCCTGGTGGCTGCAGCATTGCGCCATGCCGGAGGGCCCGCAGCGGGTGATCCGCGCCATGGTCGTCGCCAATGCCGGCGGGGCCAGCCGCGCCGCGCTCTGGACCGCCGCGGTGATGGGCGCGCTGGAGACGCGGCTGGGGATGCAGCCCGGGCAGCATCTCTTCGCCATCAGCGGCATCTCCGGCGGGGCGCTGGGGTCGGCCGCCTATGTCGCGACGCTCGACCAGTCCGGGTTGCGCTGCGGCGCCACGCAGGAGGCCGGGGCGCGCGACCGGCGGCTGCAGCGGCTGCGGAAGGGGCTGGGGCAGGATTTCCTGGCGCCGCCGCTCGCCGGGCTGTTCCTCGGCGACGGGGTCTGGCGGATCTTCGGCCCGGTTTCGGCGCTGGCCGGCTGGGTGGGGCTGTGGCCCGCGGACCGCAGCGTGCGGCTGGAACAGGCCTGGGAAGCCGCCTTCGGCGAGCAGGACGGGGCCGGGCTGGCGGCGCCGCTGATCGCCCGCAGCGTGTCGAAGGCGGGGGAGCCGCTGCTGCCGCTGCTGCTCACCGGCGGCACGCATCAGGAAAGCGGGCGGCTGGCGGTGACGGCGCCGGTGGATCTGCGCCGGGCGCTGCCGGAGGTGATCGACGTGGTGGCGACGCTGGATGCCGACCTGCCCTTCTCCGTCGCCGCCAGCAACAGCGCGCGCTTCCCCTATGTGACCGCGCCCGGCCTGCTGCGGAACCGGCGGGAAGAGGCCTTCGGCCAGCTCGTCGATGGCGGCTACCACGACAACCAGGGCGCCGTCGCCGCCCGCGCCGCGGCGGAGGCGCTGGCCCAGGCGCATGCGCGGCTGCTGGAAGCGGGCAGGCTGACGGGGACGCGGCTGGAGCTGTTCGTCGTGCAGGTGCTGAGCGACCCGGAGCTCAAGCGGGACGAGCTGCCCCGCTGCGGCCCGGAAGCGCCCGGCTTCCAGCCGGTGGTGCAGGAGGCGAAGGCGGCGCCGAGCCGCCCCTCGGCGCTGGATTTCCTCACCTCGCCGGTCGGCGCGCTGGCGGCGGTGCGGGGGGAGCGGGCGAATGGCGGGGCGCTGGAGATGGCCCGGCGCTATTGCGGCGGGGCGGGGCAGCATTTCGCGGTCTTCGCGCTGGGGGTGGGGCCGGAGGGGGTGAAGCCGCCGCTCTCCTGGGTGCTGAACCAGGCGGTGCGGGGGGCGATCACCGCGCCCGGCCTTGCGGGTTTCGACCAGCCCGGCACCAGCCAGGGCAATGCGGAGGAGCTGGAAAGGCTGGCCGGGGAGTGGCAGGCCGCGCTGGTGCCTTGAGTCCGACACCCTGCGGATTCCGGTCGCATGCCCACGGGGCGGCTCGCTGACCGGCCCGAGCCTGCGCGGGATCGGGGCCGCTGCCATCGGGCCACCGGCGCTTGTTCAATGCCGGCCTGCCTGCGAATTCGCCGGCAATCCGGCGAAATTCGCAGGCAGGACACTCAGCCCTGGTCCGCGCAGATGGAAGCGCGGGTCATGGCCTGCTTTCATGCTCCGGCGCGTGGTTCAGGCCCCCGGATGGACGATCGCGCGCCGGGGGAACCCACCGAAAGGGAGGAGACGGAGAATGAGCGCCTATCTCATCGCCAATATCCGGGTGAAGGACCCGGGGAAATTCGCCGAGTACCGCGACAAGGTGGCGCCGCTGATCGCCGCCCATGGCGGGCGCTACCTGATCCGCGGCGGGGCGCTGACGCCGCTGGAGGGCGCGGCGGTGTTCGACCGGGTGGTGGTGCTGGAATTCCCGGACATGGCGAAGCTGCGCGGCTTCTATGAGAGCGCCGAATACGCGCCGCTGATTGCGCTGCGCCAGTCGGCGAGCGAGGGGGAGGTGGCGCTGGTGGAGGGGTATGGCTGAGGTTGGGGAGACATCCCCGCCCCGACCCTCCCCCGCAGGCGGGGGAGGGAGCAGGCAGGCTGAGCCTGCCAACTCGGCACGGCCTTCACCCGCCGGCGGAGGTGCAGGAGGCAGCGCCTCCTGCCGGGGGCTGGCGGCACTGCCGCCAACGGGCGAGGCCGCCGGTTACGCCGCGTCCTCGCGCCGGTCCCGCACCTTCACATAGGCCAGCGCCGCATGCTCGGCGCAATAGGGCTTCCCGGTCAGCGCGCTTTCCGTGCAGAAGCGGAAGCCGCTGGTGCCCGGCTCGCCGATCGGCCAGCAGCAGGTGCGGCCGGTGGCGCGCGGGAAGGGCCGCACCACCGCGGCGGGGGCGGGCGGCGCCACCGGGGCAGGCCGCGGCGCCGCGGCGGCCGGCATCGCCGGGCGCTGCTCCAGCCGCCGCATCGGCGGGGCCATGGGCGCGCGCGGCGCGGCCATGGGAGCCTGCGGCCGCGGCGGCGCCACCGGCTTCGGTCGCGGCGTGGCGTCGCGGCGGATCGGGCTCGGCCGGGCCGGCAGGTTCAGGCGATGCGCCTTACCGACCACCGCATTCTTCGAAATGCCCATGCGGCGGCCGATTTCGGCGGTGGACAGGCCCTCATCCCAGAAGGCGCGCAATTGGTCGATGGCTTCCGCTGTCCAGTCCATGTGGTGCTCCCCTGTATCGCCCCACCATATTTTGTGCCTACCAGATACGGTAGGGCAGAGCCCGGGCGGACCACAAGTTCTGGATGGCCTGGCGGCAGCGAAAATCTGTGGACAACCTCAACCGGGGCCGAAGAGGCGCCAGAGCAGGGGCAGCAGCAGGGCCGAGGCCAGCGCGTTCAGCCCCATGGCGAGGCCGCTGAAGGCTCCGGCCGTGGCATCCACCGAAATGGCCCGGGCGGTGCCAAGGCCATGGCTGGCGGTGCCGAGCGCCAGGCCGCGCGCCCGCATGTCCCGCACCCGCGCGACGTTCAGCACCAGCGGGCCGAGCGCCGCGCCGGTGATGCCGCTGGCGATGACGAGCGCGGCGGTGAGGGAGGGCAGGCCGCCGATCCGCTCGGCGATGCCCATGGCGACGGGGGTGGTGACGGAGCGGGCGGCGAGGCTCGCCACCACCTCCGGCGCCGCGCCCAGGCCGAGCGCGATCAGCACGCCGGTGGCCGCGGCGAAGAGCCCGCCGAGCAGCACGGAGGCCGCCGCCGCCCCGGCGGTGCGGCGCACCAGCCCCCATTGCCGGTGCAGCGGCACGGCCAGCGCCACGGTGGCGGGGCCGAGCAGGAAATGGACGAATTGCGCGCCCTCGAAATAGGCGCGGTAGTCGATGCCGGCGGCGAGCAGCCCGCCCGCCAGCAGCACCACGGCGAAGAGCACGGGTTGGCCAGAGGGTGGCGCCTGCACGCCAGATGCAGCCGGTGCGCCAGCAGCCAGGCAAGCAGCGTCGCGGTCAGCGCCGCCAGTGGCTCGCGCGAGAGATAGACCCAGATGGCGGCGATGTCGGGGTTCATCGCAGCCGCCGGAACAGCGCCTGGGCCAGCCGCCCGGTGGCGGCGATGGTGAAGAGCGTGCCCGCCAGCACGGCGAGGCCGAGCGGCGCCCAGGCCTCCGCCAGCAGCGGCAGGTAGAGCGTGATCGGTTGAGGTCGAATCGACCGAAACCGTGAATCACGCGACCGAACAATGAGCTAGAGCGGGGCGGGTGAGCGCAGCTCAACCGATCCCGCTCTAGAGCACCACGCCGACGCCCGCCGGCACGAAGAGCAGGCCGAGATTGCCGAGCAGCGCCTCCGCCGTCAGGGCGAGGGCGCCGGCGCTTCCGCCCGCCGCGCCTGCAGCCAGAGGAAGAGCAGCACCATGCCGATGACCGGGCCGGGCACCGGCAGGTGCAGCGCCCGCACCGCCACCTCCCCCGCGAGCTGGCAGGAGAGCAGCGCGGCGAGGGCGCCGATCACGCCCGGCCGGCCTGATAGGCCGCGAAGAAGCCGGTGGGGCGGATGATGCGGTTCTGCATGCGGATCAGCGCGCCCTGTTCCGCCACCTTGGCGAGATAGGCGGCCCAGGCCGGGTCGGCGGCCATGGCGGCGCGGCGCTTCTCGCGGTCCCCCTGGTCGGCATAGCCCCACATATGCACCACGGTGTTCAGCTCGCCTTCCACCGTGGTGTACCAGCCGACGCAATTCCCCAGATGCTTCCGCTGCAGCGGCCAGCCCTCGGCCTCGTAGAGCGCGACGAAGTCGTTCAGCCGGTTGGGCAGGCAGGTGTAGATGCGGAGGTCGACGATCATGCGGCACGGGCTCCCGAGGCCAAGGGGCGCGGCCGATTCAGACCTTCGGGCCTGCGGCCCTTCGGGCATCGGACGCGTGTCGCGGCATCCGGTCCGGCTCCTGCCGCTCCGGATGCGCGCCGCGCATGATCCGCCGCCGCCTACTGCAAATCCACCGTCACCAGATCCTGGAACCAGGATTGCGCGGAGACGAAGCCGCGCACCCGGCGGGACATGGCGCGCGGGTTCAGGTCATGGACGATGTAGAGCCAGGGCGGGTTGTCCACCAGCCGCTCATGCGCCTTGGCATAGGCGGCGTCATAGGTCGCCTGGTCGCGGGCATTCTCGAGGGCGGCGAAGGCCTCCTCGAATTGCGGGTCGTTGTACTGGCCCCAATTGAAGCCGTTGGGCGGCACGAAGGCCTGCAGGAAGTAGCGCGCCGCGACCGCGGGGTCGGAGGAGGGCGAGGACGGGTTGGTGGCGGTGGAGCCGTTCAGGATGGGCGCATCCGGCCCCTGCCGCACGGCGGTCAGCAGCGTGTTCCACTCGGTCACCTCGAAGGAGACATCGACGCCGCAGGCCTCCTTCAGGTTCTGCTGCATGTACTCGTTCATCGGCAGCGGCAGCATCTGGCCGGAGCCGCTGGCGGAGATCATCACCTTGAAGCGCAGCGGCCGCTGCGGCGTGTAGCCGGCCTCGGCCAGCATTGCCCGGCCGCGGGCCGCGTCGAAGGCGTAGCGGTGCTGCGGGGTGCCGAAATGCGGGTCGGCGGGCTTCAGCCAGCCCACCGAGGGCTCCGCCGTGCCGTTCAGCAATTGCACGAGGCCGGCGCGATCGACGCAGTAATTCAGCGCCTGGCGCACCCGGATGTCGCGGAAGGGGGAGGTGGTGCCGCCCATCTGGTACAGCCAGGGCCAGACATGCGGGTAGGAGTTGGTCACCACCTGGAAGCCGCCCTGGCGCAGCCCGGGGATGGCGTCCGGCGGCGGCACCTCGATCCAGTCCACCTGGCCGGAGCGCAGCGCGGCGAGGCGGCTATTGGCTTCGGGCACCGGCAGCAGGATGACGCGGTCGAGCTTCGGCACCCGCGCCTGGTCCCAGTAATCCGGGTTCTTCGCCAGCTCGGCGGAGACGCGCGGGGTGAAGCGCGCCAGGCGGAAGGGCCCGGTGCCGGCCGGCGGCAAGGCGGCGACGCGCGCCCAGTCCCGCCCGCCCTGCTCGAAGCTCTGCGGGCTGGTCATCAGGATGTAGACGACCATGAAGGGGAAGTAGCTGGCGACGCGCGTCGTGCTCATCGCCACGGTGAAGTCGTCGATCTTGCGGTAGCTCGCCATCAGCGGCACGCGGGCGCGGGTGATGCCGCTGCCGGCGGGTTCGAATTGCGGGCTGTCCGTCTTGAAGTAGCGGTCGAGGTTCCAGATCACCGCATCGGCGTTGAACGCCGTGCCGTCATGGAATTTCACGTCGCGGCGGAGATGGAAGATCCAGGTCTTCGGGTCGTCGGCGGATTGCTCCCACCGCTCGGCGAGGCCGGGGCGGAGCGGCGCCGGCCGGTCGGCGCGGGAGAGATCCCAGAGCACCAGCCCCTCGAAGATCGGGTAGCCGAGGAAGCGCACGCCCTCGAAGCCGTTGTTCGGCATGCCGGTGGTGGTCGGCACGTCGGCCGCCGTCATGGCGATGCGCAGCACCTTCTGCTGCGCCTGCCCGGCCGCCGGCAGGGCGGCAAGCAGCGCGGCGAGGGCGAGGCCCCCGGCGCGGTGGAGGAAATGCATGGTCGTTCAGCTCCCGATCCCGTTCTGGGGGCGGGGCGATGCAAGGGGCGTGCAAGGGAAAGCCGGGCCGGGGCGGCAGGTTGCGCGCGAGCGCGGCGACAGGGCTGCCGGCTTCGGTGGCAGGGGCGCCGGAAAATAGGCAGAGGCAAGGCTGCCGGCATGGCCGTTGGCGGCAGTGCCGCCAACCCCGCCCATGTCCGCGAAGTTTGGAAGTCGGGGGCTTTGCCTCCCGAACCCCCCACCGGGGGCTGGACCCGGTGTGAGTTTCAGGCCCGGCGGTCGCCTCAGCCGACTCACGGCTGGGTCCGGGGGAAGCCTTCCCTCGGCGGCGGTGCAGGGTCGCGGGCACTGCCCGCGACGACCTCCTGCCGGGGGCCTGGGGGCAAGGCCCCCAGTCTTACTCGGCCGATTTCACCTCTTTATCGCTCAACTTCGCACCTGTGGGCCCCAGCCCCGAACCCCGGTCCGATTTGTCAGGCCCGGCATCCGAACCCGCCGATTGACGGCAGGGTCCCCGGGGACGCCCCATCCTCACCCAAGCCGCCGCAGCTCTTCCAGGCAGGCCGCATGGTCGGCGGTGCAGCCGCCTTCCAGCCACCAGGCCCGCACCGCCTGCAGCGCCCTTCCCATCGCCGCCCCCGGCGCCATGCCGAGCGCCAGCGCGTCCCGCCCCTGCAGCGGAAAGACCGGCACCGGCGTCGCCGCCAGCCGGGCGCGGAGGGCGGCGCGGTCGGCGCCATCCGCCGCCTCGGCCAGCCAGGCGAGATCCTCGGGCAGCGCCGGGTCCGCCTTGCCCTCGCCGGCGGCGGTGAAGAGCCAGCGGCGCAGCGCCGCCCCCTCCAGCTCCGGCGCCGGCGGCGGCACCGCCCCGGCGCGGCGCAGCAGGGCCAGCCGCTCTTCGGCCGAGAGCTTGAGCCGGGTGGCGAGCGCCGCCGCCCAGCCCGCCGGCCCGCCCGGCTGCCCCATGGGCGCCAGCGCCGCCAGCCGCAGCATCACCCGCAGCGGCGCACCCAGCGCCAGCAGGCGTTGCAGCCGGGGGAGGTCGCACCCCTCCCCCAGCACATGCGGGCTGGTGAGCACCCCCGTCTTCGCCATCAGCGCCAGCGCCGCCCCGGGCTCGGGCGCGGCCAGCAGCCGCTTCAGCTCCATCCAGACCCGTTCCACCGAAAGCCGCGCCAGGCCCGGCACCGCGTCGCGGATCGCCGCCACCGCCGCCGCATCCGGCGCGCCGCGCCCGTAGCGGGCCTGGAAGCGGAAGAAGCGCAGGGCGCGCAGGTAATCCTCGGCCAGCCGCGTCGCCGGGTCGCCGACGAAGCGCACCTGGCCGGCCGCCAGATCCTCGGCGCCGCCGAAGTAATCCCACAGCTCCCCGGCGGCGGAGAGCGACATGGCGTTGATGGTGAAGTCGCGCCGCGCCGCATCCTCCCGCCAATCCGTGGTCCAGGCGACCTCGGCATGGCGGCCATCCGTCACGACGTCGCGGCGCAGGCTGGTCACCTCCACCGGCTGGCCCCCCAGCACGGCGGTGACGGTGCCGTGGGCGAGGCCGGTCTCGAACACCTTCAGCCCGGCGGCGCGGAGGCGCTGCGCCGCCGCCTCCGGCGGCAGGGGCACGGCGATGTCCACATCCTGGATGGGCCGGCCCGCCAGCGTATCCCGCACCGCCCCGCCCACGGCGCGGGCGCCGGGCAGGGCCGCCAGCACCGCGGCCGGGGCGCCGGCGGCGAGGGTGGCAGGGGGCTGGATGCGGCGCTGCGGCGGGTCGGGCGCGATCATGGCGCCCGCCCCCCCTGGATGATCCTGCCATCCGGGCCGAGCTGGGCCGGGCGGTATTCCTCATGCGGCTGGCTGCGGAGGGAGAAGCCGTACCAGGCGAGGCCGGCCATGGCGCAGGCCAGCCCCGCCGCGGCCAGCCACAGCGCCTTCGGCCGCGGCGCCATGCCCGGCGCCAGGCGGCGCCAGGCCAGGAACAGCGCGAAGGGCGCAAGGAAGAGCAGGATCTCGAAGAGATAGGGCATCAGCGCGGCGGGCTGCCCCAAGGGGAGGAGGCGCCGCCGGCGCCGGCGGCAGCCTCCGGCCGCAGCGTCACCGCCGTGCCGCTGGCCGAGACCATCAGCATGCCGTTGTTGCTGCCGAGCACCTCATAGTCGAAGTCGATGCCGACGATGGCCTCGGCGCCCAGGGATTGCGCCTGGGCGAGCAGGGCCTGCAGCGCGGTGTCGCGCGCCGCGCCCAGCTCCCGCTCATAGGTGCCGGAGCGGCCGCCGACGATGTCCCGGAGCCCGCCAAGCAGGTCCTTGAAGACATTGATGCCCAGCACCGCGTCGCCGAAGACGAGGCCGAGATAGCGGTCGATCTCCCGGCCCTGGATGGTGGCGGTGGTGGTGAACAGCATGGTCGGGGCCCGTGCGGCAATGGCGGGCCGAGCCTAGCATGGGCGCGGCCCGGCGGCGCGTTCGGCTCAGCCGCGCAGGCGCCGGGCCAGGTTCACCAGGATGGCCGCCGTGGCGCCCCAGATGAAGTGGCGCGCATGCGGCCAGACCCAGAATTCGCGGCTGCCGCCCGGCGCTTCCCGCCGCTGCCGTTGCGGTGCCCGGGGGTCCAGCACCACGGCCAGCGGCAATTCGAAGGGCTCCTCGACCTCCGCCGGGTCCGGGGTGAGGTGCAGGGGCGGGGGCACCAGGGCGACGATGGGGGTGATGTGGAAGCCGGTGCCGGTGAGCTGGTCCGGCAGCCGCCCCAGCAGCTCCGGCAGGCGGGGGTCCAGCCCGACCTCCTCCGCCGCCTCGCGCAGCGCGGCGGCTTCCGGGGTTTCGCCCTTCTCGATCTTGCCGCCGGGGAAGCTGACCTGGCCGGCATGGGAGGTCATCCGGGCGGCGCGGAGGGTCAGCAGAATGCTGGGTTCCGGGTGGGTGACGATGGGCACCAGGACGGCGGCGCGGACATGCGGCGCTTTGGGCGGCGCATCGGCGGGGCTGGCGGTCCCGGCCGGGGGCGGCGGCGCGGCGGCGAAGCGGGCGGCGATCTCGGCGGGGGTCACGCCCCCGGCTTAAAGCAGAACGCCCTGGCGCGGAACCGGCGATGCGGCGGCGCTACACCACCGCCGGCCACCGCTGCCGGGCCGGCAAATGCCGATCGCCCGCCGCCCACGCCTGAACCGGACCGCCCGTTGCCCAGCGAGCGTGCCTCCGACGGTCCAGGACGGCGGGGCGCCATGCCTGAGTCCTGGCGCCCCGCCCGCACCGGGCTGCCCGTTGCCCGACGCGGCTTTGCCGCGGCAGGCTGCGCGAGGCGCTGCTCGTCCGGCGCTTATCGGGGCCCGATGCGCCGTGCAGCGGCGCCATGGGGCCGAAACCCGGGGCTCCCATGACGCCGCGTCAGCAGTGTCATGGGGATGTCACTCCGCCGCCTGGTCCAGCCCGGTGACCTCGTCGATGGGAAAAAAGACCCCCTCGGACCACACGCCGAGCATTTCCTTCCCATCCACCATCTCCGTCTGGCCCAGCGCCACCAGCTCATAGAAGACGGGGCGGCTGAGCTTCGCCTCCAGCCCCGGGCGGATGGTCACGTAAGGCTGCGGCTCCCGCGTCACCGGGCAGAGATGGACGCGGATCGGGTGCTCGGCATTGGCCGTCACGATCTCGTCCAGATTCGTCCGGAAGGTGAGGCATTGCTTGGGCGCGCAGCCATCGCCGCAATCGCAGTGCCGCCACCACATTTCGACGGCGACGAAGGGGGCGTCCTCCACCTCGATCCGGCCGCGTTCCACCGGCGTCTCCAGCCAGAAGCTGCCATCCGCCTCCCGCTTCAGCACGCTGGCGAAGAGGCAGACCAGCTCCTTCCGGTTGATCGGGCTGCCCTGGTAATGCCAGGTTCCGCGCCGGTCGATCCGGATATCGAATTCCCGCGGCTCCGGCCGCTTACGGGGGGTGTCGCGCCGCGCCGGCATCGCGCCGCGGCCGCATTCCGCCGGCTGCATCGCCTGGCGTCCCAGCATCTGCCTCACGCCTGCCTCCCATTCGCCGCTTTGTTCGCGCCCTGCGCCGCCATAGGCTGTCTGTCCATCGGGTTCTGGGGAAGCTCTGCCCTGCACCTGCACGATAACGCACCTGCCCAATGCCCAATGCCGCGCCTTCGGTTGATGAAGGGTTACTGCCGCAGGCATCGCCGCAAGGGAACAGGCCCCCATATAGGGAGCAGCAGTGGGATGATTGAAGTGGCCGAAACCACAACAGGCAGCAGCGACCCCGCCACCTTGCTGGCCGAGGCGGAGGCGCTGGGCGACCGCCTGGCCCGGGTGCGGGAGGCGATCGGGAAGGTGATCTTCGGCCAGCAGGAGGTGGTGGAGCAGACCCTCATCACCCTGCTCTCCGGCGGCCATGCGCTGCTGGTGGGGGTGCCGGGCCTCGGCAAGACCAAGCTGGTGGAAACGCTCGGCGCGGTGCTGGGGCTGGACGCCAAGCGGGTCCAGTTCACCCCCGACCTGATGCCGGCGGACATCATCGGTTCCGAGGTGCTGGAGGAGGGGGAGAGCGGCAAGCGGTCCTTCCGCTTCCTGCCCGGGCCGGTCTTCTGCCAATTGCTGATGGCCGACGAGATCAACCGCGCCAGCCCGCGCACCCAGTCGGCGCTGCTGCAGGCGATGCAGGAGCACCGGGTGGCGGTGGCCGGCGTCGCCCACCCGCTGCCGGCGCCCTTCCATGTGCTGGCGACGCAGAACCCGATCGAGCAGGAGGGCACCTACCCGCTGCCCGAGGCGCAGCTCGACCGCTTCCTGCTGGAGGTGGAGGTGCGCTACCCGGATGAGGCGGCGGAGCGCGCCATGCTGCTGGCGACGACCGGCGCCCGGGAATCCCGCCCCGCCCAGGCAATGACCGGGCCGGAGCTGATGGCCGCCCAGGCGCTGATCCGCCGCCTGCCGGTGGGGGAGGCGGTGCTGGACGCCATATTGAAGCTGGTGCGCGGGGCGCGGCCGGATTCCGCGCCCATGGAGGCGGTGCGCAAGCATCTGGCCTGGGGGCCGGGGCCGCGGGCGGCGCAGGCGCTGATGCTAGCGACGCGCGCCCGGGCGGTGATGGATGGGCGGCTGGCGCCCTCCGTCGAGGATGTGCTGGCGCTGGCCGAGCCGGTGCTGCGGCACCGCATGGCGCTGAATTTCTCCGCCCGGGCGGAGGGGGTGCGGCTGGCCGAGGTGATCGAGGCGCTGAAGGGGGAGTTGGCGTGAGGGCAGGGCTGACGGCCCGATATCCATACCCACCCCCGCCCCGGCCTGCCCCCGCTGGAGCGGGGGCGACGATTCTCCCGCTGGCGGGGGAGGGCTGGGGTGGGGGAGGCCTCCCCGTTTGTGGGGGTGGCTTCCCCGTTTGTGGGGGTGGCTTCCCCGTTTGTGGGGGTGGCTTCCCCGTTTGCGGGGGTGGCTTCCCCGTTTGCGGGGGTGGCTTCCCCGTTAGTGGGGGTGGCGTCCCCGTTTGCGGGGGTGGCTTCCCCGTTAGTGGGGGTGGCTTCCCCACTGGCGGGCGTGACCTCCTCGCTCGTGAGGGCGATGCCCCCGCCGGCCCCGCCCACAGGCCCCCCCATGCCGGCTGACACCACCTTCCGCGCCGAAGCCCTTGCCGCCACCCTCCCGCCCCTCGTCGTGGCGGCGGAACGCGTGGCCGCCACCGTCCTCCAGGGCGTGCATGGCCGGCGCCGCGCCGGGCCGGGCGACGCCTTCTGGCAATTCCGCCCCTTCCTCCCGGGCGATCCCGTCGGCCGGATCGACTGGCGCCAGAGCGCCAAGTCGGACCGCCTCTTCATCCGCGAGACGGAATGGGAGGCGGCGCAGACCATCGCCCTCTGGTCGGACGCCTCCCGCTCCATGGAATGGCGCTTTTCCGCCAACCGCCCGAGCAAGCGGGAGCGCGCCGAGCTGCTGCTGGCCGCCCTGGCCGCCCTGGCGCTGCGCGGCGGGGAGCGGGTGCGGCTGATCGGCGGGCCGGGCCGCGCCCATGCCGGCCGCGCCGGCCTGGCGCCGCTGGTGGAAAGCCTTTCCGCCATCGCCAAATCCCGCGCCGTGCCCGCCCCGGACCCCGACCTGCCCCGCCATGCCCGCGCCGTGCTGATCGGCGATTTCATGTCGCCGCTCCCGGAGATCCACGCCGCCATCGCCGCCCTTGCCGCCTGGCCGGTGCGCGGCCATCTGGTCCAGGTGCTGGACCCGGAGGAGGCGACGCTCGGCGAGGGGAACCGCGCCTATGCCGGCCGCGTCCTGTTCGCCTGGGGCAAGGCCGGGGAGACGGTGCTGGTGCCGCGGGTGGAAGAGGCGAGGCCGATCTACCAGGAAAGGCTGCGCCGCCACCGGGAAGGCATCGCCGCCATCGCTGCCGCCGCGGGCTGGGGGTTCCTGACCCACCATGTCGACCAGCCGCCCCAGACGGCTTTGCTGGCATTGTGGCAGGCACTCGCGCCAGAGTAGTCCCTATGCCATCGAGGACCCGCATGCCGTGCATCGCCTTGCCGAGCTGTCACGAGGGTGGCCCCAGGCTTGCTGGTAATTCGGCCGGATGCTGACCCTCGGCCCCCTCGCCTTCGCCGCCCCCTGGCTGCTGCTGGCCCTGCCGGCCCTGCCGGTGCTCTGGTGGCTGCTGCGCGTCACCCCGCCGGCGCCGCGGCGCCTGGCCTTCCCGGCCCTGCGCCTGCTGCGGGATCTGCCGGTGGTGCAGGAAACCCCGGCGCGCACCCCCTGGTGGCTGCTGCTGCTGCGCCTTGTCGCCGCCGGGCTGGTCATTCTCGGCCTTGCCCGGCCGGTGCTCGGCCCCGGCGGGGCGGCGGGCGGGGCGGAGGGCACGCTGCTGCTGGTGGTGGAGGATGGCTGGGCCGCGGCGCCGGACTGGCCGGCCCGCATGGCGCTGGCCGGCGCGGCGCTGGACCGGGCGGGGCGGGAGGAGCGGCGGGCCGCCCTCCTCTCCACCGCCCCGGCCGAGACCGGGGCGCCGCCGCGACTCATCGGCCCCATGCCGGCGCAGGACCTGCATGCCCGCCTGGCCGCGCTGCGCCCCAAGCCCTGGGCCCCGGACCCTGCCGCGGCGCTCGCCGCCTTCACCGCCTGGCGCGGCGCCAATCCCGGGCCGCTGGCCCCGCTGCTGCTCTCGGACGGGGTGGAGCACACGCCGGACTCCGGCCGCCTGGCGGCGGCCCTGGCGGCCGCCGGCCCGCTGACCCTCGCCCTGGCCGAGGCCGCGCCGCGCCGCCTGCTGCTGCCGCCGGTGGCGGAGGCGGACCGGCTGCGCCTGACCGTGCAGCAGCTTCCCCTGCCCACCGCGACGGAAGCGGGGGTGCTGGCCCGCACCGGGGATGGCCGCGCTTTGGCCCGCGCCGCCGTGCCCATCCCGGCCGGGGCGGGCCAGGGGGAGGCGGTGCTCGACCTGCCGGTGGAGCTGCGCAACCAGGTGGTACGGCTGGAGATCGAGGGTGCCACCGGCGCCGGCTCCGTGGTGCTGCTGGATGAGCGCTTCCGCCGCCGCCCGGTCGGGCTGCTGCCGGCGCAGGAGGAAAGCGCCGATGCGCCGCTGATCGGCGATCTGTTCTATCTGGACCGTGCCCTCGGCCCCTATGCCGAGATCCGCCGCGGCCCGCTGGACCAGCTCCTCGCCCGGCCCATCGCGGTGCTGGCCCTGGCCGACCGCCGGGTGCCGGACGGGGCGGAGCGCCAGGCCCTGACCCGCTGGGTGGAGCAGGGCGGCACGCTGGTCCGCTTCGCCGGGCCGCGCCTCGCCGAAAGCCCGGACCCGCTGCTGCCGGTGGCGCTGCGGGCGGAGCGGCAATTGGGCGGCGCCCTGTCCTGGGAACAGCCGCAGCGCCTGGCCGCCTTCCCGGAGGGCTCGCCCTTCGCCGGCCTGCCGGTGCCGGAGGAGGTGACGGTGGAGCGCCAGGTGCTGGCCGAACCCTCCCCCCGCCTGACCGAGCGGGTCTGGGCCAGGCTGCAGGACGGCACGCCTTTGGTCACCGCGGAAAGCCGCGGCGCCGGGCGCATCGTGCTGTTCCATGTCACAGCCAATGCGGAATGGTCCAACCTGCCGCTCTCCGGCCTGTTCGTGCAGATGCTGCGGCGGATCGTGGCGCTCTCCGCCGGCATCCAGGGGGCGGAGGGGGAGGCGCCGCTGGCGCCGCTGGAGACGCTCGACGGCTTCGGCCGTCTCGGCCCTGCCCCGCCGGCGGCCGCCGCCCTGCCCGCCGCCCAATTGGAGGGCACCGTGCCCGGCCCCCGCCACCCGCCCGGCTGGTACGGCACGCCCGGCCAGGCGGCAGGGGAGGATGCGGCGGAGGCCGGGTATCGCCGTGCGCTCAATCTCGGCGGCGCGGTGCCGGCGCCGCGCGCCGCGCCGCCGCCGCCCGCCGGCGCGGCCCGGATCGCGATCGGCGGCATCCCGGCGGAGCGAGATCTCGGCCCCTGGCTGCTGGCCGCGGCGCTGCTGCTGCTGGCCGTCGATCTGCTGGCCGGGCTCCGGCTGCGCGGCCTGCTGGGCCTCCCCGGCGCGCCGGGCCGCCGTGCCGCGCTGCGCACCGGGGTCTCCGCCGTGCTGCTGCCCCTGCTGCTGCTCGCCGCCCCGGCGGCGCGGGCGGAGAGCGACGACCCGGCGCTCGCCACCCGCCTCGCCTATATCGTCACCGGCGATGCCGGGCTGGATGAGACGCTGCGCACCGGCCTCGTCGGCCTTTCCGATTTCGTGAACCGCCGCAGCGCCGCGGCGCTGGCGGAGCCGGCGGCGGTGCTGCCCGGGCGGGACGACCTTTCCTTCTATCCGCTGCTCTACTGGGTGGTGACGCCGGAGGCGCCGACGCCGGATGCCGCCGCCATCGCGGCGCTGAACGGCTTCATGCGCAATGGCGGGATCATCCTGTTCGACACGCGCGACGAAGGCTCCGGCGAGGGTTTCGCCCCCGGGGCGCGGGAGGCGCTGCGGCGGGTGACCCGCGACCTCGCCATCCCGCCCCTGGCCCCGGTGCCGGAGGACCATGTGCTGAAGCGCGCCTTCTACCTGCTGCCGGACCTGCCGGGCCGCTTCGCCGGCGGCCAGGTCTGGGTGGCGCGCGACCAGGACCGGGCGAATGACAGCGTCTCGCCGGTCATCATCGGCGGGCATGACTGGGCCAGCGCCTGGGCGGTGGATAGCCGCGGCAACAACCCCTACGCCGTCATCCCCGGCGGCACCCGGCAGCGGACGCTCGCCTACCGCTTCGGCCTCAACCTCGTGATGTACGCCCTGACCGGCAACTACAAGGGCGACCAGGTGCATGTGCCGGCCATATTGGAAAGGCTGGGGAATTAGATGGAGCAGGCCCTTTCCGGCATCGACCTCGCCCCCATCCTGCCGGCCTGGCTGCTGGTCGTGCTCGGCACCGTTGCGCTCATCGCCCTGCTGCCGGCGCTGTTCCGCCGGGCGCGTGGCGGGGTGCTGCGCGCCCTCACCTTCGCCCTGCTGCTGCTGGCGCTGGCCAATCCGCGGCTGGTGGAGGAAACGCGGGAGACCCGCCCGGATATCGGCGTGCTGCTGGTGGACCGCTCCGACAGCGCCCGCCTCGCCGGCCGCGCGGCGCAGATCGAGGCCGCCCGCCAGGCCCTGGAAGCCCGGGCCGGCCGCCTGCCCGATCTCGAGATGCGCACCGTGGAGGTGCCGGAGGGCGGCAACCAGGGCACCCGCCTCTTCACCGCCCTGGAACGGGCGCTGGCCGATATCCCCCGCGCCCGCCTCGCCGGGGTGATCGCCCTGACCGATGGCCAGGTGCATGACGTGCCGGCCAATGTGCCGCTGGACGCTCCTTTCCACGCCCTGCTGCCCGGCCGCCCGGGCGAGGTGGACCGCCGCCTCCGCATCATCGAGGCGCCGGGCTTCGGCATCGTCGGCCGTGCGGTGGAATTGCGCGTCGCCGTCGAGGATCTCGGCGCCGCCGCCGGCAGCCCGGCCAACCTCACCATCCGCCGCGACGGCGCCGCGCCGCGCACCGAAAGCGTGCCGACCGGGCGGGAGCACCGCATCACCGTCCCGATCGAGCGCGGCGGCCCCACCGTGGTGGAGCTTGCCGCCGAGGCCCGGCCCGGCGAGGTCTCCGAGGTCAACAACCGCGCCGTCGTCACCGTCACCGGCGTCCGCGACCGGCTGCGGGTGCTGCTCGTCTCGGGCGAGCCGCATGCCGGGGAGCGCACCTGGCGGCGGCTGCTGAAGGCCGATCCTGGCGTCGACCTGGTGCATTTCACCATCCTCCGCCCGCCGGAGAAGGACGACCTGACGCCGCTGAACGAGCTGGCGCTGATCGCCTTCCCGGTGCGCGAGCTGTTCCAGGTGAAATTGCGCGAATTCGACCTGGTCATCTTCGACCGATTCGCCAATCGCGGCATCCTGCCGCCCGCCTATCTGCGGAACATCGCGGATTACGTGCGGGGCGGCGGGGCGCTGCTGCTTTCCGTCGGGCCGGAATTCAGCGGGCCCACCAGCCTCGCCGCCACCCCGCTCGGCGCCGTGCTGCCGGCGCGGCCGGCCGCCGGGGCAGGGCAAGCCGGGGTGGCGGAGGGGGCCTTCCGGCCCCGCATCACCGCGCTCGGCGCCCGCCACCCGGTGACGGAGGGGCTGACCGGCGCCAACCCGGAGCCGAATGCCGAGGCGAGCTGGGGCCGCTGGTACCGCAGCCTGCGCGCCGACCAGCGCGGCGGCGTCGCGGTGATGGACGCCGCCGGCGAGGCGCCGCTGCTGATCCTCGACCGGGTGGCGGAAGGCCGCGTCGCCCTGCTGCTCTCCGACCATATCTGGCTGTGGTCGCGCGGCCATGATGGCGGCGGGCCGCAGGCGGAGCTGCTGCGCCGCGCCGCGCACTGGCTGATGCGGGAGCCGGAGCTGGAGGAGGAGGACCTGACCGCCCGCATCGAGGCCGGCAGGCTGCGCGTGGAGCGCCGCAGTGTGGAGCCCGGCCCGCTGCCCGAGATCACCGTGACCGCCCCGGACGGCACCACCCAGCGGCTGACGCTGGAGCCGGGGGCGGGCGGCCGCGCCATCGGCTGGCTGCCGGCGGAACAGCCCGGCGTCTGGCAGGTGACCGATGGCAGCCGCAGCGCCTTCGCCGCCGCGGCCGCTTCCAACCCGCCGGAGGTGGCGGATCTGCGGGCCGACCCGGCCCGGCTGGCGCCGGTGCTGGCCGCCACCGGCGGCGCCGCGCGCTGGCTGGGCCCCGCCGAGCCGCAGGGACGGAACGCGGCGGAGCCGGTGCTGCCGGAGCTGCGCCGCGTCGGGCCCGGGCGGGACGCGGCGGGGGCAGGCTGGATCGGGCTGCGGCGCAACGGCGATCATACCGTGACCGGCATCGCCGCCATGCCGCTCCTGCCGCCCTGGCTGGCCCTGCCGCTGACCCTCGGCCTGGCGCTGCTGGCCTGGCGGCGGGAGGGACGGTAAACAGGGGGGCTTCGCCAGGCTCAGCCCAGCCCTCACCCCTGACTCTGCCCCTGGCCCCGCCGGGGGCGGCAAGGCGACGACGATGAAACGCCTCCTCCTCCTTCTCCCCCTGCTGGCCGGCTGTGCCCGGGAACCCCCGCTGGAGGCGCGGCTGGCGCCGCTGGTCGGCCAGCCGGAATCGGCGCTGCTCGCCAGCCAGGGCGTGCCGACCCGAAGCTATGAATCCGAGGGGAAGAAATACCTGCAATATGAATGGCGCCGGACCCAGCTCTGGCCCAGCGACCCCTACTACTACCCCTATTGGGGCGGCCGCTATGGCCGCTTCGGCCCGCTGCTGCCCCCCGCCGGGCCGATGCTGGTGACCCGCGGCTGCGACGTGATCTTCACCCTGCAGGGCGGCAAGGTGGAGAGCTTCGGGGTGCGCGGGGATGATTGCCGCTGATCTGGCGGGCCGGGCTGGTGCATGATCGCCGCAGGGCGGAACGCCCGGAGGCGTGAATCACGCGCCAGGACAAAGGGCTGGTGTCCCGATTCCGCAGTCCTGCGGACGTCGTTCTCGGGCCACCAGCTTGTGTTTTCAGTGGCCTGCTTGTCCGCTGCGTTCGCTGGAAGTCCAGCGAACTTCGCGGGCAGGGCACTAGCGTCCCGATTCCGAAGTCCTGTGGACTCGTTCTCGGGCCACTGGCTTGTGTTTTCAGTGCCTGCTTGTCCGCGGCGTTCGCTGGAAAAATCCAGCGAGTTTCGCGGGCAGGGCACCAGGCCATGATCCGCGCTTCCGTCGGCGCGGATCACGGTCCGGAGCGGGTCGCCTCGCCTGTGCTCGGTGAACCCGCTCCAGCTTTTTGTTCTGTCGCATTTTCCGGGTCGTCCGGCGATTCCGCCGGAGTTGAAAATGCTCTAGGAGTCGGGCCCATGCGCCGCGCCCCCCTTGCCGCCCTGCTGCCGATGGCCGTCCTGGCCTGGCTGGCCCTGCCGAGTTCGGAGGCTGCCGCGCAATTCGGCGGCAACCGTGCCCGCAACCGCCCCACCGCCGCCGCGCCGCCGGAACGCCCGCCGCCGCCCGCCCTGCCCGGGCTGCAATACCGCAACGCGCCGGAGGCGATTCCGGCCGACCCCAATGCCGGCGACCTTTCCCCCAACGCCGCGCTGTTCGACGCCATCAACCGCGGCGACATGGCGGCGGCGCGGGATGCGGTGGCGCGCGGCGCGGATATCGAATCCCGCAACGTGCTGGGGCTGACGCCGATCGATTCCGCGGTGGATCAGGGGCGGACGGAGATCATGTTCTACCTGCTGTCCATCCGCACCGGGCTGCGCGGTGCGCCGGCCCCGGCCGAGGGGCCGCCGACCCGCGCCACCGCCGCCCCGCCCCCGGCCAGGATGCCCGCGCGGCGGGAGGCGGCGGCGCCGGCCACCGATCGCCCGCCGGCGCCGGTGCCGGAGGCGCGCAACCCGCGGCTCTGGGCCGGGGATGGCGGGGCGCCGATCCCCGCTATCGGCTTCCTCGGCTTCGATGCCGGACGCCCGGCGGTGGCGCCGCCCGCAGCGGCGTCGGCCCCGGCGGGGCGGAGGTCCGGCCGTGGCTGAGGCGCGGGCGGCCATCGTCAGCGGCGCCAGCCGCGGCATCGGCCTCGGCATCGCGGAACGCCTGGCCGCGGATGGCTGGCGCGTGCTGCTGACGGCCCGCAGCGGGGCGGCGCTGGAAGACGCCGCCGCCCGCCTGCCCGGCGCCGTGGCGCATCCCGCCGACCTGCGCGAGCCGGGCGCGGCGGCGGCGGCGGTGGCGGCCGCGCTGGCGGGGTTCGGCCGGCTGGACCTGGTGGTGAACAGCGCCGGCGCCACCCAGCGCGGCGACTTCCTGGAACTCTCCGACGCCGCCTGGGCCGATGGCTTCGCCCTGAAGCTGCATGGCGCGGTGCGGCTGACCCGCGCCGCCTGGCCGCATCTGCGGCAGACGGGCGGCGGCGTGGTGATGATCGCCGGCGTCGGCGGGCGGGTGGCGAGCGCCGATTTCACCATCGGCGGCAGCGTCAACGCGGCGCTGATGAACCTGACCAAGGCGCTGGCGGACAAGGGCGTGGCGGAGGGGGTACGGGTGAACTGCATCAACCCCGGCAGCATCCGCACCGGGCGGCTGGAAGGCCGGATCGCCACGGTGATGCGGGAGAAAGGGCTGGACCAGGCCGCCGCCGCGGTGGAGCTGGCGCGGCAGACCGGCGTGGCCCGCTTTGGCGAGCCGGCGGAGATCGCGGGCGTCGTCGCCTTCCTCGCCGGGCCGGACGGCGCCTATCTGCAGGGCGCGCTGCTGGACGTGGATGGCGGCTGGGTGCGGGCTGTGTAGCTTGACCCTCCCTCCCCCGGCGCTGCCGGGGGGGAGGGATGGGGGCTTCGCCCCCATGCCCCCAGCAGAGGGCGCTGCCCTCTGCACTCCCGCCGGGGACCGGACCGGTCCCCGGACCCCGGTCCGAGTTTTGGGTCCGGGGGTTGAACCTGCCGACGCTGATCGGGGGTGGGGGCATTGCGCCGTTGCTTCGCGCATATGGGGCCCTGCCCCTGGACCTATTCCGCGGCCACTCCCGAAAATTGCGCATCATGCAGCCGCCGGTACGGGCCGTTGGCCGCCAGCAGCGCCGCATGGGTGCCCTGCTCCGCAATGCCCGCCGCCGTCACCACCAGGATGCGGTCGGCATTCCGGATGGTGGCCAGGCGGTGGGCGATGACCAGCGTCGTCCGCCCCTCCGCCAGCTCGGCGAGCGAACGCTGGATGGCGCGCTCCGTCTCCGTATCCAGGGCGCTGGTGGCCTCGTCCAGGATCAGGATGGGCGGGTTCTTCAGGAAGATGCGGGCGATGGCGAGCCGCTGCTTCTGCCCGCCGGAAAGCTTCACCCCGCGCTCCCCGATCACCGTCTCCAGCCCCTCCGGCAGGGCGGCGATCATCTCGTCCAGCCGGGCGCGGCGGGCGGCCTCGCGGATCTCCGCCTCGGTCGCGTCCAGGCGGCCATAGGCGATGTTCTCCCGCAGCGTGCCAGCGAAGAGGAACACATCCTGCTGCACGATGCCGATCTGCCGCCGCAGCGAGGCGCGGGTCATGCGGCGGATGTCGATGCCGTCAATGGTGATGCGGCCCCGCTCCACCTCATAGAAGCGCGGCAATAGCGAGCAGAGCGTGGTCTTGCCGGCGCCGGAGGGGCCGACCAGCGCCACCGTCTCCCCGGCCCGGATCGTCAGATCGATGTCGCGCAGCACCGGGCGGCCAGGGGCGTAGCCGAAGGTGACGCCCTCATAGCGCACCTCGCCGGCAAGCTTCGGCGCCTCGACGGCATCCGGCGCGTCCGTGATGTCGGGTTCCTCCGCCAGCAGGGCGTTGTAGCTGCGCAGCCCGGCAAGGCCTTTCGGATAGGTCTCGATCACCGTGCCGATCTTGTCGAGCGGCCGGTAGAACACGCCGACCAGCAGCAGGAAGGCCATGAAATCGCCGATGGAGAGGCCGCCGCGCACCACCATCCAGGCGCCGGCCAGCATCACCGCCACCTGCACCGCCCGCATGCCGAGATAGTTCATGGTGATGGTCATCGCCATGGTGCGGTAGGCGGCGAGCTTGGTGTCGCGGTAGCGGAGGTTGTCGGCGGCGAAGAGGCGGCGCTCATGCGCCTCATTGGCGAAGGCCTGCACCACGCGCATGCCGCCGACATTCTCCTCGATGCGGGCGTTGAAGGCGCCGACGCGGCGGAATTGCTGCTGCCAGTTGCCGGTCATCCGCCCGCCATAGCGGATGACGATGAAGGCCGCGGCTGGCATCACCAGCGCCGCGACCAAAGCGAGCACCGGGTTCACGTAGACCATCAGCGCGAAGGCGCCGAGGAAGGTCAGCACCGCGATCAGCAGGTCTTCCGGCCCGTGATGCGCGACCTCGCCGATCTCCTCCAGATCCTTCGTCACGCGGCCGACGAGATGGCCGGTCTTCTGTCCGTCATAGAAGCGGAAGGAGAGTTTCTGCAGGTGGTCGAAGGCGCGGCGGCGCAATTCCGTCTCGATGGCGATGCCGAGGACGTGACCCCAATAGGCCATCACCGCCATCAGCCCGGCATTGGCCGCGTAGATCGCCATCAGCCCGGCCAGGGCGAGGAAGATCAGCGGCAGGTCCTGGCCCGGCAGCAATTGATCGATGAAGGCCCGCACGGCCATCGGGAAGAACAGCTCGAGCAGGCCGGACAGGGCGGCGCAGCCGAAGTCGAGCAGGAGCAGCCGGCGATGGGGCCGGTAGAGGGCGAGGAATTGGCGGAGCATTGCAGTGCATCATAGCGGAAGGTCGAGAGGGGCGCTGCCCCTCTCGAGCGCTCCCCGCCAAGGGCCGAAGGGCCCTTGGAACCCTTGAGCGTGGCGTCTCGACCGTCGCGCCTCGACTCATGGTTTCCAAAGGCCCTTCGGCCTTTGGCGGGTGGAGTTTGAGGAGGGCAGAGCCCTCCTCAACCCACCGCCTGGGCCGGCGGCACCCCAATGGCCTGCAGCAGCGCGAGCCCCGCGACCTCGCCGATGACGATCAGCGCCGGCGTCGGCAGCGCCGCCCGCTTCGCGTCCAGCGTGCAGGCGCCCAGCGTGCTGCGCAGCGTGGCCTGCCCCGGCAGCGAGGCCTGGGCGATGATGGCGACCGGCGTCGCAGCCGGCCGTCCCGCCGCCAGCAGCCGCAGCGCGATCTCGTCCAGCCGGGAGAGCGCCATGAAGGCGGCGATGGTGCCGCCCGCCCGCCCCAGCGCGTCCCAGTCCACGCTTTCCGGCAGCGCGCCCGTTTCGTCATGCCCGGTGACGAAGGTGACGGCGCTGGCGGTGCCGCGATGGGTCAGCGGCACGCCCGCCGCCGCCGGCGCCGCGGTGCCGGCGGTGACGCCCGGCACCACGCGCCAGGGGATGCCGGCCGCATTCAGCGCCTGGGCTTCCTCCCCGCCGCGGCCGAACAGGAAGGGGTCGCCGCCCTTCAGCCGCACCACGCGCAGCCCGGCGCGGGCGCCGGCGATCATCCGGGCATTGATCTTCGCCTGGGACATCGGCGCCTGGCCCTTGCGCTTGCCCACCGGCAGCAGCGTGGCCCCGGGCCGGGCCAGGCGCAGCACGGCGCGGCCGGGCAGCGCGTCGTGCAGGATCACGTCGGCGCGGGCGATGGCGCTGGCGGCGCGGCGGGTGAGCAGGCCGGGGTCGCCCGGCCCGGCGCCGACCAGCCAGACCTCCCCCGGGGCGGGGCCGTCGCCGCTGGCCAGGGCAGAGCCGTAATCCACGTCAGACATTCGTATGAATCCGCAGGGCATCCGGGGAATTCGGGCTTTCCGCGCCCTCGCGCAAGCCGAATTCGCGGGAAAAGCTCATATTCACGCCGGCTGCTTGATAAGAACCAACCCAGCCGTTAAATCCAGAGAACCTACGCTGCCCCTGCGTGCAGCCAGAGCGGCCACAGGATATTCCCGCATGAGCACCCCCCCGAAGGCGCGCCCAGCCACCGCCCCGCTGGCCTTCACCGGCAACCGCCTGCGCGATGGCCGCGTGGCCTGGCTGGGGGAGGGCGGCATCTGGGTGGACCGGGTGGCGGAGGCGCGCATCTTCCCGCCGGAACAGGCGGCGGAGGGGCTGGCGCTGGCGCAGCAGGGCGAGGCGGCGCAGCTCGTCGTCGGCGTCTATGGCGTGGAACTGCTTCTGGCGGGTGGCGTGCCGGTGCCGGCGAAGTACCGCGAAAGGCTGCGTGCCGCCGGCCCCAGCGTGGCGGCGGAGCCCGCCGAATGGCGGATGGCCTCCTGAGATGAACGCCATCGCCCCCCGCGCCGTGGCGCCCGTCCCGCCCCATGCCCGCACCTACCGCTATGACGCGGTGGACCGCGAATTCCTGGCCGAGCGCATCGCCGAATTCGAGGGCCAGGTGCAGCGCCGCCTGGCCGGCGAGCTGACGGAGGAGGAGTTCAAGCCGCTGCGGCTGATGAACGGCCTCTACCTGCAGCTTCACGCCTATATGCTGCGCGTCGCCATCCCCTATGGCGTGCTGAACGCGGCGCAGCTGCGCCAGCTTGCCTACATCGCCCGGCGCTGGGACCGGGGCTTCGGCCATTTCACCACGCGGCAGAACATCCAGTTCAATTGGACGAAGCTGGAAGACGTGCCGGACATGCTGCGCGCCCTGGCGGCGGTGGACATGCACGCCATCCAGACCAGCGGCAATTGCATCCGCAACGTCACCACGGATGAATATGCCGGCGCCGCGCCGGATGAGGTGGTGGATCCGCGCATCTATGCCGAGATCCTGCGGCAATGGTCCACGCTGCACCCGGAATTCACCTGGCTGCCGCGCAAGTTCAAGATCGCCATCACCGGCGCGGCGGAGGACCGCGTGGCGCTGCGGCTGCACGATGTGGGGCTGGAGGCGAAGCGGAACGCGGCGGGCGAGATCGGCTTCGCCGTCCATGCCGGCGGCGGCATGGGACGCACGCCGCTGATCGCCACGAAGCTGCGGGACTTCCTGCCGGAGGCGGAGCTGCTCGGCTATCTGGAAGCCGTGCTGCGCAGCTACAACGCGCTCGGCCAGCGGGACAATATCTACAAGGCGCGCATCAAGATCCTGGTGCGCGACCTGGGCGCGGAGTTCGCGGAGATGGTGGAGCGGGAATACGCCGCCATGCCGCGCGACCGCTTCCGGCTGGATCCGGCTATCGTCGCCGCCATCCGCCAGCATTTCGCGCCGCCGCCCTTCCTGGCGCTGAACGACGTGGCGCTGCCGGAGGCGCCGGAATTCCGCGCCTGGGCGGCGCGCAGCGTGCGGCCGCACCGGCAGCCGGGCTATGCCAGCGTGACCATTTCCCTGAAGCCGATCGGCGGCATCCCGGGCGATGCCAGCGCGGCGCAGATGGAGGTGGTGGCCGGGCTGGCGGAGCGCTTCTCCTTCGGCGAGATCCGCGTCAGCCATGTGCAGAACCTGGTGCTGCCGCATGTGCGGCAGGAGGATCTGCCCGATCTGTGGGAGGAACTGCGCGCGGCCGGGCTGGCGACGCCGAATATCGGCCTGGTCTCCGACATCATCGCCTGCCCAGGGATGGATTACTGCGCCCTGGCGACGGCGCGCAGCATCCCGGTGGCGCAGCGCATCTCCGAACGCTTCGCCGATCTCGACAGGCAGCTCGATATCGGCGAGTGCTTCGTGAACATTTCCGGCTGCATCAATGCCTGTGGCCACCATCATGTGGGGCATATCGGCATCCTGGGCGTCGATAAGCGCGGCGAGGAAGTCTACCAGGTCACGCTCGGCGGCGCCGCGGGCAATGACGCGGCGCTGGGGGAGCTGGTGGGGCCGGCCTTCTCCTATGACGATATCGTCGACGCCATCGAGACCATCCTGCTGACCCATGTGGCGCACCGCCTGCCGGGCGAGCGCTTCATCGATTGCTACCGCCGCATCGGCCTCGCGCCGTTCAAGGAGGCGCTCTATGCCGCTGCTTGAGGATGGCCGCCTGGTGGACGATGCCTGGGTGAGCGTGGCGGATGACGCCGTGCTGCCGGACAGCCCCGCCATCCTCTCCCTGGCGCGGCTGCGGCGGGACGCGGCGGAGTTGGCTTCGCGCCGCGCGCCGCTCGGCCTGGTGCTGCCGCCGGAGGTGGCGGTGGCGGAGATCGCCGATCTGCTGCCGCTTCTCTCGCTGGTGGCGCTGGTGCTGCCGAAATTCCGCGATGGCCGCGCCTTCACCCAGGCCCGCGCGCTGCGCGAGCAGCACGGCTTCACCGGCGAGATCCGCGCGACCGGCCATGTGATCCCGGACCAGTACCTCGCGCTGCTGCGCTGCGGCGTCTCCACCGTGGAGGTGCCGGCGGGCGCGGACCCGGCGGTGTGGGATGCGGCGCGGCGCGTCATCGGCATCGCCTATCAGCGCGCGGTGGTGCCGGACTCGCCGCTTTCCCTGCTGCGGCGCAAGCTGGAGATCGCCTGAGATGCGGCGCCGTTCCTTCCTGGCGCTCGGCGCCGCGGCGCTGGCGCGGCCGGCCCTGGCCGCCGCCGAATGGCCGGCGGAGCGTTCCATCCGCTACATCGTGCCGGTGGCGCCGGGCGGCAGCCAGGACATCGTGGCGCGGCTCTTCGCGCGGCACCTCACCCCGGCGCTCGGCCAGAACGTGGTGGTGGAGAACCTGCCGGGCGCCGGCAGCAATATCGGCTACGAGCACGCGGCGAAGGCCAGGCCGGATGGCTATACGCTGCTGGCGGGCTCCGACAGCCTCGCCATCAACAAGGCGCTGTTCCCGAAGCTGGGCTTCGACCCGGTGGAGGATTTCGCGCCGGTGGCGCAGGGCGTGCGGGTGCCGCAGATCTTTGTCGTGCGCGCGGATTCGCCGGCGCGCAGCTTCGAGGAATTCCTCGGCCTGGCGCGGCGGCAGCCGGTGGCGGTGGGCACGCCGGGCAATGGCAGCCTGGCGCATCTGCTGGGCGAGCAGATCCAGGCCGCGGCGGAGGTTCGCTGGACCCACGCGCCCTATCGCGGCGGCGCGCTGGCGGTGAATGATCTGCTGGGCGGCAGCCTGCAGGGCGTGCTGATCAATATCGGCGCGGTGGCGGACCATGTGAAGGTCGGGCGGCTGCGCGGGCTGTTCGTCTCCTCCGCCGCGCGCACCCAGGCGCTGCCGGGGGTGCCGGCGCTGGGCGAGGTCGGCTTCCGCGGGGCGGAGGCGGTGGGCTGGCACGGCATCGTTGCGCCGAAGGACCTGGACCCGGCCATTGCCGTGCGGGTCAATGCGGCGATCGGCGGCGTGCTGAAGCAGCCGGAGGTGGCGGAGCGCGTCGCGGCGCTGGGGCTGGAGCCAGTGGAGGCGCCACCCGAGGCGCTGGGCGTGCTGATCCGCGCGGATGCGGCGCGCTGGGCGGAGGTGGTGCGGCGCGCCCGCATCCAGCCGGATTGAGGCGCGGCCGGGTGGCCGCTTTGCCAGGGAGGCGTTGATGCTGCCGCTTGCCCTCGACATCGCCGCATGGCGCGTGCTGCTGGTGGGCGATGGCCGCGCCGCGCTGGCCCGGCTCGAGATGCTGGAGACCGGCGGGGCGCGCGACCTGGCGGTGTTCGCGCCGGATCCCTCGCCGGCGCTGCGCGAGAGGGCCGGGGCTCGGCTGGTGGAAAGGCTGCCGGAGGCGGCGGAGATCGCCGCGGCACGGCTGCTGCTGATGGCCGGGCTGAGCGAGGCGGAGAGCGCGCGCCTGGCGGCGATCGCTCGGGCGCACCGGGTGCTGGTGAATGCGGAGGATGTGCCGCCGCTCTGCGACGCCTATGCGCTGGCCATGGTGCGGCGGGGCAACCTCGTCATCGGCGTCTCCACGGAGGGGCGGAGCCCGGCCTTTGCCCGCGGGCTGCGGCAATGGCTGCAGCACCGCTTCGGGCCGGAATGGCAGGCGCGGCTGGACCAGGCGGCAGCGCTGCGCGCAAGGCTGCGGCGCAGCGGCGCGGCGCCTGCCGCCGTCACCGCCGCCACGACGGAGCTGCTGGAGGGCTGGCTGCCAGACCCGCTGGCCGCGCCGGGCCGTTCGCGCGAGGGCTGAAGGACGCCGTCGTCCGGGCACGCGACAGCACGCGACGCCGTCGAGCGTACCCTAGAGCGGGATCGGTTGAGCTGCGCTCACCCGCCCCGCTCTAGCTCATTGTTCGGTCGCGTGATTCACGGTTTCGGTCGATTCGACCTCAACCGATCACGCGCTAACGCCAATCGGCCGATCCGCCGGCCGGCCCAAAGGCCGCGCCGAAGGGCACTTCGCATGAGTCGGCGATCGGGGCTGCGGGCACAAGCCCCAGCCATGGTCCGTTCATGGCAGGAATGCCGCGCAGCGCTGCCGCGCCTGGCGCCGAGGGCGCGCTATTCGCGCGATGCGGCTTCGTCATGGGCCTGAAAACAGCACCATGGCCCGCGCGATGGGTTGCCTTCGACAGCGTCGAAGGCGCCTTCCGTTACGCGCATCGGCCGCGCTTGCGCCAGGGCGGCAACGGCGCTCAACTACCCCGCCCGCCGCAACGCCCCGCCGGCGAAGCGCGCCGAGGAGGAAACGCCCCCATGCCCTTCCCGCTGCAAGAATCCAACCCCGAGGCCCTTGGCCTGGACCCCAGGCCCCTGGCGCGGCTCTGCGCCGTCATCGAGCAGCATATCGCCGAGGGCCGCCACCCTGGCGCCCAGGTGGCGGTCGCGCGGCACGGCAAGCTGGCGCTGTTCCGCAGCTTCGGCAAGGCGAAGGTCTCGCCCGATGTGGCGGCGAATGACCGCACCCTCTTCCTCATGTACTCCAACACCAAGGTCGTCACCGCCGCCGCCATCTGGACGCTGGTGGAGGACGGCAAGCTGCGCTTCAGCGACCCCATCGCGCAGCACATCCCGGAATTCGCCGCCAACGGGAAGGGCGGCATCACCGTGCTGCAACTCCTGACGCATCAGGGCGGCTTCCCCGGCGCCGCCGTGCCGCCGGAATGCTGGACGGACCACGCCCTGCTGCGGCGGACGGTCAGCAGCTTCACCCTGGAATGGACCCCCGGCAGCAAGGTGCAATACCACCCGGCTGCGGCGCATTGGGTGGCGGCGGTGCTGATCGAGGCGCTGACCGGCGAGGATTTCCGGACCTATATCCGCAACCGCATCCTGCTGCCGCTGGGGCTGGAGGATGACGTCTTCGTCGGCCTGCCGGAGGCGGCGACGGGGCGCGCGGCGGATATCTACGACCCGCCGGAGAACGGCGCCTTCCCGCCCCGCCCCTCGGAGAACACCCCGGCGCACCATGCGGCGGGCATCCCGGGCGGTGGCGGCTACGGCACGGCGCGCGGCATGGCGGCCTTCTACCAGGCGCTCGGCGCCGGCGGTGCGCTGGGTGGGGTGCGCATCCTGGCGCCGCGGACGCTGGAATTCGTGACGCGCAACTTCACCGGCGACCGCATCGACGAATATATGGGCCTGCCCATGTGCCGCGGCATCGGCCCGCATTCGCGCGGCGAATACCCGGTGGCGCGCGGCCTCGGCGCCATCGCGCATCCGCGCACCTTCGGGCATGGCGGCGTCGGCTCCTCCTATTGCTGGGCGGACCCGACCAGCGGGGTATCCTTCGCCTTCTTCTCCAATTGCCGCCAGGGGAATGAATGGCACGAGGCGCGAATGGATGTGCTGAGCAATCTCGCGCATATGGCGATCCTGCCGGGGTAGGGGGGTGCGGCCACCCCCACCCTCCACCCGCCAGCGGGGAAGGGAGTCAGGGGCGCCGGGTCAACAGGCTCACGGCCAGCACCGCGACCAGGGCGATGACGCCCGCGCGGTGCTCGGCGATCCACTCCAGGGCTGGTTGCAGCATCCGCCTATTCCACCCGCAGGGCGGCGCCGGCGGCAAGGGGGGCGAGGGGCAGGGCGGCGGCCAGCAGCGCCCCCAGCAGCAGCAGATAGGGGGCGGGGGAAAGCCCGGCCGCCGCCGCCTCGATGCCGGCGGCGCCGAAGATCACCGCCGGGATGGCCAGCGGCAGCACCAGCAGCGGCAGCAGCACGCCGCCGCGCCGCGCGCCCAGCGTCAGCGCCGCGCCGGCGGTGCCAAGCAGGGAGAGGAACCCCGCTGCCATCCCCAGCGCCGCCATCGCGGCCGGCCAGGCCGGCACCGGCAGGTTCAGCATGGCGGCCGCCACGGGCGTGGCCAGCAGCAGCGGCAGGCCGGTGGTGAGCCAATGCGCTGCGGCCTTGGCCGCCGCCACCGCGCTGGGGCCCAGCCCGCTGAGCAGCAATTGGTCCAGCGTTCCATCCTCCGCATCCGCGCCGAACATCCGTTCCAGCGGCAGCAGCGCGGCCAGCAGGGCGGCGGCCAGCAGCGCGCCGGGGGCCAGCCGCGCCAGCGCCTCCGGCGCCGGGCCGATGCCGAAGGGGAACAGCGCCGCCACCAGCACGAAGAACAGCACCGCCGCGAGGCTGTCGCCCGGATGCCGCAGCGCCAGCCGCAATTCCCGCGCCAGCAGGGCCAGCCAGGCTTTCATGCCGCCGCCGCACCGCGCATGGCGCGCCCTGCCCAGCCCGGGCCATGCTGCGCGCGCAGCGGGAGGAGGGCGGCATGGCGGTACGACGCATCGTGGCGAATATCAGCGCCGAGGATCTGGCGCCGGCCCAGGCCTTCTATGGCGAGCTGCTCGGCCTCGACATCGTCATGGATCTCGGCTGGATCGTCACCTTCGCGGCGCCCGGGCAGGCGGTGCCGCAGGTCAGCATCGCGCTGGAAGGCGGCAACGGCGCCCCCGTGCCGGACCTCTCCATCGAGGTGGCGGGCGAGGAGCTGGAGGCGCTGCACCGCCGCGCCCTCACCGCCGGCTACGCCGTGGAATACGGGCCGGTGACGGAGCCCTGGGGCGTGCGCCGCTTCTTCCTGCGCGACCCCTTCGGCCGGCTGGTGAACATCCTGACGCATGTCTGAGGCCCGGTTCACAGCCGCAACTCCCGCGCGCCGGGCAGCGGCAGTGGCAGGTGGGTGGCGGCCAGCACCATGCCCCCCGCCGCCCGGTGCGCCGCCAGCAGCGCCCCGAGACGCGCCACGGAGGCGGCATCCAGCCCCACCGTCGGCTCATCCAGCAGCCAGAGCGGGACCGGCGCCAAGGGGGAAACCAGCGCCAGCCGCGCCAGGGCCAGCCGGCGCTTCTGCCCGGCGGAGAGCACCCGCGCCGGCAGCTCGGCCAGCGGCAGCAGATCCAGCGCCGCCAGCGCCGCTGCCGTATCCCCGCCCCAGAGCCGGGCGTAGAAGCCGAGATTCTCGGCGGCCGTCAGCGCCGGCTTCAGCGCCTCCTGATGCGAGACATAGCGCAGCCGCCGCGCATGGGCGGCGCGGTCCGCCAGCGCATCCGCCCCGTCCCACAGCAGCCGCCCCTCCGCCGGCGCCAGCAGCCCGGCGAGCAGCCTGAGCAGGCTGGACTTGCCCGCGCCGTTGGCGCCGAGGAGCTGCACCGCCTCCCCCGCGCCCAGCGCAAAGCTGAGCCCGGCGAAAACCACCCTCTCCCCGCGCAGGCAGGCCAGGTTCTCGGCTTGCAGCATTCTCAATTGGCTATCGGTACGATAGCCGGGCGGCCCGTGGACCCCCGCGGCCGCACATGCTTAAACCCCAGGCATGGCGCGCCCGCGCGGGGCGCGAGGTGAAGAAGGGTTCTCGGACCATGCGGATGATCGGGCAGGACAGCCTCAAAACCCGCCGCACCCTGGCGGTGGACGGCAAGACCTACCATTACTTCAGCCTGCCCGAGGCGGCCAAGAGCATCGGCGACATCAGCCGCCTGCCCTTCAGCCTGAAGGTGCTGCTGGAGAATGTGCTGCGCTTCGAGGATGGCCGCAGCTACACGGTGAACGACGCCAAATCGATCGCCGGCTGGCTGCCCGCCGGCAAGTCCGAGAAGGAAGTGCCCTTCCGCCCCGCCCGCATCCTGATGCAGGATTTCACCGGCGTTCCCGCCGTGGTGGACCTCGCGGCGATGCGCGACGGCATCATCAAGCTCGGCGGCGATCCGCGGAAGGTGAACCCGCTGGTGCCGGTCGATCTGGTCATCGACCACTCCGTCATGGTCGATGTCTCCGGCACGCCCGCGGCGCTGAAGCAGAATGTGGACATCGAATTCGAGCGCAATGGCGAGCGCTATGAATTCCTCCGCTGGGGCCAGTCCTCCTTCGACAATTTCCGCGTCGTGCCGCCGGGCACCGGCATCTGCCACCAGGTGAACCTGGAATACCTGGCGCAGGTGGTCTGGACCGCGACGGATGCCGGCGACACCTTCGTCTATCCCGATAGCTGCTACGGCACGGACAGCCATACGACGATGGTCAACGGCCTCGGCGTGCTGGGCTGGGGCGTCGGCGGCATCGAGGCGGAAGCGGCGATGCTCGGCCAGCCCATCGCCATGCTCATCCCGGACGTCATCGGCTTCAAGCTGCACGGCAAGCTGAAGGAAGGCGTGACGGCGACCGACCTGGTGCTGACCGTCACGCAGATGCTGCGCAAGAAGGGCGTGGTCGGGAAGTTCGTCGAGTTCTTCGGCCCGGGCCTCGACGATCTGCCGCTGGCGGACCGCGCCACCATCGGCAACATGGCGCCGGAATACGGCGCCACCTGCGGCTTCTTCCCGGTGGATGCGGTGACGCTTTCCTATCTGCGCCTCTCCGGCCGGGATGAGCACCGCATCAAGCTGGTGGAGGAATTCTGCAAGGCGCAGGGGATGTGGCGCGACAGCTCCACCCCCGACCCGGTCTTCACCGATACGCTGGAGCTCGACCTCTCCACCGTCGAGCCCTCCATGGCCGGGCCGAAGCGGCCGCAGGACCGGGTGGCGCTCGCCAGCGCCGCGACCGCCTTCGCCAAGGACCTCGCCGCCGGCACCATGGGCGTGCCGGGCGACGAGGCGACGAAGCGGGTGAAGGTCGAGGGCGCCAATTACGATCTCGGCCATGGCGATGTGGTGATCGCCGCCATCACCTCCTGCACCAACACCTCGAACCCCTATGTGCTGGTCGCGGCCGGGCTGGTGGCGAAGAAGGCGGTGGCGAAGGGGCTGACGGCGAAGCCCTGGGTGAAGACCTCCCTCGCCCCCGGCTCCCAGGTGGTGACCGAATACCTGGAGAAGTCCGGGCTGCAGAAGGATCTGGACGCGCTCGGCTTCCAGACCGTGGGCTATGGCTGCACCACCTGCATCGGCAATAGCGGTCCGCTGCCGGACCCGATCGTGGACGCCATCGAGAACAACAAGCTGGTCGCCGTCTCCGTGCTCTCCGGCAACCGCAACTTCGAAGGCCGGGTGCACGCCAATGTGCGCGCCAACTACCTCGCCTCCCCGCCGCTGGTCGTCGCCTATGCGCTGGCCGGCACCATCACGAAGAACCTGACGACCGACCCGATCGGCACCGGCAAGGATGGCCAGCCGGTCTTCCTCAAGGACATCTGGCCGACCCAGAAGGAGGTGGACGACACCGTCCACTCCGTCGTGACGCGCGACATGTTCCTCGAGAAGTACGGCGACGTGTTCAAGGGGCCGACGCAGTGGCAGGCCATCCGCGTCGAGGCGGACAGCGATACCTATCGCTGGAACAGCGGCTCCACCTACGTCCAGAACCCGCCTTACTTCGAGGGCATGACGGCCGAGGTGAAGCCGGTGCAGTCGATTCAGGGCGCGCGGGTGCTGGCGCTGCTGGCGGACAGCATCACCACCGACCACATCTCCCCGGCCGGCAACATCCGCAAGACCTCGCCCGCCGGCGAATACCTGCTGGAACACCAGGTGCGGCAGGCCGACTTCAACAGCTACGGCGCCCGCCGCGGCAACCACCAGGTGATGATGCGCGGCACCTTCGCCAATATCCGCATCAAGAACGAGATGGTGCCGGGCACCGAGGGCGGCATCTCCAAGCATTACCCCTCCGGCGACGTCGCGCCGATCTACGACGTGGCGATGCGCTACAAGCGGGAGGGGGTGCCGCTGGTGGTGTTCGGCGGCAAGGAATACGGCACCGGCTCCTCGCGCGACTGGGCGGCGAAGGGCACCTTCCTGCTCGGCATCAAGGCGGTCGTGGCGGAGAGCTTCGAGCGCATTCACCGCTCCAACCTCGTCGGCATGGGCGTGCTGCCGCTGGTCTTCCAGAATGGCGAGGACCGCAAGTCGCTCGGCCTGAAGGGCGATGAGCAGGTGGACATTCTGGGGATGGAGGCGCTGAAGCCGCGCATGCAGCTTGAGCTGGTCATCACCCGCGCCGATGGCAGCAAGCATTCCACCAAGGTGCTGTGCCGCATCGATACGGCGGATGAGGTCGAGTACTACAAGAATGGCGGCATCCTGCACTACGTGCTGCGCGGGATGGCCAAAGCGGCCTAAGCCTTGATCCCCACGAAGCCGCTGGCGCGGCTTCGTGGGGGCGCCCCAGGCGGCGCTGCGCGCCGCCATGGGGCCCTTTGGGCGAGGGTGATTAGGGCCTCGCACAGCCTGTCGCGGCAAAGCCGCGCCAGGGCATCGGGTGATCCGGTTCCACTGCAAACGCAGGCTTTCCAAAGGCCTTTCGGCCTTAGAGCGTGATCGGTTGAGGTCGAATCGACCGAAACCGTGAATCACGCGACCGAACAATGAGCTAGAGCGGGGCGGGTGAGCGCAGCTCAACCGATCCCGCTCTAGGGCCACCCCATCGACAATGCTGCGCATTGCCGATGGGGCCGCGGCGGGGTGAGCTCGAGAGGGCGCGCCGTAAGGCGCCTTACGGCGCGACTCCTCCCGCCGCTACGGCGCCACTTCCTGCGACAATGACCGCGCCGCCGGCTGGGCGATGGGCGGCAGGCGGGAGATCGCCTCCGCTTCCGCCGCCTGCCGCACCGGCGATGCCGGCTGCGGCGTCGCTGCCGCGGGGCTGGGCGCTTCCGCCTCGGCCGGCGGCGCCGGGCTTTCCGCCGCAGGGCCGGGCGCCGCGGCCGGCGCCGGGCCTTCCGCCGCCGCCGGGGGCGGGGGTGGCGGGGCCACCACCGGGGGCGGCGGCACGATGGGCGGCAGGCCGGTCACGGCCGGTGTCGCGGCCGGCGCGCCCGCCGCCGGTGCCGGCCCCGCGCCGGGCGTCCTGGCCGAAGCCGCCGCGGCCGAGGTCGCCGCCGGGTCGGTGGTGTAGTCCGGCACGATCCGCGCCTGGTTGCCGCTGATCACCAGCACCCGCTGCCCCACCACCAGCGGCGTCTGGTCCCGCTGGGTGACGGAGACGAGCTCCTGCTTCGCCGTGCGGACGACGTATTCGAAGGCCCTGGTGTCCACCACGGTGTGCTCGGCCGCCGTGCCCACCAGCCCGCCCAGCAGCGCGCCGCCGACACCGCCCAGCGCCGAGGCGATGCCGCTCGGCGCCTGCGCGCCCAGCACGCCGCCCGCCGCGGCGCCGGTGGCGGCGCCGGTACTGCCCTCGGCGCTGACCTGCACATCCCGGCGGCCGACCACCACCCCCTGCTCCACCTTGTTCGCCTGCTGCACGGCGCGGGTGGCGTAGGTGTCCGGGGAATAATCGGAGGTGCAGCCGGCCAGCAAGGCGAGCACGGCGATGAGGGGGGCGTTTCGCAAAGGCGGGGTCCCATCCGGTGCTGCGCTGCAGATAGGCCGGCGATGTGGCGAAGTCACGGCAAGGAGCCGGAACGGTCCGGCCGCGCCCCGGTCGCCGCCGCAGGGACCCGGCCCGGCCGGGCGCGCCGCGCCGGGGCCGGCGCCGCCCCTTGCCCCTGCCGCGGCTTTTGCCGTGGCAGGCTGTGCGCAGCGCCGGTCGCCCCGGGGGCCTCCTTGGGCCTCCTGCAATGGCGCGGAGCGACGCCCTGGGGGAGGTTCGTGGCCCCCATGGCGCTGCGCCGGCAGCGCCATGGGGAGATAATCAGCGGCTCTGCTGCTCCCGCTGCGCGAGCTGGGCGATCTGCCCCTGCATCGCCTGCAGCAGCGCCTGGATGGAGCCGTTATTGCGCTGGATGACGCTGGAATACTCGCTGCGTTGGGTGAGGCGGAGCGAGGTCCCCTCCGCGATCACATCGACGACGCGCGGCTGGCCGCCCACTTCCGAAACCCGCCAGTCCAGGGAGAAGGGGGCGGTGTTCGGCCGCTCGATGATGGTGTTCACCAGCACATCCTCCTCGGTGCGCTGCTGGCTGCGGCCGAGGGAGAAGCGCACGCCCTGGTATTCCCCGAAGCGGGCGGAGAGGTTGCGGATCAGCGTCTCCTCGAACAGCTTCATGTATTCCTGCTGCTGCTGCGGGGTGGCCTGGCGCCACCAGCGGCCAAGGATGAAGCGGCCGACGCCCTCGATATCCACTGCCCGGCGCAGCACCGCCGCCACCTTCTGACGGCGGGTGGCCAAATCGGCGCGGGTGTCGTTCAGCGCCGCCACCAGCTCCTGGCCCGTCGCCTGGATGAACTGGGTGGCGCGGGCGTTGTCCTGCGCCCGGGCCGGGCCGGCGAGGCCCAGGGCGGGCAGGGCTAGCAGGCCGGCAGCGGCGAACAGGGAACGGCGGGGGAAGCGGATCATGGGTGGGGCGCTTTCCTTGGGAGGGCCCAGGGGGCGTTGAAAAGAAGGGTCAGGGCGTTGCAGGAAGGGTTCCGTCCTCAACGCTCCGGCGTGACGCCGGTGCCGACGCCGAAACCAGTGCCGCCGGCAGCGGCCGGCGCAGCCTGCCCGGCATTGCGGATCTCGGCCGCCCGGCGCTGGCGATAGGCGCTGCGCAGCGTGGCATAGGGGTCGAGCGAGGTCCGCTCCACGTCATCCAGCGCGTCCAGCAGGCTTTCGCGGGTATCCACCACGGTCATGCCGCCACGGACGCCGGTCAGCACATCCACCGCCACGCCCTGGCCGACCCAGGTGAGCGGATCCCCGGCGATGCCGAGGCCGAAGCCGGTCAGGTCCCGCGGGTTGGAGGGGCCGAGGACGGGGATGAAGAGGTAGGGGCCTTCCCCCACCCCCCAGCGCGCCAGGGTCTGGCCGTAATCCTCGGTATGACCGCGCACGCCGAACAGGCTGGAGGCGACATCGAAGATGCCGGCGACGCCGAGGGTGGTGTTGACAACGAAACGGCCCAGCGTATCGCCGGCCCGCCGCGGCTCGCCCTGCAGCATGTCATTCGCCAGGATGACCGGGGTGCGGAGATTGCCCAGCACGTTGCGGATGCCGGTGCGGACGGGCTGCGGCACCACGCCGCGGTAGGCGCTGGCCACCGGCCGCAGCACCACCCGGTCGATGCCCTGGTGCACATCGTACATGGTGCGGTTGAAGGGCTCGGCCGGGTCGTTGTTCTGCTCGAACTCGGCCACCGCGTCGGGGTCGGCGGGGTCCGGCCGCGTGGCGCAGCCGGCCAGCAGGGCGACGGCGAGCGCCAGGGCGAGCAGGGGGGCATTCGGCGGCATCAGGCGCATCGGCGACGGAACCCTTCGGCCTACAGGGGCGGGAGACTGCCCGGATATGGCGTGCCGGAGCGCAAGGTCCAGCGGAGCGGCAGCCGCCTCCCCTGACGATGCCTTCGGCACCTTCCGGCCTGCCGCCCATAGCATCCTTCGCCGGTATGCCGTAACGGCCCTCGAGTAACCATACGCAACGCTTGCGAATATCGGCGTGAGGAGGCACATGCCGGCCATGGACCAGACCTCGCCCGCCGCCGCCGGCACCCTGCAGCGCTGGCTGACCGGCCCGCGGGTCGGCGGCCTGCCGCATCTGGCGGCGCTGCCCGCGCCGCGGCTTTCCTTCGAATTCTTCCCGCCCCGGACCGAGGCGCTGGAAGCCCAGCTCTGGGCCTGCATCAGGCGGCTGGAGCCGCTGCGGCCGGCCTTCGTCTCCGTCACCTACGGGGCGGGGGGCACCACCCAGGCCCGCACCCATGCGACGGTGGCACGCATCGTGCAGGAGACCAGCCTGGTGCCGGCGGCGCATCTCACCTGCGTCGGCGCGACGCGGGCGGAGGTGGAGGAGGTGGCGCGGCGCTACTGGGAGGCGGGGGTGCGGCACATCGTCGCCCTGCGCGGCGACCCGCCGGCGGGCGCCACGGGCTATGCCCCGCATCCGGGGGGCTTCGCCTATGCCGCCGACCTGGTGGCCGGGCTGAAGCGCATCGCCCCCTTCGAGATCAGCGTCGCCGCCTATCCGGAGACCCATCCGGCGGCGGTCTCGCCGGAGGCGGACCTGGACAACCTCAAGCGCAAGATCGATGCGGGCGCGACCCGCGCCATCACCCAGTATTTCTTCGATACCGGGGTCTATCTGCGCTTCCTCGACCGCTGCGCGGCGGCCGGGATTACCGTCCCGATCGTCCCCGGCATCATGCCGGTTTCCAATTTCACCCAGATGCGGAAATTCTCCGCCATGTGCGGCGCGGGCGTGCCGGACTGGATGGGCACCCTGTTCGAGGGGCTGGAGGAGGACGCCGAAACCCGCCGGCTGGTGGCGGCGGTGGTGGCGGCGGAGCAGGTGCGGCTGCTGCAGGCGAATGGGGTGGACGAGTTCCATTTCTACACGCTGAACCGGCCGGATCTGGTCTATGCCATCGCGCATCTGCTGGGTGCCCGGCCAGCGCCAAGGGGGTAGGCGTTTGGGTTAGGCGGAGCCCCATAGGGCCAGGGACGGGGCCGCCCCCCAGGAGCCTCCCCGGGGCCCCTACCCTGAGTCGGCAGGTTCAACCGTCGGGCCTGAGACTCGGACCGGGGTCCGGGGCCAGGTCCTGGCCCCGGCGGGGGTTCGGGGGCAGCGCCCCCGACCTTTCCAGCCGCTCGAAGCAGCGACTGCCCTCAGCGCTGGGCCGACTGGCTCCGCAGCTCCCGCGCCCGGGCCAGGACCTTGTCCTCGAATTCCGAATTCGTGGCCTGGGAGACCGGGCTGTCGATCCACTGCCCCCGGTCGTTCACCTGGCGGAAGACCTGCACCCGGATGCCGTCCGAGCGGAGCTGCCGGCCCATGACATAAGCCTGGGCGCGGAAACGCTCATTCTGCGCGCCGGGCGGGGCGTACCAATCGGTGATGATGGTGCCGCCGAAGGGGTCGGCGGAGGCCAGCGGCATGAAGGACAGGGTATCGAGCGTGGCCCGCCAGAGATAGGCGTTCACCGCCAGCCCGGAGGCGCCGCCGGCCGCCGCCGCCTCCCGCGCTTCCCGCTCCTTGTCCACGCCGAAGATGACGAGGCCGGCGGTCTGGCCGCCGCTGCGCTGGCGCGGGGCGGAGCCCCGCCAGTCGCCATATTCGTCATTCTGCACGCCGCGGGTGTTTTCGCCGCAGGCGGCGAGCAGGGGCAGCGCCGCGCAGGCGGCCAGGAGGAAGGGCTTCATGGGCTGGATGACCACCGTATGACCGCGACCGGTTAATCCTGTTCCCCGGCCGGCGGCAAGGGCCGAAATTGAAATGGGGCGGCGGATCGCTCCGCCGCCCCGTTCCGGAAGACCTGGCCGATCAGAAGGCCAGGCGGACGCCGGTGAGGAAGACGCTGGCCTTCACCCGGTCCACGCCCGGGGCCGCGGCGGAGAAGGCGCGCGGGGTGGCGTTGGCGCTCGGCTCCTTCATCTCCTGGCGGATGTATTCCGCGATCAGGTCGAGGCCCGGGGCCAGCCGGTAGGTGGCGCCCACGGAGTAGGCCCAGCGGCGCTGGCCGCGCGGGCTGTTGACGGTGTCCGGCGCCCGGGTGCCGTCGGCATTGTAGTTGCTGGTGTTCCAGGCATCGGTACCGGCGTACTGGCCGGAATAGAAGTTGGCGCCGATGGTGAGCGGGCCGGCATTGTAGCTCGCGCCGCCGAAGAACATCGACATCCGCTTATCGCCGCGGACCGACGGGATGTAGTAGAAGCTGGTGTTGCCCCACATGTAGCCGCCACCGACGGTGAAGCCCATGTAAGTGGCCTGCGCGCCGACCTGGTAGACTTCCGGGTTGCGCAGGTTGCGGCGGATGTCGCCGCTCGGGCTGATGTCGCGCACGACCTGGGAGAACATGCCGTTCGCGCCGACGGCGAGGCCGACGCCCGCCACCGAGCCGCGCCAGCGGACGGCCCACTGCAGCTCGTTGTAGCGGCCCGGCTGGTCGTGCGAGCGGCCGTTGCTCTGGATGTTCGTCACCGCATAGGCGCGATCGCAGTTCAGGCTGGCGTAGCTGTTCAAGCAGCCCGTGTCCTCGCCCTCGGCTTCGTTCGCGGCGTAGGAGAAGCCGAAGTCGAGGCCGAAGAATTGCGGCGAGAGATAGATGATCTTGGTGTTGTCACCCACGCTGCCCGGCGTGGTGCCGGTGCGGTTCGGGCGGACGATGAAGCTCTCGAAGTCGCCATAGGCACCGCCGGTGCCGAAGTTGGACACCCAGCCGACGTTCATCAGGCCGCCGAAGGGGCCGTCCTCGTCGCCGAAGCGGATCTGGCCGAGGGTCGGGGAGGCGATGAAGGCGTACATCTCGTCGATATTGGCGCCGGTCTTCTTGCTGAAGGCGCGGCGGGCGTCGGAGCGGACGGTACCTTCGGAGCTGTCGAACTCGATTTCGATCACCGCGCCGTAGGTCAGGCCGTTCGCCGTCTTGCCGTTGACGAAGACATGGACTTCAGCGTCGGTCGAGAAGTCGCCATGGCCGAGGCGGGCGGAGCCGGGGATGTTGCCGGTCGAGCTGACGGCACCGTTGTCGCCCGGATTCTGGTTCATCGTGACGTTGGTCGGCGACGTCGCGTTCTGCTGCGTGTAGCCGTAATATGCCCGGAAGTAACCGCCGACCCGAACTGTCGGGGCTTCCTGCGCCTCGGCGGCCATCGGCGCCAGGAGCGCCGCGCCGACCGCGGCGGTCGTGCCCAGAAGAATCTTACGCATTCCATCCTCCTCACGCGCCGGGCACGCCCGGCAGTTCCCACGACCCGCTGCCCCCCTGAGGCGTGGTCCCGTTCACCCGCCGCAATCGCCGGTTTCACGCGGCAATTGGCGGTTGCATGCGGCACCTGGGTCCGTGACCGAATATGAAGCAGCGGAACAAAGCCCGGCAACCAGCCAAAGCCAGGAACCGCGACATCGCCGAAACACTGTGGCGAGCGGGCAACAGGACCGTGTTGCAGTCCGGTTAAACAAACCCGCCGATGGCGGCGAGGCCGGCCGTGCGCCGCGGCAGGCGCCGCGCGCTGCGCCCCGTCACCCCCCCCAGCGCCAGCACCGGCCGCCCGGCGCGCGCCGCCAGCGCCGCCCAGCGCAAGGGGCCGAGCGCCGGCGCGCCGGGATGGCTGAGCGTCGGGAAGGCGGGGGAGAGCAGCACCGCCTCGGCGTGCAGCCGCCGCGCCCGGGCCAGGCCGCTCCGGCCATGCGCCGCCACCAGCAGCGCCCGCCCCGGCCGGCGTGCCAGCAGGAAGGGCAGCAGGTGGCGGGTGGGGCGGCGGTCCGGCAGCAGCAGCCCGGCGGCATGGCGCAGCGCCAGCCGGCCCTCGGCGGCGACCAGCAATTGCAGCCGGCGCCGCCGGGCCAGGGCGGCGAGCGCCGCCAGGCGCGGTGCCGGCAAGTCCCGCGCCACCACCGCCGCCCCCGGCGGCAGGCGGGCGGCCAGGGGCAGCGGGTCCGGCAGGCGGGCGGCATCGGAGAGCAGCCAGAGCCGCGGCAGCCCCGGCACCGGGCGCAGCCGGCGGGCGGCGGCGGCGAGGCTCAGGCGCATCCGCCGCGCGTCCGGGGCGGCGCGGTTCCAGCCGGCGGCATTCCGCGATAGCCTGAAGCCATGTCCGACATCGCCGCCAACCTCGCCCGCATCCGGGAAAGGATCGCCGAAGCCACTGCCCGCGCCAACCGGCCGGCGGGCAGCGTGCAGCTCGTCGCCGTCTCCAAGACCCATCCGGCGGCGGCGGTGGTCGCGGCGCTCGGCGCCGGGCAGCGCCTGTTCGGGGAGAACCGGGTGCAGGAGGCGGCGGGGAAATTTCCCGGCCTGCGGGCGGAGTGGCCGGAGCTCCGCCTGCACATCATCGGCGCGCTGCAGACCAACAAGGCGCGGGAGGCGGTGCGGCTGGCCGATGTCATCGAAAGCCTGGACCGGCCGAAGCTGGCCCTGGCGCTGGCCCAGGCCATGCAGGCGGAGGGGCGGCGGCCGGCGCTGCTGGTGCAGGTGAATGTCGGGGAGGAGCCGCAGAAGGCCGGGATCCCCCGCGCCGAGGCCGCGGATTTCCTGCGCGCCTGCCGGGAGGAGCATGGGCTGCCGGTGGCCGGGCTGATGTGCATCCCGCCCGCGGAGGGCGACCCGCGGCCGCATTTCGCCTGGCTGGCGGCGCTGGCGGCGCGGCACGGCCTTGGCGTGCTCTCCATGGGGATGAGCGCGGATTTCGAGGCGGCGATCGAATGCGGCGCCACCCATGTGCGGGTGGGCTCGGCGATTTTCGGCGCGCGCGGGTAGCGCCAGGGACGCTGCCCCTGCCCCGGCAGGGGCACGCCCGTTAACGGCTGCGCCAAGCCCCGCCCCGGGACCGGACCGGTCCCCGGTGCGGGTTTCAGGGTGCGGGTTTCAGGCCTGGTTCAGCCGGGGGCCCGGCGGCCGGACTTGCCCATCAGCAGCAGGCCGGCGGCCAGGAAGCTGATGGTGGTGGGCAGCACCAGCCCGGCATAGCCGCAGCCCGCCCCGATCAGGGACAGCACCCCCGCGGCCGGAATGGCATTGTCGACCAGAGTCCTGAACGCACCCTGCATGGATGTGACCTCCCATTGGCCGCCACGGCGGCGGTAGGAGACAGTGCCAAGCAGGGGTTCAACATGTCCAGAAGTTCATGAAGAAATCGCCACCTCAACGCCGCGCAGCCCCGCCAGCAGGCGGCGCAGCGCGGCCTCCGGCAGGGCGATGCAGCCTTCCGTCGGCGCCAGCTCCGGCCGGGCGAGGTGGAGGAAGATGGCGCTGCCCCGGCCGCGCATGACAGGCGCGTCATTCCAGCCCAGCACGCCGATGATGTCGTACAGCCCGTCCTCCCGCCACAGCGCCTCATGCCGCGCCGGGTGGGGCAGGCGGATATGGCGGTTGTAGTCCGGGTGGCCGGGGTCGTCGCACCAGCCATCCTCCGGCGCCAGGGGCTCCACCGGCACCAGGGCGGCGGGCTTGGCCAGGCGGTCGGCGCGCCAGAGGACCCGGCGCAGCGGCAGGCGGCCGGCCGGGGTGGCGCCGTCGCCCTCCTGCTTCTCCACCCTGATGCCGCCGCGGCCCAGCGCGCAGCGCCAGGTCTCGCCCCCCAGGCGCAGCAGCCCGTCCGGCGTGCAGCGCGCCCAGCCTGCCTCGGGGGGAGGCATCATGACCCTCCGGCAGGCTCGGATGGGCTGGCGGCCCGCCCGGCCCGGTTGTGACGGCTTACTGGCGGCACAACTCTCATGGCAGGAATTTCATGATTTTTCGCTTCTCACGAGAACGTGAAGATGGGTAGATTGTATGCGTTCAGGCGATGCCTTGGACGTCTCCTCCCAGTGACACAGGCCGCAACATGAGTGTTGGGTCTGCCAGTCACCACTTGGGGCCGCTGGGGAAACCCGGCGGCCCGTTTTTTTCGCCTCATGCCCCCCGGCGGGAACAGCTCAGCAGCCCGGCCAGCAGGGCGAAGCCGATGGCGCAGAACAGCGCCACGCGCGGCCCGTCCTCGCCCGCCACCTGGAAGCAGATGCCGACGACGGTGGTGCCGAGGGTGGTGCCGAGCAGCCGCGCCGTCGCCTGCATGCCGCCGGCGCTGCCGGCCCGGGTCTTCGGCGCGGCGCCCAGCATGGTGCGGTTGTTCGGCGTGGTGAAGCAGCCGAAGCCGGCGCCGCACAGCCACATCAGCCCGCCCAGCGCCCACCCCATGCCGGCCAGCGGCACCAGGGAGATGACGGCCAGCGCGCCGCCCAGCACCGCCATGCCGATGCCGCCCAGCACCCAGCTCGGCACCCGGTCGGAGAGCTTGCCGGCGAGCGGCGCGGAGACCGCCATGCCGAGCGGCCAGGGGGTCATCACCAGGCCGGTCATCACCTGGCTGAACCCCTCCCCATGCAGCAGGAAGGGCAGGGAGACATAGCTGGCATACCAGGCGCCGAAGGCGGAGATGGCGGCGAGCACCGAGAGCGCGATGATCCGGATGCGCAGCAGGTCCACCGGCAGCAGCGGCGCCGGGCGGGAGAGCTGGCGCTTCACCAGCACCGTCCCCGCCAGCCCTGCCGCGGCCATCAGCCCGAGCGCCGGCAGCGTCTCATGCAGCAGCAGGTCGAGGCCGAAGAAGAACAGGCCGAGGGTGGCGACGTTCAGCCCCGCGCTTGTCCAGTCGAAGCGCCGCCTTGTGCCGGGGTGGTTCGGCAGGGCGCGCAGCCCGATGGCGATGCCGACGAGGCTCACCGGGACGTTCACCGCGAACAGCACCGGCCAGGGCGCGACGGCCAGGATGGCGGCGGCGAGGCTGGGGGCGGAGGCGCCGGAGACCGCCACCACCATGGCATTGATGCCGAGCGCCTTGCCGAGATCCTTCGCCGGGTAGGTGTGGCGGATCATCCCCGCCGTCAGGCTCATCACCGCCGCGGCGCCGAGGCCTTGCAGGATGCGGAAGCCGAGCAGCGCCTCGAAGCTGCCGGCCGTGGCGGCGCCCAGGGCCGCGCCGGCGAAGAGCAGGAAGCCGGTGAGGAAGACCCGGCGGAAGCCGAGGGATTCCCCCAGCGAGGCCAGCGGCAGCAGGGTGGTGACGACGGTGAGCTGATAGGCGTTCAGCAGCCAGGTCGCGGTCGCCGGCGTGATGCCGAGGTCCCGCGCGATGCCGGGCAGCGCCACGTTCAGCATGGAGCTGTCCAGCACCGTCATCGCGATGGAGAGGGAGATGGCGATGACGGCCAGGCTGCGCCGCGGCTGCGGCAGGCCGTCCGCCTCCGGGGGCGCGGCGGCGGGGGCCGCGCGCCTTTCGCTGATCGTGTCGATGCGCTCCTCCCGCCCGCTTCGGCCGCCCGCCCTTCCCTGCCCGGCCCGCGCCTGCCCCGGGGTGCGTGGCTGTTCCACGCGCCAGGGGGCAGGGGGTTGCGGGCGCGGCCCGGCGCGTCCTTGGTTGGCCGTGGCGGGTTGTCGCGCCGCCGGCCCCCGCTGTCCAGGTGGCCGGGCCGGGCGGGGCGGCGGGAGGCTACTCGGCGGCGAGGGCCTGCGGCACCCGGGGCAGCGCAACCCCGACCAGCGCGTCACGCGTGACCAGGGCGGCGAGCCGGTCCTCCGACCAGCCTTCCGTCCCCTCCGGCCGCAGCGGCAGCACCATCCAGCGGTAATCCGCGGTGCTGTCCACCACCCGCACCTTCACCCCGGGGGCGAGCCGGGTGCCCCATTCGGCCATCACCGCCCGGGGTTCCCGCACGGCGCGGGAGCGGTATTCGAAGCTCTTGTACCAGCTCGGCGGATAGCCCAGCACGGCGCGCGGGTAGCAGGAGCAGAGGGTGCAGACGACGAGGTGATGCAGGTCCGGCCGGTCCTCCAGCACGCCGAGCGGCGGCGCGCCGGCCATGGAGACGCCCATGCGCTCCGCCGCCTCCGCGCCATTGGCCAGCAGCAGGCGGCGCCATTCCGGGTCCAGCCAGGCGCGGGCGACCATGCGGGCGCCGATCTCCGGGCTGGCGCGGTCGGTGCTCGCCTGGCGCGCCGCCAGCTCCTCGGCGCTGACCAGGCCCTTGGCAGTGAGGGCGGCCAGCAGCTTTTCCAGATGGGCGAGGCTTTCGGGCCGGGCCGGGGCGCTCATGCCGCTTTCTCCTCCTGGGTGGCCGGTTCCAGCCAATGCTCGAAGATCTCGACGAGGAGGGAATCCCCCGCCTCGCCTTCATTCCAGATCGGCGGTTGCTCGAACAGCACGTGGTAGAGCACGCGCTGCGGGGCGGGGCGGGCGAAGGCCAGGTCCTCCGGGTTGCGGAAGCTGCCCAGCACCGCCTGCACCGTACCGGTGCGGCCGCGCAGATAATGCGGCGTGCGGATATGGGCGGCGGGCAGGCCGGAAGGCAGCGGCTGCCGCTCCGGCCAGAGATACTTCACCCGGACCGCGTCGCCCGGCCGGAATGCGCCTGCTTCCTGGCGCGGCCGGGCCAGGCCCTCGCGCCCGTCCGGGCCGCCACGAAGCGGCGCTTTCCGGGGAAGCCCGGCGGCGCTGCGGCCATCGGGCGCGCTCATCGCAGCTCCTCCGCCGTGACGACGCCTTTCTCCAGCAGCAGGGTGGTGATGCTGGTCAGCCAGCGCTCGTAATAGGTGAGGGAGAAATATTCGGCCTCGGGGATCGCCTCGATGCCGCGGCGGAGCTCATCCACCGTCATGTAGCCCTTCTGGGCCAGCACCTGGCGCAGCGCGTCCACCTTCTTGCCGAATGCATCGGGCGGCGCCTCGTCCCGCTCCACCGGGGTGCAGCGGAAGCGGCTGAGGCCGCCCATGTCATGGATGGCGGGGGTAGGGGCTGGGTCGCTCATGGCGGGAAGGCTAGAGCAGGTCCGGCCGCCGCGTAAACGATGCAGCGGGTGGCGGGCTACTTCACCTCCTCCTCCGCCGCCACGCCGAAGATCTCGCTGCGGCGCAGCCAGCCGCGGTAGTCGGCGACCTGCACCTCGCACCAGGCGCTGCCGGCCTCGCAGCGGCGCAGGCGGCCGACCACGCCGGGGCGCAGCCGGGCGACGGGGGCGGCGTCCTCCTCCGGCGCGCGGCGCATGACGCGTTCCTGGCCCTGCACCAGGAAGCTGCGGCGGCTGGTCAGCAGCGGGCGCTGCACCCAGCCCTCGGTGCCCTCGGAATCGCGGATGCGGCGCCAGTGCTGGTGCTCCTCCACGATCTGCACCGGCAGGTCCTTGCGCTGATAGGTCCATTCGATCGGGTAGCGCAGATCCGGCCCGACGCGGAGATTGACCTGGTTGGAGCCGAGGGCGGCGAAGCGCGGCAGCGGCATGCCGGTGGCGCTGCCGAGGCGGGGCTGGGGCGGGGCCGGGGGCTCCGCCGGCGGGACGGGGGCGG
>NZ_SRXO01000023.1 GCF_008360935.1 Siccirubricoccus phaeus
GGGGTGGGGGGCGGTGCCGCCAGCCACCCCCACCCTAACCCTTCCCGCCAGCGGGGGACGGAACGGGGCCGCCCCTACCCGAACCGCGCCAGCGTGAATTGGCGTGGGATCTCGGCCTTCCCCAGCACGGCATCGGCCGTCATCCGGCCGCAGATCGGCGCCAGGGTGTAGCCATTGCTGGTGACGGCGTGGAAGAAGCCCGGCACCCCCGGCGCCTCGCCCAGCAGCGGGGCGCGGTCCACCTCCACCGCCAGCCCGGTCCAGGCGCGGATGGCGTGCATCCCGGCCAGCGAGGGCAGCACCCGCCCCGCCACCCAGAGATTGCCCTCAATGGAGCGGCGGAGGTTGCGCGGCGAGCCCCTGGCGTCCAGCACCCCCGGCCAGCCGCCGCCCACCAGCACATGCCCGCCATCCCCCTGCTTCAGGGAGAGGTGCCGCGCCGCATGCGCCACCAGATGCCGCATGGTCGGCGCCGCCGCCTCGGTCGCGATCACCTGCTGGACGGAGCCGATGACGGGCAGCGAGACTCCCAGCATCTCCCCCACCCGCCCGGCATAGGCCCCGGCGCAATTCACCACCCGCCCGGCGCGGATCACGCCGCCGGCGGTGGTCACGGCGAAGCCTGCGCCCTCGCGCGCCATCGCTTGCACCTCCACGCCTTCGCGCAGCCGGGCGCCGGCCTTTGCCGCCAGCCGCTTCAGCGCGGTGGTGCCGCGCAGCGCGTCGATCTGCCCTTCCAGCGGGCTCCAGCTTGCGCCGAGGAAGCCGGGGCCGAGATAGGGCGCCAGGCTGTACAGCTCGTTGGCCCCCAGCAGGTGGCTTTCCAGCCCCTGCTTCCGCTCCACCGCCACCTTGGCGCGGGCCCAGGCGAATTGCGCCTCGGTCTCCGCCAGCATCAGCCCGCCCTCGTTGCGGATGCCCAAGCCCTCGCCCGCCGCCGCCGCGATCTCCCGCCACAGCGCGATGCTGCGTGGCCCGAGCGGCAGCCGGTCGATGGCGGGGCCCGTCTCCTGCTCCCCGTCGAAATCATAGGTGAGGAGCTGGACATGCAGGCTGCCGGCATTGGCGGTGCTGGCGGCCATGCCAGCCTCGCCGCGCTCCACCAGCAGCACGTCCGCGCCCGCCTGCGCCAAATAGAGCGCGGTGGAAAGGCCGAGCGCCCCGCCGCCGATGACCAGCACGTCGCAGCTCCCGGCCGCCGGTGCGGTGGCGGGCTTTGCCGCCCAGCCATTGTAGTGCGGCAGCGGGAAGACGGGCCATGCCTCGCCTTCCGGCACTTCGAGCATCAGCGCCGCGGCCGGCACCGGCTTCACCGGGGCGCGCGGATGGGCGAAGCCGCTTTCCTCCGTGGCGCCGGTCAGCCGGGCGACAGTGGCGCCGCACATCCGCCCCTGGCAGCGCCCCATGCCGGCCCGCGTCGCCTTCTTCAGCGCGCCGAGGCTGCTGCTGCCGGCGGCGTATTCGGCGCGCAGTCTTCCGGCCGTCACGTCCTCGCAGCGGCAGATCACCGTCTCGTCCGCCACCGCGGCGATGTCGAAGGGCGGGGCCGCGAACATCCGCCACAGCGCGTCCTGGAAGGAAAGCGCCCGGTCCAGCGCCGCCCGCGCCGCCGCATCCTCCGGCGCCGCGAAGCCGAGGTCCCGCGCCGCCGCCAGCCCGGCCAGCCGGCCGCGCGCCAGCGCCACCCGCGCCCCGCCGATCGCCGCCCCATCCCCCACGGCGAAGACGGCGGGGATCGAGCTTCGCCCCTCGTCATCCGTCACCGTCTCCAGCCGTCCGAGGCCGACATCGACGAAGCGATGCGCGCAGCCCAGGGCGCGAGCCAGGCCGGTTTCCGGCTGGAAGCCGAGGTTCAGCGCGCAGGCATCGGCTTCGACTCGCCGCTCCCCCTCCGGCGTCGAGAGGCGCAGCGCGGCGAAGCGCTCCTCGCCCTCGCAGGCCAGGATGGTGCTGCCCCACAGCACCGGAACCCCCGCGGCGCGCAAGGTCCGCAGATAGCGCAGCCCGTCCCAGGCCAGATCCGGCGCCGTCCGCAGCAGCCGCGCCGCGTCGCGCAGCACGGCGAGGCCCGGGCGCGGCGCCGCCTCCGCCACCGCCGCCACCTGCACCCCGCCCGCCAGCAGCTCGCAGGCCAGTTGCAGGTTCAGCGGGCCGTTGCCGGCGATCACCACGCGCTGCCCGGGGGAGACGCGGTTCGCCCTGGCGAGCGTCTGCATCGCCCCGGTCGTCATCACCCCCGGCAGGGTCCAGCCCGGCACCGGCACCGGCCGCTCATGCGCGCCGGTCGCCAGCACCAGGCGCTTCGGGCGGAAGGTGAGGGCGGTCTCGCCCACCAGCGCGCCCAATTCCTCCGGCGAGAACGCCCCCCAGAGCGTGGCGCCGTTCAGCACCTCCACCCCCGCCGCGCGCACCGCCGCAAGCAGCGCCTCCCCCTGCCGGTGCTGCGGGTCCGGCGCGGCGTTGGCGTGGCTCGGCGCCAGCGGCTTCAGGTACTGCCCGCCCGGCTCGCCGCGCTCATCCAGCACCACCACCCGCGCCCCGGCCGCCGCCGCGGCGCGGGCGGCCTCCAGCCCGGCCGGGCCGGCGCCCACCACCAGCACGTCGCACGCCCGCTCGGCAATCGCCGAGGGAAGCGGCGCCAGCGGCACCGGCGCGGCGGGAAATTCCCCCGTCACCTGCATCCCCGCCGCCGCCTTCACCAGGCAGGCGCGCTGCCCCGGCTTGCCGTCGATGGTCACCACGCAGTCGAAGCAGGCGCCCATGCCGCACCATAGCCCCCGCGGCGCCCCGGACGCCGTGCGCCGGTAGGCCAGGATCCCGGAGGCGGAGAGGGCGGCGGCGAGCGTCTCCCCCTCCAGCGCCGTCACCTCCTGCCCCTCGAAGCGGAGCGTGATCGGGCGGCCAATGGCGGCGATACCAGGCGAGGCCAGGCGGAGGCCCTTGCCGGCGGGCAGGGCGGTGGAGGACAAGGGCATCATCCTTCTCAGCATGCAGGGGCGGACCGCCATGCAAAAGCCCTTCCGCGGCACCTACACCGTCCTCATCACCCCCTTCACCCCTCCTGCCTTTCCTGGCGATGGCGGCGCGGTGGACCTGCCGGCGCTCAGGCGCCTGGTGGAATTCCAGATCGCGGAGGGCATCGATGGCCTCATCCCCCTCGGCTCCACCGGCGAGTTCCTCTCCGTCAGCCGCGAGGAGCGCACCGCCATCACCGAGACGGTGGTGAAAACCGCCGCCGAAGCCTCCGCGCGCCATGGGCGCGACGTCCCGGTGCTGATCGGCACCGGGGCCGAGGACACGCGCGAAGTGGTGGCGCTGAGCCGCGAGGCCGAGGCGCTCGGCGCCGACGGCGTGATGATCATCCCCCCCTTCTACTCCGTCCCCACCGAGGACGAGCTCTACCACCACTACAAGACAGCCGCCGACGCCATCGGCCTGCCCATCATGGTTTACAACAACCCGGCGACGGCGAATGTGGACATGGGCGCCGCGACCCTTGCCCGCCTCTCCACCATCCCCAACTGCAAATACGTCAAGGAAAGCACGCTGGAGGTGACCCGCGTGCGCGACATCATCGCCGCGGTGGACGGCCGCATGGAGGTCTTCGCCGGCGTGCTCGGCTACGAAAGCGCCTGGCTCGGCGCCATCGGCTGGGTGGCGGTGTGCAGCAACGTCCTCCCCCGCCTGTCCCGCGAGATGTTCGCCGCCGCCGCCTTCGAGGCCAACCGGGACAAGGCTCTTCCCCTCTACCGGCGCCTGGCGCCGCTGCTGCCCTGGGTCGGCGGCCCGCGCTACGTTGCCGGCACCAAGGCCGCCTTCCGGCTGCTGGGCATGGAGATGGGCGACCCCCGCCCGCCCCGCCTGCCCCTGCCGGAAGCGGATTGGCCCGCCCTGGCGCAGGTCTTGCAGGCCATCGGCCCCGAATGGACGGGCGCCATGCCCGCTACCCGCGCCGCCGCCGAATAGCCGAGAGGGACCCAGCCGCCATGTTCCGCCGCCTGCTGCTCGGCGCCGCCCTCGCGGCCGCCGCCGCGCCTGCCCTGGCCCAGAATTGCACCCCCCGCGTCGCGGATGCGGAGCTGGTGAAGCCCCGCACCCTGGTGCTCTCCACCAATCCCACCCTGCCGCCCATGCAATACGTCAACGCGCAGGGCCAGCTCGTCGGCATGCGCGTCGAACTGGGGACGGAAATCGCCCGCCGCCTCTGCCTCACGCCGGAGCACGTCCGCGTGGAATTCGCCGCCATGATCCCCGGCCTCGCGGCGCGGCGCTGGGACATGATCAACACCGGCATGTTCTACACCGAGGAACGCCAGAAGCTGATGTGGCTGGTCCGCTACGAGGAGCAGGCCATCAGCATCAGCGTCCCCCGCGGCAATCCGCGCAACATCCGCCGCATCGAGGACCTCGCCGGGCTGACCGTGGGGGTGGAGCAGGGCGGCTTCGAATTCCGCCGCACCCAGGACATCGCGACCGCGCTGACGAACCAGAACCTCCGCCCCATCACCATCCGCCCCTTCGACAATTTCGCCGTCTCCTTCCAGGCGCTGCGCGTCGGGCAGTTGGATGCCGCGGTCTCCATCGACAGCACGGCCAAGGAGTATGACGACCGCGGCGACTTCACCCGCGCCGTCTCCGGCCTGTTCGGCACGCCGATCAATTTCGGCTTCCGCAGCCAGGTGCTGGCCCAGGCCGTGGCACAGGTGCTGACGGAGATGAAGACCGACGGCAGCTTCCAGGCGCTGCTCGATCGCTTCGGGGTGAAAGCCTATGACGGGCCGTTCGAGACGGTGGGGCCCTCGTGACGGGGGCTTCGCCCCCGAGCCCCCAGCAGAGGGCTCTGCCCTCTGCACTCCCGCCGGGGAGGGGACCCCTCCCCGGACCCCGGTGTGAGTCGGCAGGTTCAACCCACGGGTCCAAGACTCACACCGGGGTCCGGGGCCAGGTCCTGGCCCCGGCGGGGGTTCGGGGGCAGCGCCCCCGATCTTACGGCTAGCCCGTGCAGATCTGGCGTTGGGACGGCTTCCTCGACTACCTGTTCAACGGATATCTGCTGGAAGGCGCCGCCATTTCCGTTGCGCTGACGGTGGGCGCGCTGGTCTTCGGGCTTCTCCTCGGCATTGCGCTGGCGGTGCTGCGCCTCTCCGGCCACCGCGCCCTCTCCGGCTTCGCCGCCCTCTATTGCTGGCTGTTCCGCGGCACGCCGCTGCTGGTGCAGTTGCTCGTCATCTATACCGGCCTGCCGCTCATCGGCATCCGCTTCTCGGTGTGGGAGGCGGCGCTGATCGGCATGTCCCTGAACGAGGGCGCCTATCTCAGCGAGATCGTCCGCGCCGGTATCCTCGCCGTGCCGAAGGGCCAGCGGGAGGCAGCGACCGCTCTCGGCCTGCACCGCGTCCAGGTGTTCCGCCTGGTGGTCTGGCCGCAGGCTTTGCGCATCATCATCCCGCCCCTCGGCAACAGCGTGAACGGGCTGCTGAAGACCACCTCCGTCGCCAGCGTCATCTCCGTGGATGAGCTGCTGCGCCGCACTCAGATCCTGATCCAGGAGCGCTTCCTGGTGCTGGAGCTGTTCCTGGTGGCAGCGCTCTACTACCTGGTGCTGACCAGCCTGTGGGAGCTGGTGCAGCGCCGCCTGGAAGCGCATTATGGCCGCGGCTTCGGCCAGGAGGGCGCGGATCGGCGCTAAGCGTCCGCCCGGTTCCGCATGTGCTGCGCCAGCCCTTCCACCTGCGGCAGCACCGCCGCCGTCAGCGCCGCATCCGTCACCGTCTCCGCCCAGGCCCGCCGGAAGCAGAGCAGCCAGCCCTCGATCTCCGGCCCGGCGATCGGCGCGTGCAGGTGCCGCCGCCGCAGCATCGGATGGCCACGCTTGGAGGTGTAGAGCGGCGGCCCGCCCAGCCAGCCGGTGAGGTACTCAAACAGCTTCTCCTCCGACCCCGCCAGGCTCTCGGGGTGGATGGCGCGGCAGGCGGCGGCTTCGGGCAGGCTGTCCATCAGTTCGTAGAAGCGGCGGACCAGCCGGCGCACGCCGGCCTCGCCGCCGATGCGGTCATAGGGGGTGGGGCCTGGCGTATCGGACGTCGGCTTATCGGGCACCAGGGCAGCATCTCCGCAGGGCTGCCTGCGATCGGCCTGGGCATGCGCGCCGGAAGCGCGCATGCCCAGGCCGTGAATCGCCGGCTCAAGGATCTCCGGGCGCGCATCGGCCCAACCATGCCGGGCGATGCGCGTGTGCTTGGCATAGCAGCGGCGGCGCGCCGGGAGAATGATCCTGCGCAATTCCTCGCCGGGCCGCCGCAGCCTCGGCTATCCTGGCGCAAAGCCGGGAGAGTCCAGGAATGAAGACGCCTTTCCTCAGCCTCATGGCCGCATTGCTGGCCGCCGCCGCGCCCGCCGCCGCGCAGACCCGGGCGGCCGACCAGCTCACCATCGGCTATGCCGCCGTCGTCACCACGCTGGATCCGCACTACCACAATCTCGGCCCCAACAACGCCATGGGGAACCACATCTACGACCGGCTGGTGGAGCGCGACGCCCACGCCAAGCCACGGCCCGGCCTAGCGGAAAGCTACCGCCCCCTCTCCGACACGCTCTGGGAGTTCCGCCTCCGCCGCAACGTCACCTGGCATGACGGCAGGCCCTTCACCGCGGACGACGTGGTCTTCACCTTCGAGCGCACGCCGAACGTCCCGAACAGCCCGGGCGGCTTCGGCGGCTTCCTCCGCGCCATCTCCCGCGTCGAGGTCGTGGACGACCACACCATCCGCCTGCACACAAGCACGCCGCACCCGCTGCTGCCGCTCGACCTCGCCTCCGTCTCCATCATCGCCCGCCATGCCGCGACCGGGGCGGAGGCGGAGGCCTACAACAGCGGCCGCGCCGCCATCGGCACCGGCCCCTACCGCGTCCTCGCCTACCGCTCCGGCGACCGGGTGGAGCTGGCGCGCAACGAGAATTGGTGGGGCGGGCAGGAGCCCTGGTCGCGCGTCACCGTCCGCTTCCTGCTGAATGACGGCGCCCGCACCGCGGCGCTGCTCGCCGGCGATGTCGACCTCATCGAGCAGATCCCGACCACCGACCTGGCGCGGCTGAAGCGCGACCAGCGCATCGCGGTGACGGAGGCGCCGAGCCTCCGCACCGTCTTCCTCTCGCCCGACTATTCCCGCACCGGCCCGCACCCCAACGTCACGGACAATGCCGGCAATCCGCTGGCGGAGAATCCGTTCCGCGACCCGCGGGTGCGCCGCGCCCTCTCCATGGCGATCAACCGGGAGGCGCTGGTGGCGCAGGTGATGGAGGGGGCGGCGACGGCGACCGCGCAATGGCTGCCCGAAGGCGCCTTCGGCTACAACCCGGATGCCAAGCCGCGCCCCTACGACCCCGAGGGCGCGAAGCGCCTGCTCGCTGAGGCCGGCTTCCCGGAAGGCTTCCGCCTCACCCTCGCCACGCCGAACGACCGCTGGCCGAATGATGCCCGCATCTCCCAGGCCGTGGCGCAGATGTGGACCCGCATCGGCGTGCGCAGCGCCGTGGACGCCATGCCCTTCGCCGCCTTCGTGCCACGCCGCAGCCGGCAGGATTGGGCCATGCAGCTCGGCGCCTGGGGCAGCAGCACGGGGGAGGCGTCGAACTACCTGCTCGCCATCGTCTCCAGCTATGACCGGGCGAAGCTCACCGGCCCCTCCAACATGACGCGGCATTCCGACCCGGAATTCGACGCGCTGCTGGCGCGCGGCGCGGCGACGATGGATGACGAGGTGCGGGAGGGCATCTGGCGCCAGGCCGTCGCGCTCTATGCCGAGCGCGAGCCGATGATCCAGTTGCTGCAATATGTGAACACCTGGGCGCATCGCCGCGGCCTGTCGCATGAGCCGCGCATGGATGAGCGCACCCTGGCGATGGGCGTGCGTCCGGCGCGCTGAGCGGCGCGCCTCGCCTGCTACCGGATCGCCACCTCCACCGCCCGCCGCCCGGCCATCGCCGCCGCCGTGCCGGCCAGCCGCGCCGACCATTTGCCCCGCTGCGGATCGCCCCACTGCACCGCCAGCTTCGCCGCCAGCTCCGCCATCAGCAGCGCCCCCGCCATCGCCGCCCGCCACGCCCCGCGATGCTTCCGCAGCATGTGCTGGCGGGACCAGGCCATGTGCCATTCCTTGCCGAAGCTCACCACCGCCGAGGGCGCGGAGGAGCGCGCATTGCCATGGACCAGCCGCGCCGCTTCCACATGCACCAGCGCATGCCCCGCCGCGCGCAGCCGCATGCAGATGTCGTCATCCTCGTAGTAGAGGAAGATCTCCGGATCGAAGCCGCCCAGCGCGCGGAACGCGTCCAGCCGGAAGAACATCGCCGCCCCGCCGACATAGGGCGCGCAGCAATCCCCCACCGGCGGCACCGGCCGCGCCCGGCCGCGATGCCGCAGCAAGACCGGCAGCCGGCCGAATTGCAGTTCCCCTTCCTCGGTCTCGATGCGCGGCGCCAGCAGCGCGGCCTCCGGATAGCGCTCCGCCGCCTCCAGCAGCGCCTCCACCATCCCGGGCGCCGCCCGCGTATCCGGGTTCAGCAGCAGGCCGAAGGGCGTTCCGGCGCCGGCGAAGCCCAGATTCGCCGCCCGCCCGAAGCCGAGATTCTCCGCCACCCGGATCACTTCCGCCCCCGCCGCCGCGGCGATCGCCGCGCTGGCATCCGTGCTGGCATTGTCCACCACCACCAGCCGCGCCCCGCGCGGCAACGCGGCCAGGCAAGCGGGCAGCACCGCTGCGCTGTTGAAGGCGACGACCAGGATCGTCACCTGGGCCAGCCGGGCCTCGGCCGCGGCGGCGGTGGCGGGAAGGGTCTCGGGCACCGGCCGGGCATTCACCGCCCGGCCCGGCCTGTCAACCTCGGCGCGGCGTCAGGCCCGGCTCAGCGCGCCGAGGCCTCCAGATTGCCCGCATCCAGCCCCAGCGCCGCCGCCGTGGCGGGGTTGAGCTGCCCGGTCGCCTGCAGCCCGCGGCCCTGCTGGAAGCGCTCGATGGCGGATTGCGTGCCGGCGCCCCAGGCGCCGTCCACCGGGCCGCGATAGAAGCCCAGCGCCCGCAGCCGCCGCTGCACGTTGCGCACGGCGCGCGGGCTCAGCGGCTCCGGCGCCATGGCCGCCGGCGTGCCGGGGGCGGGGCCGGCGGTGGGGCCGGCCGCCAGCAACTCGCTCGGCGCCAGGCCCAGCGTTGCCGCCGTCGCCTGGTTGAGCTGCCCGTTGGCCTGCAGCCCGCGGCTCATCTGGAAGCGTTCCAGCGCCGCCTGGCTGTCCGGGCCCCAGATGCCGTCCGGCCGCCCGGCATAGCTGCCGGCCTGGCGCAGCTTCTCCTGCACCGCGCTCACCGCCGCCGGCGCCAGGGGCTGGGTGTAGAGCAGGGACGGCGCCTGCTGCGCCAGGGCCGGGCCGGCCAGCAGCAGCCCGGCCAGCGCCAAGGTAGGGGTTCGGATCATCGCCGTGTCCTCCGTGCTGCTACCGGAAACACCGGAGACCGCAGCGGGTTCGACCGCCGGCATCATCCCGGTCGCCTGCCGGCGCCTCGGCGCCTGCCGCAACAGGGGCCTGGCGGCGGAGCGGCGAGCGACTTTGGGGGGAGCCGACGCCGCCGGTGCCGGCGGCACCGGCAGGTCCGCGCCCATGCGGGTGCGGCGCAACCTGTCTGGGCGCGCCGCGGCCCCCTTGCGTCAGGCTCTCACCCCGGGCTGGACAGCTTCATCAGCACCAGGCCGCCAAGGATCAGGAGCGCCGCCAGCACTCGCAGGGGCGTCGCCGCCTCGCCCAGAACCAGGGTGCCGAGCAGGAAGGCCCCGACGGCGCCGATCCCGGTCCACACCGTATAGGCGGTGCCCAGCGGCAGGCTCCGCATCGACCAGGAGAGCAGCCCGAAACTGGCCAGCATCGCCAGCAGGGTCACGGCGGTGGGCCAGGGGCGGGTGAAGCCCTCCGACCGCTTCATCGCATAGGCCCAGAGAACCTCGAACAGGCCAGCGATGCCCAGACAGACCCACGCCATGGCAGCCCTCCTCGGAGCAGACTGCCGGGCCGTCCCGGACCTGATACCCGCGGAGGGGGAGGACGTGGCCTCACCCGGCGCATATGCGCATCAGGCGCGGCGGGATCAATCCCGGAAGCGCGGGCGGGGGCGCGGGCTGGCGCGATCCGGGCTGGTGAATCCGGCCCAGGCCGTTGTTCTGTAAACGCTTTTGCCAGGCAATCCCGCCTGGCCTGAAGTATCCCGGCGCCGAAATCCGGCGCCCCCGGCACGGGACACTGGCCAGTGGCCCGCCTGCCCGCCCCGTTCCCCGGCAAGCCAACGGGTGCGCGGGCAGGACACCCGACCATTTTCAAGTCCGGCGGCATCGCCGGACGACTCGGAATGCGACAGAACAAGAAGCTGGAGCGGGTTCACCGAGCACAGGCGAGGTGAAGCCGCTCTAGCTTATGGCTTGTAGAGCAGATTCACGCCTCCGGGCGATGCCGCCCTCCGGCGATCTGCTCTAGCAGGCTGCTGAAAAAGTCTCTCGGCATCGCAACGGAATCCGAAGGAATCGAGGGAAGGTGCGTCGCGAATCAGCTATGCGCATCGGCGGCGTGACGCGAAACAAGGTTGCGTCGGTGCCGTCCGATTTCCTTTGTCAGCGGCCTGCTAGGCTGCCAGCGGCGGGATGTTCTCCAGCAGCCAGCGCGCCAGCGCCGTCACCCGCGCATCCTGTTGGTATTGCCCCATCACCTGCACCCCAACCGGCAGCCCGCCCACCGCCAGCAGCGGCACGGTCACCACCGGCGCCCAGAGCAGCGAGGAGGGAATGTTGAACACCGCATCCCCCGTCGGCCGCGGCGCCAGCGGCTGGCCGGGCTTGTCCCCCTCCCACACCGGCGCCGGGCCGGGGCAGGCGAGGCTGATGATCGCATCCGCCAGCCCGGCCAGCCGCGCATGGCGAAGCTGCGCCTCCTCCCGCTTCGCCAGCGCCGCCTGGTAGTCGCGCGGGGACATCGCCTCCGCGCGCTCCAGCAGGCCGCGGGCGCGCGGGCTGATCGCCTCCGGGTCGGCATCCAGCAGGGCGCGCTGGTACCAGCGATTCTCCCAGCCGGTGATCGCGGTGGAGAGGGCACGGCCCTCGGCAATGCCCTGCTCGAAGGCCTCGATCGCCGGATGGTCGCCGCGCCGCAGCAGCTCCACCCCGGCATCGGCGATGCGCGCCAGCAGCGCCTCGAAAGCCGATTTGCTGGCGGCGTCCAGCCCGGCCCAGCCCTCGCTCTCCATCACGATCAGCCGCACCGGCCGCTGCGAAGCGGGCGGGGTGCGTGGGCCTTGCAGCCCGGGCCGGCCGGGGTCGCCGCCGCAGCGCGCGGCGATCTCGATCGCCACCTGCCACATGTCCTCGATGCTGCCGGCATGGACGCCATGGGTGCTCATGCTGGTGGTCTGGCGCTCGCCGCGATGGAGGCCGCCCTGGCTCGGCTTCAGCGCCACATTGCCGCAGAAGGCGGCGGGACGGATGATGGAGCCGCCGACCTGCGTGCCGATCGCCGCCGGCACCATCCGCGCAGCGACGGCGGCGGCGGAGCCGGAGGAGGAGCCGCCCGGCGTGTGGCGCGGATTGAAGGGGTTGGTGGTCGGCCCCGGATGGCTGCCGCCGAGCTCCGTGGTGACGGTCTTGCCCAGCACCACCGCGCCGGCCTGGCGCAGCGCCCAGACCGCGGCGTTGTCGCGCTTGGGGAAATGGCCCTTATAGCCGCGGCAGCCCATCTCGGTCGGCATGTCGCGGGTTTCCAGCAGGTCCTTGATGCCGATCGGCAGCCCGTCGATGGCCGAGAGCGGCGTGCCGGCCTGCCAGCGGCCGCTGCTGGCATCGGCGGCGGCGCGGGCGCCATCGATGTTCATCGTCGCCCAGGCCTGCACCACGGGCTCCCGCGCGGCGATGGTGGCGAGGCAGCGTTCCAGATAGGCGCGGGGGGTGTCCGTGCCGTCGCGGAAGGCGGCCAGATGATCGTGCCAGGTGAGGGCGCGGAACTCTGTGGGGTTGTAGGCTTCGGCCATGCTCGCCTCCTGCTGCCGGCGCATCCTGCGCGGAATTGCGCGGAGGAGCCATGGGGGCTCCGCCCCGGAACCCCCGCCAGGGGCGCTGCCGCTGGACCCCGCCGGTGGTTGCCGGCAGCGCCGGCAACCCTCCCCACCCCGGTGTGAGGTTCGGACCCGACGGTCGGACCAGCAGACTTATGGCGGGGGTCCCGGGGGAAGCCTTCCCCCCCGGCGGGAGTGCAGAGCGCGGCGCCCTCTGTCGCGGGTTGGGAGGCAGAGCTCCAACATCTGGACGCCGCTTGACGGCCAGATGAACCCTGCGCCACCTTCCCCTCGCGCCGGGGCAAGACCCCGCGCCATTCTCCGGGAGAAGCGCCTGCACCGGCAGCGAGCAGCGGGCGTGCAGGATGCTCATGCGCATCTGGTGGTCCGGCCCTGGCCTTGCGCCAAGGCGCCGCGCGCCCCGGCACCGTCCGCCCCGCCTTGCGGAAGGAGCTGCCCATGCGTGTTTCCCGTCGCGCCGCCCTTGGCGGCGCCCTGACCACCGCCCTGCTGCCGCCGGGCTTTCATCGCGCGGCCCTGGCCCAACCCGCCCCCGCCCCGCGCCGCGGCGGCACGCTGCAACTCACCTTGGTGCCGGAGCCGCCGATCCTCGCCCTCGGCGTCAACAACCAGGGGCCGACCCAGGTCGCCGCCACCAAGATTTTCCAGGGGCTGCTGCGCTACACCCACAGCCTGGAACCGCTGCCGGAGCTGGCGAAGAGCTGGTCGGTCAGCGAGGACGGCCGCGAATACACCTTCCGCCTGCAGGAGAACGTGAAGTTCCACGACGGCCAGCCGATGACGGCGGAGGACGTGCTGTTCTCCATCATGCAATTCCACATGCAGCTCTCGCCGCGCACCCGGACGATCTTCGGGCTGATCAAGGAAGCCTCGGCGCCGGACCCGCTGACGGTGAGGCTGGTGCTCTCCCAGCCCTTCGAGCCCTTCCTGCTGATGTTCTCCGCCACCGCCTGCTGCATCGTGCCGAAGCATCTGTTCGAGGGGCGGGAGTTCCGCCAGGCGCCGGCGGTGCAGGCTCCCATCGGCACCGGCCCCTTCCGCCTCGCCGAATGGCAGCGCGGCAATTTCATCCGGCTCGACCGGTTCGATCAGTACTGGCGCCCCGGGCAGCCCTATCTCGACAGCGTCATCTTCCGCATCATCCCGGACAGCCAGAGCCGGGCGCTCGCCTTGCAGAACGGCCAGGTGCAGGCGGCGCTGGCGAACGATATCGAGCCCTTCGACCTGCCGCGCTTCCGCGCCCTGCCGAATATGAGCGTGCGCACCGATGGCTGGGAATTCTCCCAGCCCATCTCCTGGATCGAGCTGAACCACCGGGTAAAGCCGCTGGAGGACAAGCGGGTGCGGCAGGCGATGAGCCTCGCCATCGACCGGAATTTCATCGTCAACCGGCTGTGGTTCGGCGTCGGCAAGCCCTGCACCGGGCCGCTGGCTTCCTCCACCCGCTTCTACGATCCTTCCATCGCCCTGCCGGCGCACAACATCCGCGCGGCGCAGCAGCTATTGGACGCCGCCGGCTACCGCGCCGGCGCCAATGGCGTGCGCTTCAGCCTGAAGCATCTGGTGCTGCCCTATGGCGAGGTGTGGACGCGGCTTTCCGAATATCTGCGCCAGGCCATGGCGCGCATCGGCATCGACTTCCAGCTCGAGACCACCGATGCTGGCTCCTGGGCGCAGCGCATCGGGCAGTGGGAGTATGAGACGAGCATCAACTGGGTCTCGCAATTCGGCGACCCGACGCTCGGGGTGGAGCGGACCTATGTCAGCAGCAACATCCAGAAGGTGACCTTCACCAATACCGGCGGCTACTCGAACCCGCAGGTGGACGCGCTGTTCGAGAAGGCGCGGACCAGCGGCGACGCGGCGGTGCGGCGGGAGGCCTTCCGCGAGGTGCAGCGGATTCTCGTGGAGGAGGTGCCGCAGGTGTGGATTCACGAGCTGGCCTTCCCCACCATCGCCGACAAGCGCGTGCAGAATCTGGTGACGCTGGGAATGAGCGCGCATGCCAGCTATGACGACGTGTATTTCGCGGGGTGAGTGAGGGCTCACGCCCAAGGTTGGTCCACCCCCATCCTCTCCCGCCAGCGGGGGTGGCGCGGTATCTCCCTCCCCCGCTGGCGGGGGAGGGTCGGGGTGGAGGCAGGTGTCCCTGTGGGGCTGCCCTATCCGAAGCGCGCCGCTGCCCTACCGCCACAGCCCATCCCACACCGGCAGCCCCAGCAGCGCCGCCACCGCGATCATGCCGTAGCAGGCCAGGCGGAAGGCCCGGTCGCTGGCCAGGCCGAACATCCGCGTGCCGCCCCAGATGCCCAGCGCATAGACCGGCGCGCCGATCAGAAAGGGCGGCACCAGGCTGGCGCGCAGCAGCCCCGTCGCGGCATAGGCGATGACGATCAGCCCCGAGGCCGCCGCCAGGTACAGCGCGAAGGAAGCGCGGATCTGCCGCGCATTGCCCGGCTGGCCCAGCAGATAGGCCATGATCGGCGGCCCGCTCACCATAGCGATGCCGCCCAGCACCCCGCCGGCGACGCCGACGCCGACCGTCACCGGGTCGCTCGGCCGCCCGCGGAATCGCCAGCCGGAGGCGAGCAGCCCCAGCATCGCCAGGATCAGCGCCGCCACCCCCCAGCGCAGCGCCTGCTGATCCGCCGCCGCCAGGGCCAGGGCGCCGAGCGGCGTGCCGAGGGCGGAGCCGATCGCCATCACCCCGACCTGGCGGCGGTCCGCCAGCTTCCAGGCCCCCGGCGTCAGCAGCGCGATGGCGACGGATTCCATCGCCAGCATCAGCGGCGCCGCCACGCGCGGGCCAAGGCCGATGGAGGCGAGGGGGATGAAGATCATCGCCGCGCCGAAGCCGGAAAAGCCGCGGGCCAGCCCGCCGGCCAGGGCCGCCACCAGCAGCCAGGTCAGGGCCGGGCCTTCCGGCAGCGCGGACAGCAGATCGCTCACCCCGGCATCCTCGCCTGGCCCCGAGGCGACGGGAAGACCTCGCCCTGGAGAAGTTGTCATCGGCGGCGGTGATCCGCCGATGGCTCATCCGCATCCGGCCCCAGGGAGCCGGGGTGCGGCATCTGCCAGCGTGCCGGGGCAGCCCGAATGGCCTGGCGTCCGTGCGGGTATCGGGCGGGCAGGCGCGATTCGCCCATGGCCGGGCACCGAAGGCAGGATGCCGCCCCCTCCCGCCCCCGGGCAGGGGCGCGGCGGCATGGGAGGGAAAGGCGTCGCCCGTCGGGGCGGTCGAAGGATGACGAGCGCCATGCCCGATCTTGATCTTTTTTGAGATGCAGCCCATTAGTCGCGTGATAGATATGAAAATTCGCTACGCTTTCGGATGGGAATGCAACCGTGCCGACGATATTCGCCAATTGCGTCCTGCGTCCCGCCCTGGCCGCTGCCAGGGTGGTACGGCGGGGCGTGGCCAGCCGCGGCGTCCGGCGCAGCCTCACCGGCAGCGCGGTGGTCAGGCATGCGCGCCGGCCGGTCGTCTGGGTTCTGGCCTGCGCCGCGGGGGCGCCATTGGTTCTGGCGCCGCCCCCGCCCCCCCTCGCCGAAACCCGGCCGGTAGCCGCCGAGCCCCATGGCCTGATCCCCTTCGACCTGGCGGGGCTGGGGGGTGGTGGCCTCGGCGCCCTGGCGGGCCGTTCCACCTGGCCGGAGAACGCCTGGCCGGCCCTTGCCGGGGGGGGCGCAGGGGCGCTGCCGCCCCATGCCAGCCTGCCAGGGGACGCGCCGCCCTATGCCAGCCTGCCGGGAGGCATGCCGCCCTATGCCAGCCCGCCGGGGGGCATGCTGCCCGACGGGGCCGGGCCAGGCTCCGCCGACACCACGCCCGGCCCTGGGACGCCGCCTGGCGCGGCCGAGCCGACGCAACCGGTCGGCGTGCCTGAGCCGAGCGGATGGCTGCTCCTGCTGCCGGCCGGGGCCCTGCTCCTCGGGCTGCGGCAGGCGGCACGCCAGAAGCCCCCCGCGGCGCGAGAGGCGAGCTGAGAGCCTGCCGCAAAGGCTCTGCGGCGCGGTCTCGTCGCCCTGGCGTCACGCGCCGGCATGCTGTTCGTATGGCATCCGCGGGTTTGCCGATGCCACCAGCATCGGCCGGCGCCGTCGCGGCAGCGCCGCGACCCTGGCCAGGGCGCAAAATCCCTCGCCGATCCGCTGCCGGGACCTATCGCAGCAGGCCCTGACTCATCCGGCCCCGCCCGGCGTGCCTCGCTGGACGGGGAGAGGCGCAGTGGATTAACTCCCCCTGCGGTCCGGAGGAGAAGCGCCCATGTCCAAGGTCATCATCAGCGTCGCCGTCACCGGCGCCATCCATACCCCCAGCATGTCGGATTACCTGCCGATCACGCCCGCCGAGATCGCCGAGCAGTCGATCGCCGCGGCGGAGGCCGGCGCCGCCATCATCCACCTGCATGCGCGGGACCCGAAGGATGGCCGCCCGACGCCGGACCCGGCGGTGTTCATGCAATTCCTGCCCGTCATCAAGCAGAGCACCGATGCGGTGATCAACATCACCACCGGCGGCGGCCTCGGCATGACGGTGGATGAGCGGCTGGCGGCGCCGCTCAAGGCGAGCCCCGAGATGTGCTCGCTCAACATGGGCAGCATGAATTTCAACATCTCCGGCAGTGCCGCCCGCATCAAGCAATTCAAGTACGAGTGGGAGCGGCCTTACCTCGAAGGCACCACGGATTTCATCTTCCGCAACACCTTCAAGGACATCGAGCAGATCGTGGAGCGGCTGGGCAAGGGCCACGGCACGCGCTTCGAATTCGAATGCTACGATGTCGGCCATCTCTACAACCTGGCGCATATGCTGGACCGCAAGGTGGTGGAGCCGCCGCTCTTCACCCAGACCATCTTCGGCATCCTGGGCGGCGTCGGGGCGGAGCCGCGCAATTTGCTCTTCATGAAGGAGACGGCGGACCGGCTGTTCGGCAAGGATTACGTCTGGTCCGTGCTGGCGGCGGGGCGCAACCAGATGCCCTTCACCACCATGGCGGGGATGCTGGGCGGGAATGTGCGCGTGGGGCTGGAGGACTCCTTGTGGATCGGCCGCGGCCAGCAGGCGAAGAGCAATGCCGAGCAGGTGGCGAAGATCCGCCGCATCCTGGAGGAGCTGAGCCTCGAGATCGCCACGCCGGCCGAGGCGCGCGAGATCCTCAAGCTGAAGGGCGGCGACAAGGTCGGGTTCTGACGGAAACCGGGCGGCCGCGGCTCGGCCCTGCGCCCCCACCCCCTCCGCGGGTTGGAGGAGGGAGGTGGCTGGTTCAACCGGCAGACTCAGGCCGGGGTCCCGGGGAGGCGCTCGCCTCCCCGGCGGGGGTTGGCGGCGCTGCCGCCAACGGGCAGCGCTCCTGCTGGGGGTTTTGGGGGCGAAGCCCCCATTCCTCAGCCCGCCGCCGGCACCAGCCCCGGCAGCAGCGCGCCGAATTCCGCCGCGCCCACCGGCCGGCCGTACAGAAACCCCTGCGCCTCGTCGCAGCCCTCGCCGGCCAGCATGGCTGCCTGCTGCGCATCCTCCACCCCGCCCGCCTGGGCGCGGATGCCGAGCGCCCGGCTCATCCCCAGCACGGCGCGGATGATCGCCGTCGCCTCCCGATCCGTCCCCAGCCCGCGGATGAAGGAGCGGTCGATCTTGATACGGTCGAAGGCGAAGCGCCGCAGCGTGCCGAGGCTGGAGCTGCCGGTGCCGAATTCATCCAGCGCGATGCTCACCCCCAGCCCCCGCAGCCGGGCCAGGGCGGCGAGCGTCGCCTCGGCATCCGCCATCAGCAGGGCTTCCGGCAATTCCAGCTCCAGCCGCTGCGGCGGCAGGCCGGTCTCGCGCAGAGTACGCTCCACCATGGCGACGAAGCCGCCGCGGCGGAACTGGCCGCAGGAGATGTTCACCGCGATGCGCGGCAGGCCGGGCCAGCGCGCCGCCTGGCGGCAGGCCTCGGCCAGCGCCCAGGCGCCGATCGGGCCGATCAGCCCGGTCTCCTCCGCCAGGGGGATGAATTGCTCCGGCAGCAGCGCCCCGCGCAGCTCGTGGTTCCAGCGCAGCAGCGCCTCCGCCCCCACCAGCCGGCCCTGCGCCAGGTCGAATTGCGGCTGGTAGTGCAGGCTGAACTGGCCCTCCGCCAAGGCGCGGCGCAGATCCGCCTCCAGCGCCTTCCGCGCCTGCAGCCTGGCGTTCATCTCGGCGGCGAAGAAGCGCCAGGTGCCGCGCCCGGCATCCTTCGCCTGATAGAGCGCCACATCCGCCTCCTGCAGCAGCAGGGCGGGGTCGATCAGCGCCTCCGCCCCCTGGCGCAGGGCAATGCCGATGCTGGTGCCGATGATCGCCTGGTGGCCGTTGAGGTCGAAGGGCTCGGCCAGCACCTCCACCATGCGCCGGGCCAGGGCCTCCACCTCGGCGGGCGGGATGGCGCCGCACTGCACCACGGCGAATTCGTCGCCGCCGAGGCGGGCCAGCGTGTCCGTCTCCCGGATGCAGGCATTCAGCCGCGTCGCCACCTGGGTCAGCAGCAGGTCGCCGGCGGCATGGCCCAGCGTGTCGTTCACCTCCTTGAACCGGTCGAGGTCGATGCAGTGGACCACGATGGTGGCGTCCTGGCGCCTTGCCTGGGCCAGGGCCTGGTCCAGCCGGTCCCGGAACAGGGCGCGGTTGGGCAGGCCGGTCAGGCTGTCATGCGTCGCCAGATGGGCGACGCGGTCCAGCACGCTGGCGGCCATCGCCTCCGCCTCGTCGCGTCGCCCGGCGCGGTCCAGCCGCGCGTCCAGCCGGCCCTCGGAGACGTTGCGCACTGCCTCCTCCAGCCGGGTCAGCGGCCGCAGCAGCCGGCGGGTGAAGAAGATGCCGAGCAGCACGGCAAGCAGCGTCCCGCCCAGGCCGCTGGCGCCGAGGGCGAAGAGCGTCTGGCGCACCGCGCCCTCGGTCTCCTGCCAGGCATGCTCCTCGAGCTGCTCGGCGAGCATGGAGGTGCTGGCCAGGGCGTCCGCCAGATGGTCGTCGGCCTGGCGCAGCGCCTTCTCCCGCTGCGTCACGATCGCCGCCGACGCCAGCGCCTGCCGGTGCTGCGCAAGCACGCCGTCATCGCCGAAGACCAGCGCGTCCAGGCGTTCCATCACCTGCAGCAGCGCCGCCTCCCGGGCAGGGTCGCGCGGCATGTGGGCGGCGGCATCCCGCAGCCGGGCCAGCAGCAGCGCCGCCGCCGCCGCCGCCCGGCGGCGCAGCTCCAGCAGCCTGGTGAGCTGCGCCGGCGGCGCCTCCGCCTCGGCGAGGCCGAGCGTCAGGTCGAGCTGGGCGTTGAGGGCGAGGCGGGATTCCATCACCTCCCCCGCCGCCGGCAGCACCGGGTGAATGGCGCCGGACATGGCATCGGCCAGCGCCAGCTCCGCCGCTGCGGCGCCGGTGCCGGCAGCGGCGGCCTGGCGCATGCGGCTGGCCAGCGCGGCCATGGCCCGGGCGGTGTCGCCCAGATAGGGCCCCACCGCGGCGCGCAGCAGGCCCAGCTCCTCGCGATAGGCCCGCAGCTTCTCCTGCTGCCGCTGCGCCGCCGCCAGGCGCTGGCGATGGGCAGCGACGATGTCGGTCATCAGCCGGATCACCTCCGCCGTGGTGGCCAAGGCGTGGTCCAGCGGCAGGGCGGCACCGGAGCGCGCGGCAAGGCTGCCGAGGCGTTCCAGCCCCGCTTCGCTGCCCCGCCGCAACGCCTCGAAGGCGGCGAGCTGGGATTGCAGCTCCTCATCCGTCGTGTCGTTGCCGGCCAGGGCGGCCATCAGCGTCGCCTGCATGCGCTGCGCCGTCAGCCGCAGCTCCGCGCTCTCGCTGCGCAGCGGCGTGGCGATCTCCGCCAGCAGGCGCAGCCGGGCCTGGCCGCGCTGGACATAGATGCTGGTGGCGCCGCAGCTCAGCAGGACCAGCAGGGCCATGGACAGAAAAGCGAGAATCAGCCGCGCGCGCAGGCCGAGCGCGCCGCCGCGCGGAGCCTCGGCGGGCAGGCCCATCCCGGCAGGCATGGCCGGCTGCTGGCTGCGGGATGGGCGAGGCACCGGGGCCGGGGTCCTTCTGGTTCCGGCGGCGGAGCCTAGGGGGCGTGGGTTAAGGAACTTGCCATCAGGGGGCGGGGCTCCGCCCCCGGACCGCCGGCAGGGGCTCTGCCCCTGCACCCCCGCCGGGGGAGGGGACCCCTCCCTGGACCCCGGTGGGAGCTTGGACCCCCGGGGGGGGGAGCGCCGCTAATGCAGCCGATGCGGCTCGTCGGGGCTGTCCAGGCTGAAGCCGGGGATCAGCACGTCGAACTGCTCGCCGGAGCCGTGCTCCACCATGTGATAGAGGCCGCGCATGAAGCCGGAAGAGGTCGCGAGCGGCGTGCCGGACGTGTATTCGAAGCTCTCCCCGGGCTCCAGCACCGGCTGCTCCCCCACCACGCCATCGCCATGCACCCGCTGGGTGCGGCCGAGCGCATCGGTGATGAGCCAGGTGCGCTGCAGGAGCTGCACGGTCTGCCGCCCCTCATTGGCGATGGTGACGCGATAGGCCCAGACGAAATGGCTGCGCTCCGGCGCCGACTGGTCGGCCAGGTAGAAGGTGCGGACGGAGACGCGGATGTTGCGCGTTACCTCCGTATAGGGGTCGGGGCCGCGGGCCATGGCGGTCAGCTCCGCGCCGTGGCGAGGCCGGCGCCGACCAGCGCGGTGCCGCCGAGGCGGTTGACGCCGCGCCGCAGCCCCGGCCGCGCCACCGCGGCGGAAAGGCGGGTGGCGAGCAGCGCGTAGCCCAGCGCGTTCAGCGCGGCGAGGGTGACGAAGCTGGCGACCATGATCGCCGCCTGGGGCAGCCAGGGGCGGGCCGGGTCCAGGAATTGCGGGACGAAGGCGACGAAGAAGGCGATGCTCTTCGGGTTCAGCGCGGTGACCAGCCAGGCCGTGCGGAAGGCACGGCGCGGCGGGGCGGGCGGCGGCGCCGCGGCGGCCACGGGGGCGCGCCAGAGCGTCACGCCGAGCCAGACGAGATAGGCGGCGCCGGCCCATTTCAGCGCGGTGAAGAGGGTGGCCGAGGTGGCGAGCAAGGCACCGAGCCCGGCCAGCGAGAGCGACATGGCGGTGAGGTCGCCGAGCGCCACGCCGGCCACCAGCGGCAGCGCTGCCCGGCGCCCGCCGCCGAGGGACTGGCCGATGACGAGCAAAATGGTCGGCCCAGGGATCAATAGCAGGGCGGTCGAAGCGGCGAGGAACGCCGCCCAGAGATCGAGTGCCATGTGTGGTGTCTCCCGGGCGGCAGCCTGCCATGGCGGGACGGGTGGGCGCCAGTTGCGCGTGGCCTCCCGCTTCCGCTGGCCGTTCCGGCGGGGCGTGCCTGCTGGGCGCTCGACGTCCCGCCGGAGGCGCTCCTCCGGCGCGATCGAGCGCGGCTCAAGCCCCGGCCATGGTGCCGAATTCAGGTCAAGGCTGCGGCGCAGCGGCGCCGCGCTTCGCGCGGCGAAGTCCTTGACCTGAGCTCGGCACCATGGCGTTCGCGAAGGGTCGGCTTCGAGGGTGCGAAGGCGCATGCAAGCGCCTTCGCAGGCGAGGAACGGACGCCGCCCTCCCCCCGCTGGCGAGGGAGGGCCGGGGTGGGGATGGACCGAGGCCGCAAGCAGAACCGGCCCCCCGTTATCCTGCAGCGGCTTCGCCGCGACAGGCTGTGCGAGGCGCGGTCGTCACCCGCCTCCCAGGCCCGCCGCGGCGGCGCGGCGACGCCGTGGGGCGCTAGCTTGTGTTTTCAGTGGCCTGCTGGTTCGCTACGTTCGCTGGAAATCCAGCGAACTGCGCGGGCAGGACACTAGATGGCGTCCAGCGCCGCGCCGAGGTCCTCGATGAGGTCCGCCACATCCTCCAGCCCGACCGACAAGCGGATCGTGCCATCCGTGATGCCGAGCTTCGCCCGCTCCTCCGCGCCGATGCGCATATGCGTGGTCGTCGCCGGATGCGTGACCAGCGACTTGGAATCGCCGAGGTTGTTGGAGATGTCGATCACCTGCAGCGCGTTGCAGAAGCGGAAGGCTGCCTCCTTGCCGCCCTTCAGGTCGAAGGTCACCAGCGTGCCGCCATCCGCCATCAGCCGCTTCGCCAGCGCGTGCTGCGGGTGGCTTGCAGCGAAGGGGTAGAGGGCGCGCGCCACCTCCTGCCGCCCGCCGAGGAATTCGGCGATGGCGGCGGCGCTGCGGCACATGGCCGGCACGCGCAGATGCAGCGTCTCCAGCCCCTTCAGGATCACCCAGGCATTGAACGGGCTGATGGAGGGGCCGGTGTTGCGGATGAAGGGCTGCAGCACATCCTCCACCCATTTCTTGCTGCCCAGCACGGCGCCGCCCAGCACGCGGCCCTGGCCGTCCATGTGCTTGGTGCAGGAATAGACGACGACGTCGGCGCCGAGGGTGAGCGGTTTCTGCAGCAGCGGCGTGGCGAAGACGTTGTCCACCACCACCAGCGCGCCGGCCCGGTGCGCCAGCTTCGCCACCGCCGGCAGGTCCACCAGCTCCAGCATCGGGTTGGAGGGCGTCTCCAGCAGCACCAGCGCGGCGGGCTTCGCCAGCGCCGCCTCCCACTGCGCCAGGTCGCCGCCGTCGACGAACACGCCCTCGATGCCGTAGCGCGGCAGCAGGGTGGAGACGATCCAGTGGCAGGAGCCGAACAGGGCGCGCGACGCCACCACCCGGTCCCCGGCCTTCAGGTGGGACAGCATGGCGGCATGCACCGCAGCCATGCCGGTGGCGGTGAGGCGGCAGGCCTCCGCCCCTTCCAGCGCGGCCAGGCGCTGCTCCAGCATCGTCGCCGTCGGGTTGCCGAAGCGGGAATACTGGAAATGTTGCACGCCGCCGGCGAAGGTCGCCTCGGCCTGCTCGGCACTTTCATAGACGAAGCCGGAGGTGAGGAAGAGCGCCTCGGCCGTCTCGTCATGGTTGCTGCGGCTGGTGCCGCCGCGGACCAGCAGTGTGGCGGGGCGGAGCGGGCGGTTGGGCAGGGTCTTGGACATCACGGGCACCTTGCAAACGCACGGCGTCCGGCCCCCTAGGCGGGGCGGGGGATGGCGGGCGCCATCCCTCGGCCGTTTAGCGCGCTTGTTTTCACCCCTGGTGAGGGGTGCCCGGAGGACCTCGCCGCAAGCTGGCCGGACAAATCGCGAGGGGTGGCGGGTGCCACCGGAGGGTAGCGATAGGACGGGGGCGGGGTGGGGTCAAGGGTTGGGGTGGCTAGATGGCCCGTGGGGGTGGCTGGACGGCTCGGTGGGGCTGTCTCGCCTGTGGGGTGGTTGCCCCGCCGGCAGGAGAGGCTGTCCTGCCGGTGGGAATGGTCGTCGCGCTCGTAGCGATGGCTGCCCGCCGGCGGCGGTGGCTGGACGCGCCCGCCACCGCGCGGCACGCTTCGCCCATGCCCGAATGGACCGTCGCCTCCGAAACCGGCCGACTGCTTGAGGTGCTGGTCTGCCCGCCGGACCATTACCGCTGGCTGCCGACCAACAGCATCGCCCGCCGCACCCTGGCGGCGGGCGGAGAGCCGGACCTGCTGGGCCTGCAAACCCAGCACCGGGAGCTGGTGGCGGCGCTGGAGCAGGGCGGCGCCAAGGTCCATGTGCTGCCACCCCAGCCGCATCTGCCCTACATGGTCTACACCCGCGATTCGGTGGTGGTGACGCATCGCGGTCCGGTGCTCTGCCAGCTCGAACGGCCGCAGCGGCGGGGCGAATACGCGTATCTGATCGACTGGCATGAGGATCACGGCTCCCGCTTCTGGCGGAAGAGCTCGGCGGGGACGCTGGAGGGGGGCGACTTCCATATCCTCCGTCCCGGCCTTGCCGTCATCGGCGCCAGCGGCGGCCGCACCGATCTCGCGGGGGCGGAGCAGCTTGCCGCCTGGCTGCGCGCGGAGGGCTGGGAGGTGCGGGTCGAGCCGTTCGATGAGCATTTCCTGCATCTCGACGTGCTGTTCTGCCTGGCCGCGCCCGGGCTGGCGGTGGCCTGCCTGGACGTGCTGGACCCCGGCTTCGTCGCCTGGCTGGCGGCGCACGGCATTCGCTGCCTGGACGTGCCCTATCGCGCCGCCATGCAGCTTGGCTGCAACATCCTGGCGCTGGGGGAGGGGCAGGTGATCTCCGCGGCCGAAAGCCGCGACCTCAACGCCGCGCTGCGGGCGGAGGGGCTGACGGTGCTGGACCCGCCGCTTTCGCTGTTTACCGCGGGCGGCGGCGGCCCGCATTGTCTTACCTGCCCGCTGGCGCGGGAGGTTTGACCTGCCCGCTGACGCGGAATGCTTGACAGCCCCGCAAGGGCGGGATGAGGAACTCCCCATGAACACGATCACGCCTCGCCCGGTGGACACCGTCATCGCCGCGCTGCGAGAATTCCTCGGGGATCGCCTCTCCACCGCCCAGGCGGTGCGGGAGCAGCACAGCCGCGGCGAGGACCAGACCCCGGCAACCCTGCCGGATGCCGTCGCCTTCGCCGAAAGCACGGAGGAGGTGAGCCAAATCCTCGCCCTCTGCCATCAGCATGGCGTGCCGGTGGTGGCCTTCGGCGCCGGCACCAGCCTGGAAGGGCATGTGAACCCGGTGCGGCGGGGCATCTCGCTCGACCTCTCGCGCATGACCAGGGTGCTGGAGGTGAATGCCGAGGACATGGACTGCCTGATCGAGCCTGGTGTCACGCGGCAGCTTCTCAACGAATTCCTGCGCGACCAGGGGATGTTCTTCCCGGTCGATCCTGGCAGCCACTGCACCATCGGCGGCATGTGCGCCACGCGCGCCTCCGGCACCAATGCGGTGCGCTACGGCACGATCCGGGAGAATGTGCTGGGGCTGGAAGTGGTGCTGGCGGATGGCCGCGTCATCCGCACCGGCGGCCGGGCGCGCAAGGCCTCCAACGGCTATGATCTGACGCGGCTCTTCATCGGCTCCGAGGGCACGCTCGGCATCATCACCAAGGTGCGGCTCCGGCTGCACGGCATCCCGGAGGCGATGTCGGCGGCGGTGTGCCAGTTCCCCGACCTCGCCGCGGCGGTGAACACCACCATCCTCACCATGCAGTCCGGCATTCCCGTGGCGCGGATCGAGCTGCTGGATGCGGACCAGATGGAAGCCTGCATCAAGTACTCCAAGCTGGAGGGCTTCCGCCCGGCGCCGACGCTGTTCCTGGAATTCCATGGCACGGAGCGGGGCGTGCAGGAGCAGGCGGAGGCGGTGGAGGCGATCGCCACCGATCTCGGCGGCGAGGGTTTTTCCTGGGCGACCGATGCAGAGGCGCGCAACCGGCTGTGGAAGGCGCGGCATGACGCCTATTGGGCGGCGGTGCAGTTCATCCCCGGCATGCGCGGCATCACCACGGATGTCTGCGTGCCGATCAGCAAGCTGGCCGATGCCATCGTCGGCGCGAAGGAGGATGCCATCGCCTCCGGCCTCACCACCTGCATCGTCGGGCATGTGGGGGATGGCAATTTCCATCAGGTGATCCTGTTCGACCCCGCGGACCCGGCCGGCCTCGACCGCGCCTGGGAGCTGGACAAGAAGATCGTGGCGCGCGGCCTGGCGCTCGGCGGCACCTGCTCCGGCGAGCATGGCGTCGGCCTCGGCAAGCGGGAATTCCTCGAAGAGGAGCATGGTGCCGAGGCGCTCGCCGTGATGCGCGGCATCAAGCAGAGCTTCGACCCCAAGGGCATCCTCAACCCCGGGAAGCTGTTCCGCAACTAGATCCCCATGACCTGATCCCCATGACGTTGCTGCGCAACGCCATGGGGGCCCCGGTGAATCCCTCCCGATCAGCATGCAGCACAGCCTGACGCGGCAAAGCCGCGTCAGGACATCAGGCAGCGCGGTTCGGCCATCGCGCTGCGCTCCCCGCATCCGGGCGCACGCCCGGGCTTGACCGCGCCGTCCCGCTGCCGGCCAATGGGCGCCAAGCCGCGACGTCGGCACGAAACGGGTTCGGAGGAAAGCTTGCCGCAACGCGGCGGATACGCAGTGCCCCTGCTGGCGCTGACGCTCGGCCATGTCTTCGCCAATGCCGTGCGCTCGATTCCCGCCCTGGCGGCCGATGTGCTGCAGCGGGACCTCATCCTCTCGCCGGAAGGGCTGGGGCTGCTGACCAGCATCTACCCCCTGGCCTTCGCCCTCGGCATGGTGCCGGTAGGCGCGGCGCTGGACCGCTTCGGCGTGCGCCGCACCTCGCTCTCGCTGCTGGCCATCGCCGGCAGCGGCGCGGTGCTGGCCGCCCTGGCCCCCACCGCCGCCGCCATGGTGCTGGCCCAGGCGCTGCTCGGCTTCGGCTGCGCCGGCATGCTGATGTGCCCGATGACCTTCGCCGTCCGCGCCGTGCCGCCGGCGCGCTTCATGATCTGGTCCGGCATCATCCTCACCTTCGGCAATTCCGGCCTGCTGCTCTCCGCCAGCCCGCTGGCCTTCCTGGTGGAAGCCTCCGGCTGGCGGGCCGGCTTCTGGGTCTCGGCGGGGCTGGCGCTGCTCGCCTTTCTCGCCGTCGCCGCCACCGTGCCGGCGGAGCGGCCGGTGCGCGCCGCCGGCACCAGCCTGCTCGACGATGCCAGGGCGGTGCTGGCGCTCGCCGCCTCCCGCAAGCTGCGGCCGTTGATGGCCATCGCCTTTGCCAGCTTCGCGGTGATGTTCGGCATCCGCGGCCTCTGGGGCGGGCCCTGGCTGATGGAGGCGAAGGGGCTCAGCCGGATCGCCGCCGGCAACATCCTGCTGGGCTTCGCCCTGGCCATGACCATCGCGCCGGTGCTGTGCAGCGCCATCGGCCGGGCGCTGGGGCGGCCGGTGCTGCTGCTGGCGGGCAGCCATTTCGCCGTGGCGCTGATGCTGGCGGCGGTGGTCGCCGGCGGCCCCGCCGGTTGGGGGCTGCCGCCTGCCTATGACGCGGCGATGTTCTTCCTCATCGGCTGCGTCATCTCCTTCCAGATCCTCTGCTTCGACCAGGTGCGCGGCCTGGTGCCGGCGGAGCAGGCGGGGCGGGCGCTCTCCGCCCAGAACATCTCCTTCTTCGGCGGCGCGGCGGTGCTGCAGGTGGTGGCCGGGCTGGCCGCCGCCGCGGGGGGACCCGGGGGCGGACCAGGGGGCGGACCAGGGGCGGCGCTGCTCAGCTTCGCCCTCGCCCTGGTGATCTGCACCACGCTGTTCCTGCTATTACGTCCGCAGGCAAGGTGAGGAGGGGCAGCATGCTGCGCAGCCTGCTGGTGGCGCTGGACGATACGCCGGGGGCGCAGGCGGCGCGCGACCTGGCCATTGCGCTGGCCGGGCGCATGGGCGCGGCGCTGACCCTGGCCGTGGTGCTGGACCGGCCGCACAGCCGAGACGCGGAGGAACCCGTCCCGGTCGGCGGCGCCGCCTTCGCGGAACGCCGCAACGCCGCCCTGGCGGCGCAATTGGACGCCGAGGCGGCAGCGGCGCTGGAAGCGGCGGAGGCCGCCTGCGGCGCCCTGCCGCATGACGTGCTGCGGCTGGAAGAAGCACCGGAACCCGCCCTGCTGCGGGCCGGGGCAACGCATGACCTGATCCTGCTCGGCCGCGACAGCACGCTGGGGCGGGAGGAGAACGAGGACGGGCTGGCCCCGGTGGTGGAGGCGCTGCTGAAGGACGGCCCCCGCCCCTTGCTGGTGGTGCCGCCCGGGGCTCCCGCCCAGGGCCCGGGGGGAGGGCAGGTGCTGGTGGGCTATGACGGCTCCCTGCCCGCGCAGCGCGCCTTGCAGAGCTTCGCCCTGCTGGGGCTGGCGGAGGATTCGCCGGTGACGCTGCTGGCGGAAAACGAGGACAAGGCGGAGGCCGGGCGCCTGGCGGCGGAGGGCGCCACCTATCTGCGCCGGCACGGGCTGGCGGTGACCGAATGGCCGGTGGTGGGCGGCCACCCGGCGGAGCTGCTGCTGGCGGAGGCGGCGCGCCTGCCGGCAAGGCTGCTGGTGATGGGCGGCTTCGGCAAAACCGGGCTGCGGGCGCTGCTGCTGGGCACCAGCACGCGCCGGCTGCTGCGGGAGGCGCCCTGCGCGGTGTTCGTGCAGCATTGATGGGGGCTCCGCCCCCATGCCCCCGCCAGGAGCGCTGCCCCTGGACCCCGCCGGGGGGTGGACCACCCCCCGGACCCCGGTGGGAGTTTGCAGGTTCGACCGTCGGGTCTGAAACTCAGACCGGGGTACGGGGCCAGGTCCTGGCCCCGGCGGGAGTGCAGAGGGCAGCGCCCTCTGCTGGGGGTTTGGGGGCGAAGCCCCCACCTCCCCCCTAGCCACCATGCGCCCCGACCTCTCCGAGACCCTCCTCATCGCCCTCGACCGCGCCAGCGGCGTGCCCGCCCTGCGCCAGGTCTATCTCGGCATCCGCCAAGCGGTGCTGGAAGGCCGGCTGCCCCCCGGCGCCCGCCTGCCCGCCAGCCGGGCCCTGGCGGCGCGGCTCGGCCTCGCCCGCAACACCGTGGTCGCCGCCTATGACCAGCTCTTGGCCGAGGGCATCATCGAGGGCCGGGTCGGCGCCGGCAGCTTCGTCTCCCGCGACCTGCCGAAGGAGCCGGAGCCGCCCCCCGCCCCCGGGCTCGCCGCCCCGGCCGCCGCCGCTTCCCTGCCCCCCGCTGCGCGCCGCTTCGCCGCTGCCTTGCCCGCCACCGGCAGCACCGCCGCCGCCGCCTGCAACACCGGCCGGACGAGCTGGGACCCGCGCACCGCCCAGCTCTGGCGCAGCCTGACGCTCAGGCACCTCCAGGCCCCCAGCCTCGCCATGCTGGGCTATGCCGACCCGCGCGGCAGCGCCGGGCTGCGGGAGGCGATCGCCGCCTATCTCCGCGCCGCCCGCGCCGTGCGCTGCGCGCCGGAGCAGATCGTGGTGACGGCCGGCGCGCAGCAGGCCATCGACCTGGTGCTGAAGGTGCTGGTGGAGCCGGGCGACCAGGCCTGGGTGGAGGACCCCTGCTACCCCGCCGTCCGCGCCGCCCTCGGCGCCGCCCGGGCCGCGCTGGTGCCGGTGCCGGTGGATGCCCAGGGGCTGGTGGTGGCCGAAGGCGTTGCCGCGGCGCCGCAGGCCCGCCTCGCCTATGTCACGCCCTCTTCGCAATACCCGCTCGGCGTGGTGCTCTCCATGGCGCGGCGGCTGGAGCTGCTGGGCTGGGCCCGCCAGGCCGGCGCCTTCGTGGTGGAAGACGATTACGACAGCGAATTCCGCTACGCCGGCCGCCCCCTGGCCGCTCTGCAGGGCATCGATGATGCCGGGCGGGTGATCTATATCGGCACCTTCAGCAAGGTGCTCTTCCCCGGGCTGCGGCTGGGCTATGCCGTGCTGCCGCCGGCGCTGGTGGAGCCGGTGCTGGGCGCAAGGCTGCTTTCGGACTGGCACCCGCCGGCCCTGGTGGAAGGCGTCGTCACCGACTTCATCGCGGAGGGGCATTTCGCCCAGCATCTCCGCCGCATGCGCCAGCGCTACCGGGCGGCGCGGGACGTGCTGGTGGCGGCCTTGCAGGGCATCCCCGGCCTTGCGGCCGAGGCGCCGGAGCAGGGGATGAAGCTGGTCGCCCGGCTGGCCCCCGGCTTCCGCGACACGGAGGTGGCAGCGGCGGCGGCCAGGCGTGGGGTGATCGCCCGGGCGGTCAGCCCGATGTACCTCGCCGCCCCGCCTTTGCAGGGGCTGATGCTGGGCTTCACCGGGCATGAGCCGGCGGCGCTGCGCCGCGCGGCGCGGGAGATTGCCGCCTGCCTGGTGCCGGGCGCCGCCGGGCGGCCCGCCGCGGCGGGATGAGCCGCCGGCGCGGGGGCGGGCCGGAATCCGGCCAGTTTGAGGCGCGCCCGCCGAATGGCGCGACCCCGGCGCCAGGCGATGGGCCTGGACCGCGCAGCGCGCGCGACGGCGACCGCGTCCCGCCCGGGGCTCCGTGGCCCGCCGGCCGCCAGGTTGCGGCCCAGGTTGCGGCACGGCCGCAACGGGTGTCGCCGATGTGGTCCGTGCCGCCCCGGCGCAAGGGCGCGAACCGGCCCCGCCCTCCCATAGGCCAAACCCCCGGGGGCTGCCGGGAAATTGCGCGCCGCAGCCGCGGAAACCGGCAGCCACCTCGCCGTGCCACCCGCCTTGCCCGGAACCAGGGCAGACCCGCCCGGCCGCCCCGTCTGGTCAGATTCCGCGGTGCAGCATAAACTCGCTGTGTGATTCCTGAAACGCTCGCCGGCCCGCCGGCCCGGCCCAAGCCCGCCATCGCGCTTCTCGTGGCGATGACCGCGATCGGCCCCTTCACCATGCAGATCCTGGTGCCGACCATGCCGGCCCTGGCCGTTGCGCTCGGCACCAGCTACGGCACGGTGCAATTCGTCCTCACCGGCTACCTGCTGGGCATGGGGCTGGGCCAGATGATCTACGGCCCGCTCTCCGACCGCTATGGGCGCAAGCCGCTGCTGCTCGGCGGGCTTGGCCTGTTTCTGCTCGGCACCGTCCTGGCGGCCGCGGCGCCCTCCGCCCCGCTGCTGATCGCCGCCAGGGTGCTGCAGGCGGTGGGGGGCTGCGCCGGCATGGTGCTGGGCCGTGCCATGGTGCGGGATGCCTATCCGCGGGAGGAAGCGGCGAGCGTCATCGGCGTGGTCAGCTCCGCCATGGCGGTGGCGCCGATGATCTCGCCGCTGCTCGGCAGCTTCCTGGAGCAATGGTTCGGCTGGCGCGCCAACATGCTGGTCTGCCTGCTGTTCGCCCTGCCGCTGCTGGCCGCCGTGCAGCAAAGGCTCGGCGAGACCCTGGCGATGCCGGTGCCGCTGCCGGGGCTGGCCGGGCTGCTCGGCGCCTATGCCCAACTCGTGCGGCTGCCGGCTTTCCGGGCCTATTGCGGCATCACCACCTGGTCCAATTCCGTCTTCTTCGCCTTCGCGGTCGGTGCGCCGCTCGTCGTCATCTCCGGCATGGGCTATCCGGCGCCGGTCTATGCCGGCGCGCAGATGCTGATCGCGGTGGCCTGGAGCGCGGGGACCTTCACCGCCTCCCGCCTCGTCCGCCGCTTCGGGACCCTGCCCATGCTGCGGCTGGGCTCGGCCATCACCCTGGGGGGCGGGGCGTTGGCGCTGCTGGTGGTGGCGCTGCTGCCGCCGCACCTGCTGCTGTTCTTCGCGCCGATGGCGGTGGTGGCCTATGGCAATGGCGTGACGCAGCCCCCGGCCATCGCGGCCGCGGTCAGCGTGCGGCCGCAGCTTGCCGGCACTGCTTCCGGCCTGCTCGGCGCGTTGCAGATGGGGTTCGGCGCGCTGATGTCCGTGCTGGCGGGGCTGACGGAAAGCGGCAGCGGCATCGCGACGGCGATCTGGATGCTGGTGGGCGGGCTCGGGGCGCAGTTCTGCCTGTGGCAGGCGCGGCGGGCGGGGGCGGCGTAGCCTGGGAGCGCTGCCGGTTGGGGGCAGCGCCGCCAGCCCCCTTTCGGCGCCAGGACCGGGCCCCGGGCCCACGGTCCGGGTCTCAGATCCGAAGATTGAACCTGCCGGCCGGAGCGTGATGCGTTCGCTTTCGCCCACGCAGCCCGCTCCGGCTCCTTGTTCGGTCGCGTGATTCACGGTTCCGGACGGTCCGACCCCAACCGATCGCGCTCCAGGGATCCCGGCAGCGGATCGGCGAGGGGCTTTGCGTGGGGTTGCGGCGCGCATCGGCAAGTCCGCCGAATTCATGCGAGGAGCACGCCCAACGCATGACGGCCAAGGCGGGCCGCCCGCCTAGAGCGGGATCGGTTGAGCTGCGCTCACCCGCCCCGCTCTAGCTCATTGTTCGGTCGCGTGATTCACGGTTGCGGGCGATTCGACCTCAGCCGATCACGCTCTAAGACAGGCGCTCATCCCAGCTCCGGGGGGCGGCACTGCCCCCCGGACCGCGCCGGGTGGCGTTCCCGCCCCCGCGCGATCTATGGAACTCCCATGGAGGGCCGGCTTCACCCTCCCCGGCAGCACGGAGTCGCCCATGCCCCATCTCGACACGCTGGAAGCCCTGGTCGCCGCCGCCCGCCGGGCCGGGGCGGAGGCGGCGGATGCCCTGCTGGTCAGCAGCGCCGCCCTCTCCGTCTCCCGCCGCCTCGGCAAGATCGAGCAGCTCGAGCGCGCCGAGGGCTTCGATCTCGGCCTGCGCGTCTTCCTGGGCCAGCGCCAGGCCATCGTCTCCTCCACCGATCCCTCGCCCGCCGGCTTCGCCGCCCTGGCGGAGCGCGCCGTCGCCATGGCGAAGGTGGTGCCGGAGGACCCCTTCGCCGGCCTCGCCGATGCGCCCGACGGCCCCGGCCTCGCCGCGCTCGACCTGGCCGACCCCGCCGAACCCAGCGCCGAGGACCTCATCGCCCGCGCCGCGGCAGCGGAGGACGCCGCCATGGCCGTCCCCGGCGTGACCAATTCCGAAGGCGCGGACGCCTATTACGGCCGCACCACCGTCGCCCTCGTCACCTCCCGGGGCTTCGCCGGCGCCTATGAGCGCACCAGCCATTCCCTCTCCGCCACCGCCCTGGCCGGCCAGGGCACCGGCATGGAGCGGGATTACGATTTCACCAGCGCCGTCCACCTGGCGGATCTGGAGGACCCCGCCGCCATCGGCCGTCGCGCCGGGGAAAAGGCGGTGGCGCGGCTGAACCCCACCCGCCCGAAGACCGCAAAGCTGCCGGTGCTGTATGACCCGCGCGTCGCCGGCTCCCTGCTCGGCCATCTGGCGGGGGCCATCAACGGCGCGGCGGTGGCCCGCGGCACCTCCTTCCTGCGGGACCGCATGGGCCAGCAGGTGATGGCCGCCGGGCTGACGGTGATCGACGACCCCACCCGGCCGCGCGGGTTGCGCAGCCGCCCCTTCGATGGCGAGGGCATGCAGGGCCGGCGCCTCGCCCTGGTGGAGGATGGCATGCTGCGAAGCTGGGTGCTGGACTGGCGCAGCGCCCGGCAGCTCGGCCTGGCTTCCACCGGCCATGCCAGCCGCGGCACCGGCGGGCCGCCGAGCCCCGCCACCACCAACCTCTACCTCGCCCCCGGCGCGCTCTCCCCCGCCGCGCTGATGGCCGATATCCGCGAGGGGCTCTATGTCACGGAGCTGATCGGCAGCGGGGTGAACGGTGTGACCGGCGATTACAGCCGCGGCGCCGCCGGCTTCATGATCCGCGACGGCGCCCTGGCGGAGCCGGTGAGCGAGATCACCATCGCCGGCAATCTGAAGGAGATGTTCCTGCACCTGACCGCGGCGGAGGACCTGCAATTCCGCCGCGGCACGGACAGCCCGACCCTCCGGGTGGAGGGGCTGACCCTGGCAGGGGCCTGAGGAGCCTGTCGCAAGAGGGGCTGCGGCGCGTCTCGGCGGCTCTCCTCCGCCCGGCGGCATGCGCTGGAGCGGGATCGGTTGAGCTGCGCTCACCCGCCCCGCTCTAGCTTATGGATTGTAGAGCAGCTTCACGCCTCCGGGCGATGCCGCCCTCCGGCGATCTGCTCTAAACCCCTCGCCGGTCTGCTGGCGGGGACCCTTTCGCGGCTGAGCCGCCGCGGCGGCTGGCCGCCGGCTGCGTGCCTCTTACGGCCGGGCGGGGGCTGGCGGGTCGTCCAGCGCCAAAACGGACCGGCCGCCCCGTGGCCAATCCAGGCTGGCCCGCCGCGGCGGGGCCGTTCCCATGCCCTGGCCCTGGTGGCCCTGGCCGGTGGCCGCGCCGGCGCCGATACCCGACAATCCTCCCGCCCGGCCGGCGCGCGCCGGCGGGAAATTCGGAACGCTGCCGGCACCAGTAACATTGATTACATTCGCCCGCGTACCGCCCGCCTAGAACCATCCCCGACCAGGACGGGCGGAGGGGTGGGGCGATGCGAGGGAGAGGGGATCGCAAACCGGCGCGCCTGCGCGCCTGGCTTCTTGGCCTCGGCGCAGCCCTGCTGGCCGGCAGGGCGTTGGCGGAGACGCCGCCCGCCGCCTTCGGCAGCTCCGAGATGCTGCGCGCAGGGGGCGACCTGGCCGGGCTGCTCTCCCTGCCGCCGCGGCCCGGGCCGCAGCTCCCGGCGGTGCTGCTGCTGCACGACGCGCTGGGCCCGGATGCCCGCAGCGCCGCCTATATCGACCAACTTCTCGGCGCCGGTATCGCGGCGCTGGACCTGCTGGTGGAAGCGCCCGGGGAGGCGGCGCGGAATGCCGCCCTCGCCGCCCTGGCGGCGGATCCGCGCATCGATCCGGGCCGGCTCGGCGTGCTGGGCTTCGGCGCCGGGGCGGCGGCGGCGCTGACCGCGCCGGTCGCGGCGCGGGCGCTGCTCTATCCCGGCTGCGCCAGCCTGCCGCGCCCCGCCGCCCTGCCGGGCGCGGTGCTGCTGGCCTATGGCACGGCGGATCCGGCCAACCCGCCTGCCGCCTGCCTGACCCTGGCGATGGCGCTGGTCGAGGCCGGGGCCAGCGTCCGGCGGCTGGGCTATGAGGGGGCGTCCTATGGCTGGGACCGGCCGGCCTCCATGCCGGGCGAGATCGTGCTGCTGCCGGCGCCGGGCCTGGGGGAGCGGGTGGCGGCGCGGCCCTGGCCGGCGCTTACCGCCCGCGCGGCGGCGCAGCTTGCCGGCTTTTTCGCCCTGGCGCTCGGGCGATGACCGGGGCGCTGCGGGCCCGCCCCCGGCCGGGCCTCGGCTGGGGCGCCCTGCCGCCCCTGGCGCAGGCGGCCGGCGATACCGGCGGCCCTGGCGCGGCGAGGGGGGCGGGTCGACTGCGGCCGGCGATGGCCGATCCCGGCGACCCTGGCGTGGCGAGAGGCGCGGCCTGGCCGCAGGCGGACCGGCGCGACCGGCGGCGCGCCTTTGCCCTGCGGGCGCCGGGCGGGTCACGCCTGACCCTGCTGGCCCTGCTCGGCGCCATGCTGCTCAGCCTCTGGCCGCTCGGCGCCGCGGCGCTGCCGGCGCTGGCGGTGCTGCTGGTCTCCGCGGTCTCGGCCCTGGGCGGCTTCGCCTTCTCCGCCCTGTGCGCGCCGCTGCTGCAGCTCCTCGGGGTGGAGCCGGTGGCGGCGGTGCGGCTGATGCTGGTGGCGAGCATCGGCAGCCAATGCCTCGGCCTCTGGCTGCTGCGGCGGGAGATCGCCCTGCCGCCGCTGCTGCCCTTCCTGGCCGGGGGGCTGGCGACCCTGCCGCTGGGCCAGGCGCTGCTGCTGCATTTGCCGCCGGGGCGCTACCAGGCGGCGCTGGGCGGCCTGCTCTTCGCCTATGGGCTCTGGATGCTGCTGCGGCCGCCGCGGCCGCTGGTGCTGGGGCCGCGCGGCGCCCGGCTGGGGGATGTGCTGGCCGGCGCGGTGGGCGGGCTGACCGGCGGGCTGGCGGCCTTTCCCGGCGCCGCGGTGGTGCCCTGGTGCGGGCTGCGCGGCTGGCCGAAGCAGCGGCAGCGGGCGGTGTTCCAGCCCTATATCCTGGTCATGCAGCTCGCCGGGCTGGCGCTGCTCGCGCTGCGGGCGCCGGGGGCCGGGGCGCTGTCCTGGGCGGAGCTTGGAGCGGTGCCGCCGGCGCTGCTCGGCACCGCGCTGGGGATGGGCCTGTTCGGCCGGCTGTCCGAGCGCTGCTTCTTCCTGGTCGTGCATCTGCTGCTGCTCGCGGCCGGCCTGGCCCTGCTGGGGGTGGGGGCATGAGCCCGCCGGGCTGGGAGATGCCGGCGCTGGACCTGGCCCGGCTGGCAGGCTTTCTCGGCAGCTACCTGCTGGTGCTGCTGACGCCGGGGCCGAACATGCTGGCGGTGGGATGCCTGGCCGCGGCGCGGGGGCTGCGCGGTGCGCTGCCGCTCTGCCTCGGCATCGCGCTCGGCGCCGGCAGCCTGGCGGCGCTGCTGCTGGCGGCGACGGAGACCCTGGCGCAGCAGACCACCAGCCTGACGCCGCTGCGGCTGCTGGGGGCGGGCATGTTGCTGGTGGTGGCGCTGCGCCTCCTCCGCGGCCGCCGCCTGCCGGAAGCCGGGCCGCCGGCGCCGCCCCAGCTCGGCAGCCTGGTGGCGGGGTATTTCGTGGCGCTCGGCAATCCGCTGACGGCGGGGTTTTTCGCGGGGCAGTTCCTGGCGCTGCCGGCGGCGCCGGGCAGCCCGGCGCTGAAGCCGGCCCTGGTGCTGGCGGCGGCAGCGACGGCCTTCACGGTCTTCCTCGCCCTGGCGCTGCTGCTTTCCGGCGCCCGGGCGCGGCGCCTGGCGGCCGCCTGGGCGGGACGGGTGCGGCTGGCGGCGGCCTGCGGCCTGGGGGCGGCGGCGGTGGCGATGGCCTGGGATGCGCTGTGGCGGTGATCGGGGGGCCTTGCCCGTCGGTGACGATGCCGGGGCCAGGCCCTGGCCCCGCGGGCGCCATGCCGGTGGGCCGATTCCCTGTCCGGCCCGAGGCCGCGAAGGCGGCCCCCGGGTGGCGCGAAGCCAGGCGTGCCGCGAGGCCCGCATCGTGATGCGGCCCGGTGTCCGAGGCCCTCCAGCCCCTCAGCGATCAGGGCCATTGGCAGAAGTCGGCAGGTCGAACCTGCGGACTCCGGGCGGGGTCCGGGGGGAAGCCTTCCCCCCGGCGGGGTGCAGGGGCAGAGCCCCTGCCGGGGGCATGGGGGCGGAGCCCCCCATCCCTCTACCTGCCACACCTTCCGTCCCGTGGCAGCCGGGCCTGGCTCAATCCACCTTCGCCCCGGCGCGGCGGATCACCTCCGCCCATTTCGTATTCTCCGCCGCGCTGAAGGCGGCGAATTCCGCGATGCTGCCGGGCCGCAGCCGGGCGCCCACCGCCTCCGCCCGGGCCCGGGCCGTGGGGTCCGCGCCGATCGCCCTGGTTTCGGCATTCAGCCGCTCCAGGATCGGCTGCGGCGTGCCGCGCGGCGCCTGCAGGCCGAACCAGGCCGTCGCCTCGTAGCCCGGCAGCCCGCTTTCGGCGACGGTCGGCACGTCCGGCAGCGCCGGGGTCCGTTCCGCCGTGGTCACCGCCAGGGCGCGCAGCTTGCCGTCCCGCACCATGGCGATGGCCGAGGGCAGGTTGTTCACCGCCAGGTCGATCCGCCCGCCGAGGAGCTGGTTCACGCTGTCCGCCCCGCCGCGGAAGGGGATGTGCAGGATGTCCACATTGGCCGCCGCCTTCAGCATCTCCCCCGAGAGATGCAGCGAGCTGCCATTGCCGGAGGAGGCGTAGGAGAGCTCCCCCGGCCGCGCCCGCGCCGCCGCCAGCAACTCCGCCAGCGTTCGGTAGGGGCCGTCCGCCCGCACGACGATGACGTTCGGCACATCGGCGAAATAGGCGATGGGCAGCAGGTCCTCCGGCCGCCAGCCGATGCGGGCGTGGAGATTGGGCAGGATGGCGACGGTGCCGATGGAGGCGAAGAGCAGGGTATGCCCGTCCGGCTCCGCCCGCGCCGCCATCTCCGCCGCGATCACCCCGGCCGCGCCGCCGCGATTCTCCGCCACCACGGACTGGCCGAGCCGGGCGCCTAGCCCATCGGCCAGCAGCCGCGCCAGCAGGTCCGTGGTGCCGCCGGCGGGGAAGGGGACGATGAGGCGGATGGGCCTTGCCGGCCAGGGCTGGGCCCGGCCGGGCGAGATTGCGGCCAGCAGCGCAGGGGCGGCGAGCAGCGCCCGCCTTGGCACCAGGGGGGTGGGCATTCCCGACTGTCTCCTCCGCGGCCGGGGAACTTCTGCCCCCGTTGGCCGATCATCCCCCACTCCTGCCGCTTTCGCCGGCGGCAGGCAAGCCTTGCGGCCCGCCACCCGGGACCTGTAGGCAGCGGCCGCGGCGGCCCGCTTCCCGCCGTTGCCGGCGCGTGCGGGGGTCGCCTTCGGGCGGGCCGCATGCCCTGGCCCTTGGTGTGGTCGCGTGGGTCACGCTGTCCGGCCACTCGCCGCTGGCGGCCACGCTCTGGCAGGGACGGCCGGATGCCTTTCTTCACGCTTTATCGCCGGGTGCTCGGGCTGCTGGCCCAGGACCGCTTCGTGGCGCTCGGCCTCGGCCTCGCCAATGTGGCGCTGGCCGGGCTGTTCTTCCTGGAGCCGGTGCTGTTCGGCCGGGTGGTCGATGTCCTCTCCCATGCCCAGGGGATGAGCCGGGCGGCGGTGTGGGACCGGGCGCTGACCCTGCTCGCCCTCTGGGGCGCCGTCGGGGTTGCCGGGATCGGCGCCAATGTCGCCGTCTCCCTGCTGGCGGACCGCATGGCGCACCGCAACCGGCTGACCGCCATGCACCGCTTCTTCGAGCATGTGATCGCCCTGCCGCTTTCCTTCCATGGCGACGTGCAGTCCGGCCGGCTGATGAAGGTGATGCTGGTGGGGTCGGACAATCTCTTCGGCCTCTGGCTCTCCTTCTTCCGGGAGCATCTGTCCACCTTCATCGCCATGCTGGTGCTGCTGCCGCTGACCCTGGTGCTGAACTGGCGGCTGGCGCTGCTGCTGATTCTGCTGGTGCTGGTGTTCTGCCTGGTGACCGCCTTCGTCATCCGGAAGACAGAAGCCGCCCAGGGCCAGGTGGAGCGGTTCCAGACGCGGCTGGCCGGCAATGCCCAGGACGCGCTGGCCAATGTGATGGTGGTGCAGTCCTTCACCCGGCTCGGCTCCGAGGCACGGATGTTCGGCGACATCGTGCGCCAGGTGCTGGACCATCAATTCCCGGTGCTGAATTGGTGGGCGGTGGTCTCCGTGCTGACCCGGGCTTCCAGCACCCTGACCACCATCGCGATCTTCGTGCTGGGCACGGTGCTGCATCTGGACGGCAAGGCGACGGTGGGGGAGATCGTCAGCTTCATGGGCTTTGCCATGCTGCTGATCGGCAAGCTGGAGGGGGCGGTCGCCTTCATCTCCCGCCTGGTGTTCCAGGCGCCGGCCATCCAGGAATTCTTCGAGGTGATGGATGCCACGAGCAGCGTGCCGGAGAAGCCGGGTGCGCTGTCGCTCGGCCGGGTGCGGGGGGAGGTGGCGTTCGAGCGGGTGGGCTTCGCCTATCCCGGCGGCAACCGGATTCTGGACCAGGTGGAATTCGTCGCGCCGCCGGGGCGGACCCTGGCGCTGGTCGGGCAGACCGGGGCGGGGAAATCCACCGCCATGGCGCTGCTGCAGCGGCTGTGGGACCCGGTGGAGGGGCGGGTGACGCTGGACGGGCACGATCTGCGCGACATCACGCTGGAGAGCCTGCGCCGGAACATCGGCGTGGTGTTCCAGGAGAGCATGCTGTTCAACCGCACCATCCGCGACAATCTGCTGGTCGGAAGGCCGGAGGCGACGCAGGCGGAGCTGGAGACGGCCTGCCGCATGGCGGAGGCGCATGACTTCATCACCCGCCAGCCGCATGGCTACGACACGCTGGTGGGGGAGCGGGGGGCCTCGTTGTCGGGCGGGCAGCGGCAGCGCCTGGCGATCGCCCGGGCGCTGCTGAAGGACCCGCCGGTGCTGATCCTGGACGAGGCGACCAGCGCGCTGGATGCGGCGACGGAGGCGCGGGTGCAGCGGGCCTTGCGGGCACTGATGGTGGGGCGGACGACCTTCATCATCGCGCACCGGCTTTCGACGGTGCGGGATGCGGATGAGATCATGGTGTTCGAGGCCGGGCGGATCGTCGAGCGCGGGAGTTTCGAGGCGTTGGTACGGCAGGGCGGAAGGTTCGCCGAGCTGGTCAGGACGCAGCTTGCGGTGGACCCGGCGGAGGCGGCGTGAACTCCCCATGATGCCGCGGCGCGCCGTCACGACGGCCCCGAGGCGCAGGTCACGGCGCCCCCCGCGGCGGCGAGAGCGTGATCGGTTGAGGTCGAATCGACTGAAACCGTGAATCACGCGACCGAAAACGAGCTAGAGTGGGTCGGGTGAGCGCGGCTCAACCGATCCCGCTCTGGGGACAACGAGACGGCCGCTGCCCCGGCGGCGGCCGGCCCTTCCTGGGCGTTCCGCCCGGGCGCACTTGCGCGCTCGGCCCCGTCGAGCGCTTCCCGAGCCCCGGCCATGGTCCGGTTGTCGTGCCAAGGATGCGCCGAAGGCGCACCGCGCTCCGCGCGGCGAAGTCCTTGACACGACAACCGGACCATGGCCCTTGCGACTGATCGCCTTCGACGGTGTCGAAGGCGCTTCAAAGCGCCTTCGGTCGGTAAGACGGGCAGGCAAACATTTGCCGAGGCGTTGACTCTCGGCACCCGCCGCCCCTATACGCTCCGCCTTCCGATGGCCGGACCTGTGCCGGGGCCGCGCATGCTTGCGCGTGCCGGCACCGCTCCGCCCCTCGGGTCCGTTTCCGCCGGGGCTGCGCCGCCCCCGGCCCCGCACCCAGGCGCGACCAGTTGAGGCCGCAGATGACCTTCGCAGTGATCCGCACCGGCGGAAAGCAATACCGGGTGACCCCCAACGCCGTCATCACGGTGGAGCGGCTGGAGGCCGAACCCGGCGCCACCGTCACCATCCATGACGTGCTGGCCGTGGGCGGCGAGGCCGGCCTCACCCTTGGCGCGCCCACCGTGCCGGGCGCCAGTGTGACCGCGACGGTCGTGGAACAGAACCGCGGCGACAAGGTCATCATCTTCAAGAAGCGCCGCCGGCAGAACAGCCGTCGGAAGAACGGCCACCGCCAGCACCAGACCGTGCTGCGCATCGCCGACATCGCCACCGCCTGAGAGGGAGACTGAGCCATGGCACATAAGAAGGCGGGCGGTTCCTCCCGCAACGGGCGCGACAGCGCCGGCAAGCGCCTCGGCGTGAAGCTGTTCGGCGGCCAGGTGGTGCGCGCGGGCAACATCATCGTGACGCAGCGCGGCACCAAGATGAAGCCGGGCACCAATGTCTCGGTCGGCCGTACCCATTCGCTGCACGCCATGGTCGATGGCCATGTGAAGTTCGAGCGGAAGGCCGAGGGCCGCGTCCACGTCTCGGTCGTGCCATCGGCGCAGGCGGCGGAATAGATCCCCACGACGTTGCTGCGCAACGCCGCGGGGGCCCCGTAGGGGCTTCCTGATCGGCGCCTCGCACAGCCTGCCGCGGCCAAGCCGCGGCAGGGCAACGGGCGGGACGGTTCGGACGGGGCGCCCGAGGGGCGAGGGTTCGGGGGGCCGGAAGGCCCCCTTCGGCGTTTCAGGGGGTGGGCGAGGGCGCCCATCCTGGCAGGGGCGGGCCGCCTGGGCGCCCCGTGGTGCGGACAATGAAATTCCTCGATGAAGCCAAGGTCTGGGTGAAGGCAGGGGATGGCGGCGACGGCGTCGTCGCCTTCCGGCGGGAGAAGTACATCGAATTCGGCGGCCCGGACGGCGGCAATGGCGGCAAGGGCGGCGATGTGCTGGTGGAGGCGGTGGACGGCCTCAACACCCTGATCGACTACCGCTACGCCCAGCATTTCAAGGCCCGCAAGGGCGGCAACGGCGCCGGCGCGGACCGCACCGGCGCCGGCTCGGACGACGTGGTGCTGAAGGTGCCGATCGGCACCCAGATCCTGGCCGAGGACAAGGAAACCCTGCTGGCCGACCTCGACGCGCCCGGCAAGCGGGTGGTGATCGCCCAGGGTGGCGATGGCGGCTACGGCAACGCGCATTACAAGACCAGCACCAACCGCGCCCCCCGCCGCGCCGACAAGGGCTGGCCGGGGGAGGAGCGCTGGATCTGGCTGCGCCTGAAGCTCATCGCCGATGCCGGGCTGGTGGGGCTGCCCAACGCGGGCAAGTCCACCTTCCTCGCCGCCGTTAGCGCAGCGCGGCCGAAGATCGCCGACTACCCCTTCACCACGCTGCACCCGCAGCTCGGCGTTGTCCGCCTCAACGCCTCGGAGGAATTCGTCCTGGCCGACATCCCCGGGCTGATCGAGGGCGCGCATGAGGGCGCCGGCCTCGGCGACCGCTTCCTCGGCCATGTGGAGCGCTGCGCCGTGCTGCTGCACCTGGTGGATGGCAGCCAGCCGGACCCGGCGGGCGCCTGGCGCACGGTGCGCGAGGAGCTGGAGGGCTATGGCCATGGCCTGGCCGAGAAGCCCGAGGTGCTGGCCCTGAACAAGCTGGACGCGATGACGCCCCAGGCCAGGACCAGCCGCCTGAAAGCGCTGGAGCGCGCCGCCGGCCATCGGGTGCACCTCATTTCCGGCGCGACGGGCGAGGGCGTGCCGGAGGTACTGCGGGCGCTGCGCGAGGTGATGCAGCAGCGCGAAGCGGCCGCCTGATATCCCCGACGGAGGTCCGTCCGGGCAGGCCTGCGCGCTTGACCCGTCGAGCGCAGCCCAGGCCATGGGGCCGGGTTCGAGGCAAGGGCGCGGCCGTGCACGGTGCCGCCATATGGCCTTGACCCGAATGGTCGCCTTGGAGGTGTCGAAGCCGCCTTCAGCCCGGACGCTCATACCCACGGACCGCTTCGCTGACCGGCCCGAGCCCGTGCCGGCCGCGCTGGAAGCCGCCTGAACGGGGCACCGGTCGGGCCCGCCGGAGCGTGATCGGTTGAGGCCGAAGCGACCGGAACCCTGATCACGCGCCCCGGCGCGCATTTTCAAATCCGGCGGAATCGCCTGACGACTGGGAAATGCGACCGAACAAAGGGCTAGAGCGTGATCGGTTGAGGTCGAATCGACCGAAACCGTGAATCACGCGACCGAACAATGAGCTAGAGCGGGGCGGGTGAGCGCAGCTCAGCCGATCCCGCTCTAGTATCCTGCCCGCGAAGTTCGCCGGATATCCAGCGAACGCAGCGGACAAGCAGGCCAGTGAAGACTGGAGCGGGTTCGCCGAGCGCAGGCGGGATGAAAGCTCCCTGGTATCAGGCCACCCCGCGCACCGCCCAGGCCCGCGCGCGCAGCGGAATGCTGCCATCCGCCGCCTGCGGCAGCGTCGCCCGCAGCCGCGCCTGCAGCGCCGCCCGGCGCGTCTCCGGCAGGGCCTGGCAATAGGCGGGCGCCGGCGCGCCGCCGGCGAGGAAAGGCTGCCAGTAATCCGCGAAATTCCGGAATACGGTCGGGACCTCGATCGGCTCCACCACCACCTGCCGCAGCCCCGCCCCGGCGAACAGCGCCCGCAGCGGCTCCGGCCGGCAGAGGGCGAAGCGCAGCGCCTCATCCTTCTGCCCGGCCCCCTCCGGGTCCAGCGCCGCCGCCGCATCCCAGAAGCGGCGCATCATCTCCATGCCCTCGGCATAGTCCCAGACATAGGCGGCGACCGTGCCGCCCGGCCGTGCCGCCCGCCGCAGCTCCCGCGCCGCCTTCGCCTGGTCCGGCACGAAATTCAGGCAGAGCCCGCTGACCACGGCGTCGAAGGTGCCGTCCGGCACCTGCAGCGCCTGCGCATCGCCTTCCAGGAACAGCGCCCGCTCATCCCGCACCTGCCGCCGGGCAAAGGCGAGGAAGCCGAGCGAGGAGTCGATGCCGGTCACCGAAATCGGCCCGGCAGTGGCGAGGATCGCCTCGGTCAGCGCGCCGGTGCCGCAGCCGACATCCAGCCAGCGCGAGTCCGGCGGCACGCCGAGCCGCGCCAGGAAAAGCGGCGCGACCATCCGGCTCCACCGCCCGACATAGGGTTCATATGCCTCGCCCGCCGCCCAGAGCGGCGCCAATACCTCTGCCATGCCGCGATCCTGCGGCCTGCCGCCACCGCGGGCGAAGCAAACACAGCGTGAAGAAGCGGCCGGACCGCTGCGGGCCGCAGGCACCTTCCCCGGCTTCGCCCTGGCAAGCCGGCGGACGGCCGCCGCGGGCTCGCCCGCCGCATGGCGGCAGCGGGGCTACAGCCCCCGATCGGCCTTGGTCGCCGCCAGATCGTCCTCGATGAAGCCCTGGATGATCTCCTCCAGGCTTTCCTGCTCGGAAAAGCCCAGCACCCGCCGCGCCCGCTCCGCCGTGAAGCTGGCCGGCCAGCCGCCGACGATGGCCTCGATCGCCGGATCCGGCGCGTGCTGCACCAGCTTCCGCGCCGCTGGCCCGGCCACCGTCTCCAGCGCGCTCAGCATCTTGCCCACCGTCGCGCTCCGCCCTGGCGGGTTGATGCCGCGATCCAGGCCGAGCGGCGCCGTGTCCATCGCCAGCGCGTGCAGGAACCACTCCACCGCCCGGCGCGGGGAGCAGATCCAGACGGCGAAATCCTCCGGCACCGGCAGTGGCGTCTCCAGCCCCAGCAGCGGCTCGCGCAATATGGCGGAGACGAAGGAGGAGGCCGCCTTGTTCGGCCGGCCGGGCCGGACGATCACCGTCGGCAGCCGGATGTTCACCGCATCCAGGAAGCCCTTGCGGGAGGCGTCCTGCAGCAGCAGCTCGCCGATCGCCTTCTGCGCCCCGTAGCTGTTGCCGGGCAACTGGCGGGCATCGTCCTCCAGCCGCGCTTCCTGCCCGCCGCCGAAGCTGGCGACGGAGGAGGTGAAGACCACCCGCGGCGGCGTCCCGCCGGAGGCGCGCGGGCCTTGCGCCAGGGCACGGCAGGCGGCCAGCACCGCCAGCGTGCCGTGCAGGTTCACCTTCAGACCGAGGTCGAAATCCGCCTCCGCCTGGGCGGAGACCACGGCGGCCAGATGCACCACCGCATCGGTGCCCGGCGGGATGGCGGCCGCCACCTGCGCCGGGTCGGCCACGTCGCCGCCGAGGCTCTTCACCGGGAAACCCGCCATGGGCACGGGCGGCGCGTGCAGGTCGAACAGCGTCAGCCCGGTGACCGGCCGGCCGCCGACCTGGCCGTCCTTCGCCAGCCTTTTCGCCAGCTTCTGCCCGAGGAAGCCGCCACCGCCCAGGATCGTGATCCGCATGCCTCACCCTCCCCGGCCGCGCCGCGGCCCGGGATTTGTGTGGCGGCTCGGGACGTCGGTTGCAAGCCGGGCGTCGGGGTGGAGGGGAGGAGCGGGCGCCCCGGCCCGCGCCGGCGGCGCGGTGCCGGCCGTCCCCCTGCGCCCTGCCCCCGGTTGCCTCGCCTGGCTGACCGGCGTCGCGCAGGCAGGCTTCATGCCGGGCACCCTCGCCAGCGCCGCCCAGGCCCTGCCGGACCGGTCGGACCCGCGCTGGCCGATCGCCGCGCCTGCCTGCCGGGCGCCGCCGCCAATGCCGCGCTGCTGGCCCTGCCGCCCGGCTATCGCTCGATGATCGCGGCGCGCGGCGTCACCGGGATGGCGCCTGGCCTGCCTTCATCGCCGGACGCCGGCGGGACCGCACCATGCCGGGCTGGCGGCCAGGGCGGCGCTACTCGGCGGTGCGCATGGACCAGCTTGCATGCTGCACCCCGGGCATCCGGCGCAGCACCGCCTCGATCGCGTCCAGCTCCGCCGCCACGGCAACGGTGACGCCGAGGGTGACGACCAGCTCCGTCGTCTCGTCGGAGCGTTCCTCGGTGCGGGTCTCGCGCACCGGGTAGCCCTTGGCGTCCAGCGCCTCCAGCGCCGCTTCCCGCACCGCGCCCAGATGCGCATCGGCGACGATGGCCTGGATCTCGTAGGTCGCCTCGGTCGCGGCCTCGCGCAGCGGCCGGCGGTTCAGCGCCTCCGAAAGCGGGCGCAGGGCGGTGTTCGCCAGCAGCACCAGCAGGGCGATCAGCACGGATTCGGCGACGAGGTCGGCCCCCGCCGCCGCCCCCACCGCGGCCGAGCCCCACAGGGTGGCCGCGGTGTTCAGCCCGCGGATGTTCAGCCCTTCCTTCATGATCGCCCCGGCGCCGAGGAAGCCGACGCCGGAGACGACATAGGAGATGACGCGCACCGCGGAGCCATTGCCGTCGATCCGCATCCCGGCATCGACGAAGGCGGCGGCGCCGAGCGCCACCAGCACGTTGGTGCGCAGCCCGGCGGTCCGCTGGCGGTACTGCCGCTCCGCCCCGATCAGCGTGCCGAGCAGGAAGGCGGCGACGAGGCTGATGACGGTGTCGAGGAAGGGCAGCAGGGCGAAGCTCTGGACGGCGGCAAGCTGCTGCATCGGGTGTTCCGTTCCGCGACGTGGCGGGCAGCGTCTCGGCGGTTCCGGGCGCTGTTGTCAAGCGCGCCGGCCGAATCGCCGCGCGCCAATTCGAGGGTTCCAAGGGCCGTTCGGCCCTTGGCGGGTGGGGGTTCGGGGGAGGGCAGAGCCCTCCCTCAACGCGCCGCCCGGATCTTCTCCGCCGCCCGTTCCGCCGTCATCAGCACCGCCGGGTGGATGTTGGAGGAGGGCATGAAGGGAAACACCGAGGCATCCACCACCCGCAGCCCGTCCACCCCGCGCACCCGCAGGTCGGGGTCCACCACCGCCCTGTCGTCCGTGCCCATGCGGTTGGTGCCGCAGGGGTGGTAGACGGTGGTGCCGCTGGTCCGCAGATACTCCAGGAAGTCATCCTCGCTCTGCGTTGCCGTGCCCGGCGCAAGCTCCTCCTCCACCAGCCCGGCGAAAGGGTTGGTGGCGGCGATCTTCCGCGCCAATTTCGCCGCTTCCAGCATCACCCGCACATCGCCCGGGTGGCTCAGGTAATTCGCCCGGATGCGCGGCTTGTCCTCGACGCGCGGGCTGCGGAGGGTGATCTCGCCCCGGCTGTCCGGGCGGCATTGGCAGAAATTGAAGGTGAAGCCCGGGTGCTTCGCCAGCTTCGCGGCGGAGAGCGCCTGGTTGGAGGTATCCAGGCTGTAATTCACGAATTGGAACTGCACCTCCGGTTCCTCCGAGCCCGGCAGGACGCGGGCGAAGAGGCTGGCCTCGGAGGCGCCGATGGTCATGTGGCCGCGGCGGCGCAGCGCCCAGTCCAGCCCCATCTTCGCCGTCTTGAAGGGGTTGGCCAGGGTCTCGTTCAGGCTGTCCACCGGCCTGGTGCGGAAGGCCATGCGGACCAGCATATGGTCCTGCAGGTTGCGGCCCACCTCCGGCGCGTGGTGCACCGTCTCGATGCCGAGGCCCTGCAGCGCCATGCCGTCGCCGATGCCGGAGAGCATGAGCAGCTTCGGGCTTTCGACGGCGCCGGCCGAGAGGATCACCTCCCGCCTTGCCCGCCAGATTTCCTCCTGCCCCGCGGCGGTGCGCACCACCACGCCGACCGCCCGCCGCCCCTCGAAGAGCAGCCGCAGGCCGAGGCGTTCCGTCTCCACCCGCAGATTCGGCCGCTTCAGCGCCGGGCGGAGATAGCCGGTGGCAGGCGACCAGCGCAGCCCGCGATGGACGTTGAGCTGGTTGGGCGCCACGCCCTCGAACCATTCGCCGTTATTGTCCTTGTTGCGCGGGAAGCCGAGCTTCACGCAGGTCTCGACGAAGGCGCGGCAGCCGGGGGTGGGCTCCGGCACCTCGGCGATCTGCATCGGGCCTTCGGTGCCGCGATATTCGCTTTCCGGCCCGTGGAAGGTTTCCAGCTTGCGGAAGGCGGGCAGGCAGTCCTCATAGCTCCAGCCGCGGGCGCCGGCCTGGGCCCAGCGGTCGTAATCGCGCGGGGAGCCGCGCAGGAAGACCAGGCCGTTGACGCTGCCGGAGCCGCCGATGACCCGGCCGCGCGGCCAGTAGACGCTGCGGCCGCCCAGCTCCTTCTCGCCTTCCGTCTGGTAGTTCCAGTCGAATTTGCGGGTGACGTAGAGCCGGGCGAAGCCCATGGGGATGTGGATCCAGGGGTTGGTATCCCAGGGGCCGGCCTCCAGCAGCGCCACCTGGGTGCCCGGGTCTTCCGAGAGCCGCGCGGCCAGCACGCAGCCGGCGGAGCCCCCGCCTAGGATCACGTAATCGGCTTCCGGCATGCCGTTTTTCCCCCCCCTTTGTTGCTTCGCGTATCTCGCCATGCGGCGGCGGGGGCGGCAAGCCGTCCCGATTCCGCCATTTTGCCCGCGCATTATCCGGTTGTGACCCAGCGCCGCCTGTTCCTCGCCCTGCTCCTCTTCCTGCTCGCCACCCTGCAGCTCGGCCTCGCCGCGCGGGTGATGGCGCCGGGGGGGTGGACGCCATGGGAGGTGCTGGGCTTCCTCTGCTTCGCCGGCACCGCGCCCTGGACCGCGCTCTGCGCCGCCAACGGGCTGATCGGGCTGGCGCTGCTGCTGCTCTCGCCCGACCCGCCGGCGGCGGTGCTGCCGGCGCTGCGGCGGGCGGCGCCGGGGGCGCCAAGGCTGGCAACGGCGATCGTCATCTGCATCCGCAATGAGGAGATGGGGGCGGTGCTGGCGCCGCTGGCCCGGCTGCTGGACGGGCTGGCGGCGGCCGGGGCGGCCGGGCGCTTCACCCCCTGGCTGCTCTCCGACACCCAGGATCCTGCGCTGGCGGCAGCGGAAGAGGCGGCGGTGGCGGAATTCCGGCGGCGGTACCCGGCCACCCGCTACCGGCGCCGCGCCGCCAATACCGGCTTCAAGGCCGGGAACATCATGGAATTCCTGGACCGCCACGCCCAGGGCGCCGAGCTGATGCTGTGCCTGGACGCCGATAGCGAGATGTCCGCGGCGGCGGTGCTGCGGCTGGTGGCCTGCATGGAGGCGGATCATCGCCTGGCCATATTGCAGCAGCTCATCGTCGGGCGGCCGGCGGAGGCGGCCTTCCCGCGGCTGTTCCAATTCGGCATGCGGGCGGGGATGCGGGCCTGGGCCACCGGCCAGGCCTGGTGGCAGGGCGATGAGGGACCCTATTGGGGCCATAACGCGCTGATCCGCATCGAGCCCTTCCGCCGCCATGCGCGGCTGGAAACGCTGCCCGATGGCCGCCCCATCCTGAGCCACGACCAGGTGGAGGCGGTGCGGCTGCAGGCCGCCGGCTGGAAGGTCTGCTGCCTGCCGGAGGAGGCGGGGAGCCTGGAGGGCAATCCCCCGGCCCTGCCGGAATTCATGGCGCGGGACCTGCGCTGGGCGGCCGGCAACATGCAGTACTGGCACCTGCTGCGCCTGCCGGGGATGACGGCGATGGGCTTCTGGCAATTGTCGCAGGCGATATTGCTGTTCCTCGGCGCGCCGCTTTGGGTGGGGGTGCTGGTCTTCGCCGCGCTGAATGCGGTGACGGGGGGCGGCGAGGCGGCGCCGGCCGCGGCGCTGGCGGCGTTGCTGGGGGTGAGCTGGGGGATGCTCCATGCCCCGAAGCTGGCCGGCTATGCGGAGGTGCTGCTGCGCCCGGCCCTGGCGGCGCGCTATGGCGGGCGCTGGGCCTTCCTGCGCGGCGCGGCGGCGGAGCTGGCCTTCACCGCGCTGCTGGACCCGGTGAGCCTGTTCAACAAGGCGATGTTCCTGGTCCGGCTGCCCTTCGGCGGCGGGCAGGGCTGGGCGCCGCAGAACCGGGCGGCACGCGGGGTGGGCTGGGGCGATGCGGTGCGGCTGCTGTGGCCGCATACGCTGTTCGGGCTGGGGGTGTTCGGGCTGCTGCTGTGGGCGGCGCCCGGGGCGGCGCTGTGGGCGCTGCCCTTCGCAGGGGGGCTGGTGGCGGCGGTGCCGTTCTGCGTGCTGACGGCTTCCCCGGAGGTTTCGGCATGGCTGCGGACGGCGAGGCTGGCGGCGACGCCGGAGGAGCTGGCGGCGGGGCTGGCGGCGGCGGAGTAGCGGCGGCCTTACCCGATCCGCTGCCACCCCTCATACACCGTCTCCCGCGCGATCCGGCCGGCGCGCATGGCGAAAACATGCATCAGGCGCAGCTCCACCAGGCTGCCGACCGGAACAGGGGCGTTCTCGAAGCCGTCGGCCACCAGGCGGAAGCGGACCAGGCATTCATCCACCACGCGGTCACTGGTGGCGAAGCGGTCGACGGGGGTGATCTCCACCTCCGCCATGGCGGCGAACATGCGACGGTAATTCGCCTCGATCGCTGCGTGGCTGGTGAGGGTGAGGGCACGGCTCGGCATCTCCAGCACCACATCCTCGGTATAGAGGCCGAGGACGCTGGCGGGGTCCTGGGCTTCGCCGCGGATATGCGCATCCACGGTGGCGAGGTCGGCGGCGATAGGATCCATGGCGGGCTCCGGAGGTCGTCAGATTGACTGACCGATATAGACAGATAATCTGTCTATCTGTCAAATGCCGGCATGTCGGAGCGCAACATCACTGCCGATCGGCGGACTCTCGGCTTCCTGCTGCGCCAGCCCTATGAGCGGCTGCAGCGGGAGGTGTATGGCGGGCTGGCGGCGCGCGGCTTTCCGGATATCCGGCCGGCGCATAGTGCGGTGTTCCGGCATATCGCCGCACGCGGCTCCCGGCTGACGGCGCTGGCGGAGCAGGCCGGCATGACCAAGCAGAGCATGGCCTATCTGGTGGAGGGGCTGGCGGAGGGCGGCTATGTGGCGACCGCGCCCGACCCGCAGGATGGCCGCGCCCGGCTGGTGAAGCTGACCGCCCGCGGCCGGCGCGTCTGGGATGCGCTGATCGCCCTCTCGGCCGAAGCCGAGGCGCGCATCGCCGCGCGCGTCGGGCCGGCCCGGCTGGCGGAGCTGCGGGCGATACTGGAGGAGCTGGCGGAAGGATAACTCATGGTTTCCAAAGGCCTTTCGGCCTTTGGTGGGGGGAGTTTGAGGGGGGCAAGGCCCCCCTCATGCCGGTTATCCGCGATTCGCCCGCTCGAAGTTCCGCAGCGCCACATTGCCCCGCCGGTTCGACGCCTCCAGCGCCGCCTGGGCGGATTGCTGCCCTTGCAGCGCTTTCTCCATTTCCTCCTGGATGATGTTCCGCACCTCCACGAAATTCCCCAGCCGGAAGCCCTTGCTGTTCGGCGTCGGCTCGGCGCGGGAGAGCTGGATGACGGCGGCATCGGCGCCCGGATTCTGCGTGTAGTATCCCTCCGCCTTCGCCTTCTCATAGGCGGCGAGGGTGATCGGCACATAGCCGGTGTTCTTGTGCCACCAGAGGTCCATGTCGACCTCCGAGATGAAGCGGAAGAATTCCGCCACGCCGCGATACTCGTTCACCGGCCGGTTGCGGCCGGAGAGCGCCCAGAGGCTGGCGCCGCCGATGACGCCGTTCTTCGGCGCCGTCGTCACGTCGTCATGGTAGGGCAGCGGCAGGGAGATCCATTTGAACCGCGCCTCCCGCTCCACCCGCGCGCGGTTGCCGGCGGAGTTGAAGCTGATGGCCGCTTCGCCGGAGGGGAAGACGCCATCCGCTGCATTGTCCCGCCCGCCATAGCGGAACAGCCCGTCCTTCTGCAGGCCGAGGATGAATTCCAGGTTCTTGCGGAAGAAGGCGCTGGTGAGCAGCAGCTCGGTATCCAGCCCCTCGAAGCCGTTGGACTTGGTGGAGAAGGGCACGTCGTGGATCGCTGCCATCTGCTCGAACAGGATCCAGGTCGGCCAGGTGGTGGTGATGGCGACCGGGGCGGCGTTGGCGGCCTTGATCTTCTCCGCCGCGGCGCGGAGCTGCGTCCAGGTCTTCGGCAGGTCGGTGGTGGAGAGCCCGGCCTTCTGGAAGGCGTCCAGGTTGATCCACATGATCGCCGAGGAGGAGTTGTAGGGCATGGAGATCAGCCGGCCCTGCGTGTCGCTGTAATAGCCGCGCACGCCGGCGATGTAGCGGGCGGGGTCGAGCTGCACGCCGGATTCGGCCAGGAGCTGATGGACGGGGCGGATGGCGGGGCCGGCGGCCATCATCGTCGCCGTGCCCACCTCGAACACCTGGGCGATATGGGGCGGGTTGCCGGCGCGCCAGGCGGCGATGGCGCCGGTCATGGTGTCGATGTAGCTGCCCTTGAAGCTGCCGACCACGGTGTAGCGGTCCTGGCTCTCGTTGAAGCGCTTCACCTGTTCCGCCACCCGTTCCCCGAGCGGGCCGGCCAGGCCGTACCAGTAATGGATTTCCGTCCGGGTCTGCGCGCCGGCCAGGTGCGGCGCGGCGAGCCCGAAGGCGGTGGCGGCAAGCAGGCTGCGGCGCTGCAGCATGGCGCGGTCTCCCTGGGTCTTGTGGATGGGCGGCGAGGTAGCCGCCGGGCATGACGGAGACGCTACAGAAAAATGTCAGTTCGATGAAGCAGGCGGCGATACCCCCACCAGCTTCGCGTAAAGCGCGGGGTCGGTCGCGCCCTCCGTGCCGAAGAGGAGCACGCGGCTGTCTTCCGCGAGTTCTAGGGCGGCGCGGCCGAAGCCGTCCCGCGCCGCCAGCAGCAGGCCGGCGAGGCCGGCGACGGCGCTTTCCCCGGCCACCACGCGCGGGGTGCGGGCGGCCAGCAGCTTCATCGCATCCACGGCGGCGGCGTCCGGCACGGCCATGAAGGCGAAACCGGCGCGTTCCAGCTCCTGCCAGGCGAGCAGGGAGGGCTCGCCGCAGGCGAGGCCGGCCATCAGCGTGTCCAGCTCGCCCTCGATGGCGGTGGGGGCGCCGGCCTCGGCGCTGGCCAGCAGGCAGGCGGCGGCTTCGGGTTCCACCACCACCAGCTTCGGGGGTTTTTCGCCGTAGCGGGCGCGCATCTGGGCGGAGACCGCGGCGGCGACGCCACCGACGCCGCCCTGGACGAAGACATGGGTGGGCGGGGCGGGCAGCGCCTCGGCGGCTTCCTCCGCCATCACCCGGTAGCCCTGCATGACGTCGCGCGGCACCTCGGTATAGCCGGGGTAGGAGGTGTCGGAGACGACGAACCAGCCCTCCTTCTCCGCCGTCTTCTGCGCCTCCCGCACCGAATCATCGTAGGTGCCGGGCACCACGCGGATGCTGGCGCCATAGGCGGCGATGGCGTCGCGGCGGCCCTGGCTGACATGCTGGTGCACGAAGATCACGCACCGCGCGCCGAAGCGCTGCGCGCCCCAGGCGACGCTGCGGCCATGGTTGCCATCCGTGGCGCAGGTGACGGTGATGGCCTGGGTGGCGTCCTTGTACCTGCCCTCGGCCAGCTCCGCGGCGGTGGCGCTGGGGGCGATGTTGCGCTTCGCGAGCTCCACCTGCAGCAGCCGCATGACGGCATAGGCGCCGCCGAGCGCCTTGAAGCTGCCGAGGCCGAAGCGGCCGGCCTCGTCCTTGTAATGCACGGAGGCGACGCGGGCGGCGGCGGCCACATCCGGCAGGGGGAGGAGCGGCGTCGGGGCGTAGCCGGGCCAGGAGGCGATCTCCTCCCGGGCGCGGCGGAAGCCGGATTCGGGCAAGGCGACCAGGCCGGGCGTGCCGTGATGGCGGTTCAGCAACAGGCGGTAGGGTCGGCGGGGGATGCTCATGCGCAGAGTATCGCCCGCGAGGGGCGCCGGCGCCACGGCCGGGCTCGCCCGCGCGTTGCAACCTCGGCAGCTCCGGGACGGGGTCCGGGGGGGGGGGAAGCCTTCCCCCCGGCGGAGGTGCAGGGTCGCGGGCACTGCTTGCGACGACCGCCTGCCGGGGACATGGGGGCGGAGCCCCCCTGCGCCGACGCGGCACGGCCCCCCGGTTTGGCCTTTGCGTCCCCGTCCCGAATTCCGGCATGCTTCGCCCGTGGCGGGGGCAGGCGGCATGCCGGGGCAGAATGGGGCAGGGGCGGCGCGCGCCCCGTGAGCGAACTCACCAACACCTTCCTGCTGGTCTATGCCGGCCTGTTCCCGATCGTGAACCCGATCGGCGGCGCGCCGCTCTTCCTCGGCCTCACCTCCCTGCGCACCCCGGCGGAGCGGCACCTGCTGGCGCGCCGCGTGGCGATCAACAGCGCCCTGCTGCTCATCGGCTCGATGTTCGTCGGCTCTCACCTGCTGGTCTTCTTCGGCATCACCCTGCCGGTGGTGCGCATCGCCGGCGGGCTGGTGCTGGTCGCCTTCGGCTGGAAGCTGCTGCATTCCGGCCTCGACATCGATGGCGGCGAGGCGGCCAGCCGCAGCAGGGGCCCGGCCGAATCGGAGTCCTTCTACCCGCTGACCCTGCCGCTGACCGTCGGCCCCGGCTCCATCTCCGTCGCCATCGCCCTCGGCAGCCAGCGGCCCAGCGAGCATGCCCCCGCCGAGGTGGCGCTGCTCGCCGCGGCCGCGCTCGCCGGCATCCTGGCCATCTCGCTGACCGTCTATGTCTGCTACCGCTTCGCCGAGACGCTGATCGCCCGGCTGGGCGACAGCGGCATCAATATCGTGGTGCGGCTGTCGGCCTTCATCCTGCTCTGCATCGGCATCCAGATCCTCTGGACCGGCTACAGCACCCTGCCGCCGGTCCCGCGCTGACCGGCCGTCCCTGACTCGGGGGTTCCAAGGGGTTTTCGGAGGGGGCGTTGCGCGGGACAACGTCCCCCTCAACCCGGGGCCGGGCTAGAGCGGTTTCACACTGACTGTGCAGCGCGAAACCGCTCTAGCTTATGGATTGCAGAGCAGATTCAGGCCTCCGGGCGATGCCGCCCTCCGGCGATCTGCTCTATTCGACCGAAGCCCCCGAGGCCCGCACCACCGGCGCCCATTTGACCACTTCCTCGCGCATGAAGGCGTCATACTCCGCCGGTCCCAGCGGTAGCGGCTCCGCCCCGAAATCGCGGTAGCGCTGCGCCAGCGGCGGGTCGCCCAGCGCCGCCACGAACTCCGCCCCCATCCGCTCAATGATCGGCCGGGGCGTCGCCGCCGGCGCGGCGATGCCGTACCAGGAGGCGACGTCGAATTCCGGCACCCCAGCCTCCTGCAGGCTCGGCAGCTCCGGCATGGTGCTGGCCCGCTCCGCGGTGGAGACGGCAAGCGCCCGCAGCATGCCCGCCAGCACCTGCTGCCGGCTGGCCGGGGCGTTGTCGATGGCGAAGAGCACCTCCCCGTTCATCACCGCAGACATGCTGGGCGCCGTGCCGCGATAGGGCACATGCGTCGTCTCCACCCCGATGCGCAGCCCGAACAGCACGCCGGAGAGGTGGGAGGAGGTGCCGGTGCCGGCGGAGGAGAAGGTCGCCTTCTCCGGATTCGCCCGAATGAAGGCCACCAGATCCTTCACGCTGCGATGCGGGCTGTCCCCCTTCACGATCAGCACGTTGGGCATGGCCGCTAGCCGCGCCACGCCCGGCAGGTCCTTCAGCGGGTCGAAGGCGAGGCGCTTGTAGAGCGTCGGCCCGATGCCGTGGCTGGCGATGTGGTTGATGTAGAAATTATAGCCGTCGCCCGGGGAACGGGCGACGTTCTCCGCCCCGACCATCCCGCCGGCGCCCGGCCGCGGGTCCAGCACCAGGGGCTGGCCCAGCCTCTCCCGCAGCCGGTTCTCCAGGATGCGGACCAGGATGTCCGAGACCCCGCCGGCGGAGCCGCCGATGACGAAGCGAAGCGGCCGTTCCGGCCAGCCGGCCTGGGCGCGGGCCAGCCTCGGCACGGCCAGGCCTGGCAGAGTAAGCGCGCCCAGCAGCGCCGCCCTGCGATGCAGCATTCGGGTTTCCTCCCCTGGCTTGACGCCTGGCGGCCCGAGCCCGAAGCCCTGCGGACGTCGCGGCTCAGGCCACCGGCCCTTATTTTCGGTGGCCTGCTTGCCCGTCTGGTGCGCTGGACGTCCAGCGCACCAGGCGGGCAGGCCGTCAGGCTGCCCTCCCCCCGGCGTTGACGCAAGTACGGGCAGGCGCGAACCTCACCCTGATCGGGAAAGGGAACGGCCATGCGCCAGATGCACCTCATCGGCTTCCTGCAGGCGCAGAACTGCACCATCTTCGCCAGCTCCTGGCGGCACCCGGAAAGCCGGGTGGATTTCCTGACGGCCGACCACTTCCAGGAGATCGCCCGCATCCTGGAGGCCGGGAAATTCGACCTCGGCTTCTTCGACGACCGGCTGTCCATGCCGGACCGCTATGGCGGCGACCATCACCACACCATCGAGAACGGGATCCGCTGCGTGAAGATGGACCCGGTGGTGGTGCTGACCATGATGGGGGCGGCGACGAAGCATCTCGGCCTCGGCTCCACCGCCTCCACCACCTATCACGAGCCCTTCCACATCGCCCGCATGTTCCAGACGCTGGATCTGATGAGCGGCGGGCGGGCGGCCTGGAACATCGTCACCTCGGTGAATGACGGCGAGGCGGCGAATATGGGCCGCGACGAGACCATGGAGCATGACCGGCGCTACGACCGCGCCGATGAATTCGTGGAAGTAGTGCTGGGCCACTGGGATAGCTGGGAGGATGACGCCCTCATCCTCGACAAGGCCAGCGGCCGCTTCGGCGACGGCAACAAGGTGCACCGGCTGGACTACAAGGGGCGCTACCTGAAGAGCCGCGGCCCCTTCACCGTGCCGCGCAGCCCGCAAGGCCGCCCGGTGCTGATCCAGGCCGGCAGCAGCGGCCGCGGCAAGCGCTTCTCGGCACGCTGGGCGGAGCTGGTCTTCGTTGCCTATCACGACGTGGAAGCCGGCAAGCGCGAATACGCCGCCTTCAAGCAGATGGTGGCGCAGGAGGGCCGCGACCCGGACCAGGTGAAGGTGGCGACGCTGTGCAACCCGATCTGCGCCGCGACCCAGGCGGAGGCGGAGGACCGCGCCGCGCTGATCGAGAAGCTGCCGCTCGAGATCGACAGCCTCTCCCTGCTCTCCGAGGCGCTGAATTTCGACTTCGCCAGCAAGGGCATGGACGAGCCCTTCACCGACGCGGAGATGGCGAGCATCCAGGGCATGCATGCGATGCGCGACCGGGTGGTACAGGCGACGGGGAAGAAGAACCCGACGGTGCGCGACTTCATCCAGGCCACCGGCCGCGGCCGCCCGCGCATGGATATGGTCGGCGGGCCGAAGGAGATCGCCGACAAGCTGGAGGAATGGTTCACCAGCGGCGCCTGCGACGGCTTCGTCATCGCCGCCACCATCATGCCCGGCAGCTATGCGGATTTCGTGAAATACGTGGTGCCGGAGCTGCAGCGGCGCGGCCTGCACCGCAAGGAGTATGCCGGCACCACGTTGCGCGACCATCTCGGCCTGCCGCGCGCCGTGCCCGGGGATTGGCGGGCGAAGAGGCTGGCGGCGGAATAGGCCGGCGATGGGGGCGTTGCCTCCAAACCCCCAGCAGAGGGCGCTGCCCTCTGCACGCCCGGTGCCAGGACCTGGCCCCCAACCCCGGTCTGGGTTCCGGACCGGGGTCCGATCTGCTGGGGTGTTGGCCCGAGGCGTGACCGGTTGAGGTCGAATCGACCGAGCCGTGATTCACGCCGGCCGAACAATGACCTGGAGCATTTTCAAGTCCGGCGGAATCGCCGGACGACTCGGGAAATTTGACAGAACAAGGAGCTAAAGCGGGCTCGCCGAGCGCAGGCGTGGTGAAACCGCTCTGGAGGGCGACGGGTGAACGAAGCTCAACCGATTATGCTCCAGTGTCCCGATTCCGCAGTCCTGCGGATTTCGTTCTCGGGCCACTAGCTTTTGTTTTCAGTGGCCTGCTTGTCCGCTGCGTTCACTGGAAATCCAGCAAACTTCGCGGGCAGGACACTAGGTGCCGCGCTGCAATTGCTGGGCCATCCGCAGATGCTCCTCCAGGGCCGGCAGGGTCGCTGCGGCCCATTGCCGCAGATTGGCGTCCTCCCCGGCGGCGGCGTAGTTGCGGAACAGATCCACCGCCTGCTGATGCGCCATCACCTGCTGGCGGAGATAAAGCTGCTCGAACCGTGCCGCCGGCGCGCCCTGGAGCTGCTGCAGCAGCGCCTGGTGCTGCTGGTCCAGACCGGCGCCCTGGCCGCCCTGCCCGGCGCCCGGGCTCGGCGCCATGCCGGTGCTGGTGCCGGCGGCGCTGCTGCCTGCCGCCCCTGGCCCGGCGCCGCGCGGCGGGGCGACCGTCGCCGCCAGCTCCGGCCGCAGGCGCTGCAACTCCGCCGTCGTCTTCTCATGGTCGCGGACCATGCGTTGCGCGAAGTCGCGGATGCGCGGGTTCTGCGTCCGCTCCAGCGCCAGCCGGCTGCTGGCGATCTCATAGCGGTCGCCCATCGCGACGAGGCGGAGGAATTCCTCCGTCGTCGTCACCTCGGCGCGGCTGCCGGTGGCGCTGGGCGAGCCGCCGGGCGCCGTGGTGTCGTGGGCGCCGGGGACGCCGGATTGGGCATTCTGCTCCTGCGCGGCCTGGGCGCGCTGCTGCTGGGTCTGGGCGGCGGCGGGCAGGGCGGCCAGTGCCGCGGCGGCGGCGAGCAGGGCGAGGCGGGTCATGGCGGCCAGTGCCGCGGCGGCGGCGAGCAGGGCGAGGCGGGTCATGGCGGCCTTCCTTTCTCCATATCGCCCAGGAACGGCCCCCGCCGCGCCGGGTTCACGGCCGCAGGCGGCGCAGCCTTTCCCGCAGCCCTTCCCCTTGGCGCCGCCCCCAGGCGATCAGCCGCCCCTCCATCGCCTCCACCCGATGGACGGCGTTTGGCCAGCGCCGTTCCAGCGCCGCCATGGCCCGGCGCGCCCAGGCGAAGCGGTGGCGCAGGATGAAGAGGCCGAGGGCGATGAACAGCCCGCCCTGCAGCACCGGCAGCACCAGCCCCAGCACCCCCAGCACGAGCAGGCCGAGGCCCGACAGGGTGCGCAGCATCAGGCGGCTTGCGGGGCGGGCAGGGCGATGCGGCTCTCGCTGACCAGGAAGAGGTATTCGGTATTGGTCAGCTTCCCCACCGTGCCGACCTTCTCGCCCTGCGGGTTGTGGATGCCGATCTTGGCGCCGACATAGCGGCCATAGGGGATCTCGATCACCTGCAGATGCCCGCGGGGCGCCAGCATCGCCTCCAGCGCGGCGCGGGAGAGGTAGCCTTCATCGCTGAAGGAGATGACGAGACGCGGGCAGCGCAGCGCCGCAAGGGTGCGGGCCAGGGCCGGGCCGATGCCCGGCCGGCTGTTGAAGGCGGAGCGCCGGGTGCGGACATCCGTGCGCTTCATGGCTATGCCGTACACCTCCGGCCGGTCCCAGCGCACCAGCGTTTCCCAGACATGGTAGTTCCCCAGATAGCTGTGCTGGTTGTAGGGCGGGTCGAGATAGGCGAGTTCGCCCTCGAACGCCGCCGCGGCTGCCTCCGCCTCGGCGCAGCCCGCGGCGCAGGGGCCGGCGGCGGGGCGGGGCAGCAGCTTGGGCAGGCGGAGCTGGATGGGGTTCAGCGCCCGGGCGGCCCAGCGCTTCATATAGGCCATCTGCAGCCCGGCGGTGGAATCGACGCGGTCGGCGGCTTCCAGCAGCGCGGTCAGCAGCACCGCTTCCAGCTCCGGCTCGGCGCCGAGCGCGGCGATGCCGTCCCGCATCGCCTCGATCCGGGCGCCGTTCTCCGGATGGAAGTAGCGGGCGGCGACGCAATAGGTCTCGGTGAACCAGCCGTGGCGGGGCGGCAGGCGTTCGAGATCGGCCAGGATCAGCCGGGCCTTCTCCGCCCAGCGCTCGGCATCCGCCTGGACGTAGCAGCGGGCGAGGGTGTGGGCGAAGGCGTTGTGGTCATTGGCCAGCACCTGGTAGCCGGCGCGCTTCAGCGCATGGCCGACCCGGGCGGTGCCGGAGAACAGATCCGCCACCCGCGCCCCCGGCGGGGCGGCGGCCCCGATGGCCGAGAGGATGTGGGGGAGCAGGGCGCGCTTGCTGCCCAGGTATTTGATCATCTGGAATGGTGCAGGATAGGGCATTCCCCCTCGCGGCGGGAAGGCCGCGCTGGGGCTTGGCAGGTTCGGCCGGGCCGGGTTAGGAGAGATGCATCGGGCACAGGCCCCGGTGGTAAGCGTCTCACCTCAGGCAACGCATCCATGCCGGCCTTCGGGCCGTGGCGAGGGGATGCGCTTGCGGCATGGCCGTTGCTCCTTTGCTGTGGACCGGCGGCAAGGCCGGGCCTTACGGACCATGCCCATGACCTTTTTCCGCTTCCGCAAGCTGCCGGCGCGATATGCCACGGTGCTGCTGCCCTTCCTCCTCTCCATCATGATGACCTGCATCATCTCCGGCATTTCCACCCTGCTGGCGCTGGGGCCGGGGCTGGATTTCCTGCGCGCCTGGCCGGTTTCCTGGGCGATGTCCTGGCTGATCGGCTTCCCCACCCTGCTGGTGGTGCTGCCCCTGGTGCGCCGGCTGGTGGGCAAGCTGGTGGCGGCGCCGGAGGGGCGGTAGCGCGCCGGGCCCCGAGCGCCGCCCGTTGCCCTGCCGCGGCTTTGCCGCGGCAGGCCGTGCGAGGCGCTGATTGCCCGGCGACGCTGGCGCCCCCGCGGCGTCGCGCAGCGACGTCGTGGGGATCTAGATATGCAGCGCCCGGCCACCCACGGCCAGCGCGGCTTCCTTCACCGCCTCGTTGAGGCTGGGATGCGCATGGCTGGTGCGCGCCACATCCTCCGCGCTGGCGCCGAATTCGATGGCGATGGCCAGCTCCGCGATCAGCGTGCCGGCATCCGGCCCGACGATATGCGCGCCCAGCAGCCGGTCCGTCTTCGCCTCCGCGATCAGCTTCACGAAGCCGTCCGTGTCGCCCATCGCCCGGGCGCGGCCATTGGCGGTGAAGGGGAATTTGCCGGCCTTGTAGGCCACCCCCGCCGCCTTGAGCTGCTCCTCCGTCGCGCCGACGCTCGCCACCTCCGGCCAGGTGTAGACCACCGCCGGAATCGCTTCGTAATTCACATGCCCCGCCTGGCCGGCGATGATCTCGGCGACGGCGACGCCCTCCTCCTCCGCCTTGTGGGCCAGCATCGGCCCGGCGATGACATCGCCGATGGCGTAGATGCCGGGGACGTTGGTGGCGAAATGCGCATCCACCTTGATGCGCCCGCGCTCATCCAGCGCCACGCCGGCGGCCTCCAGGCCGAGGCCCTCGGTATAGGCGCGGCGGCCGATCGCCAGCAGGACGATATCCGCCTTCAGCTCCTCCGCCGCGCCGCCCGCGGCGGGCTCCACCGTCACCGTCACGCCGTCGGCGCCCGGCACCGCCGCCGTCACCTTGGACTTCAGCCTGAACTTGAAGCCCTGCTTCACCAGCACGCGCTCGAAGGCCTTGCAGGTCTCGGCATCCATGCCCGGCAGGATGCGGTCGAGGAATTCCACCACCGTCACCTCGGCACCCAGCCGGCGCCACACGCTGCCCAGCTCCAGCCCGATGACGCCGGCGCCGATGACGACCAGATGCTTCGGCACCGCCGCCAGCTCCAGCGCGCCGGTCGAGGTGACGATCTGCTTTTCGTCCACCTTCACGCCCTGCAGCGGCACGCTCTCGCTGCCGGAGGCGAGGATGACGTGCTTCGCCTCATACACCTCCTCGCCCACCGCGACCTTGCCGGGGGCGGCGAGGCGGCCGGCGCCCTTCAGCCAGGTGATCTTGTTCTTGCGGAAGAGGAACTCCACGCCCTTCACATTGGCCGACACCACCTCGCCCTTGCGGGCCTGCATGCGGGCGAGGTCGAGCTTCACCCCCTCCACCACCACGCCGTGATCGGCGAATTTATGGGCGGCCTCCTCGAAATTCTCGCTGGATTGCAGCAGCGCCTTGGAGGGGATGCAGCCGATATTGAGGCAGGTGCCGCCCAGCGTCTCCCGCTTCTCCACGCAGGCGGTCTTCAGCCCGAGCTGGGCGGCCCGGATGGCGGCGACATAGCCGCCGGGGCCAGCACCGATGACGATGACGTCGAAGCTCTCGGGCATGCGCAGTGATCCCTCAGGAAAGTCCGGAAAAAGCCGCGGGAAACTGACTTGGTTGGGGGCGGGAGGCAAGCCCGGCGGGCCTGCTTCCTCCCCCCCGGAGCTGGGCCGCGGCGGCCGGGCGCGCAACCGCGACGGATCCGGGCGCGGCCATGCGTCCGGCACAAGGCTTGCGGATATCCGCGCCCACGCCTCCGGCTGGACAGGCCCCGCGCCCCGCCGCACCATTCCGGCCATGTCCACGCCCGACCTCATCCTCCGCGACAGCACGGAGGCAGACCTTCCCGCCATCACCCGCATCTACGGCCATTGGGTGCGCCACGGCCTGGCAAGCTTCGAGCTCGACCCGCCGGGCCAGGCGGAGATGGCGAAGCGACGGGCGGCGGTGCTGGAGGGGGGCTACCCCTACATCGTCGCCACGGACCGGAGCGGGACGCTGCTGGGCTATGCCTATGCCAGCGCCTACCGCACCCGCCCGGCCTATCGCTTCACCTGCGAGGATTCCATCTATGTGGCGCCGGAGGCCGGACGGCGCGGCATCGGCCAGGCGCTGCTGCCGCTGCTGGTGGAGCGCTGCACGGCGGCGGGATTCCGGCTGATGGTCGCGGTCATCGGCGACAGCGGCAATGCCGGCTCCATCGGCCTGCATGCGCGCTGCGGCTTCGCCCGGGTGGGGACGCTGCCGGCCATCGGCTGGAAGCATGGGCAATGGGTGGACAGCGTGCTGATGGCCCGGCCGCTGGGGGCCGGGGCTGCGACGCCGCCACCGCCCGGGGCCTGAGCCGGGCAAGAACGGGGGCTCTGCCCCCGTACCCCCGCCGGGGACTGGACCAGTCCCCGGACCCCGGCGGGAGCTTTGGCCCCGACAGCTCAACCTGCCGACTCACGGCGGGGGTGCAGGGGGCAGCGCCCCCAGCACCGGTCCCCCGGCCCCCCCCGGCTCTATCGCCGCTTTACCGAATCTTCGGCGCTTTCCCGCGAGGATGGCCGGTGCAGCCATTGCGGGACCGGATTATGGACGATCTCCTCGCCGACTTCCTCACCGAGACTCATGAGGGTCTGGTCGCCCTGGATGCCGCGCTGGTGCGGCTGGAACGGTCGCCGGAGGATGCGGCCACCCTCTCCGAGGTCTTCCGCATCGTCCACACCATCAAGGGCACCTGCGGCTTCCTCGGCCTCTCCCGCATGGAAGCCGTGGCGCATGCCGGGGAGAATGTGCTGGGCCGCTACCGGGACGGCACCCTGCCGGTGACGGCGGGGGGCATTTCCCTCATCCTCAAGGCCTGCGACAGTATCCGCGCCATCGTCGCCGGGCTGGAGACCGGCGGGGCGGAGCCGGAGGGCGATGACGCCCCGCTGATCGCCGCGCTGAACGCGGTGGCGAATGGCGAGGCCGGCGCTGCGCCCGCCCCCGCCGCTCCTCCCTCGCCGCCGGAGCCGGCCGCGCCCGTCGCCGCCGCGCCCGTGGCCGCGCCGGCCGCCGCGCCGCCGGAGCCGCCCCGGGCCGAGCCCGCCGCCGCCAAACCCGCGCCCGCGAAAGCCGCCCCGCCGGCCGAGGCCGATCCCGCCCCCGGTGGCGGCGTCGCCGCCCAGACCATCCGCGTCTCCGTCGATGTGCTGGAGGGCCTGATGATGCTGGTGAGCGAGCTGGTGCTGACCCGCAACCAGCTCCTCCAGCTCGCCCGCACCCAGTCGGACAGCGCCTTCTCCGTGCCGCTGCAGCGCCTCTCCCACATCACCTCCGATTTGCAGGAGGGGGTGATGAAGACCCGCATGCAGCCCATCGGCAATGCCTGGGCCAAGCTGCCGCGCCTGGTGCGCGACCTCTCGGTCGAACTCGGCAAGAAGATCGGGCTGGAGATGCGCGGCGCCGAGACCGAGCTGGACCGCCAGGTGCTCGAACTCATCAAGGACCCGCTCACCCATATGGTCCGCAACAGCGGCGACCACGGGCTGGAAGGGCCGGAGGAGCGCCGCCGTGCCGGCAAGCCGGACACCGGCACCATCAAGCTGAACGCCTACCATGAAGGCGGCCATATCATCATCGAGATCGCCGATGACGGCCGCGGGCTGAACATCGAGAAGATCCGCGCCAAGGCGCTCTCCCAGGGTCTCGCCACGGAGACCGAGCTGGCGGCGATGTCGGAGCGGGAGATCCAGCGCTTCATCTTCCGCGCCGGCCTGTCCACCGCCGCCGCCATCACCGCCGTCTCCGGCCGCGGCGTCGGCATGGATGTGGTGAAGACCAACATCGAGAAGATCGGCGGCACCATCGAGGTGCATTCGAAGGAAGGCGCCGGCACCAAATTCCTCATCAAGATCCCGCTGACGCTGGCCATCGTCTCCGCCCTCATCGTCCAGGCGGGCAGCGAGCGCTTCGCCGTGCCGCAGATCGGCGTGGTCGAACTCGTCCGCGTCGGCGGCGAGGGCGCGGCGAAGCTGGAGCGGATCAAGGACGCGCCGGTGCTCCGCCTGCGCGACCGGCTGCTGCCCCTGGTCCGCCTCGCCTCCCTGCTGCAGCTCGACGACGCCCCGGCGCCGGAGGAGACCGGCTTCGTCATCGTCACCCAGGTCGGCGCGCATGTCTTCGGCATCATCGTGGACCGGGTCTTTGACACGGAGGAGATCGTGGTGAAGCCGGTGGCGCCGATCCTCCGCCACGTCACCATGTTCTCCGGCAACACCATCCTCGGCGATGGCAGCGTCATCATGATCCTCGACCCGAACGGCATCGCCCGCGCCACCGGCGTCGGCACCGAGGGCAGCGCCGGCGACGCCGAGCGCGATGCGGCGCGGCCCTCGCATCTGCTGCAATCCGACTCCAAGACCGCCATGCTGCTGTTCCGCGCCGGCGACACGACGCCGAAGGCGGTGCCGCTCGGCCTGGTCGCGCGGCTGGAGGATGTGGGGCGCGACAAGATCGAGCTCGCCGCCGGCAAGCCGCTGGTGCAGTACCGCGGCCAGCTCATGCCGCTGGTCCCGCTCTCCGGCTTCTGGGACATGGGCGCGGCGCCGGAGCGCCAGCCGGTGCTGGTCTTCTCCAATGGCGACCGCGCCATGGGGCTGATGGTCGAGGAGATCCTCGACGTGGTCGATGAGCGCCTGGTCATCGATGCCGCCGGCGAGCGGCCGGGTTATCTCGGCAGCGCCGTCATCTGCGGCAAGGTGACGGAGGTGATCGACACCGCCTGGTGGCTGCGCCAGGACGGCGGGGAGGATTGGTTCGGCGCCCAGGGTGCGGTGCAGAAGGGACGCGGCCAGCGCATCCTGATGGTGGAGGACAGCGCCTTCTTCCGCACCCTCGTCGTCCCCGCCCTCGGCGCCGCCGGCTATGCCGTGACCGCCGTCTCGGATGCCCAGGAAGCGCTGCGGCTGCGCGAGGCGGGGGCGGAATTCGAGGCCATCATCTCCGACATCCAAATGCCCGGCATGAACGGCAACGCCTTCGCCCGCGCGGTGCGGGAAGGCGGCGCCTGGCAGGATTTGCCGATGATCGCCCTGACCGGCCGCGCCGAGCCGGCGGATATCGCCCGCGGCCGGGAGGCCGGCTTCACCGACTACGTCGCCAAATTCGACCGCGCGGCGCTGCTGGAAAGCCTCCGGCAATGCCTTGCCATGACGGTCGAGGGCCAAGGTGCCATCGCCTGAGGATCCAGCCGCCGAACGCGTGAAACAAGGCCCAGGGCAGGCGGCGCACGCGCCCCGGCCCCGAAGGAAGGAAGGACCAGCATGCAGCAGGCCATGACGGGCGCCGCGGCCGGGACCGCCAAGCCCCCCGGCGCCGCTTCGCCGCTCGGCGATGCCACGGCGGAAAGCTACCTGACCCTCACCGTCGCCGACCAATTGTGCGGCGTGCCGGTGCTGGCGGTGCGGGATGTGCTCGGGGCGCAGACCATCACCCGTATCCCGCTGGCGCCGCCGGAAGTGGCGGGCAGCCTCAACCTCCGCGGCCGCATCGTCACCGCCATCGACCTCCGCCGCCGCCTCGGCCTGCCGCCGCGCAAGCCCGAGGACGGCCAGGCGATGAGCGTGGTGGTGGAGCGGGACAACGAGCTCTACTCCCTGCTCGCCGACCAGGTGGGCGACGTGCTGCCCCTGCCGCGCGCCGACCGCGCGCCCAACCCGCCGACCCTCGACCCGATGTGGCGGGAGGTTTCCGGCGGTGTCCACCGGATGGGGGAAAGGCTGCTCATCCTGCTGGACGTCGAACGCATCCTGGCGATCGGCTGAGGGTGGCGCCATGAGCCAGGGCGAAGCCGGCGCGACCTGCCTGGTGGTCGATGACAGCCGCGTGGTCCGCAAGGCGGCGCGGCGGATCCTGGAAAAGCACGGCTTCAGCGTGCGGGAGGCGGAGAACGGGCAGGAGGCGCTGGCCGCCTGCCGCGAGGCGCTGCCGGATTCCGTGCTGCTGGACTGGAACATGCCGGTGATGGACGGGCTGCAATTCCTCCAGGCGGCGCGAAGGGAATTCGGCCCGGACCGCCCGGTGGTGGTGTTCTGCACCACGGAAGGGGCGATGGACCGCATCGTGACCGCGCTGGAAAGCGGCGCCCAGGAATATGTCATGAAGCCCTTCGACGAGGAGATCCTGCGGGACAAATTCGTCCAGGCCGGGCTGCTGCAGCAGGATGACGCCGCGTGAGCCAGGCGATCGTGAGCCAGTCCTCGGGCCCCGTCCGGGTCATGCTGTGCGATGACAGCGCCACGGTCCGCGCCGCCCTGGCGCGGGTGCTGGAGGCAGATCCCGACATCAAGGTGGTGGCGCGGGCCGGCGATGGCCGGCAGGCGGTGGAGACGCTGGCCGGCATGTCCGTCGCGACGCGGCCGCAGGTGGTGCTGCTGGACCTCGAAATGCCGGTGATGGACGGCATGACGGCGCTGCCGCTGCTGCAGCAGCAGGTGCCGCGGCCCGCGGTCATCGTCGCCAGCGCGCTGACGCAGAAGGGGGCGGCCGTCACCATGGCGGCCTTGCGCGCCGGCGCGGCGGATTACATCCCGAAGCCCGGCGCGGCCGGCGGCGGGCTGCATGATGCCAGCTTCCGTGCCGAGCTGGTGGCCAAGGTGAAGGGCTGGGCCCGGATGGGCCGCGCCGCCGCGCCGCGTCCCGTGCCGGCGCCGCGCCCCAGCCCGGCGGCGCTGCTGCCGCGGCGCGGGGTGAAGGCCATCGGCATCGGCTGTTCCACCGGCGGGCCGCAGGCCCTGGCCGCGCTGGTGCGCGGGCTGAACCGCAAGCTCCCGGTGCCGGTCGTCGCCGTGCAGCACATGCCGGCCGGCTTCACCGCCATGCTGGCGGACCATCTCAACCGGCTCGGCACGCTGGGCTGTGCCGAGGCGCGGGACGGCGAGGTGATGCAGCCCGGCCGGCTCTATCTGGCGCCGGGGGACAAGCACCTGCTGGTGGAGGCGGCGAGCGGCAAGCTGGTGGCGCGGCTGAACGACGGCCCGCCGGAGAATTTCTGCCGCCCGGCGGTGGACCCCATGCTGCGCAGCCTGAACGCCGCCTGCGAGGGCGGAGTGCTGGCGGTGATCCTGACCGGCATGGGGCATGACGGGCTGGCGGGCTGCAAGGCGGTGGCCGCCGCCGGCGGCGCGGTGCTGGCGCAGGATGAGGCGAGCTCGGTGGTCTGGGGCATGCCGGGGGCGGTGGCCCGCGCCGGCCTCGCCCGCGCCCTCCTGCCGCCGGAGGGTTTGGCGGAACAGGTGCTGGCGCTGGTGGCCAGCCGAGCAGGAGCCTTCGCATGAGCCCGGACGGCTTCGCCTTCATCGCCGGGCTGGTGAAGTCCCGCTCCGGCTTGGTGCTGACGCCGGACAAGCAATACATGCTGGACACTCGCCTCGGTCCCATCCTGAAGAAGGAAGGGCTGGCCAGCCTGGATGCCCTGGCGCTGAAGCTTCGGGAGCCGCGCGCCGTGGCCCTGGCGGAGGCGGTGACCGAGGCACTGACGACCAACGAAAGCAGCTTCTTCCGCGACGGCAAGCCCTTCGAGCATCTGAAGCGGGTCCTGCCGCAGCTTGCCGCGGCGCGGCCGCCGGGCAGCACGCTGCGCGTCTGGTCCGCCGCCTGCTCCACCGGGCAGGAAGCCTATTCCATCGCCATGCTGGCGCAGGAGCTGGGGGCGGAGCTGGCCGGGCGGAAGCTGGAAATCTACGGCACCGACATCTCGCATGAGGTGCTGGCCCGGGCGCGGGAGGGCTACTACACCCAATTCGAGGTGCAGCGCGGCCTGCCCGCCCGGCTGATGGTGAAGTATTTCCAGCAGGAGGCAGGGCGCTGGCGGGTGAACCCGGCGCTGCGCGCCATGGCACGGTTCGAGCACCTGAACCTGCTGGCGGAGTTCCGCCATCTCGGCCGGTTCGACGTGATCTTCTGCCGCAACGTGCTGATCTATTTCGACAGCCCAACCAAGACGCGGGTGCTGCATGCGCTGGCGGACCGGCTGGCGCCGGATGGGGTGCTGTATCTCGGCGGCGCGGAGACGGTGCTGGGGCTGACCGACCAGCTCGTCGCCCTGCCGGCCGAGCGCGGCGCCTATGAGCACCGGCGGCCCGTCGCCAAGGCGGGCTGATACCGGCGGCCGGTTTCCTTGGCCGGCCGAAGCCCTGCAGGCGGCGCCAAAGGGGCGCCCGCAAGCGTCAAGGATCAAACCCGTTGGCATGGGCGGGCGCCTGCGCGGCACATGGAAGCGGCGCATCGGCGCGCCGCCGGGCCGGACAGCGGCCACAAGAAAGGCGGCTTCCGTCCCGGAAGCCGCCGGCCTGCAGCCCGAAACCCGATTGTCTGACGCGGGAGATCGCGGCCCGGTGCGCGGCCGGGGGAGGCGCCCCCCGGCAGGCCGCGCGCTTCAGGCGGCGACGGTGGAGGGTTTCAACGAAGCGGCGGGGCTGGCCACAGGGGCAGAGGGAAATCGCGTGCCGGCCTGCTGCGGATCGCGCAGCACATAGCCGCGGCCCCAGACCGTGCCGATCAGGTTGTCCGCGCCGGCCTGGGCCAGCTTCTTGCGCAGCTTGCAGATGAAGACGTCGATGATCTTCACCTCCGGCTCGTCCATGCCGCCGTAGAGGTGGTTCAGGAAGGCTTCCTTGGTGAGGACCAGGCCCTTGCGCAGGGTCAGCAGTTCGAGGATCGCGTATTCCTTGCCGGTCAGGTGCACCGGGGCGCCGGCCACCGAGACTTCCCGCGAGCCGAGATTGAGGGTGAGCGGCCCGACCGAGAGGCTGGGCTGGGCGAAGCCCTTGGTGCGGCGGACCACGGCCTGGATGCGGGCCACCAGCTCCTGCCCGTCGAAGGGCTTGGTGATGAAGTCGTCGGCGCCCATGCCGAAGCCCTTCACCTTGGCCTGCGGGCGCGCGAGGCCGGAGAGGATCATCACCGGGGTTTCCACCCGGGCGGCGCGCAGCCGCCGAACGACCTCGTATCCTTCCATATCCGGAAGAACAAGGTCGAGCAGAACCACATCGTAGTCGTAGAGCCGGACCAGCTCGAGCGCTTCCTCCCCGGTGTCGACGGCGTCGACCACCATGGCGTGGGCCTTGAGCATCGCGACCAGCCCGCGGGAGGCGGTGAGGTCGTCCTCAACCAATAATACGCGCATGTCTCGTTCTCCTGCACGCCAGACGCGTATGGAGATACCACTTATGCGTGCATTGTGAAGAGGAAATTCACGGTTTCCGGCGTACCAAGATACGAGACAAATCCTTGAAAGACGATGAACGCCTGATGCGCGAGATAAAACTCTTGCCTTATCAGTCGGCTGAAAGGTGGCGGCGGGCGCGAATCGCCTTGGGTCGGCGGGTGCCGGCCGAATTGCACGGTATGGTTGTGTCGGCCAAGGGCCTCTCAATTTCCGTCACAGGACTCTCTCCCTGGTTGCAGATCGGCACAAGGCTGCATCTCTCGCCCCCTGGCGCGGCGCCGGTGGCGGCGGAGGTGGTGGGCTTCGCCGAGGGCCAGGCCACCGCCCTCGCCTTCGGCCCGCTGGAGGGGGTTGGGGCGGGCACGCCCGCCAGCCTCGTGCCCCCGGCCGCCCTGGCGGTGGATGAAGCCTGGCTCGGGCGGGTGCTGGACCCCTTCGGCCGTCCGCTGGACGGCCGCCCGCCGCCGCCCCCCGGCCCCCTGCCACGGCCGGTGCGGGCGGCACCGCCCCAGGCCGGGCAGCGGGCGCGGCTCGGCCCGCGGCTCGACCTCGGCGTACGGGCGCTGGATGCCTTCGCCACCTGCCGGCAGGGGCAGCGCCTGGGCCTCTTCGCCGCTTCGGGCGTCGGCAAATCCACCCTGCTCGCCATGCTAGCGGGCGGGGCGGCCGCCGATGTGGTGGTGCTGGCCCTGGTGGGCGAGCGGGGGCGGGAGCTGCGGGAATTTCTGGAAGACGATCTGGGCCCGGCGGGGCTGGCCCGCAGCGTGGTGGTCTGCGCCACCTCCGACGCCCCGCCGCTGATGCGGCGGGAGGCCGCCTATGCCGCCGTGGCGATCGCCGAGCATTTCGCCGATGAGGGCCGGCAGGTGCTGCTGATGATGGACAGCGTCACCCGCTTCGCCATGGCGCTGCGCGAGATCGGCCTGGCGGCCGGGGAGCCGCCGACCACCCGCGGCTACACCCCCGGCGTCTTCGCCGAGCTGCCCCGTCTGCTGGAACGCGCGGGACCGCGGGAGGAAGGCTGCGCCGGCGCCATCACCGGCCTCTTCACCGTGCTGGTGGAGGGCGACGACCATGACGAGCCGGTGGCGGATGCGGTGCGCGGCATCCTGGACGGGCATGTGGTGATGGACCGCGCGATCGGGGAGCGCGGGAGGTATCCCGCCATCGACATCCTCCGAAGCCTCTCTCGCACCGTGCCCGGCTGCCTGCGGCCGGAGGAAGCGGCGCTGATGCGGCGGGCGCGGGCGGTGCTCGCCTTGCATGCGGAGATGGCGGATCTGGTGCGGCTGGGCGCCTACCGCCCCGGCGCCGACCCGGCGGTGGACGAGGCGATCCGCCTCGCCCCGCGCATCGAGGCCATGCTGGGCCAGGGCAAGGGCGAACGTGGCACGGTGGAAAGCGCCTTCGCCGCGCTGGCGGCGGCGCTGGAGGAGATGGCGGATGCCGCGTGACCCGCTGGCCGTGCTGGCCCGGCTGCGCAAGCTGGACACCGAGACGGCGCGGCGAAGGCTGGGCGAGGCCTATGGCCGCCTGGGCGCGGCGGAGACCCGGGCGGAGGCGGCGACCGCGGCGCTGACCACCCAGGCCGGGCATGGCATGCCCGCGGATTACGGCACCTGGCTGACACGCGGCCTGGCGGAGCGGGACCGGGCACAGCGGGCGGTGGGCGTGGCGGAACGAGTGGCCACCGCGGCGGCGGCGGCGCTGGGCGAGGCGCGCGCCGCCGAGCGGGGGTTGGAGAAATTGCGGGAGGCGCGGGCCGCGGCGAAGGCGAAGCGGGCAGTGCGCAAGGCGCAGGCGCTGCTGGATGAGGCGGGGGCGAGGGAAAGATAAGGCAGGGCTCCGCCCAAACCCGGCAGGAGGCCCGTCGCGGGCAGTGCCGGCGACCCTGCACCACCGCCGGGGACCGGACCGGTCCCCGGACCCTCGTCCGAGTTTTGGCTCGAGCGTAGAACCCGGCCCGCCCGATGACCTTCCGCGGCTTTGCCGCGCAAGGCCGTGCGAGGTCTCGGGCAAGGAGCGATCCCCGGCCCCCGCGAAGGCGCGAAGCGACTTCGTGGGGATCTACGCCAGTACCCCGCGCCGGATCTGGTCCAGCTCGATGCTCTCGAACAGCGCGCGGAAATTCCCTTCGCCGAAGCCCTGGTCGCCCTTGCGCTGGATCAGCTCGAAGAAGATCGGGCCGATGACCGTGCCGGTGAAGATCTGCAGCAGCCGCCCGCCTTCCGGCGTCGGCGCGCCATCCGTCAGGATGCGGTTCCTCGCCAGCCGGGCGATCTCTTCCTCGCTCAGGTCCGGCATGCGCTTCGGCAGCAGCTCGTAATAGGTGTCCGGCGTGTCCATGAACGCCACGCCCGCCCCGCGCATGCCCTCGACACTCGCAAAGATGTCCTCGGTGCCGAGCGCGATGTGCTGGATGCCCTCGCCCTTATAGGCGCGGAGATATTCCTCGATCTGGCTCTTGTCGTCGCTGCTCTCGTTGATCGGGATGCGGATCTGGCCGCAGGGGGAGGTGAGGGCGCGCGACTTCAGCCCGGTCAGCTTGCCCTCGATGTCGAAATAACGGATTTCGCGGAAATTGAAGAGCTTCTCGTAGAACTGCCACCACACATCCATCCGGCCGCGATGGACGTTGTGCGTCAGGTGGTCGATCACCGTGAGGCCCTGGCCCCGCGGCTTCGGCTCGGCGCCGTCATGCCAGCGGAAATCCACGTCGTAGATGCTGCCGCGCGGGCCGTAGCGGTCCACGAAATAGAGCAGCGAGCCGCCGATGCCTTCGATGGCCGGAATGTTCAGCTCCATCGGCCCCACCTTGCCCTGCACCGGCTTGGCGCCGAGGGCGATGGCGCGGCTGTAGGCCGCCGCCGCATCCGCCACGCGGAAGGCCATGGCGCAGGCGGAGGGGCCGTGCACCCGCTGGAAGGCTTGCGCAAAACTGTCCGGCTCGGCGTTCAGGATGAAGTTGACGTCGCCCTGGCGCCACAGCGTGACGCGCTTGCTGCGATGCGTCGCCACGGCGGCGAAGCCCAGCTGCGCGAACAGCGCCTCCAGCGCCGGCAAATCCGGCCCGGTGAACTCCACGAATTCGAAGCCATCCGTGCCCATCGGATTGGCCTCGGAAATGCGGCCGGCGAGCGCCGTGCGGTCGGGCGGGATGTCCATGGGGCGTCTCCTCAGCGTGCGGGTTGGTCTTCGGGCGCGGCGGCACCGGGCGGGATGGGCGTGGCATCGCGCGCCGCCTCCAGCAGCGCCGGCAGGCGGCGCATGGCGGCGAACAGCTCGGCGAAGCTCTCGATGACGAAGTAGGTCGGCTGCAGATCGTCGATGAAGTAGTCGCTGCGCAGCACGCGCCACAGGTCGAAGCGCAGCCGGCGGGGCGTGGCGCCCGTCACCGCATGCCGCGTCTCGGCACCAGAGGAGAGGATGCCGGCGCCATAGGCGCGCACCGCACCGCCCTCCCGGATCAGGCCGAATTCGATCATGTGCCAGTAGAAGCGCGCCAGCGGCTTCAGCGCCCCAAGCCGCGTGGCCTGCGCGCCGAGGCGGCCATAGGCTTCCAGCACATCGGCGAAATCGGGTTCGGTCAGCAGCGGTACATGGCCGAAGGCGTCGTGGAAGATGTCCGGCTCCACGATGTAGTCCAGCTCCTCCGGCCGGCGGATCCAGGCGGTGACGGGAAAGCGCCGCGCGGCGAGATGGGTGAAGAAGGGCGCATCCGGAATCAGCCCCGGCACCGGCACCAGCGAGAAGCCGGTGGCGTCGCGCAGCAGAGCGGAGGTGGCAGCCAGATCCGGCACGCCTTCGGCGAAGGGCAGGCGCGCCAGGGCGGTGCGGAAGGCGCTGGCGGCATGGCCCGGCAGCAGCGCCGCCTGACGTTGGTACAGGGTGCGCCAGGTGGCATGGTCCGCCGCACCGTAGCGCAGGCTGGCGGCAGGCAAGGTGCCGTCCGGCGCGGCGGCGGCATAATTGCCGCGAAGGAAGCTGGGCAATTCCTGGACGCTGGCGGACATCACGCGGCCTCCGGTTCCTTTTGCCGGAAGGATGCCGCATCCGCCCTGGCGATTTCCGGCGAATTGGGGCGCGAGAGCCGTTAGATTGAGCGGGAATCACTCGCCAGGAGGCAAAGTATGGCGAAATCCCCCCTGGAGCTGGATGCCATAGATCGCCGCATCCTGCGCGCCCTGCAGCGCGACGGCCGCCTGCCGGTGGTGGCGCTGGCCGAGCAGGTGGGGCTTTCCCCCACCCCCTGCCAGCGCCGGGTGAAGCGGCTGGAGGAGGCCGGCGCCATCGCCCGCTACGCCGCGGTGCTGGACCCGGTGCAGCTCGGCCTGCCCTTGCAGGCCTTCGTCATGGTGGCGCTGGAGAGCCATGCGGAGGAGGTGGTGGACCGCTTCCACAAGGCGCTGGCGGAGCGCCCGGAGGTGCTGGCCGCCTATGCCATGAGCGGCGAGATGGACTACCTGCTGCATGTCCTCGCCGCGGATTTCGAGGCCTATGCCGATTTCGCCCTGAAGGCGCTGCTGCGCATGCCGGGGGTGAAGGAGACGCGGAGTTCCTTCGTGCTCAGCACGCTGAAGCCGCCGGGGGAGGTGCCGGTATAGAGGCTGGGCGGGTTGCGGTGGCGCACCGGGGCGAAGGGAGCACGAATGCCATTGCCGATACCCTTGCCGCCGCGTTAGCTGGATGGCCGATGGAGGCAGCCATGGACCACCCGGCGCTCTATGAGGAGGACGTTTTCGCCTGATCGCAGCAGCAGGCTGCGGCGCTGCGCCGCCTGGCCAGCAGTGCGACGGCGCTGGCCGGGACCGGTCCGGTCCCGGCGGAGGTGCAGGGTCGCGGGCACTGCCCGCGACGGCCTCCTGCCGGAGCGTGGGGCGGAGCCCCACCTACTCCGTTGCGGCCTGTTGTGGCGCCTGCCGCGCCGCGACCGCCGCCCGCACCCCCGCGCCGTATTCCGGGTGCACCTGGTCGAACAGCCTGCATTGCCGCTCGATGATATGCTCCGGCACCCGGCCCATCGCCTCCGCGATGTTGCTGAACAGCCGCTGCCGCTGCCCCGCATCGAACAGCGCGAACAGCGCCCGCGGCTGGCTGAAATCGTCATTCCCAGCGCGGTGGTCGTAGCGCGCCGCGTCGCCGGAGATGCGCAGCGGCGGCTCCGCCACGCCCGGGTCCTGCACCGGGCCGCCCATGCTGTTCGGCTCGTAATAGGCGTCCGGCGTCTTCGTGTTGTTGTCGAAGAACCGCATGGCGCCGTCCTTGTGGTAGTGGTGCACCGGGCAGCGCGGCTGGTTCACCGGCAGCGCCTCGTAATGCGTGCCCAGGCGGTAGCGATGCGCATCCGCATAGCTGAAGATCCGCGCCTGCAGCATCTTGTCCGGGGAGGCGCCGATGCCCGGCACGAAGTTCGAGGGGCTGAACGCCACCTGCTCGATCTCGGCGAAGTAGTTCTCCGGGTTGCGGTTCAGCTCCAGCACGCCGAGGTCGATCGGCGGGTAGTCCTTGTGCGGCCAGACCTTGGTCAGGTCGAAGGGGTTGTAGGGCGTCCTCTCCGCCTCCAGCTCCGGCATGATCTGCACCTGCAGCGTCCAGCGCGGGAAGTCGCCGCGCTCGATCGCGCTGAACAGCGCCTCCTGGTAGCTCTCGCGGGACCGGCCGATGACCTCGACGGATTCCGCGTTGGTGTAGTGCTTGTGGCCCTGCCGGGTCTTGAAGTGGAACTTCACCCAGAAGCGCTCGCCGGCCTCGTTCCACAGCCCATAGGTGTGGCTGCCATAGCCGTTCATGAACATCGGCGCGACCGGCAGGCCGCGATCCGACATCAGGATCGTCACCTGGTGCAGGCTTTCCGGCGAGAGCGACCAGAAATCCCACATCGCCGTCGGGCTGCGCAGATTGGTCTTCGGGTGGCGCTTCTGGGTGTGGATGAAGTCCGGGAATTTCAGCGGATCGCGGACGAAGAAGACCGGGGTGTTGTTCCCCACCAGGTCCCAATTGCCCTCGGGCGTGTAGAATTTCATCGCGAAGCCGCGCACGTCGCGCTCCGCATCCGCCGCGCCCAGCTCGCCGGCGACGGTGGAGAAGCGCAGGATCATCGGCGTCGTCGCGCCCGGCTGCAGCACCTTGGCGCGGGTGTATTTCGAGATGTCGCCGGTGATGGTCAGCGTGCCATGGGCGCCCCAGCCCTTGGCATGCACCACCCGCTCCGGGACGCGCTCGCGGTTCTGGTGGGCCAGCTTCTCGATGAGCTGCCAATCCTGCAGCAGCATCGGGCCGCGCGGGCCGGCGGTGAGGCTGTTCTGGTTGTCGGCGACCGGCGCGCCGGCGGTGGTGGTCAGACGCTCGGGCATGCGTGGCTCCTCCTGCTGCATGGGCCAGGCTAGGCGCGGGCGATTGATAGATGGAAATCGATAGTTGCGATTGTGCCAAGAGGCCCCATCTATGAGCGACGCAGCTTCCCGCGAGTGACATGAACCTCCGAGACCTCCGCTACTTCCTCGCCGTGGCCGAGCACCGCCATTTCGGCCGGGCCGCCGAGGCTTGCCATGTCAGCCAGCCCACCCTCTCCGCCCAGCTCCGCAAGCTGGAGGAGGAGCTGGGCGTGACCTTCTTCGAGCGTGGGTCGCGTGCCGTCACCCTGACCCAGGCGGGCGAGGCGCTGCTGCCGCATGCCGAGGCGGCGGTGGCGGCGGCGGATGCGCTGGCGAGCGGTGCCCAGGCCCTGGCGGACCCGCTGGCCGGGCCGCTCCGCCTTGGCATCATCCCCACCCTGGCGCCCTTCCTGCTGCCGCCTTTGATGCCGCGGCTGCGGGCGGAGCTGCCGCTGCTGGCTCCCGAACCCTGGGAGGACCTGACCGAGGCGCTGCTGGACCGGCTGCGCCACCACGCGCTGGACGCGGCGGTGATCGCGACCGCGCCGCCGGGGGAGCTGGAGGCGATGTCGCTGGCGGTGGAGCCCTTCCTCGCCGCCCTGCCGCCCGGCCATGTGCTGGTGGGCAAGGGTCCGGTGGCGGAAGCCGCCTTGGGCCCGGATCTGCTGGTGCTGGCGGATGGGCATTGCCTCAGCGACCAGGCGATCGCCGCCTGCGGCCGCCAGGGGAGGAACCAGGGTTCGGGGCAGGGCTTCCGCGCCGTCAGCCTGGCGACGCTGATGAACCTGGTCGCCGCCGGCTTCGGCACCACCCTGCTGCCCGCCCTGGCGGCCGGGGCGGCACGGCAGCAGGGTTTGGTGCTGCGGCCGCTGGAAGGCGGGGCGGGGCGGGAGCTGCGCCTGGTGTTCCGCGCCGCGACGCCGCGCCGGGCGGCGCTGCTGGCCCTGGCCCAGGTGCTGCGGAAGGTGCTGGCGGAGGCGGGCCTGGCTCGGCGATAGGCGTCGCCCGGCTCCACCGGTCGGCCCCTCGGGTCGAAACTCACACCGGGGCCCGGGGGATCCATCCCCTGCCGGGGTCCAAGGAACGAAGCCCCCGTTCTCTCCCTTGATTTCCTGCGCCTTTCCTCGGGCAACCGCGTCCTGCTCTGGCCAAGCCGGCCGGTCGCGACGCAAGATGCGCGCCGGGACAAGGGAATGCTCCAATGGCACGCATCGGTTTCGTCGGGCTTGGCAAGATGGGGGCGCCGATGGCGCGCAACCTGCTGCAGGCAGGCCATGACGTCACCGGCTTCGACGTGGTGCCGGCGGCGCTCTCCGGCTTCGCCGCCGCCGGCGGCACCGTGGCCGCCAGCGCCGCCGCCGCCGCCTCGGGCGCGGAATTCGTCGTCACCATGCTCCCCGCCGGGCCTCAGGTCCGGGACGCCGTGCTGGGCCCGCAGGGCCTCGCCGCCGCCAGCCCGGCGGGGGCGGTGCTGATCGACTGCTCCACCATCGACGTGGCGACGGCGCGGGAGGTGGCGGCGCAATGCGGCCGGGCGGCGCTGGATGCGCCGGTCTCTGGCGGCACCATGGGGGCGGAGGCGGCGACCCTCACCTTCATGGTCGGCGGGCCGGAGGAGGTCTATGCCCGCGCCCACCCTATCCTTTCCGCCATGGGCCGCACCCTGGTGCATTGCGGCGGGGCCGGCGCCGGCCAAGCGGCCAAGGCGTGCAACAACATGATGCTGGCCGCCAACATGATCATCACCGCGGAAGCCATGGTGCTGGCGGAGAAGCTCGGCCTGACCCACCAGGCGCTGTTCGAGGTGGCGAGCCGCTCCTCCGGCCAGTCCTGGGCGCTGACCAGCTACTGCCCGGTGCCCGGGCCGGTGCCGGCCAGCCCGGCGAATCGCGGCTACGCCCCGGGCTTCTCCACGGCGCTGATGGCGAAGGATCTCGGCCTCGCCCAGGCGGCGGCGGCAAGCGTCGGCCTGGCGACGCCGCTCGGCGCCCTGGCGCAAAGCCTCTACGCCCGCTTCCTGGAGGAAGGGCATGGCGGGCTGGACTTCTCCGCCATCATCCAATTGCTGCGGGGCGGCGCTTCCGCCCCCGGCTAGAGCAGATCGCCGGAGGGCGGCATCGCCCGGAGGCGTGAATCTGCTTTACAAGCCATAAGCTAGAGCGGCTTCGCGCTGCACAGTCAGCGTGAAACAGCTCTAGACCCATGGGCCTGAGCCGGCGCTTCGCGGCCTGAGCGTGCCCATCCCGGCAGGCACGCTCGGGCCGATCGCAGGCCAGGGCTGAACAGTGATATTCCGCCGTTCGCTTTCGGGGAATATTCAGGCATGCGAGACTGGGTAGCCGCCGCCGGGCGGCGATGGGCGTAGTCGCAGAACGGGCCGGCCGGCGGAACGGCCCAGGGGGTGGAGGCTGAGCACGCTTCCTGCCATGGCCGCAGCCGCGAGCCTGCCAGCCGAGCTCGCCGGCCTGCTCGAGATGCTGCCGCTGCCGGCCCTGGTGCTGGAGCCGGCGAGCCTGCGGCCGCGCCTCTGCAATGCCGAGGCGCTGGCGCTGCTCGCCCCGGCCGCGTCCGCCACGCCGGAAGCCGTGCCGCCCGCCCTGGCCGCGGCATGGGACGCAGCGCTGGAGACGCCGCCGCATGGTCCGGCGCTGCGCCGCCGGCTCGGCCGGCTGAAGGGGCGGGAGGTGCCGGAGAGCTTCGAGACCGGCTTCGCCCCGCCCGGCCGCCCGCCCCTGCACCTGCTGCTGCGCGCCCGACTGGTCCGCGCCGGGGGGCAGGACTGGATCAGCCTCGGCCTCGTCGATCTGACGACGCATCACCAGACGGAACAGGCCCTCAGCCTCGCCCACCGCCAGGCGGAGGTGGCGCTGGCCGGCGCCGATCTCGGCGCCTGGCACTGGGACCGGCGGCTGGACGTGCTCCGGGTGTCCGAGCGCTGGTGCAGCATGCTGGGGCTGCCGCCGCTCTCCCGCACCATCTCCGTGCCGGACTGGTTTTCCCTGCTGCACCCGGACGACCTGCCCTGGACCCGCGCCCTGCTGGACCGCTACCTGGCCGGCACCTCCGCCCGCTACGAAGCGGAGTTCCGCATGCGCCACCGCTCCGGCCGCTGGGTCTGGATCCTGGCGCGGGGGGAGGCGCTGGAGCGCGGGCCGGATGGCCACGCCCTGGTGCTGACCGGCACGCATCTCGACCTCACCGCCCAGCGCCGCGCCATGGCGGCGCAGGTGGAGAGCGAGCGGGAGGCGCGGCGGCGCCTGGCCGACCTGGAAATGCTCTACCAGGCCGCGCCGCTCGGCCTGGCGCAGCTCGACCGGGAGATGCGCTTCGTCCGCATCAACCCGGCCCTGGCGGAGATGAACGGCCTGCCGCCGGATGCGCATCTCGGCCGCGCGCTGTGGGAGCTGCTGCCGGATCTGCGCGCCTCCTCCGAGCCCATGCTGCGGCGGGTGCTGGAGGCGGGGGAGACGCTGACCGGCGTCGAGGTGCGCGGCGAGACGCCCCGGGCGCCCGGCGTGCTGCGCGACTGGGTGGAGCAATTCTACCCGGTGCGGGACCCGGAAAGCGGCGAGGTGACCGGCGTCGGCATCGTCTGCGAGGAGGTGACGGAGCGGAAGCATGGCGAGCGGGCGCGCGACCTGCTGGTGCGGGAGCTGGACCACCGGGTGAAGAATCTCTTCGCCATCATCGGCGGGCTGGTCAGCTTCACCGCCCGCACGGCGGTGACGCCGGAGGCGATGCGCCGCACCCTGCTCGGCCGGATCGAGGCGCTGGCCCGGGCGCATGACCTGGTGCGGCCGGCCATGGCCGGGGGCGCCGGGATGCCTTCCGGCGGCGGGACGACGCTCGAGCAATTGCTGGCCTCGCTGCTGGCCCCCTTCCGCGCCCCGCCCGGCCAGCCGGAGCGGCTGGCGCTGGCCGGCCCGCCGCTCCGCCTCGGCCATACCGCGGCGCCGCCGATCGCGCTGGCGGTGCATGAGCTGGCGACGAATGCGGCGAAATACGGCGCGCTTTCGGCCAGCGGCGGCGCGGTGCGGGTGGCCTGGACGGCGGGGCCGGGGGAGCCGGTGGTGCTGAGCTGGGAGGAGCGCGGCGGGCCCTCGGCGACGGCGCCGGATGGCGTGGGCTTCGGCCATCGGCTGGTGCGGCAGAGCTGCGCCCAATTGGGCGGCGAGGCAGCCTTCGATTGGTCGGTGGAAGGGCTGACGGTGCGGCTGCGCCTGCCCGTGGACCGGCTGGGGGCATAGGGGTGATCGGCTGAGGCGGGCTGGCCGTTGCGAGGGGCGGCAGGACTCGGATGCGTTCGCCTCGGCGCCTGCGGCTGGCCCCGTGCGGATGGCGGTGGGGCTGGCCAGGAGGGCGGGGCGCGATTTCTTAACCTTCTTCCCGTATCCGATGCCCTGACCCTGGAAATCCGATCGGGGGCCCTTCGGGCGATGACGACGATAAGCCCAGCCAGCCTGCCCTTCCTGGTCGGTCTGCCGGTGGGCGCGGCCGGGGCCGGCGGCACGGGCGGCAGCGGCGGGAGCAGCGCCCCCCAGGACGTGGTCGATGTGCGGACGCCGCTGCCGGGCGGCACCTTCACGGTCGCCGCGGGGGACTCGCTTTCGGTGCGGGAGCTATTCGACGCGGGCCCCGACGCCTGGGACAAGGTGGCACTGTACCGGGTGGGGCTGCGGGACGACCCCTCGACGCCGGGCGGCGGCCGGCTGCTGCTGCGCGGGGAGGACGTGACCGGCCGCACGGATTTCACGCCCGCCGAGTTCAACGAGCTGCAATTCATCGCCGGGCCGGATGGTGCGAAGACCGACCTGGTGGTGGTGGCGCGCAGCGGGACGCCGGACGGCAAGGGCGGGTTGCGCAGCATCGTGGATAGCCCGGCGGTGCAGATCACGGCGAGCACGACCGGCACGCGCTCGATCAACGCCGCGGCGGCGCTGCGCAGCCTGCCGGGGGAGGATGAGGCGGCGTTCCTGCGCATCGCCCAGGATGCGGCGCTGTTCTCGGGTGTCGGCACGCAGGCCCGGCTGGCACTGACCACGGTGGGGAATTTCACCGCGGAGGCCGACGATTCTCTCTCTGTGCGGGAGCTGTTCGACGCGGGGCCGGATGCCTGGGACAAGGTGGCACTGTACCGGGTGGGGCTGCGGGACGACCCCTCGACGCCGGGCGGCGGCCGGCTGCTGCTGCGCGGGGAGGACGTGACCGGTCGCACGGATTTCACGCCCGCCGAGTTCAACGAGCTGCAATTCATCGCCGGCCCCGATGGTGCGAAGACCGACCTGGTGGTGGTGGCGCGCAGCGGGACGCCGGATGGCAAGGGCGGGTTGCGCAGCATCGTGGATAGCCCGGCGGTGCAGATCACGGCGAGCACGACCGGCACGCGCTCGATCAACGCTGCGGCGGCGCTGCGCAGCCTGCCGGGGGAGGATGAGGCGGCGTTTCTCCGCATCGCCCAGGATGCGGCGCTGTTTTCGGGTGTTGGCACGCAGACCCGGCCGGGTCTGACCACGGTGGGGAATTTCACCGCGGAGGCCGACGATTCTCTCTCGGTGCGGGAGCTGTTCGACGCGGGGGCGGGTGCCTGGGACAAGGTGGCGCTGTATCGGGTGGGGCTGCGGGACGACCCCTCGACGCCGGGCGGCGGCCGGCTGCTGCTGCGCGGGGAGGACGTGACCGGCCGCACGGATTTCACGCCCGCCGAGTTCAACGAGCTGCAATTCATCGCCGGGCCGGATGGTGCGAAGACCGACCTGGTGGTGGTGGCGCGCAGCGGGACGCCGGACGGCAAGGGCGGGTTGCGCAGCATCGTGGATAGCCCGGCGGTGCAGATCACCGCCAGCACGACCGGCACGCGCTCGATCAACGCCGCGGCGGCGCTGCGCAGCCTGCCGGGGGAGGATGAGGCGGCGTTCCTGCGCATCGCCCAGGATGCGGCGCTGTTCTCCGGCCTCGGCAGCCAGACCCGGCCGGCGCTGACCACCGCCATTCCCGCCGGCGGCCCGGATCTGCCGCTGGCAAGCCTGGCGGCGGCGGCGGGCATGTTCCAGGCGCTGGGCCTGGCGGCCACCGCCACCCAGGCCCCGGCCCAGCTCTATGCCGATGCGCCCGGCGCTTTCCGGACGACGGCGCCGGCCGATGCCGGCAGCCGCACCGCCCTCGCCCTGCTGCTGGCGAACCAGGTGGGCGGCTACGCCATGGCCGGAGATACGCGGCAGCGCAGCCTGCTGGCGATCCTCGCCTATCAGCGGCTGGCGCAGGGGTAGCGCCCGGCGCTGCACGCTCGCATGTCAGCCCTGGCCAGCGCCGCCGGGCAGCCGCCCCGCATCCCGCCGCTGCTCATAGGCCTTGGCGTGCAGCAGGGCCGCCTCGTGGATCTCGCTCGGCACGCCGGTGCGCTGCGCCGCCTGCAGCAGGAAGCCGAGGATGTGGTCCGCCTCGATCCGCCCGCCGGCTTCCAGGTCCCGCAGCATGGAGGTGGTGTAGCCGCCCTCAGGGTCGGCGAAGACGCGGCCGATATCCTCGAGGAAGCTCTGCCGCACGGGCTGGCCCTCGGCGGCGGCGATGGCGGCGTTGCGGGCCAGCACCCTGGCCATGAATTCCACCCCGCCCGGCGCCCGGGCGATTTCCCCGGTGCTGGCGCGCAGCAGCACCGTGCCGATGACGCTGGTGCCGAGATGCACCAGCTTCTCCCACATGCGCAGCAGGATGTCCGGCACCGCCTCCGCGACCAGGCCCGGCGCCTTGGCGGCCAGCGCCGCCAGGGCTTCCACGCGCGGCGAGAGGCGGCCGTCGCGTTCGCCGAAGGTCAGCCAGCGCCAGTCGTTCAACTGCCGCACCGTGCCGTCCGGCGCCAGGGTCGCCTGGATCTTGGCGAGGCCGCCCAGCACCGCCTGCCTGCCGAAGGCGGCATCCAGCGCTTCCAGATGCGAGAGGCCGTTGAGCACCGGCAGCACCGCGGTCCCCGGCCCGATTGCCGGGCGGATCGCCTCGATCGCTGCCGTCAGGTCATAGGCCTTGCAGGTGAGGAGGATGAAATCGTAGCCGCGGCCCGGCGCCTCGGCCGGGACGGTGGCAACCGGCAGCGTCGCGTTGCCGAAGGGGCTTTCGATGGCGAGGCCGCGTTCCGCAAGCTGCGCCGCGCGGCGCGGGCGGACCAGGAAGCGGATATCGGCCCCCGCCTGTTGCAGCCTGCCGCCGAAATAGCCGCCGAGCGCGCCGGCGCCGAGCACCAGAATCCGCATGCCGTTCCCTCCCGTGACTCACGCAAGCTACCGCCAGCGGCGATGCATCCACAGCCATTGCCCAGGATAGTCGCGGATCCAGCTCTCGACGATCCGGGTGATGGCGTCCGTCGCGGCGTTGATGTCCACCTCGCCCTTGGCGTCGCGGGGCAGGGCGACGGGCTCCGTCAGCTCCAGCCGGAAGCGGGCGCCGCCGAGGCGGATCGCATGCACGCCATGCACCGGGCAGTCGAAGCGCCGGGCCAGGCGGGCGAGCAGCGGGTTGGTCGGCGTCTCCCGCCCGAAGAAGGCGATGCGCGGGCCGCGGCTGAAGCGCTGATCCACCAGCATGCCGACATGCAGCCCCTCGTCCAGCGCTTCCAGCATGCGCACCGGCGCGCTGATATTGGTGGGAATCAGCCGCCCCATGCTGCCGGCGCGCAATTTGACGATGAGCCGGCCGATCGCCGCGTTGTTGGGCATGCGGTAGAGCACGGCGGAGTCGAGCCCATGCGCCGCGGCGGCGATCGCCGGCAGCTCCCAATTCGCCAGATGGGCGGCGAAGAAGAGGCCGGGCTGGTTGTCCTCGCGCAAGGCGATGAAGCGGGCGACGGTCTCCGGCGAGAGCTGGATCCGGCCGGTATTCGGGTTGGCTTCGTCGAAATCCCAGATGCGGTCCATATGGACGTATTCGCAGGCGGTGCGGCCGAGATTGTCCCACGCTTCCAGCGCGATGCGGCGGTGTTCCGCGGCCGGCAGCTCCGGGAAGGCGCGGGCGATGTTGTCCAGGGTGGTGCGCTGCACCGGCAGCAGCGGGCCGAGATTGCGCGCGAGGAAGCCGCCAAGCGCCGAGGCGCGATCCGGGCCGAGGGCGCGCAGCAGGGCGAAGAGCGCGCGGACCAGGAGGGCGAGGAGGGAATCGAGGAAGCGCTGCATGGGGGCGTTATGCGGGAACCGTGCTCCCACCCCAACCCTCTTCCGCCTCGCGGAGGGGTGGCGGCATGCTGCCCACGGGGCCTGTGCCGCCAGACGCGGGAGGGCGTGGACGTGGCGTGCGGCGCATATCCGCCGGAGCCGTGGCTCGCCTCTGGTTCAAACGAAGGCGCAACCCTGCGCCTTCGGCATCAACGGGGTCCCCGCGAAGCTTGCTTCGCAGGGTCTCGGCGAAGGCGGCCATTGCCCAGGGCCAAGTGGCCTGAGACCTGTCACGGCTGCGGCTTCGCCGCACCGCGCGTCGTGCGAGCAGCACGCCTCCGGCGTGACGTGCGAGCAGCACGCCTCCGGCGTGACGTGCGAGCAGCACGCCTCCGGCGTGACGTGCGAGCAGCACGCCTCCGGCGTGACGCGCGAGCAGCACGCCTCCGGCGTGACGCGCGGCTCCGGCCCTGGCAGGTCTCAGGCCACATGGCGGGTGCTTGAGGTGCGCCCGACGGGGTCGAGCGCGCGAATTGCGCGCCAAGCCGGAAGGGCCGCGCCAGGGCTCCGCGCTACAGCGTGACAACGATCTTGCCGAAGACCTGCCGCGTCTCCAGCCGCGCCAGCGCCGCCTCGAACTGGTCGAGCGGCGCGACCGTATCCAGCACCGGCGTGATGCCCCGCGCCATCTTGCCGAGACCATCGGCGATGTTGCGCATCGAAGCGCCGAAGCTGCCGAAGATCTTCAGCTGCCGCTGGAAGACCATCATCAGGTTGGTCTCGGCCGAAACGCCGGAGGTGCTGCCGCAGGTCACCAGCCGCCCGCCCATCCGCAGGCTCAGCAGCGAGCCGGCCCAGGTGGTGGCGCCGACATGTTCGAACACCACATCGACGCCGCGCTTCTGCGTCACCTTGCGCGCCACGCTCTCGAACCGGTCCGTGGTGTAATTCACCACATGGTCGGCGCCGAGCGCCTTCGCCTTCGCGCATTTCTCGTCGGAGCCGGCGGTGGCGATGACGGTGCAGCCCAGCGCCTTGGCCAGCTTCACCGCCACGGTGCCGATGCCGGAGCCCGCGGCCTGCACCAGCACCACCTCGCCCGGCTCCAGCCTGGCATTGTCGAACAGCATGTGCTCGACGGTGGAGAAGGTGATGGCGGCGCAGGCGGCCTGCTCCGCCGGGATGCCTTCCGGCACCGGCACCAGCAGGCGGGACTCCTGGTTCACCTTCTCCTGCGCGAAGCCATCGACATGGAAGCCCTTCACCCCGCGCACATTTTCGCAGAGGTTGTCGCGGCCTTCCCGGCAGGCGCGGCAAATGCCGCAGGTGAGCGCGCCATAGGGCACGGCGAGCTGGCCAAGGCGCCAGCCGGCGACGCCCTCGCCCAGCGCGATCACCTCGCCCACCGCTTCCGCGCCCACGGTCAGAGGCAGCTTCCGCTTGGCGAAGGCCATGCCGCGCCAGCCCCAGACATCGATGTGGTTGAGGCCGACGGCGCACATGCGGAGCTGCACCTCGCCCGGGCCCGGCGGCGGCGGGTCCGGGACGTCCACCAGCCGCGTGTCGCGGTCGCCGAAGAGCTGCAGGGCGCGCATCAGCAGGCCGCTCCGGTGCGAAACCTCGTTCCTCCCCCCGCTAGCGGGGGGAGGTCAGGAGGGGGGTGGTCGGTTGCCGTGGCCCGCAGGCCTGGCGCGGCACACCCCCACCCCAACCCTCCCCCGCCTTGCGGGGGAGGGAGAAACGCCACGCCCCTCAAGGCGCCGCCCCCAGCACCAGGCAGACATTCTGCCCGCCAAAGCCGAAGCTGTTGGACAACACCCGTTCCACCTTCGCGTCCCGCGCCACGTTCGGCACCACATCCAGCGGAATCGCCGGGTCCGGCACCTCGTGGTTGATGGTCGGCGGCAGGCGCTGGTCGCGGATGGTCAGCAGGCTGAACGCCGCCTCCACCGCGCCGGCGGCGGAGAGCGTATGGCCGATCATCGATTTGTTGGAGGAGATCGGCGGCCCAAGGGGATTGGGATGCTCGCCGAAGACGGCGCGCATGCCGAAGGTCTCCATCTTGTCGTTCTCCGGCGTGCCGGTGCCGTGGGCGTTCACGTAGTCGATCTGCCCCGGCTCCAGCCCCGCATCGGCGATCGCGGCGCGCATGGCGCCGATGATGGCGCCGCCATCCGGGTTGGACCGGGTGCGGTGGAAGCTGTCCGCCTTCTCCCCCGCGCCGAGGATCAGCCCCAGCACCTTGGCGCCGCGCGCCCGGGCGCTCTCCAGGCTTTCCAGCACCAGCGCCGCCGCGCCCTCGCTCATCACGAAGCCGTCGCGCGCCTTCTCGAAGGGGCGGGAGGCCTTGGTGGGGTCGTCATTGCGCGCGGACAGGGCGGAGAGCAGGGAGAAGCGGATCAGCGCCTCCGGCTGCACGCTGCCCTCGGCGCCGATGCAGAGCGCCGCTTCCGCCTCGCCGCGCTGGATCGCCTCCACCCCGAGCTGGATGGAGGAGGCGCCGGTGGCGCAGGCGGTGGTCAGCGAGATCGGCGCGCCGCGCGTGCCGAAGCGCTCCGCCAGCCTTTCGCCGACGCCGCCGAACAGGCAGCTCTCGAACAGCGCCTGCTGGCCGGTGGCGGCGGCGATCAGGGCCTTGTAGCTGCCCGGCGCCTCGCCGTTGCCCTGGCGGGCGAAGGCGATGCGGTGCGGCCATTCCACCTCCACCGGCGGCATGCCGAGGAAGAGCGGCCCGGGGAAATTCGCCTTGGCGCCGATCCCGGAAGCCGCCACCGCTTCCTCTGCCGCCAGCGCCGCCATGCGCTCGACCCGGTCGGGGGAGGTGAGGGGGTCCCGCCCCACCTCCTCCGGCAGGGTCACCTGGCCGGCGATGGTGGTGCGCAGATGCTCGGTGGGGAAGCGGGTGATGCGGCTGATGCCGGAGCGGCCGGCGAGCAGCCCGGCCCAGCTCTCCGCCACGCCGAAGCCGAGCGGGGTGACGAGGCCGATGCCGGTGACGGCGACGATGGGGCGGCCGAGATGATCGCGCATCAGATGGGCTCCACCAGGGCCAGCGCCTCGCCGCGCCAGACGCCGAAGCCGGTGACCAGCGCCTGCGGCGCGCCGGCCTGCACGGAGGCGGCGGCCAGAGCGAGGTTGGTCGGGAAGGCGGCTTCCACGCTGTGGCCGAGCGTCTCGGCGGTGTGCACCACCGGGCCGTGGCCGGGCAGGCCGGCGAGGAATTCCTCCTCCGCCGCCCGGGCCGCGCCGGCGCCGCTCATGCCGGAGATCACCGCCGCGCCGGGGCGCAGGGGCAGCCGCGCGGCAAGGGCGGCGGCAGAGGCGGCGGCACTGTCCGCGCCGTGCCGGCGGGACGCGTTGGTGACGATGCCGGCCAGCTTCGCCAGCCCGGTGGCGCCGCGCGCCCGGGCATGCGCCTCGGTCTCCAGCACCAGGAAGCAGGCGGCGCCGCCCATCACCAGCCCGGCCTCGCCGCGTTCCGCCAGCCGCGCCCAGGGGCCGCGATGCAGCACGCCGGAGGCGGCGTAGAGCAGCAGCATGTCCCAGCGCCCGGCGACATAGGCGCCGCCCGCCAGCGCGATGCCGCCCCGTCCCTCGGCCAGCCGCGCCGCGGCGATGCGCACCGCATCCGCCGCCGCGCTCTCCTCCCCCATGAAGGTGCGGGAGGAGCCGGTGACGCCATGGACGATGGAGATGTTGCCCGCCAGCAAATTGGAAAGCTGCGCGAGGAAGAGCGTCGGCCGCAGCCCGCTGGCCAGGCGTTCGTTCAGCTTCGGCCCGGCCTCTTCCGGCGGCAGCCGGGCCAGCTCGGCGGCGATCGCCTCATCCAGGCCGATGTCGCGCTCCCCGCCCCCGGCCGCGACCACCAGATGCATGTCGGCGACGAGGCCGCGCGCCGCGGCGGATTCGATGGCAAGGCCGGCAGCATAGGTGCCGAGGCGCTGCCAGGGCTCCATCTGCCGCTGGTCGCCCTTCTTCGGGATCTGCGTATCGAGGTTCAGCGGCGGCAGGGGATGCACGGGGAAGGGGGCGAAACCCGCTTCCTCCAGCACCGGGGCGCCGCCGGCGAGGACCGGGCGGTTCGCCTCCAGCCCCTCGCCGAGCGAGGTGACGAGGCCGATGCCGGTGATCCAGACGGGCTGGCTCATGAATCCTGGTCCTTCAGCAGCCCGATCTCCCGGGCGCGGACGCGCATCGCCTCGGCCAGCTCCGGCGCCGGGAAGTCCCGGATGCTGAACTTCATCTCCTTCACCTCCGCCACGCGGCGGCCGGCGGCGGTGATGGCGGCATCCGTCACGGCGAAGCCCGACCCCTCATGCACCAGCTTCGCGGTGACGGTCAGGCGGGTTTCCGGCCCGACGAAGCTGCGCAATTTCACTTCCCTGGTGCCGATCAGGAAGGCCATGCGGGAAAGGTTCAGCCGGGAGAGCAGCAGGTAGCCGCCGGCCTGGGCCATGGTCTCCACCAGCAGCACGCCGGGCACCAGCGGGTGGCCGGGAAAATGGCCTTCGAAGACCGGGCTCGCCGGCGGCACCAGCGCCTCGGCGGTGATGCTCTCGGGCGCCAGCTCCAGCACCCGGTCGATCATCTGGAAGTATTCGAGGCGCATGGCGAAAGGGCGGCGCGCGGGGTGGGGCCTCAGCCGCCCTTGGCCGCCACCAGCTCCTCGATCCGGGCCGCCAGGTTCTGCATGACGAAATACTGCTCGGCCGGGGCGGCGCCGGAATTCACTTCCTGGGTCCAGGCCTCGACCGGGACCTTGATGCCGAATTCCTTGTCGATCGCGAAGACGATGTCGAGGAAGTCCAGGCTGTCGATGCCGAGATCCTCGATGACATGGCTCTCGGGCTTGATGTTCTCCAGCGGGACATCGCTCGTATTGGCGATGATCTCGGCGATGCGGTCGAACGCCGATGCCATGGGCGATTCTCCGGAAAGGGCAGGGGCCAGGGAGGGGGGTCTTTGGCGCGTTCCTGCCGGAATGTCCAGCGTGGCGAGGGGGTCCGCCCATGGCAGGCGGCGCTGCCCCCTACACCCCCGCCGGGGGGTGGACCACCCCTCGACCCCCGGTCCGAGTTTGCCGGTTCAACCTGCCGACTCACACGGGCACTGGCGGCACTGCCGCCAACGGGCGGGGCACGGGGGCGAAGCCCCGTTCACGCCACCGCCGCCACCCGCGCCGGCCTTGCCCTCGCCCCGAAGATGGCGGCCGCCGCCAGCAGGCACAGCACCCCGGAGAAGAAGAAAAAGGGCAGGTAGCTGTCATATTCCGTCCGGGTGAGGCCGGCGCCATAGGCGGCGAAGGCAGCGCCCAATTGATGCCCGGCGAAGACCCAGCCGAAGACCATGTTCGCCCGTTCCCCGAACCGGTCCACCGCCAGCTTCACCGTCGGCGGCACCGTCGCCACCCAGTCGAGCCCGTAGAAGACGGCGAAGATCGAAAGCCCGTAGAGGCTGAAATCGGAGAAGGGCAGGTAGATCAGCGACAGGCCGCGCAGCCCGTAATACCAGAAGAGCAGCCAGCGGCTGTCATACCGGTCCGAGAGCCAGCCGGAGCCGATGGTGCCCGCCACGTCGAACAGGCCGATCATCGCCAGCACGCCGGCCGCCGCCACCGGGGCGATGCCGAAATCGCCGCAGAGCGGGATGAAATGCGTCTGGATCAGGCCGTTGGTGCTGGCGCCGCAGACGAAGAAGGTGCCGAAGAGCAGCCAGAACACCCTGGTCTTCGCCGCATCCCGCAGGGTGACCAGGGGGGAGGCGAGCATGGCGCCGAAGGAGAGCAGCGGCGGCGGCGCAGCCACGGGGCCGGTGGCGCCAAAGGGGGCGAGGCCGATATCGGAGGGCCGGTCCCGCATCAGCGCCAGCACCGCCAGCGCCGTGGCCAGCAGCAGGGCGAGCATGAGGGAGAGGGCGCCGCGCCAGCCGATGCTCTCGGTGAGGGAGGCGAGCAGGGGCAGGAAGACGAGCTGGCCGGTGGCGCTGCTGGCGGTCAGCAGCCCCATCACCAGGCCGCGGCGCTGGGCGAACCAGCGCTGCGCCACCGTCGCGCCCAGCACCATGGCGGTGAGGCCGGTGCCGAACCCCACCACCACGCCCCAGAGCGCCAGCAGGTGCCAGAGCCGCGTCATGAAGAAGGAGCCGAAGATGCCGGCGGCGACCAGGGTCAGGGCGAAGCTCGCCACCCGGCGTGGGCCGAAGCGGTTCAGCAGCGCGGCGGAGAAGGGAGCGAGCAGGCCGAAGAGGATCAGGCGGAGGGCGAAGCCGGCGGAGATATCCGCGGTGTCCCAGCCGAATTCCTGCTGCAGCGGGGCGATGAGCACGCCCGGCGTGCCGACCGCGCCGGCGGTGACCAGCATGGTGAGGAAGGTGACCGCTGCCACCACCCAGCCATAGTGCAGGCGGCCAGGGGTAGGTGTCTGGGCGGGCGAGCGGGCGTGGTCTGGCGGCATGGGGCGGTCCTTGAGGTTGGGGTATATACCCGCGCTTCCCGGCGAAAAGGTCGTTAAACGGCGTCCAGAACCTCCTCGAAGGCGCGGAGGCGGTCCGGGCCCAGCCGGGCTTCCAGGGTTTTCTGGCACTCGTCCCAGACCGGGATGGAGGCTTCGAGGACCGTCCGCCCGGCGGCGGAGAGGGTGACCATGGATTCCCGCTGGTCCTCCTCGCCCGGGCCGAGGGCGGCAAGGCCCTGCTTTTCCAGCACCCGGACGTTGCGCCCGATGGTGGAGCGGTCGAGCTCCGCCAGCCGGCCCAGTTCGGTCAGGCTGACGGGCTGGTGCCGCTCGATCATCCGCAGCAGGGAATATTGCGCGATGGTGATGCCGAGCGGGGCCAGGGCCTGGTCGTAGAAGGCGTTGAGCCGGCGCGTGGCCTGGCGCAGGCGGATGCAGTAGCAGTGGGGCGACATGATGCGGGTATATGCGCGCATCTGCCGGGATGTCCAGCTCAGGGTTGCGGGCTCCGCTCCCCAACCCCGGCCCCCCTGTGAGCGGCAGGTTCCGACCCTCGGGTCTGAAAACCCGGCCGGGGTCCGGGGCCAGATCCTGGCCCCGGCTGGCGTTGGCGGCGCTGCCGCCAATGGGCAGAGCCCCTGGCGGGTCCGGGGGGAGCGCCGCCCTACTTCACCCCGTATCGCGGCGCCGGCTGCCCGGTACGGGTTGCGGCGAAGAGGGCGAGGCGTGCCGCCTCCGCCTGTTCCCACAGCCCGATATCGGCCAGCGGCGGGATCGTCACCGCCTCGCCCTGGTCCAGCCCGGCCAGCGCCGCGTCCACCATGTCCTCCGTCGTCATCACGGTCTTTGCGTCCAGGTGTGCGAGCGGCAGACCCGACTTGTCCCAGATCTCCGTCGCCGTCGCCGCCGGCAGCACCGCCTGCACCGTCACCCCGGTGCCCGCCAGCTCCTTCTGCAGGCCGCGGCTGAAATTCAGCACGAAGCCCTTGGTGCCGCTGTAGACGGCGCTGCCCGGCAGCACCTCCAGCCCCAGCACCGAGGCGATGTTGACGATCAGCCCCCGGTTTCGCGCCAGGAAGCCCGGCAGCAGCGCCTGGGTGAGCTGGGTCAGGCTGGCGATGTTCAGCGCGATCTGGCTCAGCGAATCCGCCAGCGGCGCGGTGGCGAAGGGCGCCAGCCTGGCCAGGCCGGCATTGTTCACCAGCACCTCGATCCGCGGGTTGGCCGCCAGCGTCCTGGCGATGCGGGCCAGGTCGGCGGGGTCGGCCAGGTCGGCCACCAGGATTTCGGCCTTGCGGCCATGGGTCTCGGCGAGCCGCGCCGCCAGGGCCTGCAGCCGTTCCGCCCGGCGGGCGACCAGGATCAGGTCATGGCCGCGCGCCGCTAGGCGGTCCGCATAGACGGCGCCGATGCCGGAGGAGGCGCCGGTGACGACGGCGAGGGAGGGTTCGGTGGGCATGGGAAGGCTCCGGATTTATTGAGTACTCAAGGAATGGCCGACATTTTGGAACGGCGCCGCCTCTGGTCAATGCTAGAGGACACAACTAAATTCCGACGCATGCCCCACCGCCCGGAGACCCAGCCCGATAGCGCGGAGGCGGCCTGCCCCCTCCTCCCTGGGGAGCTGGCCTGCCTGAATTCGGCGCTGCGCCGCACCACCCGCCAGCTCGGCGCCCTGTATGACGAGGCGCTGGCGCCGACCGGCCTCAAGGCCACGCAATTCGGCCTGCTGGCGCAGATCCAGCAGGCGGGGGGCGGGGAGGGCGCGCCGCTGCATGTCCTGGCGGAGCGCCTGGCGCTGCATGTCTCCGCCCTGACCCATGCCCTGCGCCCGCTGCTGCGGGACGGGCTGGTGGCGCTGCGCCCGGGGGCGGCGGACAGGCGGGTGAAGCAGGCCAGCCTGACCGCTGCCGGCCGCCGGAAGCTGGCGGAGGGGCTGCGCCTCTGGGCCATGGTGAATGGCCGGGTGGAGGCGGTCCTTGGCGGCGCCATGGCGGCGCAGCTTCGCGCCCTGGCCCGGCAGGTGGAGTCGCCGGAATTCCTCGCCGCCTACCGGGCCGCCCCGGCCCCGGAGCCGGGCTCAGCCGCCCGCGGCTGACCTCGGGGCATGATCCGCGCCCAGCAGAAGCGCGTATCGTGCTCCAGACTGTCGTTCCGGTGCGCGATCCGCGCCTCCGGGCGTTCCGCTCCCCGGCCGTCACGCTCCAGCCCGTCATCTGGTCGCATCGTCCGGCGCGCCCGGCGATTCCGCCGGGCCTGAGGCTGCTCCAGCCCTCGGCGGCTTCGGGTTGCGCGCGGCGAATTCCCGCGCCGCCCAATCGAGGAAGACCCGCAGCCGCGGCGAGAGCTGCCGGCTGCGCGGATAGAGCAGCGAAACCTGCGCTGGCGGCGGCGGCGTCTCCGCCAGCACCTCCACCAGCCGCCCCGCCGCCAGATCCGCCGCCGCGTGGAACCAGGGCACCTGCGCCAGCCCGAGGCCCAGGTGCAGCGCCGCCAGGTAGCTCTCCGTCCCGGTCACCGAGACCCGCGCCGGCACCGCCACCTGCCGCTCCACCCCTGCCACCAGGAAGCTGGTCGGCCGCAGCGCCCCGGTGGTGAGGGAGCGGAGGCCGATGATCCGGTGTCCCGCCGCCAGCGCCGCCGGCGTCTTCGGCACCCCGAACTCCGCCAGATAGGCGGGGGCGGCGCAGGTCAGCCGGTGCAGCAGGCCGAGCCGCCGCGCCACCAGCTCGCTGTCCGGCGGCTGGCCGAAGCGCAGCACGCAATCCACCCCCTCCTGCACCGGGTCGATCCAGCGCTCCCCTTCGCTCATCGCCAGCTCGATGCCCGGATAGCGGGCGAGGAATGCCGGCAGGCCCGGCAGCAGGAAATGCCGCGCCAGGGTCCCCTGCACGTCGATGCGCAGCAGCCCGCGCGGCTCCGCGCCGCTGAGGGCGCCCTCCGCCTCCTCCAGATCCTGCAGGATGCCGAGGCAGCGGCGGTACCAGGCCTCGCCGTCCAGGGTCGGCCGCACGCTGCGGGTGGTGCGCTGGAGCAGGCGCACGCCGAGCCGTTCCTCCATCTGCCGCAGCACCGTGGTGGCGGTGGAGCGCGGCAGGCCGAGATCCTGCGCCGCCAGGGTGAAGCTCCGCCGCTCCACGATGCGGGTGAAGAGTCGCATGGCGTCGAGCCGGTCCAAGCGGCGCCCCTCCATTGTTCGCCTGAGCTGAACAGTCCTGGCAAATTTAGGCCGATTATCCCGTGCCTGCCAAAGCCCAATCTCCCCCGCATCGCCCTCGCGGCGACAGCAAGCGGAGGACAGAGACCATGAGCAGCAGCGAGCAGAACCGGGTCGCCATCGTCACCGGCGCCTCCCGCGGCATCGGCGCCGCCATTGCGGAGCGGCTGGCGCGGGACGGCTTCACCACCGTCATCAACTACGCCGGCCGGGCCGCCGAGGCCGAGGCGCTGGCGGCGAAGATCGAAGCGGCCGGCGGCCACGCCCTCACCCACCGGGCGGATGTCAGCGACCCCGCCGCCGTGGCGCGGATGTTCGCGGCGGCGGAGGCCGCCTTCGGCGGCGTCGACGTGGTGGTGAACAATGCCGGCATCATGCGCCTCGCCCCGATCGCCGAGGCGGAGGACGCGCTGGTCGACAGCCAGCTCGCCATCAACCTGAAGGGCAGCCTGAACATGATGCGGGAGGCCGCCCGGCGGCTGCGGGAGGGCGGGCGGATCGTCAACCTCTCCTCCTCCGTCGTCGGCCTCACCCCGCCCGGCTACGGCCCCTATGCCGCGACCAAGGCGGCGGTGGAAGCGCTGACCCATGTGCTGGCGAAGGAGCTGCGCGGCCGCCGCATCACGGTGAACGCCGTCGCCCCCGGCCCCACCGCCACGGCGCTGTTCCTGGACGGCAAGCCGCAGGCGGTCATCGACCAGCTCGCCAAGGCCGCCCCGCTGGAGCGGCTGGGGCAGCCGGAGGACATCGCCGCGGCCGTCGCCTTCCTCGCCGGGCCGGACGGCGCCTGGGTGAACGGCCAGGTGCTGCGCGCCAATGGCGGCATCGTCTGAACCCCGCACGCGGAAAGGAGCACAGCCATGAGCAGGCAGACCATCCTCGTCACTGGCGCCTCCTCCGGCTTCGGCCGGCTGGCCGCCGAGGCCCTGGCCCGCGCCGGACATACCGTCTTCGCCTCGATGCGCGACCTCGGCGGGCGCAACGCCGGCAATGCCGCGGCGCTACGAGAGCTGGCGGCGGCAGGGCTCTCGCTGCACCCGCTGGAGCTGGACGTGCAATCCCAGCCCTCGGTGGATGCCGCCCTCGCCCGGCTGCTGGCGGAGGCCGGCAGGCTGGACGTGGTGGTGCACAATGCCGGCCACATGGTCTTCGGCCCGGCCGAGGCCTTCACGCCCGAACAATATGCCGAGCTCTACGACGTCAACGTGCTCGGCACCCAGCGGGTGAACCGCGCCGCGCTGCCGCATCTGCGGCGGCAGGGGAGGGGGCTGCTGGTCTGGGTCTCCTCCTCCAGCTCGGCCGGCGGCACCCCGCCCTACCTGGCGCCCTATTTCGGCGCCAAGGCGGCGATGGACGCCATCGCCGTGCAATATGCGCGGGAGCTGGCGCGGTGGGGGATCGAGACCTCCATCATCGTCCCCGGCGCCTTCACCCAGGGCACCAACCACTTCGCCCATGCCGGCGCGCCGGCGGATGCCGCCGTGGCGGCGGAATACGAGGCCGGGCCCTATGCCGGCTTCGGCGAGCAGGTGCAGCGGGCCTTCGCCGCCATCGTGCCGAAGGCGGCGGATGCCGGGGCGGTGGCGGAGGCCATCGTGCAGGTGGTGGACGCGCCCTGCGGCCAGCGCCCCTTCCGGGTGCATATCGACCCGACCCAGGACGGCGCCGATGTGGGCTTCGCCGTGCTCGACCGGCTGCGGGCGGAAATGCTGCACCGGGTGGGGCTGGGGGATCTGCTGGTGCCGAAGGGGTGAAATTGGGGGCTTCGCCCGCAGACCTTCACCACGCGCGCTGCCGCCGGCGGCAGTGCCGCCAACCCCCGCCGGAGGGTGGACCACCCGGACCCCGGCGCGAGTCTTACGGTTCAACCTGCCGACTCGGACCGGGGTCCGGGGCCAGGTCCTGGCCCCGGCGGGGGTGCAGGGGGCAGCGCCCCCTGCCAGGGGAGGCGAAGCCCCCGCCTCACGGCCCCCGCCCCGCCCGATGCTCCCGCCGCCACGCCGCCGGACTCACCCCGCAAAGCCGGGTGAAGACCCGCGTCAGATGGCTCTGATCGGCGAAGCCGCAGGCCAGCGCCACCCCGGCGATGCTCTCCTCGCCTTCCAGCATCATCGCCTTCGCCCGGTCCACCCGGTAGCGCAGCAGCCATTGGTGCGGCGAGATCCCGGCGCTCTGGCGGAAGGCCCGGGCGAAATGCGCGCGGGAGAGGCCGCAATGCTCCGCCAGCTCCCCCAGGCTGATATCCGCGGCGTAATGCGCCGCCAGGAAGGCCTCGGCCCGCGCCCGCTGGCGCGGCGAGAGCCCGCCCTTCACCGCCAGCAACTGCCGGCCGCCATCGCCATAGCGGGCCAGCACATGCAGCAGCATGGCATTGATCACATGGTCGATGAAAAGCTGGTTCACCTCCTGCGGCCGGGCGAAGGCCGGTTCCAGCGCCGCCGCCAGATGCGTCAGCGTCGGGTCCAGCAGACCGGGCGGGCAGGCGAGATGCGCCACCCGCCGCATGCCGGCCGTATCCGCCATCTCGTCCAGCGCCTGGCGGGGGATGTAGATGGACAGCGCCTCATGCGCGGCGGTGACGCGCGCGGCATGTTCCCCCAGCAGGTTGACGATGCGGATGGACCCGGCCCGGTAGCCCTGGCGGAGGAAGCTGCGCCCCCGGCTGTACAGCTCATGCTCCGGCACGGTGGTGAGGTAGAGGGCGAGGATGAAGGTGTCCTCGGCCGGGACGCGCGGGGAGAGGCCGAATTGCGCCGGGCCGATGCGCAGCCGGCTGAGGGCGACCTGGGCGCTCCTCAGGCTGCGGGTGACGAAATGCGGCATATGCCGGAGGTGGAAGCTCCGGGCGATGGCATCGCCGTAATTCCGCCGTTCGGTGCTCGGAGCCGCGTTCATCCCTGCCCTGTCGTGGCCGGCCCTGCCGCCCCCGGAGGGTGCCCGGGCCCGCATGGCGCGCCCTTCAGATAGGCGGCCGCGGCGCCGCGTGAAGCCGCCCGGCCATGGGCCGCATGGCGGGGGCGACCGCCGCGCCGCGCCGCCGCAGCGGCCGGGCGCCGAGGGCGGCGGCGGTGACCTGGCTGTGGTCGTTCCTGCCTGCTGCCGGGCCCCGGCCGCTGCCGCCCTCGGCAGGGAGATGGCGCTGCAGGCGGCCCGTCAGGGCGCGCCGATGGGCGGGGCGGCGATCGTCACCTGCGACCGGGCGGTTGCGCTGCCCGGGCGAGGGCGCAGCCATGGCGATCATCGCGCTGCTGCCGGCCATTGCCTCCCTGCTGGCCGCCCCGGTGCCGGTGCTGTCGATAAGGGTGAGGGTGCCCCCTCACACCATCACCCGGCTCTCCGCCAGGATCGCGTCCGCGATCTTCTCCGCCGTCATCAGCACCGGGAAATTGGTGTTGGCGCAGGGCACCACCGGGAAGACGGAGGCATCCACCACCCGCAGCCCGCCCACGCCCTTCACCCGGCCGGAGGTATCGACGACGCTCATCGGATCCTCCTCCCGCCCCATGCGGCAGGAGCAGGAGGCGTGCCAGACGCCGATCGTCGCCTTGCGGATGAAGGCCTCCAGCGCCTCGTCATCCTGCATCACCTGCTGGAAGGTGAAGCCCTCCACCACATAGCGCTCGATCAGCCAGCGGCGCAGCGCCGCCGGCCCGTCCAGCAGCGTCGCGATGCCGCGGGTCAGCCAGCGATTGGTCTCGTTCACCACGCCGATCTGGCGCACCTTGTCGCTGTAGCTGGCGGGGAAGGGGTCGCTGGTCACCGCCGCCAGCGGGGCGCTCAACTGCATCGCCGCCAGCATCTTGAAGCAGGCCATCAGCCGCTCGAGGTCGCGGCGGTCGGAGAGCAGGTTGAACTCCACCACCGGCTCCTCCCGCCAATCGGTGGAGGCGAGGCGGACCTGGCCGCTTTCCGAATAGGTCTTGTTCACGAAGGCCAACATGGAGGCGATCTGCACGCCGACCGCATGCCAGGCGGATTTGCTCGCCACCGCCACGAACATGTCGCCCGGTGGCGCCCCGCCGATCTGCGAGGAGTAGCGCAGCCCGACCAGGATATGCCGCCGCGTCGGGTCGCTGTCCCGCAGCCTGGCCCGCTTGCGGATGAAGGAGGAGAGCGAGATGGAGGGGTGGTCCATCAGCCGCTGCCCCACCCCGGGCAGGGCCGAGAGCACGGGAATGCCGAGATCCCGCAACTGCCCCACCGGGCCGATGCCGGCCCGCAGCAGATGCGCCGGGCTGTGGATGGCGCCGCAGGAGAGGATGGTCTCGTGGCCGCGGAATTCCTGTTCCTGCCCCTTCACCACCGCCGTCACGCCGACGCAGCGCGTGCCCTCGAAGAGCAGGGCCTTGGCCTGGGTATTGGTGGAGATGGTCAGGTTGCTCCGCCCCCGCACCGCCATGTCCAGATAGCCGATGGCGGCGGAGACGCGCTTCTCCTCGGCATTGGAGATGGTGATGGGGAAGTAGCCATCGGTGAATTCGCCATTCTGGTCCGGCAGGTATTTGAAGCCGGCCAGCTTGAACGCCTCCGCCGCCGCCTTGGCGTGCGGGTTCCAATGCTCCTGCGGGATGCGGCGGACGGGGATGCGGCCTTCCTGGCCATGCCATTCATTGTCGAAGTCGAGGTCGCGCTCGACCTTCTTGAAATAGGGCAGGACCTTGTCCCAGGACCAGCCCTCGGCGCCGCGCGCCGCCCATTCGTCGTAATCGGTGGGGGCGCCGCGATTGGCCATCTGGCCGTTGATGGAGGAGCCGCCGCCCAGCACCCGCGCCTGCTCGTATTTCCGCAGCGGCGGGCGTTCGGCGTTGGGGTTGTTGTGGGAGACGATCTGGGTGTGGACCTTCAGCTCGGTCCAGTGGAAGCGCGGGTCGAAATAGACGGTGCCGGGATAGGTGTCCTCGATCTCCTTCGGCACCTGGCCGGGCGGCGTGTCCTGCCCCGCTTCCAGCAGCAGCACGCGGTTGGCGGAGCGCGCGGAGAGGCGGTTGGCGAGGACGGAGCCGGCGGAACCGCCGCCGATGATGATGTAGTCGTAGATCACGGTTCTTTCCCCCCAGGGGCCGCTTGCGGCCTTGGGGCGAGGCTAGAGCAATATCCGCGCCGGTGGAATCACCCGGGGCGGATTTCCATGGCGATGGAGCGGCGGCGATGGAGCGGCGGCTGCGCCGGCGCCATTGGCGGAAGGGGCCTGCCGCGGCCGCGGTGGAGCGCGCCCCGAGGCAGCTCGGCACCATCGGAGGCGGCCAATCGCGCGGGCCGGCCCGGTGGTCGTGGCCAGGATGACGGCGCCGCACCACGCTTCGCGCGGCCCTGGCCCTGGCGCGAGAACCCGCGGCTCGGGATGCGCCCCACGGGGCCGGGCGCGCATGGCGCGCCGGGGACGGAACGCCGCGCTTTTGCCGCCCCCGGATGACGGTATCCTCCGCCGCAGCCGGCCTGGCAGCGCCCTTCGCCCGGATGCGGCGGCGCTCAGAAGCCGATCAGCTCGTCGATGTTCTGCCGCGCCCGGCGCATCGCCTGCTCGCGGCGCTCCGCCTCGGCCGGGTCGGTGGCGGCGGCGGCACGGCGGCGCTCCGCCTCGCGCAGATCGGCCTCGGCCTGGCGCATGCGGTCGCGCTGCGCCGCATCCATCGCCGTGCCGCGCTGGGCGCGCAGCTCCTGCAACTGCCGGCGCATGCGGGCGAGCTCCGCATCCTGCTGCCGCACCCGCTGCTCCGCCGCGCGGGCGCCGGCGCGCATCGCCTCCGCCTGGCGCTCCGCCGCCGCCGCATCCTGCTGCGCCTGGGCGGCGCGGCCGCGGGCGATGGCGCCCTCGTTGGAAAGCTGCTCCTGCCGCTGCTGGTAGCCGCCGCCGGCGGAGCAGGCGATGCCGCTGATGAAGGTGGTCTGGGTGGGATCGCAATTGCCCATGGGTGCGCAGCCCCCCAGCGCCAGCAGCGCCGCCACGCCGCACCCCGTCCCCAACCGCATCGCCTGGCGCATCATCGTCTCCCTCTGGTCCCTCATCACGCCCGCCAGCAACCGGCGCTGCCCGGTGCCCGTCGCGGCTTTGCCGCGGCAGGCCGTGCGAGGCCCGGAGAAAGCCGCCATCCCGGGGCCCCCTGCCGCCGCGCAGCGGTGTCGCGGGGAGTATCAGATGCTGCTGCCCGGCACGGCGGCCAGGGAGCGGGCGAGATCCGCCGCCGCCCGGTCCATCTCCGCCACCGAGCCGCCGACCGCCCGGGCCGGCGGGACGAAGCCGCCGCTCTCCCCCGTCGCCGCGCCCATGCCGCCCTGCACCCGGCCGCCATCCGAGATGAGCTCCCGCATCGCCGCGAGGTCGCGCTGATAGACCGAGGTCTCCTCCCGGAATTGCGCCGCGGTGATCTGGCCGGCGCGGTAGCGCGCATTCAGCGCCGCGATGCGCTGCCGCGCCTCCGCCGCCACCTGGTTGGCGGCATAGGCGTAGCCCTGGAATTTCCGCGCGTCGGCATTGGCACGGTCGATCTGGGCGCGCAGCGCCGCCTCCCGGTTCGCCTGGGTCTGCGCGTTCTGCGCCACCAGATAGCCGCCGCCCGCCCCCACCGCCGCGCCGGCGCCGGCGCCGATCGCGGCACCGCGCCCGCCACCCGCCAGTGCGCCCAGCCCGGCGCCGAGCAGCGCGCCGAGCACGCCGCCTTCCAGCATCGTCTCCCCAGTGCGGACGCGCGGCGTGTAGTCCACATCCTGCTGCTGGCCGACGCCCTGGCGCAGCGCCGTCTGCTGCAGCGAGAGGCCGGGCTCCATCGTCCCGGTCTGCGCACAGGCGGAGACCAGCAGCAGCAGCGCGGCGAGCAGCGCCGCGCGGCCCCGCCCCCAGCAACGCATCAGGCCCATCCCATCCCCCTTCCCGTCATCCCGCGCGCCCTCACATCGGGTGCGCCACCACTTCCACCCGGCGGTTCGCGCCGCTGCGCGGATCATTGGCATCCAGCAATTGCAGCGGCCCGAAGCCCTGCGGCCTGAGCCGCGCGGCAGGGACGCCGCGGGCGATCAGCGCATCCACCACCGCCCCGGCCCGCAGCATGGAAAGGCCCATATTGTAGCCGAGACGACCGGTCACGTCGGTATGGCCGTTGATCTCGAATTGCGCGGATTGCAGCCTTGGGTCGGTGGTCATCGCCTGGGCCAGCGCATCCAGCTCCGCCGCCGCGCCCGGCGGCAGGCGGTAGGAGTTGAAGCCGAAATTGGTGCGTAGCACCACGCTGGTCTCGGCGCTGGGCAGCGGCGGGGCGGGCACCGGCTGCACCTGGCGCTGGCAGCCGGCCAGCAGGAGGGCGGCCAGCAGCAGGAAGCGTCGCGGAAGCGTCATCGTCTCGGTCGGTCCGTCTCGGTCAGCCCCTCTGGTCAACCCCTCCGGGCGGAGGGTGGGGGCGGAAGGTGAAGGGGGCTTCAACGCGGCGCCAGCAATTCGCCGAATTCCGCCGCGGAGGGCGGCCTGCCGGTGCCGCGCAGATCCACCGGCTGGCCGCGCCGCAGCCGCAGCCCGGCCTGGCGCGCGATCAGCTCCGGATTCGGCGGCTGGGCGTCGCGGATATCCCGCAGGGCGGGCGGCAGCATGGCATCGCCCGCGGCGGCGGCGGCCGGGTCCTCGCCCGCCGTGGTGGCCGGGGCCAGCGGGGGGCGCGGCGTGGCCTGGGGCGAGGCGGCCTGCGGCGCCGCGGCCGGCCGGCGCGGCGCCGGCCCCAGCGGGCGCGGCGCGGGCATCTGCAGGTCGCTCGGCTTCGGCCCATCCGCCTGCGGCTGCGCTCGCGCCGCCGCCAGGGTGGCGAGGAGCGCCAGCAGCCCGGCGGCGATGCCGGCCATCGCCCTGCCCGCCACGCCGCCTCCGGTCACGGTCCGTGCCTGCATGCCGCTCTCTCCTTCTCCGGCGGCAGGCTGCTCGACATCGGCGGCCGGCGCCAGATCGGCCCCGCCCGCCATGGCTGATTTCGCCGCAGACATGTTTCGCATCTGCGTGAACGGCGCCGCCGCCGCATCGATCATCGCGCGATGCCTCTGCCGACACAAATATGACGGCAGCAAGGCCATGACGGCAGCAAGGCGCGCGCCTGCCGCGGCCGGGGCTTCGCCGGCGTCGTCATCATCGTATCGCCATCTCGCCTTATTTCGGAGGCAGACTGCACGGCCCCGGAGAAGGAGGCTACACTCGCGCAAGCGGGGCGCGGGGGGTTTCCCCTGGCGTTGCCTCGCATTTTCGTGAGTGCCCTCGCTGCCAGGAGCCGCGCCGAGAAATGGCTGACCGTCGCCTTGCCCGCACCGGGCTCAACGGCCGCGTTCCTTTCCGCCTCGGCCGCGGCAGCGTGCATGACGAGCATGCGCGCATCGCGGCGCAGCTCGCCAACCTTGCCGGCGCGGAGGCCGCGTCGCTCTTCGCCACCCCCGTCGTCACGCTCGGCAATGGCAGCGCCGATGGCAGCGTGGAATGGCTGACGCCGCTGCCCGGCGAGATCGTGCCGCTGGCCAGCCTCGATGCCGCGGCGCGCCAGGCGGCGGAGGAGCGGCTGCGCCGGCTGCTCGCCCGGCTGCAGCCGCTGCTGGCCGATGCCGAGGTGGGGAACTGGCTGCGGCGCGCGCTGGTGGGGCCGGAGCCGGGCTCGGTCTATGTCGTCGGCGGCCAGCCGGTGCTGACGGAATGGGGCCTCGGCCGGCCGGGCCTGGCGGAGACGCCGCAGGCGCTGGAACAGGCCATGCGGGCCGGCCTCGGCAGTTTTCTACCGGCCCCGCCGGCGGCCGCCGCCCCGCCGCCTTCGCCCGAGGCTGCCGCGCCGCCCGCCCCGGTGGCGGCCCCGGCACCCGCCGCTGCTGCCGCCAGCACCGCCGCCGCCCCGCCGCCGCGCCCGGTGCCGCCTGCGCCGGGCAATCCCGGCAACCGCTTCCTGCTGCCCGCCGGCATCGCCATCGCCGCCATCTTCCTCGCCCTCGGCATCTGGATCGGCGCCCGCATCGTGCAGGAGCAGTTGGCGGCACGGAACAACGTCGCCCGGGTGGTGCAGGACGAGGCCGAGCTGCGCCGCGCCATCGACCTGCAGCGCCAGCAGAACGAGGCGCTGGAGCGCCGCATCGCCGATGCCCGCGGCGCGCTGGAAGGCAATATGTGCCTGGCGACGCCGGGCGAGCCGCGGCTCGGCCCCGACCGCGCCGCGCCGGTGCCGCCCGCCGCCCTGCCGCCGCCGGCGCCGAACGCGCCGCGCTTCGAGGGGCGGCTGGCCGACCTGCTGGACCAGGCGGTGGTGCTCGTCATGGTCCGCAGCGAGCAATCCCGCGGCACCGGCTCCGGCTTCTTCGTCACGCCGGAGCTGATCGTCACCAACCGGCATGTGGTGGAATCCGGCGGCGAGATCACCGTCGCCAACCGTGCCCTTGGCCGGGTGGTGCCGGCCCAGCTCCAGGCCTCCACGCCGGATTCGGAAGTGGGCAACCCGGATTTCGCCGTGCTGCGGGTGCCGGCGCAGCAGGTGCAGCCGCTCGCCCTCACCAGCGTCGCCGCCCGGCTGGACGAGGTGATCGCCGCCGGCTTCCCGGCGCTCGTCTCCTCGGCCGACGTGGCCTATCAGGGCATCATGCGCGGCGACGCCTCGGCGCTGGCCAACCTGCAGCCCATTCTTTCGGATGGCCGGATCAACGCGGTGCAGCCCTTCCCCTCCGGGCTGCAGGCGCTGCCGCATTCGGCGCAGATTTCGCCGGGGTCCTCCGGCGGGCCGCTGGTGGATGGCTGCGGCCGGGTGGTCGGGGTGAACACCTTCGGCCGCTCCTCGGAGCGCATGCCGGTGACCATCAGCTACGCCCAGAAAGCGGACAGCCTGGCGGAATTCCTGCGCGGCAACAGCCTGCCGGTGACCTTGCTGACGGATGCCTGCCGGCCGCAGCCGGCGGCGGCGCCGGGCGGTGGGGGCCAGGGGGGCCAAGGGGGCGGCACGCCGCCGGCACCTGGGGCGGCACCTGCGCCGGGCGCCGCGCCCGCACCAGGGGCGGCCGCGCCGGGGGCCGGGGCGCCGCCG
>NZ_SRXO01000024.1:0-17311 GCF_008360935.1 Siccirubricoccus phaeus
GCTGGAATACGTCGGCCCGCACCCAGTCGCGGAAGCGGACGTAGACCGAGTTCCACTTGCCGAACATCGGCGGCAGGTCACGCCACGGACTGCCGGTCCGCGCGATCCATAGCACCGCCTCGACAAAGAGGCGGTTGTCTGCACCGCTCCGCCCGCGATCACCCAGCTTGCCCAGGCAGTGCGGTTCCATCTTCGCCCATTGCGCGTCAGTCAGAACGAATCGCTCCATCCAGAGCTCGAATCACATCTCGCACAGGTCGCAAATCCCAAATCTCAACAGACCCTAGCCTGCCTCCATCATCGCCTTCGCCGGCAGCCTTTCCAGCGCCGCCTTCAGCGCCTCCGCCCCGGCTGTCCCGGCTTGCAGTGCCTTGTCCAGGTGCTGCCGGTAATTCTGCGAGACCACCGCCGGCAGCAGCGGCTCGTTCGGATCCACCGCCACTTCCAGCACCGCCGGCCCTGTCGCCGCCAGCCAGGCCGCCATCCGCTCCTCCAGCGTCCCCGGCTCGTTCACCGAGAAGCCCTGCGCCCCGATCGCCTCCGCCGCCTTGGCGAAGTCGATCGGCTGCAGGTCGCACTCGTACTCCACATTCCCCAGGAACAGGATCTGCTCCCATTTGATCTGGCCGAGGGTGTTGTTCTTGATGACCAGCAGCTTCACCGGCAGGCGGTAGCGCACCGCCGTCGCCAGCTCGCCGAGCTGCATCGCCAGCCCGCCATCCCCCACCACGGCGATCACCGGCCGCCCCGGAAAGGCCAGCGCCGCCGCCATCGCATAGGGCAGGCCGCAGGCCATGGAGGCGAGCAGGCCGGAGACGCCGAAGGCGTGGCTCGGCCCGAGATCGAGGTAGCGCGCGGTGAGGCCGGTATTGTGGCCACTGTCCGTCACCACCACCGCATCGGCCGGCAGGCGGCGGGAGAGAGCGGCGAGCGGCGCGCCCGGATGCATGGGCTGGCGCGGCGGCTCCAGCCCCGCCGCCAGCACGTCCCGCCAGCGCCGCGCCTCCTTCTGGCATTCGGCGAGGAAGCTGCGGTCCGCCTTCCGCTGCAGCCTTGCGTTCAGCGCCTCCAGCACCGCCTTGGCGTCGCCCACCAGCCCCACCTCGGCGGGGTGGCGCAGGCCGATATGCTGGGCGTCGCGGTCGATCTGCACCGCCCGCGCCTGGCCCGGCTGCGGGTAGTACTCCACATAGGGGAAGGTGCTGCCGATGATGAGCAGCGTGTCGCAGCCCGCCATGGCGCGATGCGTGCCGAAGGTGCCGTAAAGCCCGATGCCGCCGGTCGTCAGCGGATGGTCATCCGCCATCACCGCCTTGCCCAGCAGCGCCTTCGCCACCGGCGCGCCCAGCAGCTCGGCGCAGTGTTCCAGCTCCGCCGTGGCGCCGAGCGCGCCACGCCCGGCAAGGATGGCGACGCGCGAGGCGCCGTTCAGCAGCGCCGCCGCGCGGTCCAGGTCGTCCGGCCGCGGCAGCAGCAGCCCCTCGGCCGGGCGTGCCACCATTGCATGCGGCTTGTTGCGCGGGGAGCGTTCGGCCTCCTCCAGCTCCTGCTCCTGCACATCCACCGGCAGGGTGAGATGCGCCACCCCCTGCCGGGCGAGGGCGCTGCGGCAGGCCAGCGCCACCGCCTTCGCCACATGCGCCGCGCCCATGATGCGGGTGTTGTACACGCTCACATCCTGGAAGAGCTTGTCGAGATCGACATCCTGCTGGGTGAAGCTTTCCAGCATGTCGTGATACTGTAGCCCGGTGATCGCCAGCACCGGCGCGCGGTCCAGCTTCGCATCGTAGAGCCCGTTCAGCAGATGGATGCCGCCGGGTCCGCTGGTGGCCAGGCAGCAGCCGATGCGCCCCGTCCATTTGGCATGGGCGCAGGCCATGAAGGCGGCGGTTTCCTCGTGCCGCACCTGGATGAAGCGCAGCCTGTCCTGCCGCGTGCGGATCGCTTCCATGATGCCGTTGATGCCGTCTCCCGGCAGGCCGAAGATCGTGTCGATGCCCCAGTCGAGCAGGGTTTCGACCAGCAGGTCGGCGGCGTTCTGCGGCATGGCGCGCTCCTCGGGCGTGATCGCCTGGGTAGATCCGTCGGACGGAAGGCCGGAGCGGGCGGCGACGGCATGCCGCTCCGGCGGGGATGCCGGAACAGCGTCGCGGAGGGGCGCGGGTTCGTTGTGGCGGGGCGACGGTCCGGGCGGGAACCGAGCCGGCACGCCCGCATGTCCTGGCCGTGACATCTGCATTATGTCGCCGGGGGCCCGGAACCCATGCTGCGGCGCAGCACTTCTGCTCCTGCCTGCAAGGTGTGCGCCCGGACCGGCCCCATGCGGCCCGCGGGCGCCGGCAGGCCCAGTATGGGGACAGCAGCCATGGCCGAGGTTAAGCAGAACGAGCCGCAGGGCGCTGCGGAAGCGGTACGCAATCGCGGGCGGGGAGGGGTGGCGGAGCAGGCGGCGGGCGCCGTCCAGGCCGCCGGCCAAGGGGCGGCGCAGGAAGCCGAACAGGCCGTCCAGCGGGGCAGCGCCGGGCTGCGCGAAAGCACGGAAGTCGGGGCGGAAGCGCTGCGGCGCACCGCCGAGGCCGGGCGCCTGGGCGGCGCGGCCGTGGCCGATGGCGCCGGCCGGGCGCTGAACACCGCCGCCGCCGGCCAGCGCAGCGCGATGCACCACGTGGCGTCGGAGATGCAGCAGGCCGGCAGCGGCCTCGCTGCCATGGCGGAGGAAGCGGCCCAGGGGTTGCGCCACCTGATGGCAGTGCCGGACGGGCGCGGGCTGCAGGACAGCCGCCGCGCCATGCAGCAGATCATGGAAGGCGTCGTCGCCAGCCATCTGCGCCTGACGCAGGAGCTGATGCGGCGCAGCGGCCCGGGCGCCATGGTGGAGCTGCAGCACCGCTTCGTGCGGGACTATTTCGGCGCCCTGGCGGAGGGCGGCGCGGTGCTGCTGCGCGCGGCGCGGCAGATGGCGGAGGACAGCCTGGCGCCGCTGGAGCGGGAGGTGCAGCGCCGCCGGCGCAAGGATTGCGTCCGCGACGTGATGACCACCGAGGTGAAGACGGTGACGCCGGAGGACAGCGTGCAGCAGGCGGCGAAGCTGATGAGCACCGAGGATACCGGCGCCCTGCCGGTGCGGGAGGGCGACCGGCTGGTCGGCATGGTGACCGACCGCGACCTGGCGCTGCGCCTGGTCGCCGAGGGCCGCGACCCGGCCCGGACCAAGGTGCGGGAGGTGATGTCGCCGGAGCTCCGCTACGTCTTCGAGGATGAGTCGCTGGAGCATGTGGCGGAGAACATGGCGGAGCAGCAGATCCGCCGGCTGCCGGTGATGAACCGGGAGAAGCGGCTGGTGGGGATCCTGTCGCTCGGCGACCTGGCGGCGCATCGCGGGCCGGCGGCGCGGGCGCTGGAGGGGGTGAGCGCGCCCTAGTGGCCCGATTCCGCAGTCCTGCGGACTTCGTTCTCGGCCACTGGCTTGTGTTTTCGGCGGCCTGCTTGTCCGCTGCGCTCGCTGGAAGTCCAGCGAACGCAGAGGCAGGACACCAGTGGCCCGCTTCCGCGGTCCTGCGGACTTCGTTCTCGGGCCACTAGCTTGTGTTTTCAGTGGCCTGCCTGTCCGCGGCGTTCGCTGGAATTCAGCGAACTTCGTGGGCAGGACACCAGGCCGTGTTGGCGGCGCTGCCCCCGAACCCCCGGCAGAGGGCGCTGCCTCGTTGGCGGCAGCGCCGCCAACCTCGCCGGGGCCAGGACCTGGCCCCGGACCCCGGTCCGAGTTTCGAACCGACGGTCGAACCTGCAGATCCAGGGCGGGGCTGGGGGAAGCTCTTCCCCTCGGCGGGGGTTTGGGGGCAGAGCCCCCATGCTTCCGGGGCGAAGCCTCCAACCCCTCAGCGGTGCAGCGCGCCGATCTCCCCGGCGAAGCGCTCCAGCACAACCCGCCGCTTCACCTTCATGGTCGGCGTCAGCAGCCCGTTCTCCACCGAGAAAGGCGCCGGGGCGGCAGCCCAGCGGCGGATGCGCTCGATCGAGGAGAGCTTCGCATTCACCCGGGCGATGGCGGCGCCGGCCTTCTCCGCCATGCCCTCCGCCGGCACCACCAGGGCGACGATGCCCGGCTGGCCCTCGCCCGCCACCACCGCCTGGGCGATCTCCGGCTCCGCCATCAGCAGCCCCTCGATCTTCGCCGGGCTCACCATGTCGCCGCCGAGCGTCTTGATGAAATCCCGCTTGCGGTCGGTGATGACGAGCCGGCCCGATTCCAGCCGCGCCACATCGCCGGTATGCAGCCAGGTCTCGCCATCCGGCCCAGGGCGCAGCGCAGCGGCGGTGGCCTCCGCATTGCCCCAGTAGCCGTCCATCACCAGGGGCCCGCGGATCAGCAATTCGCCATCCCCGGCGATGCGTGCCTCCACCCCTTCCAGCGGCCGGCCGACGGTGTGGCGGGCATTGTCCCAGGGCAGGTTCACGCTGATCACCGGCCCTGCCTCGGTCTGGCCATAGCCCTGCAGCAGCGGCAGGCCGAGAGCGAGGAAGAAGCCGGAGAGATCCGGGTCCAGCCGCGCCCCGCCGGAGACCAGCGCCTTCAGCCTGCGGCCGAAGCGCGCCCGCACCTTGCTGCGCACCAGCCGGTCCAGCAGCCAATCCTGCACCCGCTCCACCGGGCCGAGCGGCGGCCCGTCCAGCTTGCGCAGCCCGAGCGCCAGCGCCTGCTCGAACAGCCGCCGGCGGAAAGGCGTCTCCTTCTCCAACTGCGCCAGCAGCCGCGCCCGCAGCAGCTCGAACAGCCGCGGCACGGCGGTGATGAGGGTGGGGCGGATCTCCGGCAGCTCGGCGGCAAGCCGCTCGGCGCCGCGGGAATAGACGATCTCCATGCCGCAGGAGGGCAGCAGGAAGCCGCCCACCGTATGCTCATAGGCATGGGAGAGGGGGAGGAAGGAGAGGTAGGGCGTGCCCTCCACCCCGAGCCTTTCCAGGAAGCCGGCGATGCCGGCCCGGTTCGCCAGCACCGCCCGGTGCGGCAGCATCACGCCGCGCGGCAGGCCGCCGGTGCCGGAGGTATAGATCAGGCAGGCGAGCCGCCCCGGCGGGATCTGCTCCACCTCCGCCAGCAGCAGGGGCAGGTCGCAGGGCGTCGCCGCCGCCTCCGCCCAGCGATGCGCCGGCAGGCCGGCGGGCGCCTCGCCCGCCTCCAGCAGCAGCAGCCAGTCCAGCCTGCCCGAAGCCGCCTCCGCCAGCCGGGCGGCGAGGGCAGGGGTGGCGACGATGGCCGCCCGCGCCCCGGAATCGGCGATGACATGCGCATGGTCCGCCACCGTGTTGGTGACATAGGTCGGCACGGTGACGGCGCCGATCGCCATCAGCGCCACATCTGCGATGTTCCATTCCGGCCGGCTTTCGCTGACCAGCAGCACCCGCTCCCCGGGCATGATCCCCCGGGCGCGGAACCAGGCGGCCAGGCTGCCGACCTGCGCGGCGAATTCCCCCCAGCTCAGGCTGCGCCAGGCGCCGTCCCGCCAGTGGCGGATCATCGGTGCCGCCGCCCGCCGCCGGGCCAGGTCCAACATCATCCAGGGCAGGCTGGACCAGCTTTCAGCCGCATCCGGCCGCGCCGTCCCCGCGGCGGCCGCCTGTTGCATCCGTGTCCCCCCTCAGCCCAAAGCCGGCCCGGTTCGCCGGGCCGGCGCGCGATCCCGGCTTGGCCGCGCCCCCTGCAGGCTTATATGCAGGGGCGTGACCCGCGCCGAAACCCCACCCCTCTCTCCCCGACCTGCCGCGGTTGCGGCCGGGCGGGGCTCCGCCCCCTTGGCCGCGCCCCGGGCCGTCTTCTCGGCCAGCCCTGCGCGCGCCCCGCTGGATGCCGCAGCCACGGGCGGCGAGCCGGGATTGCCGAGCTGGGATCTTTCCGACCTCTACGCCTCGCCCGAGGATCCGGCGCTCGCCGCCGATCTGGACCGGGCGGAGGCGGACGGCCAGGCCTTCGCCACCCGCCATGCCGGCAAGCTCGCCGGACTCCCCGGCGCGGCGCTGGCCGAGGCGATCGCCGCCTATGAGCGGATCGAGGAAATCCTCGGCCGGGCGATGAGCTATGGCCAGCTTGTCTTCGCCGGCAATGCCCAGGACCCGGCCAATGGCCGCTTCTACCAGACGCTGCAGGAGAGGGTGACCGCCATCTCCTCCCACCTGCTGTTCTTCACGCTGGAGCTGAACCGGCTGGACGATTCCACGCTGGAGAAGAAGCTGGCCGACCCGGCGCTCGCCCGCTGGCGGCCCTGGCTGCGCGATCTGCGCGTCTTCCGCCCGCACCAGCTCTCCGACGAGGTGGAGAAGCTGCTGCACGAGAAGGAGGTCACCGGCCGCGCCGCCTGGAACCGGCTGTTCGACGAGACCATCGCCGGCATGACGGTGAAGGTGGCCAAGGGGGAGGAGGTCGAGGAGCTGACCGTCTCCGCCGCGCTGAACAAATTCTCCGACCGCGACCGTGCCGCCCGCGCCGCCGCGGCCAAGGGCGTCTCCGAGGCCTTCGGCAGCCGCATCCGGCTGTTCTCCCTCATCACCAACACCCTGGCGAAGGACAAGGAGATCATCGACACCTGGCGGCGCTACCCGCGCCCCGGCTCCTCCCGCAACCGCGCCAACATGGTCGAGGACGAGGTGGTGGATGCGCTGGTGACGGCGGTCCGCGACGCCTATCCCCGCCTTTCCCACCGCTACTATGCGATGAAGGCGAAGTGGCTGGGCCTCGAGAAGCTGATGCACTGGGATCGCAACGCGCCGCTGCCGGAGGAGGAGGACCGCGCCATCCCCTGGCCGGAGGCGGTGCGCACGGTGCTGGACAGCTACCGGGCCTTCAGCCCGGCGCTGGCCGAGATCGGCGGCCGCTTCTTCGAGCGGCCCTGGGTGGATGCGGCTTTGCGCCCGGGCAAGGCGAGCGGCGCCTTCGCCCACCCGACGGTGCCGAGCGCCCACCCCTACCTGCTGCTGAACTACCACGGCAAGACGCGCGACGTGATGACCCTGGCGCATGAGCTGGGCCATGGCGTGCACCAGGTGCTGGCCGCCGAGCAGGGCTATCTGCTGAGCGGCACGCCGCTGACCCTGGCCGAGACCGCCTCCGTCTTCGGCGAGATGCTGACCTTCCGCGGGTTGCTGGATGCGGAGCGCGACCCGAAGCGCCGCCGCGCCATGCTGGCCAGCAAGGTGGAGGACATGCTGAACACGGTGGTTCGGCAGATCGCCTTCTACCGCTTCGAGACGCTGCTGCACGAGGAGCGCCGCAAGGGCGAGCTGGCGGCCGAGCGCATCGCCGAGCTGTGGCTGCAGGTGCAGACGGAAAGCCTCGGCCCCGCCTTCGACTTCACCGAGGATTACGGCTGCTACTGGGCCTATATCCCGCACTTCGTGCACACGCCCTTCTACGTCTACGCCTATGCCTTCGGGGATTGCCTGGTGAATGCGCTCTACGGCGTCTATCGCGACGGCAAGGTGCCGGGCTTCGAGGCGAAATACCTGGAGCTGCTGAAGGCCGGCGGCACGCTGCGGCACAAGGAGCTGCTGGCGCCCTTCGGCCTCGACGCCTCGGACCCGCAATTCTGGACGCGCGGCCTCGACGTCGTCTCCGGCTTCATCGATGAACTGGACGCCGCCGGATGAGCGACCGGCGGGAGAGTTCGCTGTTCGGCGAGGTGCGGCGCATGGTCCGCACCTCGGGTGCCGTCGGCGGCATCGCCGCCCGCGTCGCCGGGGAGCGCTTCCTTGGCCTGAAGACCGACAAGGCGGCGCATGCGGAGGACCTCCGGGCGATCCTCGGCGGGCTGAAGGGCCCGCTGATGAAGGTGGCGCAATTCCTCTCCACCGTGCCGGACGCGCTGCCGGATGAATATGCCGAGCAGCTTGCCACGCTGCAGGCCAATGCCCCGCCCATGGGCTGGCCCTTCGTCCGCCGCCGCATGCAGAGCGAGCTGGGCCCGGGCTGGGAGGCGAAATTCGCCGAATTCGGGCGGGAGGCGGCGGCCGCCGCCTCGCTGGGCCAGGTGCACAAGGCGAAGCTGCCGGACGGCACGGCCGTCGCCTGCAAGCTGCAATACCCGGACATGCCGAGCGTGGTGGAGGCCGATCTCCGCCAGCTCCGCCTCGCCATGAGCGTCTATCAGCGCATGGACAGCGCGCTCGACCATGCCGAGGTCTATCAGGAGCTGCGCGACCGGCTGCGCGAGGAGCTGGACTATCTGCGGGAGGCGGCGCATCAGCGCCTCTACGGGCTGATGCTGGCCGGCAACCCGCGCGTCGCCGTGCCGCGCCCGGTCGAGGGCTATTGCACCACCCGCTTGCTGACCATGACCTGGCTGGAGGGCGAGGCGCTGGCGAAGCGGCTGGAGCAGGACCCGCCGCCGGAGGAACGCCGCGCCTATGCCGAGGCGCTGTTCCACGCCTGGTACCTGCCCTTCTACCGCTACGGCGTCATCCATGGCGATCCGCATCTGGGGAATTACCAGGTGCGGCCGGACCGGCAGGGCATCAACCTGTTCGATTTCGGCACCATCCGCGTCTTCCCGCCGCATTTCGTCGGCGGCGTCATCCTGCTGTTCGAGGCGGTGCGTGACGGCGACGAGGAGAAGGCGGCGGAGGCCTACCGCATCTGGGGCTTCCGCAACCTCTCCAAGGAGACGATGGAAGTGCTGAGCCTCTGGGCGAAGTTCCTGTACGAGCCGCTGGTGGAGGACCGGGTGCGGCCGATCCAGGAATCGGACGACATGTCCTTCGGCCGCAAGGTGGCAGCGAAGGTGCATGAGGGGCTGAAGCGCACCGGCGGCGTCAAGGTGCCGCGGGAGTTTCCGTTGATGGACCGCGCCGCGGTCGGCCTGGGCAGCGTCTTCCTCCGCCTGCGGGCGGAGATGAACTGGCACCGCCTGTTCATGGAGATGATCGAGGATTTCGACGCCGCGAAGCTGGCCGAGCGCCAGATGGCGGCGCTGCGCGAGGCGGGGGTGCCGGAGGAGGCGCCCGGCTGACCTCGCCGGCCCGGAACCTGTCTCAAAGGCTCTGCGGCGCGTCCCGGCGGGTCTTTTCCGCCCTGGCGTCATGCGCCGGCATGGCTGCTCGCATACTTCCGCGGAGTTGCCGATGCCGCCGGGGCGTCGGCGGCGTCCACCTCCTGGCCAGGACGCAAATCCCTCGCCGATCCGCTGCCGGGACCCGTTCGAGACAGGCTTTCAGGCCGGGGTCCTGGACCAGGCCCTGGCCCTGGCGGGAGCGCAGAGGGCAGCGCCCCCGCCGGCGGCCCGGGGGCGGCGCCTGCAGACCCTACAGCGACATCCGCAGCCGCACCTGCAACAGGTTCCGGTCGTACTCGTCGAAGCCGCCGCTGCGTTCCAGCCTGGTGGAAAAGCCGTAGCTGGCCACCAGCTCCATGTTCCGGTTCAGCAGCCAGCGGGCGCTGAGCGTCAGCAGCCCGTCCGAGGCCGTCTGGTCCGGCCGCTGGTATTCCCGTCGGTCCACCCGCGCATCGGCGGTCAGGATCACGTTGCGCAGGTATTCATGGTCCACCGCTATCCCGGCCTGCAGCCGCTGGAAGCTGATGGCATCGACGCGGATCGATTCCTCGATGGTGCGCAGCACGTTGAAGCGCACGGTGGTGAGCTGCGTCGGCAGCCAGGTGAGCTGGCCTTCCGCCGCCAGCCCTTCCACCGGCTTCAGCCCCGGCCCTTCGTAATTCCGCTGCCGCCAGCCCACCGCGATGCGGCCCTGCCACACCCCGTCGAAATCGTAGTCGAAGCCGAGCAGCGCTTCCCAGGTGAAGCTGTCCCGGCTGCGGGAGGTGGAATGGGTGTAGCTGATATCCTGCAGCCGCACCGTCGCCGTCAGGGCCCGCCCCGGCGAGACGGTGTAGCTGGCGCCGAGCGAGCCGATCACCGTATCGAAATCGTTCAGCGACAGCGGCCCGCCGGTGGAGGCGAAGGCGACATCCTCGAATCGGTAGCTGCGCCACAGCGCGCCACCGGTCAGCCCCAGCCGGTTGAAGCGGGTATTGCCGGTGACCGCCACCTCATCCGTGTCGAACGCCACCGGGCGGGAGATGCCGATGCCCTGGACCTCCGTGCTGAACACGTCCAGGTGCTCCCGGGTATGGCGGTAATGCCCTTCCACATTGGTGTCGGCGGAGAAGTCGTAGCGGCCGAAGCCCCGGACGTTCCAGTCCTGGAAGTCCAGCTCGCTATGGCTGAAATACTGCCGGCTCAGCATATTGGCTTCGAGGCCGAGGGCATGGGTGGTCCAGTCGCTGCGCAGTCGCAGCCCGGCGCCGGTGTCGACGAAGCCGTCCGAGACCACGTTGTTGCGGCGGCCGAAGAGGTTGCTGTCGAAGCCCGGGCCGATATCCACCATGCCGTCCAGCCGGAAGCCGCCCAACCGCACCCCGAGCGGGTCGAAATCCGGCCGGGGCCGGCTGGTGACGGTGACCCCGCGCGCGGCGTCGCGCGCTGTATCCTGGCCCTGGACCTCGTCCTGGGCCAGGGCCATCCCGGCTGGTACCGCCCCCAGCACGGCCGAGGCCGTGAACAGGGCGCGGCAGGTGCGTGTCAGGCGAAACCTATTGGCCATCATTCCCCCGCAGACTGATGCATTGGCTGCTACCACGATTGCCATCGGGCAGGGTTGATGCGCCACGATCACGATCCAGCCATGCCGGGGTGAACCGGACCGGCTGCAGCCCCATCGGCTGCCGGTGATCCCTCGCGCGATGCATCACGAATGTGCCGACAGCTTGCGTGGCGGTTTGGTTAAGAAGACGGACATCAGCCTCGTCCAGTCTCGGCGATGTCGTCAGGTTGAGGCAATGGGGCTTGCAATTGCCCAGGCCGGAGCGGCGTATTCGGCGCAATACCGAAGCAAACCGCCGGGGGCGGGCCCGCTTTTGGCCCAGGTCCGGGTTCCGGGCGAGGCCCTGGCGCCGGCCGCGACCGAGGTGTTGCCCCCCCAGGGGGGGCGGGTCCGAGGGCCGGCGCGCGGGAGTGATCCACGGCGCAGACCGCGGGGCGGGCCGGGATCAGGATGTGGGGCAGGGATGCCCCCGAAACGGGCGGCGAGCCAGGATGGCGCGCCGCCGGCGCCGGCGGGCCAGAGGCCCGGCGCGACGGCCCGGGGCCAGGCGGCCTTCGGGGTCGGAACAGCGGGCCGGGCAGGGATGCCGCGGCGCAGCGGCCGGGGCCGCAACGGCAGGAACAGGAACGAGGGCGCGAGGATGGGCAACAGCATGCGGCAGGATCCGGCGGCGGGGCAGGCACCCCGGCCGAAGCGCGGCGCCGCGCCGCGGTCATGCGGCGGCGCCCGGCGGGCGTCCTCCGCGCCACCCTCCATGGCGCGGGGGGGCTGAGCCATGTCCTTCTCCAACCTCGCCCTCCCCGGCCTTGGCGGCAACCCCGCCGGCGCGGATACGCCGCTGCGCCGGGCGCTCGCCGCCTGCCGCAAGCAATTCCTGCTGGTCGGCCTGTTCAGCGGCGTGGTGAACCTGCTGCAGGTCACCACCTCCATCTACATGATGCAGGTCTTCGACCGGGTGCTGGCCACCCGCGTCCTCGACACGCTCTTCTACCTCTCCGTCCTCGCCATCGCCGCCGTCATGGTGCTCGCCATGCTGGAAGCGGTGCGCGGCCAGGTGATGCAGCGCATCGCAAGCTGGGTGGAGCACCGCGTCGCGCCGGAAGGCTTCGTCCGCGCCATCGAGGCGACCCTGCGCGGCCGCCCCTACCGGATGGAGGCGCTGCGCGACCTCGCCATCTGCCGCGGCTATCTCGGCTCGCCCGGCGCGCTCTCGCTCTATGACGTGCCCTGGGTGCCGGTCTATATCGGCATCATCTTCCTGCTCCATCCGGTCATGGGCTGGATCGCCCTCGGCGGCGCCGTGGTGCTGTTCGGCCTGACGCTGGCCAGCGAGCTCTCCACCTCCAAGCTGCTGAAGGAGGCGAATACCGCCGCCATGGCGTCCCAGCGCCGGGCGGACAGCATCTCCCGCAACGCCGAGGTGATCGACAGCATGGGCATGCTGCCCTCGGTCATCGGCCGCTGGCGCGACTCGGTCGCCACCATGACGGTGCCGCAGCAGCGCGCGGCGGACCGCGCCGCCATCCTGGTGGCGCTGACCAAGTTCTTCCGCCTCGGCGTGCAGATCGCGATCCTCGGCGTCGGCGCCTATCTGGTGCTGCAGCAGGAGCTGACCTCGGGCGCCTCGATCGCCGGCTCCATCATCATGGGCCGCGCGCTCGCGCCGGTGGAGCAGATGATCGGCGGCTGGAAGCAGCTCGTCCAGGCACGGCAGAGCTTCCGCCGGCTGCAGAGCTTCCTCGCCATGCCGCGGCTGCGCCCGCCCGGCCTGCCGTTGCCGGAGCCCACCGGCCATCTGGCGGTGGAGCGCGTGAGCTACGCCTTCCCCGGCCAGGGCGTCGCGATGATCAAGGGGGTGAATTTCACCCTGACTCCGGGCGAGAGCCTGGCCATCATCGGCCCCTCCGCCGCCGGCAAGACCACGCTGATCCGGCTGCTGATCGGCACGCTGCCCGCCTCGGCTGGCTGCGTCCGGCTGGACGGCGCCGATGTCTACCAGTGGATGCGGGAGGATTTCGGCCGCCATGTCGGCTACCTGCCGCAGGATGTCGAGCTCTTCGACGGCACCGTCTTCGCCAATATCGCCCGCATGGGCGAGGCCGAGCCGGAGGCGGTGTTCGCCGCCGCGAAGCTCGCCGGCTGCCATGAGATGATCCTCCGCCTGCCGAACGGCTACGAGACCGAGATCGGCGATGGCGGCCTCTACCTCTCCGGCGGCCAGCGCCAGCTCATCGGCCTGGCCCGGGCGATGTTCGGCAAGCCGAAGCTGGTGGTGCTGGACGAGCCGAACAGCAACCTCGATGGCGACAGCGAGGCGGCGCTGACCCAGGCGCTGGAACGGCTGAAGGCCCAGGGCACCACCGTGGTGCTGGTCTCCCACCGCCCGACGCTGGTGCAGGGCGTGGACAAGGTGCTGCTGCTGAAGGACGGCGCGATGGAGATGTTCGGCCCCCGCGCCGAGGTTCTGAAGCGGCTGATGACGCCGCCCCGCCCGGCGGAGGTGGCGCCGCCCGCCCCGGTCGGCGCGCGGCTGGAAGGGAGTGGCGCACGATGAGCCTGACCACCGAAGCGCCGGCGCCGCCGGCCACCCGGGCGACCCCCAAGGCCCCGGCGCCGCTGCCGAAGCGCCAGCCGGGCAGCGCCCTGCCGCCCTTCGCCGCGCACCCGCTGCTGGATGCGCCGGCGCCGCGCACCCGCGCGCCGCTGATCTTCGGCCTGGCGATCTTCGTGATCTTCATCCTGGGCTTCGGCGCCTGGGCGGGGCTCGCCCCGCTGGCGGAGGCCTCGATCGCCCCCGGCACGGTGAAGGTGGAAGGCAGCCGCCGCACCATCCAGCATCTGGAAGGCGGCATCGTCCGCGAGATCCTGGTGCGGGACGGCGACAAGGTGCAGCCGGGCCAGGTGCTGATGCGGCTGGACCAGATCCAGTCCGACAGCACGCTGGAGACCCAGCGCGCCGCCGTCTGGGCGCTGCAGGCCCAGCTCGCCCGGCTGCAGGCCGAGCAGGCAAGGGCGCGGGAGGTGGAATTCCCCGCCGAGCTGCTGGCCAATACCGAGCCGCGCGCGGTCGGCGCCGTGGTCAGCCAGCGCGCCCTGTTCGAGGCGCGGCGGACCAGCCTCGACAGCCAGCTCGCCGTGCTGGATACGCGCATCACGCAGCAGCGCAGCGCCATCTCCAGCGCCCGCGGCCAGCTCGAGGCGGCGCGCCGCCAGCTCGTGCTGATCCGGCAGGAGGAGGCGATGCGCCGCGACCTGGTGCGCCAGGGCCTGGCAAGGCTGCCGGACCTGCTGGCGGTGCAGCGCGCCCTGGCCGGGCTGGAAGGCACGGAGGAGGACCTGACCGGCCAGATCGCCCGCGCCGGCGCGGCGGCGGCCGAGGCGGAGAGCCAGCAGCGCCAGGCGATCGACCAGCGGCTGCAGGATGTCGGCACGGAGATGAGCGATGTCCGCGCCAAGCTGGCCGAGGCCGAGGAGCGGCTGCGCGCCGCCTCCGACGTCGCCACAAGGCGGGACATCCTGGCGCCGGAGGCCGGCACGGTGGTCAACCTCAAGGTCTTCACCCTGGGCGCGGTGCTGCGGCCGGGCGACCCGATCATGGACCTGGTGCCGGAGAAGGACCGGCTGGTGGCCGAGGTGAACATCCAGCCCAACGACATCGACGTGGTCTATCCCGGCCTGCATGCCGAGATCCGGCTGCCCGCCTTCAAGCAGCGGCTGGTGCCCTACCTGCATGGCCATGTGAGCTGGGTGGCGGCCGACGTGACGGTCAACGAGCAGACGCGGCAGCAATACTACCGCGCCTATGTCCTGATCGACCCCGACCAGATCGCGCGGCTGCCCAATGTCTTCCTCACCCCGGGCATGCCGGTGGAGGCGCATATCCAGATCGGCGAGCGGACCTTCTTCCACTACCTGACGCAGCCGATCCGGGACAGCTTCCACCGCGCCTTCCGGGAGCAGTGAGCCCCGGCGCGTGACCGCCTGAGGCTGCCGCAGCCGCCAGGGTGAATCACGCGGCCAGGCAAGGAGCGGGATGCGTGAGCAGCAGCTAACGCATCCCACCCTGGCCGCGGCGCGCGGATGCCGCGGCAGGGCGGGGCCTGATGCGCGAACCCCGGTGAACGCATCAGGCGCTGGAGCGTGATGGTCGCCGGGAACCGCGATCCCCGCGACTGGACAGAACAGAGAGGAAGCCGGGGCAAGAGGCGGGAGCGAAGGCGACCGCGTCCTGCCCCGGCGCCGCATGGCCAACCCAATCCGGAGCAAGGGCATGAGCATCGAGACCACCATCTTCGCCGACGGCATCATCGAGGCGAGCGTGCATTTCGGCGTCGCCCGGCTGACCCTGGCGCAGACCGGCGCGGACGGGAAGCCGGTGCCGGCGGGGCAGCTCGTGGTGCCGCTGGTGCAGCTTCCCGCCTTCAGCAACGCCATCGTCGGCCTGCTGAAGCAGGTGGAGGCGAAGATGAAGGAGCAGCAGGCCCAGCAGGCCGCGACGGCGGAGACCACGACCGTCCCCGGCTCCTTCCGCTTCGGCTGAGCGCCGCCGCGGCGGCGGCTGTGCGGCGGATGTATTCCGCGCCATCCGGCCCCGGCCGGTAGGGCATCCCCCCTGGCGATCAAGGCCGGGGGAGGGCAGGGTCCGGCCACGCTTCCGCCCGGCTTTTGCCGCAAGGGGCGCGTTCCATGGCGGATGGAAGGAGTTCCCGCATGTCCAGGCTTCGGCTTCTGCCTGCCCTTGCGCTGCTGCTGCTGACCGGTCTCGGCGGCTGCGCCGTCTATCCCGCGGGCTATTACGGCCCGCCCGCCGTGGTCGCGCGGCCGGCGCCGCGCTATTATTACGGGCCGGGCTATTACCGGCCGTACTACCATCGCCCCTACGGCTATTATCGGCGCTGGTAGGGCCTGGCCCGCGATCCGCGCCGAGGAGGGCACCGACGCAACCTTGCTTCGCATCACGCCGCCGATGCGCACGGTTGATCCGCGACGCGCCTTCCCTCGATTCCTTTCGGAATTCCGTCGCGATGCCGAGGGAGTTTTTCAGCAGCCTGCTTTTTCAGCAGCCCGCTAGAGCGGGATCGGTTGAGCTGCGCTCACCCGCCCCGCTCTAGCTCATTGTTCGGTCGCGTGATTCACGGTTTCGGTCGATTCGACCTCAACCGATCACGCTCTAGCCCAGGTCGCACCAGACGGGGGCGTGGTCGCTCGGCTGCTCCTCCGCCCGGGCCGCGACGTCCACGCCGCAGGCGCTCAGGGTTTCGGCCCATTCGGGGCTGAGCAGGATGTGGTCGATGCGCAGCCCGCGATTGGCTTCGAAGGCCGGGCCGTAATCCCAGTAGGTGTAGGGCGCGTCCGTGGGATGCAGGGCGCGCAGCGCGTCCGTCAGGCCCAGGTTGAGCAGGGCGCGGAAGCGGGCCCGGCTTTCCGGGCGGACCAGCGCATCGGTGGGCGGCAGGGCGCCGGGGGCCAGATCCGCCGGGGTGGGGCAGACGTTGAAATCGCCCAGCAGGGCGACGGGGATGAAATGGTCCAGCCGCATCGCCGCCCAGGCGGCCAGGCGCTCCAGCCAGCGGAGCTTGTAGGCGAAGCCCGCCTCCCCGCCGGAATTGCCGTTGGGCAAATAGAGGCCGGCGATCTCGCCGCCCAAGGCGCGAATGGCGAGGAAGCGGGCATGGTCGTCCTCGGCCTCGCCGGGCAGGGCCTCTTCCGTTACCTCGAAGGGCACGCGGGAGAGGACGGCCACGCCGTTGCGGCCGCCGGGCTGGCCGACGGCATGGAGCCGGTAGCCGGTCTCGGCCAGCTCCGGGGCGGGGAATTCCTCCGTCTTGCACTTCAGCTCCTGCAGGAAGAGCAGGTCCGGCTGGTGCCGGGCGAGGAACCGCTTGAGATGCGGCACCCGGCGGCGGATGGAATTGACGTTGAAGCTGGCGAGGCGGGGCATGGCGGCACCATCGCGCGCTCGGGCCGGGGCGTCGAGAGGGGCGTCGCGCCGCAAGGCGCGCCTTACCGCGCGGCCCTCGAACTCTCGCCGCCAAAGGCCGAAGGCCCTTTCGGAATCATGCGTTTGGCGTCTCGACCGCCAGGTCCGACTAGGAAGCAGCGCTCCCCCTCAAGCCACCGAGAAGCTGGCCCCGCAGCCACACCCGGACACCGCCTGGGGATTGCTGATGGCGAAATGCGCCCCGATCAGCGCTTCCTTCCAATCCAGCTCCGCCCCCGCCAGCAGATCCAGCGAGACGGCATCGACGAAGACCCGGGTGCCGCCGACCTCCACCACCAGATCGTCCTCGCCCGGCTGCTCTTCCAGATCGAACCCGTACTGGAAGCCGGAACAGCCGCCGGCGCTGACGGAAACCCGCAGCCCCGCGCCTGGCCGGCCCTGGCGGGCGGCGATGCTGGCGATCTCGGCGGCGGCGCGGGGCGTCACGCGGAAGCGGGGCAGGTCGGAACCATCGGGCATGGGGATACTCCTGCCCGCAAGATAGGGGGCGGGGGCGCACCTTCCAAGCTGCGCCGCCGGCATTGCCGCCCCGCGGCGGGTCGGTATCGCCGCTCCGCAGTTGGTCGTATTGCCGCTCCGCGGTTGGCCGGTATCGCCGCTCCGCGGTTGGCCGGTATCGCCGCTCCGCGGTTGGCCGGTATCGCCGCTCCGCGGTTGGCCGGTATCGCCGCTCCGCGGTTGGCCGGTATCGCCGCTCCGCGGTTGGCCGGTATCGCCGCTCCG
>NZ_SRXO01000024.1:17321-96193 GCF_008360935.1 Siccirubricoccus phaeus
CCGGTATCGCCGCTCCGCGGTTGGCCGGTATCGCCGCTCCGCGGTTGGCCGGTATCGCCGCTCCGCGGTTGGCCGGTATCGCCGCTCCGCGGTTGGCCGGTATCGCCGCTCCGCGGTTGGCCGGTATCGCCGCTCCGCGGTTGGCCGGTATTGCCGCTCTGCGGTCGGTCGGTATTGCCGCTCTGCGGTCGGTCGGTATTGCCGCTCTGCGGTCGGTCGGTATTGCCGCTCCGCGGTCGGTCGGTATTGCCGCTCCGCGGCGGGGCTGCCAGTCTCCCGCCCATGCCGGCCGAGTCCCACGCCCCGGATCGCGCCCAAGATCGTGCCCCCTGGGCCGTCCGCCCCGAAGCTTCCCGTGGACGGCTGCATCCGGAGCCGGGCGGGGATGCGCGTTCGCCCTTCCAGCGGGACCGGGACCGCATCATCCACACCGGCGCCTTCCGCCGGCTGCAATACAAGACCCAGGTCTTCGTCTTCCATGAGGGCGATTATTTCCGCACCCGCCTGACCCATTCCATCGAGGTGGCGCAGATCGCCCGCGCCCTGGCCCGCCGCCTGCATCTGGACGAGGACCTGGCGGAGGCGCTGGCCCTGGCGCATGACCTCGGCCACCCCCCCTTCGGCCATGCCGGGGAGGAGGCGTTGGACAGCCAGATGCGCCCCTATGGCGGCTTCGACCATAACGCCCAGTCGCTGAAGGTGGTGACGAAGCTGGAAGCCCGTTACGCCGCCTTCGACGGGCTGAATTTGAGTTGGGAAACGCTGGAGGGCCTGGCCAAGCACAACGGCCCGGTCCGCCGCCCCCCGCCCTATCTGGCGGAATATGACCGGCTGCATCCGCTGGAACTCGGTACCCACGCCTCGGCGGAGGCGCAGGCGGCGGCGCTGGCGGACGACATCGCCTACAACAATCATGACCTGGATGACGGCGTCCGCGCCCGGCTGTTCCGGCTGGAGGAGGCGGCCGCCCTGCCGCTGATCGGCGAGGCCTATGAGGAAGCCCGCGCCGCCCATGCCGGCATGGCGCATGACCGGCTGGTGACGGAGACGGTGCGCCGCGTCATCAACCGCATGGTGCAGGATGTGGTGCAGGAGACGGAGCGGCGCATCGCCGCCCTGGCGCCGCGCAGCGCCGAGGATATCCGCGCCGCGGCGGCGCCGGTGGTGGCGTTTTCCGCCCCCATGCAGGCGATGAACCAGGAGGTACGGGATTTCCTGTTTCAGCGGATGTACCGCCATTGGCGGGTGAACCGGGCAATGCAGAAATCCAAGCGGGTCAGCCAATTGCTGTTCCAGCTCCTGCATGGCGGGCCGCAGATGCTGCCGCCGGACTGGCAGGCGCGGGCGGGGGAGCCCGGCAGCGCCGAATGTGCCCGGCTGGTCTGCGACTACATCGCCGGCATGACGGACCGCTTCGCGCTGGAGGAGCACAGAAGGCTGACGGACCCGAATATTCCGGGCTGACGGGGGATCGGGCCTCGCGGCTGGCGAGGAATTCGGCCGGGCGGAGAAGCGGAATGCCACGCCAGGGGTCTTGTTCGCCGCGCCCCGCGCTAGTGTCCTGCCCGCGAAGTTCGCTGGATTTCCGGCGAACGCCGCGGACAAGCAGGCCACTGAAAACCAAGGCCAGCGGCCCGATTCCGAAGTCCGCAGGACTTCAGAAGCGGGACACTGGAGCAATATCCGATCGGGTGGAATCACCTGATCGGATGTCCTGCTCTAGCCGTTTGATTGCACGCCGGATTCGCCCCCGGACATTGCCGCCCCTCGGCGATCCGCTCTAAACCCCGCCGCATGCCGAGCCACGACATCTTCGCCGCCCTCCGCACCCGCGTGGTGGACGCCCTCGCCGCCCTGCTGCCCGAGCTGCCGCCGGAGGCCTTCGCCCGCGTCCTGGTGGAGCCGCCGCGCGACCCCTCCCATGGCGACATGGCGACCAATGGCGCGCTTGTTGTCGGCAAAGCGGCGAAGCAGGCCCCGCCGAAGCTGGCCGCCGCGCTGGCGGAGAAGCTCGCCGCCCTGCCGGAGGTGGAAAGCGCCACCCCCGCCGGCCCCGGCTTCGTCAACCTCCGCCTGCGCGAGAGCTTCCTCCGCGCCCAGCTCCCCGTGGTCCTCGCCGCCGCGGAGCATTACGGCGACGGCGCCACCGGCACCGGCCGCCGGATCGATGTGGAATACGTCTCCGCCAACCCCACCGGCCCCATGCATGTCGGCCATTGCCGCGGCGCGGTGGTGGGGGATGCGCTGGCCAATCTGCTGGCCAAGGCCGGCTATGACGTCACTAAGGAATACTACGTCAACGATGCCGGGGCGCAGGTGCAGGCCCTCGGCTATGCCGCCTATTGGCGCTATTTGCAGGCCCTCGGCACGCGGATGACCGAGGAGGAATACGCCCAGCTCGTCCCCGGCGGCCTGCAATACCGCGGCGAATACCTGATCCCGGTAGGGGAGGCGCTGCGCGAGCGCTTCGGCGACGCCCTCGCGGTCCAGGACCCGGTCCATGGCATCGGCATGACCGGCCCCGACCATTGGCTGGCGACGGTGCGGGAATTCACCATCGCCCGCATGATGGAGGCCATCAAGGAAGACCTCGCCGCCCTCGGCGTGGTGCAGGATGTCTTCATCTCCGAGGCCCAGCTCGTCCGCGAGGGCAAGCTGGAGCAGGCGGAAGCCCTGCTCGCCGCCAAGGATCTCATCTATCGCGGCGTCCTCGAACCGCCCAAGGGCAAGACGCCCGAGGATTGGGAGCCGCGTGAGCAGACCCTGTTCCGCGCCACGCAATTCGGCGACGAGGTCGACCGGCCGCTGCGCAAGTCGGACGGCAGCGGTACCTACTTCGCCAACGACATCGCCAACCACCTGCACAAGCTCGAGCGCGGCTTCGACGAGCTGGTGCATGTCTGGGGCGCCGATCATGGCGGCTATGTGAAGCGCATGCAGGCGGCCGTCGCCGCCCTCTCGGACAGGCGCGTGCCGCTGGATGTGGTCCTCACCCAGATCGTGCATGTGGTGAAGGACGGCCAGCCGGTGCGGATGAGCAAGCGCGCCGGCACCTACATCACCCTGCGCGACCTGATCGAGGAGGTGGGCCAGAAGATGGCCAGCCCGCGCGAAGCGCGGGACGCCGTCCGCTTCACCATGCTGACGCGCAAATCCGATGCGCAGATGGAATTCGACCTCGACAAGGTGGTGGAGCAGTCCCGCGACAACCCGGTCTTCTACGTGCAGTACGCCCATGCCCGCTGCCGTTCCGTGCTGCGCCAGGCGGAGGACCCTGCGCCGGAGGCCCTGGCCGCCGCGCCGCTGGACGCGCTGGCCGATGCCGCGGAACTCGCTTTGATCCGCCGCCTGGTGCAATGGCCGCGCACCGTGGAAGCCGCCGCCCTGGCCCGGGAGCCCCACCGGATCGCCTTTTTTCTCCATGACTTGGCGAGCGACTTTCATGTACTATGGAACAGGGGTCGGGAGGATGCGACCCTGCGGTTCATCCGGGCGGAGGAGCCCGGGGCGACCCGCGCCCGCCTCGCCTTGGTCGCGGCGACCGCCATGGTCATCCGCTCCGGCCTCAAGGTGATGGGGGTCACGCCTGTCGAGGAGATGCGGTGAGCGATCTTGCGGTTCCTTCCTGGCGGGCGCGGCCGGAACGGTCCTCCGGGACGTCCTGGCGGATGCTGGCCTTCGCCGGCGGCGCGCTGGGCGTGGTGGCGGTGGCCGGGGCCGTGGCCTGGGGCCTCTCCCGCAGCAGCGGGCCGCGGACCATCCCGGTGATCGAGCCGGACAACCGCCCGGTGAAGGTGCGGCCGGAAAACCCGGGCGGGCTGCAGGTGCCGAATCAGGACCAGCTCGTGCTGGAACCCGCCGCGGTACGCCGCGCCGCGGAACGCAGCACCGGCGCCAATGCCCGGCTGGCGGAGGGGCCGGAAGCCCCGGCGCTGGACCAGCTCCGCCGCCAGGCGGCGCCGCCCGCGCCGCCTGCCGCCCAGGCGCCGGCCGCCGACTCTGCATCTGATGCCGCGCCTGGGCCAGCCCCGGGACCGCAGGCCTCCGCCCTGGTGGCGCCCGGCCTGGCACCGCCCGTCGCTGCGCCCGCTACCCCTGCCGCGCCGGCGCCCATCGCCGCGCCGCCGGTGCCCGCAACGCCAGTGGCCGCACCCCCCGCCGCGCCGGCGCCCGCCGCCGCTCCCGTCGCCATTGCCCCGGTGGCGCATGGCCGCGCCCAGGTGCAGCTCGGTGCACTGAATTCCGAGGAATCGGCCCGGGCGGAATGGGAGAGGCTGAGCCGCCGCATCCCGGAACTCGCCGGCTTCCAGCCCCGGGTCACCCGCTTCGACCGCGGGGAGGGCCAGGCGCCGCTCTACCGCCTGCGCGCCGGCAATCTCTCCGATGCCGCCGCCGCCCGCGCCCTCTGCGATCTGGTCCGCGCCAGGGGTGGCGCCTGCACGCCGATCGGCGGCTGAGCCCGGCATGGAACGGCCGCGCGCCGCCATCATCGGCCTGGCCGGCCCGACCCTGACGGCGGCGGAGGTGGCGCTGCTACGCGCCACCCCGCCCCTCGGCATCATCCTCTTCGCCCGCAACATCCAGGAGCCCGCCCAGCTTCGGGCCCTCACCGCCAGCATCCGGGAGCTGCTGGGGGAGCAGGCGCCCATCCTGGTGGACCAGGAGGGCGGCCGCGTTGCCCGGCTGCGCCCGCCGCACTGGCCCGCCTTCCCCCCCGCTGCCAGCTTCGAGGGCGGCCCGGCCGCGGCGGCGGAGGCGAATGCCGCCCTGCTCGGCCTGACCTGTCGGCAGGAGGGGATCGACGTGGTCTGCGCCCCGGTGCTGGATCTCCGCCTGCCCGGCGCGCATGGCATCATCGGCGACCGCGCCTTCGCCGCCGAGCCGGCGGAGGTCGCCCGCCTCGGCCGCGCCTTCGTCGAGGGGCTGCAAGCGGCCGGCTGCATCCCCGTCCTCAAGCATGTGCCGGGGCATGGGCGGGCGCTGGCGGACAGCCATCTGGAACTGCCCCGGGTCACCGCCAGCCGGCGCGACCTCGCCGAGGATTGCGGCCCCTTCCGGGCGCTCGCCGGCAGCGGCGCCTGGGCGATGACGGCGCATATCCTCTACCCGGAATTCGACCCCGTCCTGCCCGCCACCCTCTCTCCCACCGTCATTGCCCAGGTGATCCGCGGCGCCATCGGCTTCGGCGGCGTGCTGGTCAGCGACGATCTCTGCATGCAGGCGCTGAAGGGCGCGCCGGGGCGGCTGGCGCGGCAGGCGATCCAGGCCGGCTGCGACCTGGTGCTGCACTGCAATGGCGAGATCGGCGAGGCGGCCGAGCTGCTGGCGGAATGCCCGGCGCTGGCGGAACCGGCGCGGCAGCGGCTGGAGCTGGCCCGGGCGCGGATGCAGCATCGCCGCCGCCCGCTGGACCCGGCCGCGCTGGATGCGGCCCGCAGCGGCCAAGCGGCCGCCTGATGTTCGATCCCGGTTGGCTGCCGGAGCTGCTGGCCGCGGTGCTGGCCTCCGTCATCGCGATCACCCTGCATGAGGCGGCGCATGGCTATGCCGCCCTCGGCCTGGGCGACCCCACGGCGCGGGAGGCGGGGCGGCTGAGCCTGAACCCGCTGCGGCATGTGGACAAGGTGGGCACCATCCTGGTGCCGGGGGTGCTGCTGCTGGGGCAGTTGCTGACCCTCGGCCGGGTGGAGTTCATGTTCGGCTGGGCCAAGCCGGTGCCGGTGGACGTCACCCGCCTGCGCCACCCGCTGCAGGGCATGATGCTGGTGGCCGCCGCCGGGCCGGCGATGAATTTCTTCCTCGCCTGGCTGGCGGCGCTGCTGCTGCATGCCTCCTGGCTGCTTGGCGATTTCGGTTCGCCCGACTCGGCCGGCTGGGCTTATCGGTTCCTGGCGCTTTCCATTCTCGCCAATCTGGTGCTCGGCCTGTTCAACCTGCTGCCCATACCGCCGCTCGATGGCGGCCGGATCCTCGCCGGGCTGCTGCCCCTGCGGCTGGCGCTGCCTTTCCTGTCGCTGGAACGCTACGGGATCCTCATCGTGCTCTTCGTGGTGTTCCTGCTGCCGCGGCTGGTGCCGGGCTATGACCCGGTGGGCTGGGCGCTGCGCCTTGTGGTGACGGGGGCCTTCAACCTGGTGCTGCGCTTGGCGGGGCACGGATGACCCAGCCCTCCCTGCATCTCCGGCTGGAGGGCTTCGAGGGCCCGCTGGACCTGCTGCTGGACCTCGCCCGGGCGCAGAAGGTGGATATCGCGAAGATCTCCATCCTGGCCCTGGTGGACCAGTACCTGGCGGTGGTGGAGCAGGCCCGGGCGGTGCGGCTGGAGCTGGCCGCCGATTGGCTGGTGATGGCCGCCTGGCTCGCCTGGCTGAAATCCCGCCTGCTGGTGCCGGAGGAGGCGGTGGAGGGCGAGGACCCCGAAGCCCTGGCCGCCGCCCTGACCGACCGGCTGGCGGAGCTGGAGCGGATGCGCGCCGCCGCCCGCTGGCTGGGGCAGCGGGTGCAGCTCGGGCAGGAGGTGTTTGCCCGCGGTGCCCCGGAGTCGCTGACGCAGCAGGACCGCAGCGGGATCGCCGCCGATCTGCCGGCGCTGCTGCAGGCCTATGCCGCGGCGCGGCGCCGGGCCCTGGCGCGGCGGCCCTATACGCCGAAGGCGCGGAAGCTCTGGACGGTGCAGGAGGCGCTGGCGCGGCTTTCCCGGCTGGTCGGGGCCTTGCCGGGCTGGGCGGTGCTGGCGCAATTCCTGCCGGAGGGGCTGCTGGACCCGGTGGAGCGCCGCGCCGCGCTGGCCAGCACGCTGGTGGCGGCGCTGGAGACTGCCCGGGGCGGCGGCATCGAGCTGCGGCAGGATCGCGATTTCAGCCCCATCCTGATCCGCCGCCGGGCGGAGAATGAGGCGGAGCCCCATGAACGAGCTGCCTGACCCCTGCAAGCCGGAGCGCAGCGAGGCCCCGGCCGACGCCGCGCCGGAGGGGGAGGGGACGGCGTTTCCGGCGGTGCCGGAGCCTGTCGCGCCGGAGAGCATGGCCGATGCGGCGCCGGGCCCTCTGGCGGAGGCCGGCGCCGATTTGCCGCCCGATCCCCTGCTGGACGCGGCTGCCGATCCGGTGCGCGACGCCCCGGCGGAGGCCGGCGCGGAGGCGCCGGCTGATCCCATGCCGGAAGCGGCGGCTGATCCGGTGTTCGACGCTCTGGCGGAGGCCGGCCCGGAGGCGCCGGCTGACCCCATGCCGGAAGCGGCGGCTGATCCGGTGCGCGACGCCCCGGCGGAGGCCAGCGCGGAGGCGCCGGCTGACCCCATGCCGGAAGCGGCGGCTGATCCGGTGCGCGACGCCCCGGCGGAGGCCAGCGCGGAGGCGCCGGCTGACCCCATGCCGGAAGCGGCGGCTGATCCGGTGCACGACGCCCCGGCGGAGGCCGGCGCGGAGGCGCCGGCTGACCCCATGCCGGAAGCGGCGGTTGATCCGGTGCTCGACGCTCTGGCGGAGGCCAGTGCGGAGGCGCCGGCTGACCCCATGCCGGAAGCGGCGGCTGATCCGGTGCGCGACGCCCCGGCGGAGGCCAGCGCGGAGGCGCCGGCTGACCCCATGCCGGAAGCAGCCGCTGAGCCGGTGCCCGACGCCTCGGAAGTCGGCGCCGATTTGCCGGCCGAGCCCTTGCTGGACGCGGCTGGCAACCCGATGCCCAGGGCCCAGGCTGAGGCCAGCGCCGCCTCGCTGCCCGATCCCCGGCCGGAAGCGGTCGCCGACCCGGCTCCTGGCCCCTCGGCGGCGGCCAGCGCCGATCCCCAGCCGGAGACCGCGGCACCAGCCACCGGGGCGGCGGACCCCGCTGCCGCCGCCCTCGAATCCGCCGACCCGGCGGTGTTCGAACACGCCCTCCGCATCGCCGAGGCACTGATCTTCGCCAGCGACCGGCCGGTGGCGCCCGCCCGGCTGCAGCAGGCCCTGCCCCCCGGCATCGCCGCCGGCCCGGTGCTGACCGCGCTCCAGGCCCGTTCCGCCGACCGTCCGGTGCCGCTGGTGGAGGTGGCGGGCGGCTTCGCCTTCCGCACCGCGCCGGAACTCGCCCCTGCCATCACCCGCGTGGTGGAGGTGCCGCGCCGCCTGCCCCGGGTGGCGATGGAGACGCTCGCCATCATCGCCTACCACCAGCCGGTGACCCGGGCGGAGGTGGAGGAGATTCGCGGCGCCAGCCTCTCCCAATCCACCCTCGAATCGCTGCTGGAGATGGGGCTGGTGCAGCCGCGCGGGCGGAAGGAGGTGCCGGGGCGGCCCTCCCTCTGGGGCACCACGCCGCGCTTCCTGGAGCAATTCGGGCTGAAATCCCTCTCCGACCTGCCGCGGCGGGAGGAGCTGGTGAACGAGCCGGGCGCGCCGTTGCTGGCGGCGGCATCGCCAGGCTGAGCGGGGGCTTCGCCCCCAAACCCCCAGCAGAGGGCGCCGCCCTCTGCACTCCCCCGGGGGACCACCCCCCCTCGGACCCCGGTGTGAGTTTTGCGGTTCAACCTGCGGACTCGGACCGGGGTCCGGGGCCAGGTCCTGGCCCCGGCGGGGGTTCGGGGGCAGAGCCCCCGATCGTTGTATGGGGAAGCTCCTAAATTGGCGCCTACGGGGCAGCGCCCCTTGCTCGGGGACAAGGGGCCCCGCTCCACTCCCGCGCGCCGCCGCCGCCGGCTATAGCCCCGCCGCATGAGCCTTCGTCTGTCCGGCCTCCGCCACGCCTATGGCGGGCGGGAGGTGCTGCGCGGCATCGACCTCGAGGTCGGGCGCGGCGAGATCCTTTGCCTCCTCGGCCCCTCCGGCGATGGCAAGACCACCTTGCTGCGCCTGGTGGCCGGGCTGGAGCCCCTGCAGGCCGGCCGGATCGAGCTGGGCGGCCAGGTGGTGGCGGAGCCGGGGCGGGAGGTGCCGCCGGAGCAGCGCCATGTCGGCTTCGTCTTCCAGGATTACGCCCTTTTCCCGCATCTGACGGTCGCCGAGAACATTGCCTTCGGCCTGCACCGCACCCCGCGCGGGGAGCGCGCCTGGCAGGTGGCGGAGGCGCTGGCGCGGGTGGGGCTGGAGAGCTACGCCAAGGCCTGGCCGCACATGCTCTCCGGCGGGCAGCAGCAGCGCGTGGCCCTGGCCCGCGCCTTGGCGCCCCGCCCGCAGGTGGTGCTGCTGGACGAGGCCTTCGCCAGCCTGGATGCCCGCCTGCGCGAGCAGGTGCGCGACGACACCCTGCATGTGCTGCAAAGCGCCGGCATCCCCGCTTTGATCGTCACCCATGATGCGGAGGAGGCGATGTTTCTCGCCGACCGCATCGCCCTGATGCGGGCCGGGCAGGTGGTGCAGCTCGGCACGCCGGAGGAGCTGTATCTCCGCCCCGCCGAGCCCTTCGTCGCCACCTTCCTCGGCGAGGTGAATCGCCTGCCGGCGCGGATCGCCGGCGGGCAGGCGGAGACCCCGCTCGGCCCCCTGCCGGCCCCGCCCCTGCCGGAAGGCCCCGCCCAGCTCCTGCTGCGGCCGGAAGGCGTGCAGGTATTGCCGGAGGGGGAGGGCGCGCCGGCCGAGGTGGAGGCCTGCCGGCTGCTCGGCGCCACCACCCTGGTGCATCTGGCGCTGGCGGATGGCGCCGGCGGGGTGCTGCACCTGCATGCCCGGCTGCCGCCCGGGCTGGCGCTGACCCGCGGGCAGAAGGTGCGGGTCCGGATGGATCCCGAACGCGCCTTCGTATTTCCGCCCCCGGCACCCTAGATTGGCGGGGCGAGGTGTCTCTGCTACGGGAGGCGGCCCTGCGCTGCATGGGCCCCCGCCGGGGGCTTTGGCGCGGCCGGAGAGGGTATGTTCGATCTAGCCTGGTCCGAAATTGCGCTGATCGGCGTGGTGGCGCTGGTCGTCATCGGCCCCAAGGATCTGCCGGAGGCGATCCGCGGCGTGGCGCGCGGCATCGCCAAGCTGCGGCGCATGGCCAGCGAATTCCAGGGCCAGGCCGATGAGCTGGTGCGCGAGGCGAATCTGGACGAGGTACGGAACTCGATCAACGAGATCCGCAACTTCAACATCCGCGGCGAGATCGAGAAGCATATCGACGCCGACGGCTCGCTGCGGAAGAGCTTCACCGAGGATCCGCTGAAGGACAGCTACGGGCCGCCCGCCGCCAGCGCGCCGCCGCCGGCGGGCGAGGCCGCGACGGAAGGGGCGGCAGCCGCGCCGGGCAGCGCGGATGCGGCGGGCAGCGCCGCCGCGCCGCCCCCGCCGCCCGCCGCGCCGGCCTTCGTCCCCCCGGCCTTCGTGCCCCCTGCCGCGCCGCCCCCAATGGCCGCTGCGGAACCGCCCCCGCCGACCGCCACCCCTGCCTTCGTGCCGCCGGCGCCCGCGCCGGAGCCGGCCCCCCATATCCAGAAGACCTGAGCATCCACGCCCGTGCCGCGCGACCCCGAAGACACCATCGACGACAAGCCGATGCCGCTGCTCGACCACCTGATGGAGCTGCGCACGCGGCTCCTCTGGTCGGTCGGCGCCTTCGGCATCGCCTTCGCCCTCTGCTACTATTTCTCCGCCCAGATCTACGGCTTCCTGGCGCGGCCGCTGGCGGACATCCTGCAGCAGCAGGGCGGCGGAGAGCGGCGGATGATCTTCACCGCCCTCTACGAGGCCTTCTTCACCTATCTGAAGGTGGCCTTCTTCGGCGCCGTCTTCTTCAGCTTCCCGATGTGGGCGACGCAGCTCTGGCTGTTCGTGGCGCCGGGGCTGTACCGCAGCGAGAAGCGGGCGATCTACCCCTTCCTCATCGCCTCGCCCTTCCTGTTCGTGGCGGGGGCGGCGCTGGCCTATTACTTCATCTTCCCGCTGGCCTGGCGCTTCTTCATCAGCTTCGAGACGCCGCCTGAGGGCGGGGCGCTGCCGATCCAGCTCGAGGCGAAGGTCAGCGAATACCTGTCGCTGGTCATGCAGATGATCCTGGCCTTCGGCATCGCCTTCCAGCTGCCGGTGCTGCTGACGCTGCTGTGCCGCGTCGGGATCCTCAGCGTGGAGACGCTGAAGAAGGGGCGGCGCTACGCCATCGTCGGCATGTTCGTGGTGGCGGCGGTGCTGACGCCGCCGGACATCATCAGCCAGGTCGGGCTGGCGGTGCCGCTGATCGCGCTCTACGAGGTCTCCATCCTGGCGGCGACGCTGATGGCGCGGAACGCGAAAGCAGCAGCCGAGAAGACGAAGAGCTGAAGGGGGCGGGGATGCACGCGACGTCGCTGCCCCTGGCGGCTGGCCAGGACCTTCACCCGGCGCTGCGGCAATTCTGGGGGCATGGCCTCAGTCGCCGCTGACCGGCGGGGAGCGGGGCATGGGCGGCGTGGCGAAGCTGCCCTCAGGCGGCGAACGGATTGGGTTTCGGCGATGCATGACATTCGGGCGATCCGGCAGGATCCGGCGGCGTTCGACGCGGCGATGGCGCGGCGGGGGCTGGGGCCGGTCTCGGACCGCGTGCTGGAGCTGGATGCGGCGCGACGGGAGCAGATCACCCGGCAGCAGGCCGCTCTGACACGGCGCAACGAGCTGGCGAAGCAGATCGGCATCGCGAAGCGCAAGGGCGAGGACAGCGCCGCGCTGGAAGCCGAGGCGCGCGCGTTGAAGGAGGCGCTGGACGCCTTCGAGACCGCGGCCGATGAGGTGACGGCGCTGCTCGCCACCTTGCCCAATATCCTCGACCCCGAAGTGCCGGACGGGCCGGACGAATCCGCCAATGTCGTGCTGCACCAGCATGGCGAGCCGCCGCGGGTGAATTTCACGCCGCTGCAGCATTTCGAGCTGGGCGAGCGGCTGGGCCAGATGGATTTCGCCAATGCCGCCAAGCTGGCCGGCAGCCGCTTCACCATCCTGCGCGGTCCATTGGCGCGGCTGGAGCGGGCGCTCGGCCAGTGGATGCTGAACCTGCATACCGAACAGCATGGCTATGCCGAGACCACCGTCCCCTATCTGGTGAATGACGCGACGGTGTACGGCACCGGTCAGTTGCCGAAATTCAAGGACGACCTCTTCCACACCGATGACGGCCGCTGGCTGATCCCGACCGCCGAGGTGCCGCTGACCAATTTGGTGCGGGAGGAGATCGTGCCCGAGGCGGCGCTGCCCTTCCGCCTCACCGCGCTGACGCCCTGCTTCCGCTCCGAGGCCGGCAGCGCCGGGCGGGATACCCGCGGCATGCTGCGGCAGCACCAATTCCACAAGGTGGAGATGGTCTCCATCACCCGCCCGCAGGACAGCGACGCGGAGCATGAGCGGATGACGCGCTGCGCCGAGCGGGTGCTGACCGAGCTCGGCCTGGTATGGCGGCGCGTCTTCCTCTGCGCCGGCGATACCGGCTTCGGCGCGGCGCGGACCTACGACCTGGAAGTCTGGCTGCCCGGGCAGCAGGCCTGGCGGGAGATCTCCTCCTGCTCGAATTGCCGGGATTTCCAGGCGCGGCGGATGAATGCGCGGATGAAGCCCGGCGAGGGCAAGGGCAATGTCTTCCTGCACACGCTGAACGGCAGCGGCGTGGCGGTGGGCCGCGCGCTGATCGCGGTGCTGGAGACGCATCAGCAGGCGGATGGCAGCGTGCTGATCCCCGAGGTGCTGCTGCCCTATATGGGTGGGCTGGAGCGGATCGCCGCGGCCTGAGGTCAGGCCGCCACGACGCCGCGCAGCGGTGTCGTGGGGATCACATCAAGAGGATCTGGGCTGGCCGAGTACCCGCCCCGCGATGAAGGAGAGGATGCGCTGCCCGCATTCCGCCAGCGGGTGCTGGATGGCCTGGTTCTGCCCGATGGGCCGGCCGAACATCACGCGTTCCCGGGCATAGCGGGCGGCACGGTCCAGCGCGTCCTGGCCGATGCCGCCGCCATGCCGCGCGACGCCGTGCATGACGAGCGCGGCTGCCGTGACGCCGAGCCCCGCCCCGCCGAATTCCTGCGGCATGGTAACGCCGAGCCAGCCGCCCTCGGCCATGGCCTGGTGGAATTCGCGCGGGAAGCGCGCTTCCGCCTCGCAGTCGCGCCAGTACTCGTCGCCGAAGCGCCGCACCGTGCTGGCGACGCCTTCGATGCTGTCGTGCTGTTCCGGCGTCAGGCCGAAATCCGCGGGTCCTCCTCGGCGCTTTGCGGCAAGGTGCTTCAGCAACGGGGAAGACTCGAGGGTTCCAAGGGCCTTTCGGCCCTTGGCGGGGTGAGTTTGAGAGGGGCGGCGCCCCTCTCAAGAGTCACGCGACGAGTGCTGGCCGCCTCTCCCGCCAGGGCGTCGCCTTCTCATAGGCGTCGCCTGCTTTCAGGACGGTCGCCTCGTCGAACAGCTTGCCGACGATCTGCAATGAGAAGGGCATCCCCTCCTCGTTGAAGCCCATGCAGAGCGCCAGCGCCGGGTTGCCGCCGACATTGAAGGCCGTGGTGTAGCCGACCTTGGTGAAGAGGCTTTCCGGCGGCTGCGGTTGCAGCTTCTTCGCCGGCTCACCTGCCGGCAGCATCATCAGGTCCACCTCCGCGAAGGTGGCCTGCATCGCCCGCGCCAGTTCCGTGCGCAGGCGCATGGCCTGGATATAGTCCTCCGCCCGGATCAGCCCGCCGGCGATGATGCGGTAGCGCAGGCTGGCGCCGAACAGCTCCGGCCGCTGGCGCAGCTCCGGGCCGTGGATGGTGTAGAGCTCCGCCATGGCGATGATCTTCTTCGCGTCCTCATAGGCGCGCAGCTTCGGCAGCTCCACCGGGCGGACGCTGGCGCCCATGGCGCGGAAGACGTTCAGCGCGGCGTCCAGCGCTGTGCGGGTGGGGGCGGAGGGCGGCGCCTCCTCCTCCAGCCAGCGATAGGGCACGCCGATCGTGAGGCCCTTCACCTCGCCGGTCAGGGCGGCGGTGTAGTTAGGCACCGGCAGGTCCACGCTGCCGGGGTCGCGCGGGTCGAAGCCGGCGACGCAATTCATCAGGATGGCGAGGTCCTCGCTGGTCCAGGCCAGCGGCCCCGCATGGTCGTGGGAGAAGCAATTGGGCAGCACGCCGCGGCGGGAGACGCGGCCATAGGTTGGCTTGAGGCCGGCGATGCCGTTGGCCGCCGCCGGCCCGCGGATGGAGCCGCCAGTATCCGACCCCATCGTCCCCAGCACCATGCCGGCCGCGATGGAGGCGCCGGAGCCGGAGGAGGAGCCGGCCGGGTCCTTGTCCAGGTCCCAGGGGTTGCGGCAGGGCGGGAACAGCACGTCCCAGGAGGGGCCGCCATGGGCGAATTCCCAGGTGGCGGACTTGCCCAGCAGCACGCCGCCGGCGGCGGCGAGTCGCTGTTGCGCGTCGCAATCCTCGGCCGGGACGTAGTCGGCCAGCGTCTTCGACTGCGCCGTGGTGCGGATGCCCTTGGTCTCGAAAATGTCCTTCAGGTTGTAGGGGATGCCGTGCAGCTTGCCGCGGTAATTGCCGGCCATGATCTCGGCCTCTGCCGCCTTGGCCTCTTCCAGGGCGCGTTCCCGCGTCAGGGCGACGAAGCTGTTGAGCTCCGCATCCACCGCATCGATGCGGGCGAGGCAGGTGTGCAGCAGCTCCACCGGCGAGAGGTCGCGCGTGGCGATGCGCCGCGCGGCCTCGGCGATGGTGAGAAATTCCGCCATGACCCTATGCCTTTCGCGCAAAGGTGGCGGCGTCGAAGACATGCGCCGGCTCATCCGCCTGCGGGCGGTCGCGGCAGATGCGGGCGATCATCACCTCCAGATGGCGATAGGCGGAGAGCAGCTCCGCCTTGTATTCCGCCGGCAGGTCGGAAAGGCCGGCCTTGGCGGCCAGCACCTTCAGCTCTTCCTCCGTGGTCTCGGCCATGGCGTCCTTCCTTTCTCTCAGGCGAACAGGGTCTTGCGCGCCCAGTCGGGTTCGGTGTCGACCACCGGCGCGCAGGCCTCGGCGATCTCGATCAGCGCCGCATCGGCGAAGCGCGGGCCGACGAGCTGGATGCCGACCGGCAGGCCACGGGCGCTGCGGATGCAGGGAATGCCGAGGCAGGGCACCTGCAGCAGCGTCCAGATGCCGTTGAAGATGGCGTCGCCGGTGGTGTGCAGCCCTTCCGGCGCATCGCCGGGGGAGGCCGGGGTGAGCACCGCATCCAGCTTCGGGCCGAACAGCGCGTCGAAGACCGCGCGGCACTGGTCGGCCAGGGTGTAGGCGGCGCGCAGCTTCCCGGCATCGAATTGCGCGCGGGCCTCGACCCGCGCCTTGATGTCGGGCGGGGTGATGTGCGGGGCGGCGAGGACTTCCGGCAGGAAGGCGCCGGCGCCCTCATAGGCGGCGATCAGGTCGCGCGCCGCCGCCATGCCGTCGAAGGCGAGCGGCAATGTCAGCTCCTCGACGATCGCGCCCGCCGCTTCCAGGCGCTGCGCCGCGGCTTCCAGCGCCGCGACGCCGGCGGGCTCGATATGCCGCCAGACGGGGGATTTGCACATTCCGATGCGCAAGCCCTTCACGCTGCGCTTCTTCCCGCCCAGGCCGGGCAGGCGGAAGCATTCCGCCACCAGCCGCAGATCGGCGACGCAGCGGCCGTACCAGCCGACGGTATCCAGCGTGATGCTGCTCATCCGCGCGCCCTCCCGGCTGACCAGGGACCAGGAGGGTTTCAGCCCGTAGATGTTGTTGAAGGAGGCCGGGCGGATATGCGAGCCGCCGGTCTGGGTGCCGAAGCCGAGCGGCACCTGGAAGTCGCCCACCGCCGCGCCGGAGCCGGAGGAGGAGCCGCCCGGCGTGTGCTTCGCATTGAAGGGGTTGGTGCTCAGCGCCTTCCGCCCGCCGGCGGCGAATTCCACCGTATCCGTCTTGCCCAGGATGAGCGCGCCGGAGGCCCGCACGATGCCGACGCAGGCGGCATCCCGCCCTGGCTGCGAGTCCTCGTAGATGGGCGAGTTGTGCGTCGTCGGCATGTCCGCCGTGTCGATCACATCCTTCACGCCGAAGCCCAGGCCATGCAGCCCGCCCATGGGCCAGCCGGCGGCGGCGCGCTTGTCCAGCTCCCGCGCCCGCTTGAGCGCGAGATCGGGGTCGAGGAAGAGCCAGGCCTTCACCACCGCGTCCCGCGCCGCGATGCGGGCGAGGCAGGAACGGGTCAGCTCCTCCACCGAAAGCTGGCGGTCGCGGATCAGCGCGGCCGCCTCGGCGGCGGTGAGTTCGCAGGGTTGCATCAGGCGATCTCCACGGTGGTCAGATCCTGCTGCCAGCTCTGCGCCTGCACGAAGCCCTTCACCCGCGGCGACATGGCGCGCGGGTTCAGGTCATGCACGATGAAGGCCCAGAGCGCCTGGTCCACGCAGGCAGCGTGCAGCTCCGCCAGCAACATGTCCTGCTTCTCCGGGTCGAACTCCACCTCCGCCCGGCTGGCCAGGTCATCCACCTTGGGATCGGCGAAATAGCCCCAATTGGTGCCGACCGGCGGGTTGCGCCTGGACCAGGTGACGTCGATCAGCGCGGAAGGCTCGGCCGAGCCCAGGGAATTGTTCAGCGCATGCATGCCGCGATTCTCCGGCGCCGCGGCGCCGCTGCGGCGGCGGCCGCGCAGCGTCTCCCATTCCAGCACTTCCAGCCGGACATTGATGCCGATCTCGGCCAGGCCCTGCTTGATCGCCTCGTTCATCGGCAAGGGCTGCATCTGGCCGCTGCCGCTGGTGGAGATCAGCACCGTGGCGTTGCAGGGGTTGCGCGGGCCGTAGCCGGCGGCCTGCAACAGCTTCTTCGCCTCGCGCGGGTCGTGGCGCAGCTCGAAGCCCGGCTTGCCGAACCAAGGGTCGTTCGGCAGCGTCAGCCCCTTGGCCGCCTGCGCCGTGCCGTCCAGCAGCGCCACCAGCCCGTCGCGGTCCAGGCCGAGATTGATCGCCTGGCGCACCCGCACATCGCGGAAGGGGCTGTCCGGCAGGCAGCTCAGCAGATAGGGCCAGATATGCGGGTAGGGGTTGGTGACGATCTTCATGCCGGCATTGCGCAGCCGCGGGATCATGTCCGGCGAAGGCGCCTCGATCCAATCCACCTGGCCGGAGAGCAGGGCCGCACCGCGGGTCAACGGGTCCGGCATCGGCATGACGATCAGCCGGTCGCATTTCGGGATGCGGGCGCTGTCCCAGTACTCCGCATTGCGGACATATTCGATGCGCTCGCGCGGCACCACCTTGTCGAACTTCCAGGGGCCGGTGCCGGAGGGGTTGAGGGCGAAGCGCGCCCAGCTTCCGCCCAGCTCCTTCCACCGCGCCGGCGAGGAGAAGAACACGCTGACCAGCTTGTAGGGCAGGCTGGCCACCGGATCCTTGGTGATGATCTCCACCGTGCTGCCATCCACCGCGCGGTAGCTGGCGATGGGGGCGACGAAGGTGGCGGCCTGCGCCGCCTGGGCGCTGTCATATTGCGGCGCTTCCTTCTTCATCACCTTGTCGAGGTTCCAGACGACCGCCTCGGCGTTGAATTCCGAGCCGTCGTGGAATTTCACCCCCTGGCGCAGCCTGAAGGTCCAGCGGTTGCGGTCGGCAGGATCGGTGGACCAGCTTTCGGCGAGGCCGGGGCGGATGCGCGCCTTGCGGTCGCCATGGGAAAGGTCCCAGTTGCTCAGCCCGTCATAGCCGGTGATGCCGCCGAAGCGGATGCCCTCCGCGCCCTGGCTGGGCTGGCCGGTGGTGGTGGGGATGTCGGCCGCGGTCATGCCGACGCGCAGCACCTTCTCGCCCTGCGCCCTGGCGGGCAGGGCGGGGATCAGGGCGGTGGCGGTCAGGCCCGCGGTGAAATGGCGTCGCAGCATGTCTCAACCCCCGGCGGTGACGTGGGGCCGTGCGTCGCGCTGGTGCTCCTCTGCCAGAGCGGCGTCCGATCGGGGTGGACCCGCAGCCGCGGGTCCCACCCGATCGGGCACAAGCTGCTCTGTACCTTTGTTGTCTGGGCGATCCTTGTTCGGGCGAGGCCGCCCGAACGAGGATCGCCCCGCAGCATGGGGGGCCATGCTGCACCGCGCAATGGCTTATTGAAACAGGCGGCTCTTTGGCCGCGGCAGGCCGAGATGCTCGCGCAGGGTCCGGCCGGTGTAGTCGGCGCGGTAGAGGCCGCGCTCCTGCAGGATGGGCACGACCATGTCCACGAAATCGTCGAAGCCGCCGGGGAAATAGGGCGGCAGCACGTTGAAGCCGTCGCAGGCGTAGCTGTCGAACCATTCCTGCATGGTGTCGGCGATCTGCACCGGCGTGCCGCAGACCACCCAATGGCCGCGCGCGGCGCCGGCCAGGCTGAACATGTCCCGCCATGTCATGTTCTCCCGCCAGGCCTTGGCCAGCATCGCCTTGGCGAAGCCGTGGGAGGTGTCGGGCAGGGGGAAGTCCTTCGGCACCTTCTCATCCAGCGGGAAGCCGGAGACATCCATGCCCATGCGGGCGGCGAGCATGGAATTGGCATTGGCCGGGTTCACGAAGGACTGCAGCAGGTTCAGCTTGTCCCGCGCCTCGCGCTCGGTGCGGCCGATCACCGGCATCATGCCGGGCAGCACGGCGATTTCCGAGGCGTGGCGGCCATAGGCCGGCATGCGTTCCTTCAGCGCACGGTAGCCGGATTGCGCCTCGCCCATATCCTGCACCACGGCGAAGACCACATCGGCGGTGCGGGCGGCCAGCTTCAGCCCGGGCTCGGAGGAGCCGGCCTGGAGGATGATGGGCTGGCCCTGCGGCGTGCGGCTGCTGGAAAGCGGTCCCTTCACCTTGAAGAACTTCCCCACATGGTTCAGCGGCTTCACCTTGGCGGGGTCGATGTACTGGCCGGTTTCCACGTTGCGCACCACCGCGCCGTCATCCCAGCAATCCCAGAGGCCGCGGACGACATCGACGAATTCCTCCGCCACCTCGTAGCGCGCATCATGCTCCGGGTGGATGCGGCCGAAATTCTCCGCCACCTTGCCGCCCGAGCTCGTCACCGCGTTCCAGGCCGCGCGGCCGCCGGAAAGATGGTCGAGCGAGGCGAACATCCGCGCCACATTGTAGGGCTCGGCATAGGTGGTGGAGGCGGTGGCGCCGAGGCCGACATGCGTCGTCGTCGCGGCCAGCGCCGCCAGCATGGTCAGCGGCTCGAAGCGCGCGGCGAAGCTGGGGTGCATGCCCGGTTCGCTGGCGAGGTTGTCGCCGAGGAAGATGAGGTCGAATTTCCCCCGTTCCGCGATGCGGCCGATCTCCTGGATGACGGAAAGATCCTCGAAGCTCTGCGCCGCGCCGGGGTAGCGCCAGCCGGCGATGTGGTTGCCGGTGCCGAGGACGAAAACGCCAAGATGCATCTGGCGTGGGGAAGGGGACATCTTCTCGTTCACTCCATCGGCCGTCAAGGCGACGGCGCCGATATGACAGGCGGTGGCGCCGGCCTGCGGGGCGCCGCCGCCCGCCAAGCAATTCGCATGCCTCGGCACGCCGATTGCATTCCATCCCGGCCTCCGGACCAAGGCAAGACGGTATGGGCGCGCCGCAGCGGCAGATCAGGCTTGGCGTATCGGCGATCGGCATGGGCTACCACATTGCCGCCTGGCGGCACCCGGATGCCTCTGCCGGCGGCAATATGGAGCTGGGGCATTTCGTCCGCGCCATCCATGCGGCCGAGCGTGGGCTGTTCGACATGTTCTTCCTGGCCGATGGCGTCGGCATCAGGATGTATGACGAGCCGCCGGGCGCCCTTTCCCGCTCCTCGAAGAACGTGCAATTCGAGCCGCTGACGCTGCTTTCGGCGCTGGCGATGGTCACCTCGCGCATCGGGCTGATCGCCACGGCGAGCACCACCTGGAACGAGCCCTATCACATCGCTCGGAAATTCGCCTCGCTGGACCATATCAGCGGCGGCCGTGCCGGCTGGAATGTGGTGACCAGCGTGACGGCACAGGAAGCCCGCAATTTCGGCCGCGAGGCACCGCCCGACTACGACAGCCGCTACGACCGTGCCGCCGAGTTCGTGGAGGTGGTGCGCGGATTGTGGGACACGTGGGAGGACGATGCGTTCGTCCGGGACAAGGCGTCGGGGATCAATTTCGACCCCGCCAAGCTGCATGTGCTGAACCACCAGGGGAAGCATTTCACCGTCGCCGGCCCGCTGAACGTGGCGCGCACGCCGCAGGGCGCCCCGGTGCTGGTGCAGGCCGGCGCCTCCGACCCGGGGCGGGAGCTGGCGGCGGCGACGGCCGATGTGGTCTACGCCGCGGCGCAGAGGCTGGAGGACGCGCAGGCCTATTACGCCGACGTCAAGCGCCGCATGGCGAAATACGGCCGCCAGCGCGAATCGCTGAAGATCATGCCCGGCCTCATGGCCATCCCCGGCCGCACAAGGCAGGAGGCGCATGACCGATACGAGATCCTGCAGGAGCTGATCCACCCGGTCGTCGGGCTGGCGGCGATCGCCGGCTCGCTCGGCGACCTCTCCGCCTTCCCGCTGGACGGGAAGGTGCCGGAGCCGACCAATCCGCGCATGCTGAGCCGGGCGAAGATCCTGCTGGACATGGCGCGGCGGGACAACCTCTCGATCCGCCAGCTCTACCTCGCCATCGCCGGCGGCAACGGCCACCGCACCATCATCGGCACGCCCGCCGACATCGCCGACGCGATGGAGGAGTGGTTCACCCAGGGGGCCGCGGATGGCTTCAACATCCTGCCGCCCTGGCTGCCCGGCGGCCTGGAAGAGGTGGTGGACCAGGTGGTGCCGGAGCTGCAGCGCCGCGGCCTCTACCGCACCGCATACGAGGGGCACACGCTGCGCGATCTGCTCGGCGCCGACCCCGCCCCCAACCGCTACGCCCAACGCCGGAGTGCCGCCGAATGAGACCCCTTGCCACCATCGCCGCCCTGTTGCTCCTCGCGACACCCGCCGCGGCGCAGGAGCTCCGCATCGGCATGAAGGCGGCGGTGGACAGCGCCGACCCGCACCTCACCTACACCCCCAACCGCAATGTCGGGCTGCATGTCTTCGAGACGCTGACCGATCTCGACCCGACCCTGCGGCCGATCCCGAACCTCGCCTCCTCCTGGCGCGCCATCGATGAGCTGACCTGGGAATTCAAGCTGGTGCCCAATGCCCGCTTCCATGACGGCACGCCCTTCACCAGCGAGGACGCCGCCTTCTCCATCCGCCGGGTGCAGAGCGTGCAGGGCGCCCGCACCTATGCCAGCGCGGTGCGCAACGTCATCGGCATCGAGACGCCGGACCCGCACACGCTGATCCTGCGGATGCGCGCACCGACGCCGATGCAGCCGCACCACATCGCCAGCGTCGGCATGGTCTCCGCCCGCGCCGCGGCGGAGGCGGCGGAGGGCGATTTCAACGGCGGCCGCGCCGCCATCGGCACCGGCCCCTATCGCTGGGTGCGCTGGACGCCGGGCGCCGATGTGGTGCTGGAACGTGCGGACACCTGGCGCGGCACGCCGGAGCCCTGGCAGCGCGTGACCTTCCGCAACATCCCCAACGACAGCGCCCGCGTCGCCGCCCTGCTCGCCGGCGATGTGGATGTGGTGGACACCATTCCCGCCGGCCTCTACCAGCGGGTGCGGGAGAGCGACCGCACCCAGCTCATCTCCACCGACAGCATCTTCACCCATTGGCTGTTCATGGACAGCATGTCGCCGCGCATCGCCAATGCGCTGGGCGCGGATGGCCAGCCCCTGCCGCAGAACCCGCTGCGGGACCAGCGGGTGCGGCAGGCGATGAGCCTCGCGATCAACCGCACGGCGCTGGCCGAACGCGCCATGGAAGGCGGTGCCAGCCTGGCCGGGCAGGTGGCCTCGCCGGGGCTGATCGGGCATGATCCCAGCACCCCGCCGCTGCCCTACGACCCCGCCCGGGCTCGCGCCCTGCTAGCCGAGGCCGGCTATCCGCAGGGCTTCACCCTGAACCTGCAATGCACCGCGGACCGCTTCGCCGGCGATGCCCGCACCTGCCAGGCGATCGGCCAGATGCTGACCCAGGTGGGCATCCGCGCGAAGATCGAGGCGCTGCCCATGTCCATCTATCTCCGCCGCGGCACGCAATCCGCGCCGGGCGGGGAGCCGGAGATGTCGGCGCATCTCTCGATGTACGGGTCGAGCCTCGGCATCGCCTCGGAGACGCTCACCAGCCTGATCCGCACCATCAACCGCGACCTCGGCCATGGCGGCTGGAACCGCACCCGCTATTCCAACCCGGAGCTGGACCGGCTGCTGACCGTAGCAGACAGCACCTTTGACGACGCGGCGCGGGAGAAGGCGATCCAGGCCGCCGCCCATTACGCGGTGGGTCAGCAGGCGCTGATCCCGATCTTCTTCGTCCGCATCTCCTGGGGTATCCGCCGCGGCTTGACCATGGTGCCGCGAGCGGACAGTTTCACCATGGCGACCACGGTGCGGGTGACCCAGTGATGCCGAAGGACCTATCCCAGGCCGGCAAGCCGAAGCAGCTTCGCCTCGGCGTCTTCCTCTACACGCCGGGCAGCCATTCCGCCGGCTGGCGCCACGCCGATGCGGTGCCGGAGACGGACATGCAATTCCCCTGGTACGCCCGCATGGCGTGCATGGCAGAGGCGGCGAAGATCGACTGCGTGTTCTTCCAGGACACGGCGGCGGTGAATGGCAGCGCCAACCTGGACGGCGCCGGCGCCAAGCGGCCGAGGACGGCGCGGCAGGTCTATCTGGAACCCGTCACCCTGCTGGCGGCGCTGGCGGCGGTGACGGAGCGCATCGGGCTGGTCGCCACCGCCACCACCACCTATGGCAACCCCTACGATCTCGCCCGCCGCTTCGCCACCATCGACCATATCAGCGGCGGCCGTGCCGGCTGGAACCTCGTCACCTCCCAGGTCGAGGACGAGGCCGGCAATTTCGGCTTCGACCGCCATATGGACCACGCGCTCCGCTACGAACGCGCCGGCGAATTCTGGGATGTGGTGACCGCCCTCTGGGATTCCTGGGAGGACGGCGCGCTGCTGCGCGACAAGGCGAGCGGCCATTACATCGACCCGGACAAGCTGCATTTCCAGTATCACGAGGGCAAGCATTTCCGGGTGCGCGGCCCGCTGAACCTGCCGCGCACGCCGCAAGGGCGGCCGGTGGTCTCGGAAGCCGGCTCCTCCGAGGCGGGGAAGGAGCTGGCGGCGCGCACCGCCGACCTCATCTTCACCGCCCAGACCGTGCTGGAGGAAGGCCGCGCCTTCCGCGAGGATGTCCGCGCCCGCGCCGCGCGCCACGGCCGCGACCCGGACCATGTGAAGATCCTGCCCGGGCTGATGACCATCGTCGGCCGCACGGAGCAGGAGGCGCAGGACAAGCTTGGCGCCCTGCAGGCGCTGATTTCGGACGATGCGGCGATGCGCCTGCTGGCGCGCCTCACTGGCGACCTCGACATCTACCAGTACGATCTCGACGGCCCGCTGCCGCCCCTGCCGCCCAGCAACGCCGCCAAGGCCAGGCAGCAATTGCTGATGGACCTGGCGCGGAAGGAGAACCTCACCATCCGCCAGGTGGCGCGCTACCTCGGCACTTCGCTCGGCCACCAGCTTCAGGTCGGCACCCCGGCGACCATCGCCGACCGCATGCAGGAATGGCTGGAGGGCGGGGCCTGCGACGGCTTCAACCTGATGTTCCCGCATTTCCCCGCCCCGCTCGAGGATTTCTGTACGCTGGTGGTGCCGGAGCTGCAGCGGCGCGGCATCTTCCGCAAGGAATACGAAGGGACGACGCTGCGCGAGCATCTCGGCATTCCGGTGCCGCCGAACCGCTACGCCATGGCATGATGCGCGCGCACGCGAAGGGAGCCCCGGGATGAGCGACACCGCGCCGATGGTGGCCGGCCTGTTCCATGTCGCGGTGAAGACCAACGACTTCGCCGCGACACTCGCCTTCTATGAAGGCATCCTCGGCCTCAGGAACGGCTTCCGGCCGGATTTCGGCTATCCCGGCGCCTGGCTCTACGTGCCCGTCGCGGGCGGCCCGGCCATATTGCACATCTATGCCGGCGGGCCGGCGCTGCTGCCGGACGGGGTGGCGCCCTCCGGCACCGCCGCCATCGACCATCTCTCCCTCGCCTGCCGCGGCTTCCATGGCTATGTCGCGCGGTTCCGGGCGGCGGGGCTGGAGTGGCGGGAATTCCTCGTCCCCGGCACCACCCTCTGGCAGCTCTTCGTCTACGATCCCTCCGGCGTGCAATGCGAGCTGACCTTCGAGGGGGCGGGGGAGGCCGGCCCGCCGCCGGACATGTCCCCCGGCCGCGCCTATGTTGCCGGCGCCGGCTTCTTCGACGCTGCCACCTACCCGAAACTGTCCTGAACCCCGCCCGGCGCGCCGCCACACGGGGCGCCGCTTTCCTGTCATCCTGCCATCATCGTCCGGCTGCTAGAAGCGCAGCCGCACCGACGGAGCGGATACATGCCGGGCATCATCCTCGTCCTCAATGCGGGGTCCTCCTCGCTGAAATTCGCCGTCTACGACACCGCCGCCGCCACCGGGCTTGCCGCCCGCTATGCCGGCCAGGTGGAGGGGATCGGCGCCGCGCCGCACATCATCGCCAGGGACGCCACCGGCCATCCGGTGTTCGAGCAGCGCTGGCAGCAGGGCGAAGGGCCCACCAACCAGGTGGGCGCGCTGGATGCGGTGATGGCCTGGCTGCACCAGGTGCTGGACGGGCGGGAAGTGGCCGCCATCGGCCACCGCGTGGTGCATGGCGGCGTGCATTTCCACGCCCCGGTCAGGATCGACCTGCATGTGATGGCGGAGCTGCAGGCGCTGGTGCCCCTGGCGCCGCTGCATCAGCCGCACAACCTGGCCGGCATCGCCGCCGCCGCAAGGCATTTCCGCGGCGTGCCGCAGGTGGCCTGCTTCGACACCGCCTTCCACCGCACCCAGCCCTTCTTCGCCGACACTTTCGGCCTGCCGCCGGAATTCCACGCCCGCGGCATCCGCCGCTATGGCTTCCATGGCCTGTCCTATGAATACATCGCCCGGCAGCTCGCGGCGGAGGACCCGGTGCTCGGCGCCGGGCGGCTGGTGGTGGCGCATCTCGGCAATGGCGCCTCGCTCTGCGCCATCGCCGATGGCAGGGCGCAGGGCAGCACCATGGGTTTCACCGCCCTGGACGGCGTGCCGATGGGCACCCGCAGCGGCCAGATCGACCCCGGCGTGGTCCTGCACATGATCGACACGCTGGGGATGAGCACGGCGGAGGTCTCGCGGCTGCTCTACAACAACAGCGGGCTGAAGGGCATGTCCGGCGTCTCCCAGGATGTTCGGGAGATCGAGGCGGCGGGGGGCGAGGCGGCGGAGTGGGCGCTCGGCTATTTCGCCTACCGGGTGCGGCGGGAGGTGGCGGCGCTGGCTGCCGGCATCGGTGGGATCGATGCGCTGGTCTTCACCGCCGGCATCGGCGAGCACGCCGCCGGGGTCCGCGCCCGCATCTGCCAGGGGCTGGGCTTCCTCGGCATTGCGCTGGACCCGGCGCGCAACACGCATCATGCGGCGGAGATCTCGCCGGCCGGCGCGCCGGTGCGGGTGCTGGTACGGCACACCGATGAGGAGCGGATGATCGCCGAGCACAGCCTGGAGGTGCTGCGGGGCTGAGGCCGCATGGCCGGCGGTTGCCCGGCTGGGCGCCCCCGGCCGGCACCTCGGACGCCGTCGCATCCGAGCGCCTCGCGCGCTCGACACCGTCGAGCGCACCTTAACCCGCAACCACGGTGCCGATGTCGAGGCAAGGATGCGCCGAAGCCGCACCGCGCGTCACGTGGAAGGCGTGCCGCTCGCACGACGCGCGGCGTCCTTGCCTCGACATCGGCACCGTGGCCTTTGCGAATAGGCGCCTTCAGCCGATTGCGAAGAGACAACCTACGCCGTCACCCGCCGGCAAAGGCTTCCGGCCCCGGCACATCGGTGTAGAGCCGCCGCAGCCTGTCGCGGAACGCCCCGGCGGTCTTGGCAATGCTGCCGGCCACCGGATCGCAGCCGGGAAACAGCGTGTCGGAGGCCTCCAGGCTGAAGCGGCGGACGAAGCCCACCCGCGTATCCCGCCAGGCCGCCACGTCGGCCGGCCCGCCGCCGCGCCGCAGCACCTGGCCGGCGATCACCGCATCCTCCACCGCCTGGGTGGCGCCCTGGCCCAGCGTCGGCACCATGGCGTGGGCCGCATCGCCGAGGAACAGCACCCGCCCGTCCAGCGCGCTGCGCAGCAGCGGCGCCTCCTGCAGCCGGGACCAGTGGATCTCCGCCACCTGCTCGGCCAGCCGCTCGATCATCCAGGCGACGGCAGGGCAGGGGGCGCCCTCCGCCGGGGTATAGAGCAGGCGCTGGAATTCGGCCGTCCTGGCGCTCTCCGCCACCTCCGCCTCGGGCGAGGGCAGCACCACGCTGCCGGCGATATAGGCCGCGCCGCCCGGCAGCCGGTAGGAGAGCAGCCGGTGGTTGCCGTTGAACCACTGGCCGTATTCGTCATAGGGGCACCAGGCGGCGTTGCGCACCAGCAGCCTGGTCATCGCGACGCCGAAGAAGCGCGGCTGCGGCACGCCCGCGGTCAGCGCCCGCAGCCGGGAATAGCGGCCATCGCAGGCCACCAGCAGGTCATAGGCGGCGGGGCGGACCAGCGCGCCGCTCGGCGTGGTGAAGACCGGGATCAGCCGGCCGCGCGCATCCTCCTCCACCTCCATGAGCGTCAGCCCGTGCCGCGTCATCCCCGCGACCGGGGCGCGCAGCACGCGGTAGAGCTCCGACCAGCGCAGCCTTATGCCGGGCTCCTCCGCCACCTCCTGCAGATCGAGGTCGAAGAGGCGCTGGCCGGTCGCGGTCTCGATGATCCAGCGGCGCCAGGGGTAGGAGGCGCGGCGCACCGCGGCATGGCGCGCCGGCAGATGCAGGCGCAGCGCCTTCAGCGCGTTGGGGCCGAGATTGAGGCCGGTGCCGGCCTCGGATTCCTCGCCCTCGGCCAGGCGGTCGAAGGCTTCCACCTGCAGCCCGCGATCGCCGGCGAGAATTTCCGCCAGCAGGCTGCCGGCAACGCCGGTGCCGATGATGCCGATCCTCATGCCGCGCGCGCCGCGCGGAAGGCGGGGGAGATGGGCGGGGGCTGGGGCATCCGGACAGTGTAGCAGCCTGTTACAGGCGCTTTGCCAGAGGTGATATGGGGGCTTCGCCCCCTTGCCCCCGCCAGGGGCGCTGCCCCTGGACCCCGCCGGGGGGTGGACCACCCCCCGGACCCCGGTGTGAGTCCGCTGGTTCAACCTGTCGGGTCTGAAACTCAGACCGGGGTCCGGGGCCAGGTCCTGGCCCCGGCGGGGTTGGCGGCACTGCCGCCAACGAGGCAGCAGCCTCCGCCGGGGGTTCGGGGGCGAAGCCCCCGCCCGTTCAATCCACCGACATCGCCGGCCCCCGCGGCCGCGCGCTGCGGTTCCAGGCCGTCCGGATGGTCTCGCTGACCCCAACCGGGTCCGGGATGCCCTTCAGCACCACCACCTCCTCCGGCCCCCGCCCCTCCGCCGCCTTCACCACCACGTCGCCAATGCCGAGCAGCCGCTGGAACAGGCTGCGGCTGGAGACCACGTCGCGGATGCGGAACACTTCGACATCGTCCCGCAGCTTGTTCCAGAAGCCCGACTCCACGATGATCCGCTCATCGGTCAGGGTGATGCGCTGCCGCCCGAGAAAGGGCAGCCCAAGCAGCAGCACGCCGAGCAGCATGCCCCCAATCCCGTAGGAGCGCCGGCTTTGCCGGATGGTGAGGATGGTGGTCTCGGACATTCGGGCGGTTCCGCGGCGGTCGGGGGAGGGGGCCTCGTTACGGCGCTGGTGTAGGCTGCTCCGGCAGCCGGCGTCCATCCTGCCCTGCGCCCTCGCGGCCGGGCTGGCCCTGGCCGGCATCGCCGCCGAGGCCGCCCCCACGCGGCGGGACACCGCGATGGAGGCGGCGCGGCGCTTTCTCTGCCCGCATGGCGGGGCGCCGGTGCCCGGCCAGCGCGGCCGCTGCCGCCCCGCCCGGGTGCCGGGCCCGCCGGTGGCCGGCGGCGGGGCGGGCTGGGATGCCGGGCTGCCGCCGCCCAGCCACCAGCAGGGCGCCTGTCCGGAAGGGACGCGCCCTGCCGCGGTGCTCGGCCAGCCCGGCATGCAGCGCTGCCTGGCCCGCTGACCATCGCATCACGTTGACGTGAGCGCGAACTCTGTTGATTGGATGCCGGCGCCTCGAATGGGATCAAGCGGCTTGGTATACATCCCGGCCTGGGAGGCCCATCGGAGGGCGGAGTTGGAGAGCTGATGCAGCGACCGGGCCTGGAGCCCAGCCCTGACGTGATGGCGCCGCCCTGGCGCATGGGCCCATTGCTGCTCGCGGTGATCGTCGCCCTGCCGCTGCTGGTCGCCGCGGCCGGCGCCTGGCGGTCCTGGCAGGGGGTGTGGCGGGAAGCCCGGGTGGAGCTGGAGCGCAGCGCCGACGCGGCCGCGGAATACGGCATGCGCGTGCTGCTGGCCTATGCCCTGGCGGCACGCCAGATGGACGCGCTGGTCGCCGGCCTGTCCGATGCCGAAATCATCGACCGCAGGACGGAGCTGCATGCGGCGCTGCAGCACCTGGTGGACGAACTGCCGCAGGTGGAGAATAGCTTCATCCTGGACCGCCACGGCGTGCCCCTGGTGGCCGCCGGGGAGGCGGAGGCGACCGAGGACAGCACCGCGGCGGGGCGCGACTTCTTTCAGGAGCTCCAGGCGGCGGACGCGCCGGAGCTCTATGTCAGCCGCCTGCATGCCGGGCCCTTCGATACCCAGCCCTTCTTCGCCGTCAGCCGGCGACGGACCCAGACCGGCAACCATTTGCCCCCCGGCAGTTTCGACGGCGTCGTCAACCTCTCCGTCTTCCCCGACCCGCTGGCCGAGGGGCTGCGGCAATTCGAGGCCTCGCCCGGCACCTCCATCGGCCTGCTGCGGGCGGATGGCGGGCTGCTGGTCCGCAGCGGGGCGCCGCTGCCGCCCGGCACGCTGCTGGCCCGGGCCGCCCCGGGGGAGGGGGAGGCGCGGCGCGTCAGCGCCAGCATCCGCGGCCCGGCCGGCCCGGGCCATATCGCCGCCACAAGGCTGGAGGGCTTTCCGCTCTTCGCCCTGGCCTATCGCCCGGATGCCGCCATCCTGCCGCTCTGGTGGCGGGAAGTGCTGCCGCAATTCGGCCTCGGCCTCACCGCCAGCCTCGCCTTGCTCGGCCTCGGCCTGCTGGTCCGCCAGCAGCAGGGGGCGCTGCTGGCGGCCAATGCCACGCTGGAAGCCAGGGTGGAGGAGCGCACCGCGGCGCTGCGCGAGGTGACCGACGCGCTCGATCTCTCCCCCAGCATGATCGTGGACCTCAAGGGCCGGGTGCTGCACTGGTCCGCCGGCTGCGAGCGGCTCTATGGCTGGACGCGGGAGGAGATCCTCGGCCGCAGGGCGCAGGACATCCTCGGCACCATCCTGCCGCCAGGCGGCATCCGCGCCGTCATCGCCGCAGTGCGGCGGGAGGGGAGCTGGCAGGGGGAGCTGCGCCAGCGCCGCAAGGACGGCACCCCCATCATCACCGGCAACCATTGGACCTATCGCTACGACCCGCGCACCGGCCGGCCCAACGGCTTCGTCAGCACCCGGACCGACCTGACCGAGCTGCGCCAGGTGGAGCTGAACGTCGCCCGCAGCGAGGCCAGCCTGCGCCGGGCGCAGGAGGCGAGCGGCGTCGTCGCCTTCGAGATCGACCGGACCGGCTTGGTGGACACCGACCCCGCTTTGCCGATGCTCTACGGCCTGCCGCATGGCGCGCCCTTCGACTTCGCCGCCATGCTCACCCGGGTGCATGCGGAGGATGTGATCCGGGTGGTGGAGGAGCATCGCCGCCTGGCCGTGGAAGGCGGCGCCTTCGCCCTCGAATTCCGCGTGCTCTGGCCGGATGGCTCGGAGCATTGGCTGCTCACCCGGGGCGAGGCGGAGCGGGATCCCGGCCAGGGCCCGCTGCCGGCCCGCATCCGTGGCGTCTGCCTCGACATCACCGCCCGCCACCGGGCCGAGGCGGCGCTGGCCGAGAGCGAGGAAAGGCTGCGCCTGGCGCAGGAGGCGGCGCGGCTCGGCACCTATGACTACGACTACCTGACCGGGCGGGTGACCTGGGACGGGCGGATGCGCGCCCTCTGGTCCCTGCCGGAGGGCGAGGCGGTGACCCGGCGCCGCTTCCTGGAGGCAATTCATCCGGAGGACCGGCCAGGCCGCCGGGCCGCGCTGCGGCGGGCCATGGCGGCGGGGGGCGACGGCATCTACCAGGTGGAGCTGCGCGTCATCGGCATCGCGGACAAGCGGGAGCGCTGGATCGCCGCCTCCGGCCAGCTCCGCTTCGTCGGCGACCGGCCGGTGCGGCTGGTCGGCATCGCCATGGACATCACCGCCCGCAAGGCCGCCGAGGCGCGCGGCCAGCTGCTGATGCGGGAGGTGGACCACCGGGCGAAGAACGCGCTCGCCGTGGTGCAGGCGGCGCTGCGGCTTTCCAAGGCGGAAAGCCCGACGGAGCTGGTGCGGATCGTGGAGGGCCGGGTGGCGGCCCTGGCCCGGGCACAGACCGCCCTGGCGCAGCGCCGCTGGGAAGGGGCGGAGCTGCGGCGGATGGTGGAGGGGGAGCTGGAGCCCTTCCTCAGCCCGGAAAGCGTCGGCGCGCCGCGCGCCCTGCTGGTCGGCCCGCCGCTGACCGTGCCGGCCTGGGCGGTGCAGCCGCTTTGCATGACCTTGCATGAGCTGGCGACCAATGCGGTGAAATACGGCGCGCTCTCGGCGCCGGGCGGGCTGCTGACGGTGAATTGGCGGCTGGACGAGAATGGCCGGGCGCTGACGCTGATCTGGCGGGAGACGGGCGGGCCGCTGATCGTGGCGGCGCCGGGGCGGCGGGGCTTCGGTTCGCGCGTCATCCAGCAGACGGTGGAGGGGCAGCTCGGCGGCTCGCTGGAAAGGCTGTGGCTGGCGGATGGGCTGCGCTGCGAGCTGTGCCTGCCGCTGCGGCGGCAGGAGCCGGTGGAGGGCGGCGCCGCGGCGCGCCAGGGCGCGCCGGCCTGGCGGCCGCGGGCGGCTGTCGGGGCGCAGTAAGGGGGCGAAGCAAAGAACGCCCCTGGAGCCCTGGCGCCGCCTTGCTCAATGCCTGGAGAAGAACTCCAGCACCGCCGCGTTGAAGGCCCCCGGATTGTCGTAGTTCATCGAATGCGCCGCATTCGGAATGCCGACCCGCTCCGCGCCCGCGATGTAGCGCTGCAGCGCATCCGCATTCGCGACGAAATTCGGCAGCGTCCGCTCCCCCACCACCAGCAGGGTCGGGGTGCGGATCGCCTCCGCCGCGGCGCGGGAATAGGGGCGGCGCCGTTCATGCATCTGCCCCAGCATGGTCCGGGCATTGTCGCGCGAGATCACCTTGCGCTCCTCCGGCCGGCGTTCCCAGGCGCCGGGGCCGCCGGTGTGTTCCGCCACCCGCTTCAGCCCGCCCTCCTCGTCGCCGGCCGCCACCAGGGCGGCGGCCTCGGCGAAGGCGCCGGCCTGCTGCCCGGCGGCCGGCTTGCCGCCCAGGCTTTCATCCAGCTCTCCGCCCGGCTCGGCCAGCACCAAAGCGCGCAGCAGCGCCGGATGCCGCTCCGCCACCCGGAAGGCGATATGCCCGCCGCGGGAATGCCCCACCAGCCGCACCGGCCCGGCATTCAGGCTGCGGATGAAGGCGGCCACATCCGCCACATGCCGGTCGATGGTGAAATCCCCGCCCTCGGTCCAGCCGCCCGGCCAGCAATGCCGCATGGAGAGCGCCATGACGTGGTAGTACTCGCCGAGCGGCGCCATCTGCCGCGCCCAGCTCCGCTGGTCGCCCAGCGTGCCATGCACCAGCACCACGGGGTCCCCGGCGCCGGATTCGGCATAGCTCAGCTCATATCCTTCGATGGTCCGGCTCGGCATGGCACATCCCTTCCCTTGCGGTGGCAGGATGCGCCCGGCCCTGCCGCCCGCCAAGCCTTGGCGCCGGCGCCAGGGCGCCCATCTGGCAATCATTCCCGCCGCGGAGCCCCCGATGCAGCGTCGCCGCCTCCTCGCCATGCCGGCCGGCATCATCGCCCCTTGCGTCGCTTCCCGGGCTGCCCCGGCGCAGCCCCTCCTCGCCCAGGCGGCGGAGCTGGACCTGCTGCTGGTGCTGGCAGTGGATGCCTCCGGCTCCATCGATGCCGATGAGTTCCAGCTGCAGCGGGAAGGCTATGCCGAGGCGCTCTCCCACCCCTCGGTCATCGCGGCCATCCAGTCCCGGCCGCGCGCGGCGATCGGCGTCGCCATGGTGGAATGGGGCGCGCCAGGCGGGGCGGAGACGGTGGTGGACTGGATGCGCGTCGCCGATGCCGCCTCCGCCCGGGCGCTCGCCGAGGCGGTGCTGGCCGCGCCGCGCAGCCAGCAGAGCTACAACGCCATCGGCGACGCGCTGGACCATTGCGCCCGGCTGCTGCAGGCGGCGCCCTTCCCGGCGGCGGAGCGGGTGATCGACCTTTCCGGCGACGGGCCCGACATGCGCTCCCACCGCCGCGCGCCGGCGGCGCGGGATGCGGCGGTGGCGGCGGGCATCCAGATCAACGCCCTGGCCGTCAGCGCCAACAGCCAGGTGACGCGCTACGGCGAGCCCCTGGAGGAGAGCTACCGGCGGGAGGTGATCGGCGGTCCCGGCGCCTTCGTGGTGACGGCGGCGGACCGGCGAGACATCGCCCGCGCCCTGCGCGCCAAGCTGGTGCGCGAAATCGCATGATGCGAGCCGGACCTCCCCGGAGGAGGATGGCGTGGGTCGCGAGACCCTGACCGGGGCGGCGCTCGCCGCCGGCATCGCCACCTCCGGGCCAGCCATGGCCGGGTGCCGGACAGTTTCCAGCCGCGGCTCCGCCACGCCCCCCCTGGGCTTTCGCCGGCTGCGGGCTGCTGCGGGCCTCCCTGATGCGGGACCGGGACGCGGGCGGTGCCCTCGACCTCAAGACCAAGGAGCTGATCTTCGCCCTGCTGGACGTGCTGGTGGGGCAGAATCTCGGCGCCAGGGCGCCTGCCGCCAACGCCATCCGCCTCGACCCGACGCTGGAGGAGCTGGCGGAGGGCCTGGTGCAATGCTGATGGTGGGCGGCATCACCACCTGGAACCTGACGAGGCAGGGAAGTGCTGACCCATTGCGAGCGGGTGGCGGCGGAACTGCCGCCCCGCCGACCCGCCCCCACTGAACCCTGGCGGCGCTGATGCGCTTTCCCGGCAGGAGGCCGGGAGCGATGGCGCAACGGCGCGCTTGGTCGAGGAAGGCGAAATGGGGGCTGGGGCTGGGCCTGCCGCTGGCGGCGCTGCTGCTGCTCGTCCTGCTGTTCCGCTGGGACTGGCTGATCCCCATCGCCGAGGCCCAGGCCAGCGCGGCGCTCGGCCGGCCGGTGACCATCCAGCACCTGCATGTCGGGCTGGGCCGCACCACCATCGTCACGCTGGAAGGGCTGACCATCGGCAACCCGCCGGGCTTCGAGGCGGACCGGCCGCTGGCCGCGGTGCCGCGGCTGCGCGTGGCGCTGGACGCCATGGCCTTCCTGCGCGACCGCAGCGTGGTGATCCCCTCGGTGGCGCTGGAACGGCCGGACGTCGCGCTGCGCGCGCAGGAGGATGGCAAGAACAATTACAGCTTCAGCTTCCCCGCGGCTGCGGAGGGGGAGCCGGCCGCCAGCCGCCCCCCGCCGCAGATCGGCGCGCTGATCCTGCGCGACGCCCGGGTGCATGCGCTGCTCGCCGGGCTGAAGGCGGATTTCACCGTCACCCTCGCCACCGAGGAGCCAGAGGGCGAGCCGCCCCGGCTGTTGGCCCGCGCCGAAGGCACCTACGCCGCCCAGCCCATCACCGGAGAGCTGCGCGGCGGCGCCATCCTCAACCTGCGCGATCCGAGCCAGCCCTGGCCGGTGGAGCTGCGCCTGGCCAACGGCCCGACGCGCGTCGCGCTGCAGGGCACGCTGCAGGACCCGCTGGCCTTCGGCGGGGCGAATCTGCGGCTGGAATTCGTCGGGCCGGACATGGCGCGGCTGACGCCGCTGCTCGGCCTGCCGCTGCCGCCCACCCCGCCCTTCCGGGTGACCGGCAAGCTGGATTATGCGCATGACGAGGGCGCCTTCCGCTTCACCGAGGTGGCGGGGCGGATGGGCAACAGTGACCTGAACGGCGCCTTCGCCGTGACCCCGGGCGGGGCGCGGCCGGTGCTGGCGGCCGACCTCACCTCCCGCAGCGTCGATCTGGAGGATCTCGGCGGCTTCATCGGCGCCGAGCCGGTGCGGCCCGACACGCCCGGCGCGACGCGGGAGCAGCGGCGGGAGGCGGCGCGGCAGGAAGCCAGCCCGCGCCTGCTGCCGGACACGCCGGTGAGCGTGCCGCGGCTGCGCTTCGCCGATGTCCACCTCCGCTACCGCGCCGCCCAGATCAAGGGCCGCGGCATGCCCTTCGACAGCATGGAGACGCGGCTCGACATCGAGGACGGGGTGATCCGGCTGCGGCCGCTGCGCTTCGGCATCGGCCAGGGCGGCATCGGCACCACCGCGACGCTGACGCCGCAGGAGAACGGCGCGCTGCGGGCCCAGGCGGAGATCGAGCTGCGGCGCGTCGATATCTCCCGCCTGATGCGGGCGGCGGGGGCGGGGGGCGCTGGCTCGCTCGGCGGGGTGGGCCGCATCGATGCCACCGGCCGGTCGCTGGCGGAGCTGCTGGGGCGGGGCGACGGGGCGCTGACGGTGGTGACGGTGGGCGGCAACCTCTCCTCGCTGCTGGTCGATCTCTCCGGCCTGCAATTCGGCAATGCGCTGCTCTCCGCCCTCGGCATCCCGGCGCGGACGGAGATCCAGTGCCTGATCGGGGATTTCGGCCTGCGGCGCGGGCAGCTTCAGCTGCGGACCCTGATGCTGGACACCGACAGCTACCTGGTGAGCGGCGGCGGCGACGCCTCGCTGTCGCGGGAGACGCTGGATATCTGGATGAAGACGGAGAGCAAGCGGTTCTCCATCGGCTCCCTGCCGACGCCGATCGGCATTACCGGGCGGTTCAAGGAACCCTCCATCCGGCCGGCGGTCGGGGAGCTGGCGGCGCGGGCCGGGGCGGCGGCGGGACTCGGCGTGCTGTTCCCGCCGCTGGCGCTGCTACCGACCATCCAACTCGGCGTGGGGGAGAATAACCGCTGCGAGGCGCTGACCGAGGCGGGGCGGCGGCGGGGGAGGTGAATGGGGGCTCCGCCCCCTGCCCCCGCCAGGGGCGCTGCCCCTGGACCCCGCCGGGGAGGGGACCCCTCCCCGGACCCCGGTGAGAGTTCTAGACCCGACAGGTTGAACCTGCCGACTCACACCAGGGGCCGGGGAGGAGTATCCTCCCCGGCGGAGGTTGGCGGCCCGCCGCCAACGGGCGGAGCTCCGATCCTAATGAGCGAAGCTCAGTCCGCGCGGATATTCGCCTGCCGGATCACCTCACCCCAGCGCTGCCGGTCCTGGGCGATGGTGGAGGCGAAGCTGTCCGGATCGTCCACGATCACCTCCATGCCGTTCTCCGCCATGCGGCGCTGGAAGACCGGATCCGCCGCCACCTGGCGCAGCGCCGCCACCCAGCGGTCCAGGATGGGCTTCGGCAGCCGGCCGGGCCCGGCGATGCCGAACCAATTGCGGATGGCGAAATCCGGCAGCGTCGCCGAGATCAGCGGCACGCCGGGCAGCAGCGGGCTGGCGCGCGGCGCCCCGAAGGCCACGGCGCGCAGCCCGCCATCGCGGATCTGGCCCATGAACTCGGGCAAATTGCCGAACATCATGTCGGTGCGCCCGGCGACGATATCGACGATGGCCGGCGCGCCGCCGCGATAAGGGACATGCAGCATCTCGATCCCCGCCCGGCGCAGGAACAGCTCGGCGGCCAGGTGCTGGCTGCTGCCATTGCCGGCGCTGGCATAGCTCAGCTTGCCGGGGTTGGCCTTGGCATGGGCGATCAGCTCCGGGATGGTGCGGAAGGGGCCGTTCGGGTTGGCGACCAGCACATTGTAGATATTCGCCACATTGGCGATGGGCGTCAGGTCGCGATCCACCTCGAAGGGCATGCGGATGCCGGGCATGACCGGCAGGATGGTGTGCATCGCCATGGTGGCGAGGCCGACCACATGGCCGTCCGGCGCGGATTTCGCCACCGTATCGGCGGCGATCATGCCGGAGGCGCCGGTGCGGTTCTCCGCCACCACATTCACCTTGAAGATGGGCGAAAGGTGTTCCGCCAGCAGCCGCGTGAGCAGGTCGCAGGTGCCGCCGGGCGCGAAGCCGCAGAGAATGCGGATGTCGCGGCTGGGGAAATCCTGCGCCCGCGCCGGCAGCGCGGCGAGCAGCAGCAACAGCGTGAGCAGCAGGCGTCTCATCCGAAGTATCCTCCCGTCTTGTCGGTTGTTGCCCAGGTCGTTGCCTGGTGTCCTGAAGCGGCTTCGCCGCTTCAGGCTGTGCGATGCTCAGGGAATACGGCGACCCCCGCGGCCCCCATGACGGCGCGCAGCGACGTCATGGGGAATGCTATACGTATCCTGGTCCCTCGATCGCCGGATGGGCAACGAGAAACGCCTCATCCACCTCCACGCCGATGCCGGGCGCCTCCAGCGGCAGCACATTGCCGTCGGCACCGACGCGCCAGGGCTCGCTGCCGAGCTGGTCGCGGAACAGGTTGTTGCGGGAGACGTCGGCCTCGAAATAGCCGGCATTCTCGATGGCGGCGAGCAGATGGATGGAGGCCGCCTGGTTCACGCCCGTCATGGAGGAATGCGGGTTCACCGGAATCTTGAAGGCGCTGGCCATGGCCGCGATGCGCAGCGTCTCCGTGATGCCGCCGCATTTGGACAGGTCGGGCTGCCAGATGGTGATGACCTCATCCTCCAGCACCCGGGTGAATTCGAAGCGGGTGAAGTGGTTCTCCCCGGCGGCCAGCGGCGTGCGGCCATGCTCGGCCGCCTGGGCGTAGAGATGGTGGTCATGCGCCGGGAAGGGCTCCTCCAGCCAGCCGATATCCAGCTCATCCATCGCCGGCATGACGCGGCGGACATCGGCGATGCCGTAGCCGGTATTCGCATCGGTCAGGATGGCGAGGCCCTCGCCGAAACCCTGGCGCACCGCCTCCATCCGGGCGATGTCGTCGGCCACCGTATCGCCGACCCGCAGCTTCACCGCGCGATAGCCGGCCGCGATGAGCGGCGCCGCCTCATCGACGAGCTGCGCCGGGGGCTGGTAGCCCAGGGCGACGCCGCCGGCATAGGCCGGCACCGGCCGGCGGGCGCCGCCGAGCAGGCGGTAGAGCGGCCAGCCCACCGCCTTCCCCTTGATGTCCCACAGCGCCATGTCGATGCCGGACATCGCCATGGCGCAGGCCGCGCCCATGCCATGGCTGCCGAGCTGGTATTTGTAGATGCGCGCCCAGATGCCGGTGGTATCCGCCGCATCCATGCCGAGGATGAGCTGGCTCAGCGTGGTCTCGATGAGCCGGGCGATGGCGGTATGGGCGCGGCCGTGATGGCTCTCGCCCCAGCCCGTGATGCCATCCTCCGTGGTGACCTTCACCATCACGCAGTCGCGCTTCACCGATTGCCCGATGCCGAGGCGGACGCCGCCCGGCGGGACGGGGAAGCTGGTGGGGTAGGCTTTGATCTCGCGGATCTTCATCATTCCCTCCCGTGCTGAGCGAGGAACGCCTCCTTCACCGTGATGCCGAGGCCGGGGCGGTCCGGGACGGCGACGAAGCCATCCTCCACCGGGAAGCGCTCCTCGATCAGGTCGTGCAGCATCGGGTTGTGGCCGAGGCTGTATTCCAGGATGAAGCCGGCGCTCTGGCTGGCCGCGAGATGCAGCCCGGCGGCGAAGGCCGGCGCGCCGGACCAGAGATGCGGCGCCAGGCGCAGGTTGAAGGCGGACGCGATGGCGCCGATGCGCACGCCTTCCGTGATGCCGCCGGCGATGGCAAGATCCGGCTGCAGCACATCGGCGGCGCGGAGCTCGGCGAGTTCGCGGAAATCGTGGCGGGTGAACTCGCTCTCGCCGGAGGAGATGGGCACGGCGCTGCTGCGACGGACTTCCGCCTGGCCCTGCTTGTCATCGGCGGTGACGGGTTCCTCGAACCACATCAGGTCGCAGTCTTCGACCATGCGGCAGAAGGTCTTCGCCTCGGAGACGGTCCAGGTGCCATGCGCGTCGGCGGCGAGGCCGATTTCCGGGCCGAGGGCGGCGCGGGCGGCGCGGACCCGGGCGGCGGAGCGGGCGACGGGGCCGTCCATGCTGCCGACGCGCATCTTCACGGCGCGGAAGCCGCCCTGCCTGACGTAGCCGAGGAGCTGTTCGCCGATGCGCTCCTCCGGCGCCCAGCCGCCCGAGGCATAGGCCGGCATGCGTTCTGCGCGGCGGCCGCCGAGCAGGCGCCAGACCGGCGCGTTGAGCGACTTGCCGAGGATGTCCCACAGCGCCGTGTCGATGCCGGCAATGGCGCTGATGGACAGGCCGCGGCGGCCGAGGGCAGGGAAGACATGGCCGCGGTCAAGGGCGAAGCCTTGCCGCGGCGCGTTGTAGAGCACGTCCCAATGACGGGAAATGTCGCGCGGATCCTCGCCCAGCAGCAGCGGCGCCATGTCCCGGTTGATGATGGCGGCGAGGCCGCCGCAGGCGGCGGTGCTGGCGACGCCGGCCTTGGCCTCGCCCCAGCCGGTGAGGCCGGCATCGGTCTCGATGCGGATGATGACGCTGTCGAAGCTGGGCTGCTTGCCGTAATCCGAGAGGTGCTGGCGCTCCGGCGGGATGGGGACGCTGACCCAGGTGGCATGGACCCTGGTGATCTTCATGGCCGGCGCCTCCCGTCCCAGGCTTCGGGGTTGACGAGGTTGCGCGGGCGCTCGCCGCGCAGCACGCGGACCACCTCCTCGGCCGCCACCTGGCTCATCTTCGCCGCGCTCTCGCGCGAGAGGCCGGCGACATGCGGGGAGAGGATGGCGTTGGGGCATTTCCGCAGCGGGTGCTGTGCGCCGAGCGGCTGCACCGCATAGACGTCGAGCGCCGCGCCGCCGATGGCGCCTTCGCGCAGCGCGGCGACCAGGGCGTCCTCCTCCACCACGGCGCCGCGGGAGACGTTCAGCAGCCAGGCGCTGGGCTTCATGCTGCGGATCAGCGCGGCGGAGGCGAGGCCCCTGGTTTCCGGCGTCAGCGGGCAGGCGAGGGCGATATAGTCGCTGCTGGCGAAGAGGGCGGGCAGGTCGGCGTATTCGACGAAGGGCGGCAGCGCCTCGCGCCGCCGCTGGAAGCCCAGCACCTGCATGCGGAAGCCGTGATGGGCGATCTCCGCCAGCCGCGAGCCGATGGCGCCGATTCCGACGATGCCGAGGGTGCGGCCACGCAGCTCGGTGGCGCTGCCGGCGATGGCGCGGCCGGGCTTCCAGCCCTCCTCCAGATGGACGCGGCTCATGGTCTCGACGCGGCGTGCCGCGGCGAGCATCTGGGCGATGACGAATTCGGCGACGGCATCCGCATTGGCGCCCGGCACGTTGGTGACGAGGACGCCGTTGGCGGTGCAGTTCTCCACCGGGATGAGGTCCACGCCGACGCCGTGCCGTGCGGCGATGAGCAGCTTCGGGCAGGCGGAGGCGAGGTCGTCCGGCAGTTTCTGGCGCACGATGACGGCGTGGGCGTCGCGGCAGAGGGTGCGGAGCTGCTCCGGGCTTTGCTCGCCGCCCGGGCCCTCGACGATGTCGAGCCCCGCGGCGCGGAGGACGGCCATGCCGCCGGGTTCGATGGGTTCCGTCAGGACGACCTGCATGGGCGGACGAGCTCCGAACTAAAGGGTTCGACGGGCCTTTCGGCCTTTGCGGATGGCGTTCGAGGCGGGGTTGCGGCAGTGCCGCGGCGCCCTTCTCAAATCCTGTGCGATCCAGATGAGGGGCAGGGCGTCGCGGCCGATGTCGGCACCCGGGCCCGGCGCGCGGTCGTTCCGACGATGTGGGAGGCGCGGGCGGCAGAGGCCCGCCCGCGGGCCGGGACGAAGGGCTTTTCCGCCTTCGCCTGCCTGGTGATCCCGGTGACCTCCATGGCCGCGTTTCCCCGTTTGTTGCGCCCAGGCTGCCACGTGGGCACGCGGCTTGCTACCCCTGGCCGCGAGGCGCTGAATACCGGCGCCATTGCCGAAAGGGGGAGCAGATGCCGGTGGAACCGGAATTCGTGGTGCCGATGATGGAGGCGATCCGCCGCTGGAGCGGCGTTTCGGTGCCGAATGCCGCGGCCCGGCAGGGCTTGGTGGATTTCGAGGGGCTGATGGCCGAGCTGGCGGCGCTGCGCGGCAGCATGGTGTTCGAGGATGAGCCGAGCAGCTTCGAAGCCGCGCTGCGCGAGTGCAAGGAGCCGGGCCAATGAACGTACCCATCTCTCCCCTTGGCAGCTCCGACCTCGCCGCGCTGTCCATGACGGAGGCGGCGGATGCCTTCGCCGCCGGCGACATCAAGGCGGAGGCGATGCTGCGCGCCTGCCTTGCCCGCATCGATGCGCATGACGGCAAGGTGAATGCCGTGATCCGGCTGGACCGGGAGGCGGCGCTGGAAGCCGCGGCGGCGCAGGACAAGGCGCGGGCGGGCGGCGTGGCGCTCGGCCCGCTCGCCGGCGCGCCGATGATGCACAAGGACATGTACTACCGCGCCGGCAAGGTCAGCACCTGCGGTTCGAAGATCCGCAAGGATTTCGTGCCGCCGGTGACGGCGACGGTGCTGCAAAGGCTGGATGCGGCAGGCGCGCTCGACATGGGCACGCTGAACATGGCGGAATTCGCCCAGAACCCCACCGGCCACAACGCGCATTTCGGGGACTGCCACAATCCGTGGAACCTCGCCTATTGCACGGGCGGATCCTCCTCCGGTTCCGGCGCGGGCGTGGCGGCGCGGTTCTTCACCGCGGCGCTGGGCAGCGACACGGGCGGCTCCATCCGGCTGCCGGCGACGATCTGTGGCGTGACGGGGCTGAAGGCGACGCAGACGCGGGTTTCGCGGCATGGGGTGATGCCGCTCTCCTTCTCCTGCGACAATGTCGGGCCGCTGGTGCGCACGGCGCGCGACGCGGCGCGCTTCCTGAAGGTGACGGCCGGCCGGGACCCGAAGGACCCGACCAGCGCGCCGGAAGCCGTGCCGGATTACGAGGCGGCGCTGACCGGCGACGTCAAGGGCCTGAAGATCGCCGTCTGCGAGAGCTATTTCTTCGACGGCGCTGATGCCCCGGTGGTCACCGCCTTCGAGGCGGCGCTGCAGGTGCTGGCGGATCGCGGCGCCAGCATCACCCGCGTGAAGGCGCCGAGCATGCAGGCGGTGGCGGCCTATGTATCGCTGGTCAGCCGCACGGAAAGCCCGGCGATCCATGCGAATTGGATGCGGGAATTCCCGGGCGACTACGCCATCCATCTCAGCAGCCGGATCTATGGCGGCTTCGCCATCCCCGGCCACCTGTACATCGAGGCGCTGTCGCGGCGCGGGCCGCTGCTTCGCCAATTCGTGGCGGAGACGCTGACGGGGTTCGACGTGGTGGCGACGCCGACGCTGCGCACCAGGGTGCCGACGCTGGCGGAGACGGATATCGACGCCGATCCGGCGAATTGGTCGCGCTTCATGGCGGTCTCGGCGAATACCCGACCCTTCAACTATCTCGGGCTGCCGACGCTGAGCGTGCCTTGCGGCTTCGACGACCGCGGGCTGCCGGTGGGGCTGCAACTGGCGGCGCGGCCCTTTGCCGAAGCCACGGTGCTGCGGGCGGGGGATGCGTTCCAGCTTGTGACCGACTGGCATAAGAAGTCGCCACTGCTGTGACCGCTTGAAAGGGGCGCTGCCCCTCTCAAACTCTCCCCGCCAAAGGTCGAAGGGCCTTTGGAAACCTATAGGTTTGCGCTTCGACCGACGGGTCCAAGACTCAAAGGTTCCAAGGGCCCTTCGGCCCTTGGCGGGTGGGAGTTTGAGGGAGGGCAGAGCCCTCCCTCAATCACACCACGCCGGTTCCGGCTCATAGCGCACGAACGCGAATACCAAGGCCTCCGCCGGCGCCGTTTGCCCCGCCTTGGTCCGGTCCCGCCCGTCCAGCACCTGCCGCGGCCACGCCTCGCCGCGCCGTCCCATCCCCACCTCGAACAGCGTCCCCGCCAGGTTGCGGATCTGGTGATGCAGGAAGCTGCGCGCCTCCGCGGTGATCACCACCTCATCGCCCTGCCGCGCCACATCCAGCCTCTCCAGCGTCCGCAGCGGCGATTTCGCCTGGCAAGCCGCCGCGCGGAAGGCCGAGAAATCATGCTTCCCCAGCAGCCTCTGCGCCGCCGCATGCATCGCCGCCACGTCCAGCCGCTGCTGCACATGCCACACCCGCCCTGCCTCCAGCGCCGGCCGGGCGCGGCGGTTGAGGATGCGGTAGCGATAGCCGCGCCGCACGGCGGAGAACCGCGCATTCCACCCCTCCGGCGCCAGCGCCGCGCGCAGCACGGAGACGGGATGGGGCCGGGTGTGGAAATTCAGCGCCTCCCGCAGCCGGTCCGGCGGCAGCTCGCGGGTCAGCGCGATCTGCGCCACCTGGCCCTCGGCATGTACGCCGGCATCGGTGCGGCCGGCGGCGACGGCGAGGGGCAGCTCCCCGCCATTCAGCTTCGCTGCCGCCTCCTCCAGCACCTGCTGGACGGAGAGTCCGTTCTCCTGCCGCTGCCAGCCGACGAAGGGGGCGCCGTCATATTCCAGCGTCAGGGCATAGAGGGGCATCGGCCACCCCCAGGCGTAACCCGGCGCGGCCCGGGCGGGCTCATCCCAGCACCATGCCCGGCGGCAGCGGGCAGCCGCGCAGGAACTCCCCCACCGCCAGCGGCCCACGCCCTGGGCGCTGCAGCCGCTGCAGCCGCAGCACGCCCTCGCCGCAGGCGACCAGCCCGGCCGCATCCAGCACCATGCCGGGCGGGCCGGCGCCCGCGGCGGGTTCGGCTGCCAGCAGGCGGATCGCCTCGCTTTGGTGCTGGAAGAAGGTGCCGGGCCAGGGGTTCAGCGCCCGCACCCTGGCATCCAGGGCGGTAGCGGGCAGGGACCAGTCCAGCCTGCCATCCGCCTTGGTCAGCTTCGGCGCGTAGGTCACGCCCGCCTCCGGCTGCGGCACCGGCGGCGGGTTCTCCGCCAGGGCGCGCAGCACCAGCCGGGCGCCCATCTCCGCCAGCGCATCGTGCAACGCCGGCGTCGTCATCCGGGGGCCGAGCGGCACCGCCTCCCGCAGCAGCATCGGGCCGGTGTCCAGCCCTTCTTCCATGCGCATGATGGTGACGCCGCTTTCGGCGTCTCCGGCCAGGATGGCGGCCTGGATCGGTGCCGCCCCGCGCCAGCGCGGCAGCAGCGAGGCATGGATGTTCAGGCAGCCGCGCCGCGGCGCCTCCAGCATCGCCGGCGGCAGGATCAGGCCGTAGGCGGCCACCACCGCCACCTCCAGCCCCAGCGCGGCGAAGACCGCGTGTTCGGCGGCATCGCGTTTCAGGCGGGTGGGCGTGCGCACCGGCAGCCCCAGCGCCAGGGCGGCGCGATGGACCGGGCAGGGCTGCTCCTTCTGCCCGCGGCCAGCCGGGCGCGGCGGCTGGCAATAGACCGCGGCGACCTCATGCCCTGCCGCATGCAGGGCGCGCAGCGCCGGCACGGCGAAATCCGGGCTGCCCATGAAGGCGAGCCTCATCGGGCACCTCCCTCTCCTGCAAGGCTGGGGAGGGCTGGCGTGGGGGCGTGGCTGGAGCCGGACACGGTTATCATGGCGGCACCAAGCACCCCCAACCCCGGCCCTCCCCCGCCTGGCGGGGGAGGGGACGCGCCCCCGCCCATCATCCCCGCGCCTTCGCCTTCAGCTCCTTCGCCAGCTTGCGCAGCAGCATGTTCCGCTTCAGCGGGCTGAGATGGTCCACGAACAGCATGCCGTTCAGATGGTCGATCTCATGCTGCAGGCAGGTGGCCAGAAGCCCCTCCGCCTCCACCTCCCGCTTCGACCCGTCCAGCTCCTGCCACCGCACCTTCACCCGGGCGGGGCGAGTCACCTCGGCATACTGGCCGGGCAGGGAGAGGCAGCCCTCCTCCCTCGTCGCCAGCTCCTCGGACGCGGCGACGATCTCCGGATTCACCAGCACCAGCGGCGCCGGCTTCTCCTCCTTCTGCAGGTCGATGACGACCAGCCGCAACCCTACCCCCACCTGCGGCGCCGCCAGGCCGATTCCCGGCGCCTTGTACATCGCATCCAGCATGCGCGGCGCCAGCAGCCGCACCTGGTCGGCATCGCCCGCGCCGACCGCCCGCGCCTTGGCGCGCAGCCGCGGGTCGGGAACCAGCAGGATGGGGATGGTGTTGGTGGCGGCAGCGGCGTCGGACATGGCGGGGAGATAGACCCCGCCCTCGACCCCTTGCAACCGATCCCCGGGCTGACAACATTCCCAGCCGTGACGGGGTGCTTCGGGCTCCTTCACACCGCTTCGCTCTGGATGAGGAGGCCCCTCCGCATGTCGCGTCCATCGGTTTTCGGCTCGCCGCTTTTCCTCGGCTTCGACCATCTGGAACAGATGCTCGACCGGGTGGCGAAAAGCGCCGATGGCTACCCGCCCTACAATATCGAGCAGACGGCCGAGAACCGGCTGCGCATCACCCTGGCCGTGGCCGGCTTCGCCATGGAGGACCTGCAGATCACGCAGGAGGACAACCAGCTGGTGATCCGCGGCCGGCAGAAGGATGATTCGGAAGGCCGGATCTTCCTGCATCGCGGCATCGCTGCCCGGCAATTCCAGCGTGCCTTCGTGCTCGCGGAAGGGATCGAGGTGGAGGGCGCCTGGCTCGACAACGGGCTGCTGCACGTGGATTTGCGCCGGCCGCAGCCGGAAGTGCGGGTGCGGACCATCCAGATCAATGGCGGCAGCCAGCAGGCGCCGCTGAACACCAGGGTCAACGGGGCGGCGAAGCCCGTTGTCGAAGGGCGTGCCAACCGGGGCTGAGCCCCCGCGGGCGCCGGCGCGCGATCGCTTGCGGGCAAGGCCCGAAGGCGTGAATCGCGCGACCAAACAATGACCTTGCCGGGGGCCCATTCGGGACCCGTGAAACGGAGAGTAAGAGATGAACCGCAGTGACAGCACGGATGGCAGCAACGCCCCGGTGGGCGCGGCCATCGCTCTCAAACAGCTTTCCCCCGCCGATTGGGCGCGTTTCGGCACCGGCGAGATCGCCTATCTCCGCCCCGTCATGGTGAATGGCGTGCGGGCGGTGGCGATCCATGGCGCGGACGGCCAGCCGATCGGCGCGGCGCCGAACGCTGAACTGGCCGTGGCGGCTATCCTGCAGCACGAAATGGCGCCGGTGCTGCTGCACTAGAGCGGTTTCACGCTGACTGTGCAGCGCGAAACCGCTCTAGCTTATGGATTGTAGAGCAGCTTCACGCCTCCGGGCGACGCCGCCCTCCGGCGATCTGCTCTAGCGTCCTGCCCGCGAAGTTCGCCGGTTTTCCAGCGAACGCAGCGGGCAGGCAGGCCGCCGAAAACACAAGCTAGCAGCCCGAGAACGAAGTCCGCGGGACTTCGGAATCGGGATACTGAAGCGGTTTCATCTCGCCTGTGCTCGGCGGACCCGCTCCGGCCCTTTGTTCGATTGGATTTTCCAAGGCGTCCGGCGATTCCGCCGACTTGAAGATGTCCTAGCCGCCGCCCTTTCCCTCCCCCGCTTGCGGGGGAGGGTCGAGGTGGGGGCGTCGGTGCGGGGCGCCGGAGGAAGGCGCCGCCACCGTATCGGTGCCATGTCCAGCCCGGCTGCGGCCCCTCAGCCCTGCCCGAATTCAGCCTCCAGCGCCGCCAGCCAGGCCTGCACCCGGCGCCGGTTCACCCCGAAATCCGAATAGCCGAACAGGCTGCGGGAATAGAGGAAAAGCCCGGTGCCGGCAGGGCCGGAGCCCAGCTCGGCAGCGATGATGTCCGGGAAATTCAGCACCGCCGTGCGCTGCACCCATTGCGCCTGGAAACGCTCCGGCCAGTTCGCCAGCAGCGTCGTGCGGGGGAAGCGGGCGGCCACGGCCAGCAGCCGCGGCCAGGCCTGCTCCACCGGCAGCCCGAGCGGCGGGGTGGCGAGATGCGCCTGGGGATGCGCCCCTGGCGGCGTGGCCAGGCAGGTATTGGGGGAGGCGGGGAGCTTCAGCCCGAAGAACTCCACCGGCTCGGCCGGCGGCAGCCCCGCCGCGCCGCGGCCGAGCAGGGCGGCGAGGCTGGTCATGCCGCCGCTTCCGCCCGCCGGCGCAGGCGGATGACGCCGCGGACCTCCGCCGCCGGCACCGGCCTGCCCTTGCGCAGAATTTCGATGGCGCCCGCCGCCTGCAGCGCCAGCGCCGCCTGCCGTACGGGGGTGAGGAGCGGACGCCAGGCGGTCTCCTCCCCGCCCGCCAGGGCCTGCGCGACCTGGCTGGGGGAGATGGAGGCCCCGGGGCCGCAGGCACCGGTCTGGGCGAGGATCTCGGCCGCGATGGCCTCCTGGCTCGGCTGGGTCATGGCAGCAGCATAGGCCGGGGCGGCGTCCGGGGGGACTAGTATCGGGGTTCGGGATGGGGCTTGGGCCGGCATTGATGGCACGGCCGCCGCTGCGAGGGCGGAGGGCCCATAAGCGCCAGCCGGATCGGGGGCGCTGCCCCCGAACCCCCGCCGGGGCCAGGACCTGGCCCCGGACCCCGGTGGGAGTTTTGGACCCGACGGCTCAACCCGCCGACTCAGGAAGCAGAGCGGTCCTTTCAGCAGGGCAGCGCGGCGGCCAGGCTCGGCGCCGGCCGCGCCGCGGCGGCGGGCAGGGCCGCGCGCCGCCAATAGTCCCGCAGCGCGCCCGCCGGCATGGCCCGGGCGAAGAGCCAGCCCTGGGCCTCCTCGCAGCCGATCTCAGTGAGGAAATCCCGCTGCTCCGGCTGTTCCACCCCTTCCGCCACCAGCTTCAGCCGCAGCGCGCTGGCAATCTGCCGCACCGCGCGGAGGATGGCGGCATTCTCCGCATCCTGCGGCAAATTGCCGAGGAAAAGGCGGTCCAGCTTCACCGAGGAGAAGGGCAGGCGGCGCAGCCGGGCCAGCGAGGCATGGCCGGTGCCGAAATCATCCAGCGCCAGGCCGACGCCGCGCTGCCGCAGCCGGGCCAGGCTGCTGCGGATTTCCGCGGTATCGGGCAGGGCGAGGGTCTCGGTCAGCTCCAGCTCCAGCCGCTCCGGCGGCAGGCCGCTTTCCGCCAGGGCCCGGTCAAGCTGGGCTTCCAGCACCCCGGCCTCCACCTGGCGCGGCGAGACATTGACCGAGAGTATGCCGCCCCCCGGCCAGGTGGCGGCCTCCTTCGCCGCTTCCCGCAGCACCCAGCCGCCGAGCGGCAGGATAAGGCCGGAGGCCTCCGCCAGGGGGATGAAGCGCAGCGGCGAGACCTCGCCATAGACGGGGTTGGTCCAGCGCAGCAGGGCTTCCGCCCCGCGCGGCGAGCCATCCGGCAGGGCAACCCGGGGCTGGTAGTGCAGGGAGAGCTCGCCGCGCTGGCAGGCGCCGCGCAACTCGCTCAGCAGGCTGCGGCGCAGGCTGTGGGCGAAATCTCCGGCCGCCGCATTCAATGCGCGGCTCATGCTTGCGCGGCCCATGCTGCTGAGCGGCATCCTGCCTGCCTCCTGACCTTGCCTGCAGCAGAGCGGGTAGGAATGAAGAAAGAACGAAAATGCCGAGGAATTTGCAGGTGGACCTACGAAATTCGCGGTCGGGCCCGATATCCCCTTGAGTTCAGAAGGGTCGACGCCCGGCCTGAAGATCGGGCTCCCCGAATGTCTTGAGAATTACACGGAAGCCGAAACGGAATATTCCGGGAACAGGCGGCCTGCTGCCGCGGTCCGTCGCCAGGGCGCCCCCTGTGGCGCTTCGCGGCTGCTGCGGCGCCCCGCCCCAGGCCTGCGGCAATGCGCCAGGCCCATGCCCCGGGCCGGCGGCGCCATCCGCTGACGGCAGTTCGGCCCGCTCCCCGCGCCCGCCCCGCTTGGCCTGACGACCCGCTGGTGTCCTGCCCGCGAATTCGCTGGATTTCCAGCGAAGGCAGCGGACAAGCAGGCCACTGAAACAAAAGCTGGTGGCCCGAGAACGAAGTCCGCAGGACTTCGGAGGCGGGACAGTGGCGCCGAGGCCGTCCGGCCTCAGGCGAAGCGCTCGATCTCCGGCCCCGCTTCCGGCACCGCGGCGATCTCGCGGATGATCTTGCGGCGCACCGCCGCCTCGAAGGCCTCGAAGCCTTCCGCCACCACCAGGAAGGCGCCGGGGCCGCCGATCACCTCGTTGCGGTAGTAATCATCCAGCGGCGGCAGGGCGGCGGCCAGCGAGAGCGGCGTCGGCGTCTTGTCCAGCACGGCAAGGCCGTTCAGCACGATGCCCTGGGCCAGCGCCTCCGCCCGCGCCTCGGCGAGCGGCCGGCCGGAATTGTTCACCCCGTCGCCGGAGATGTCGACGACCTTGCGGGTGCCCTCGAAGCCCTGGCCGAACAGCTTGGCGGCATGGTCCATGGCGCCGGAGATGGAGGTGTAGAGCCAGGTCCGCCGCGGCGCATTGGCGACGGCATCGGCGAAGCGGTTGGCCGCCGCAGGGCTGTCCAGATGCATCCAGGGCACGACGGTGTTCTGGATATGCCAGTCGGACCAGGTGAACATGGTGCAGGCGATGGAGCCGAGCGGCCCGCCCATGATGCCCTCGATCAGGCGCGGGTCGCGGAAGGCGGCCTCATAGCCCGAGAATTGCAATTCCTGCTCTTCCGGATCCACCGAGCGGCTGACATCCACCGCGAGGATCAGCTCCACATCCACCGGCGTTGTGGCCTTCGCGGCGGTGGTGCGGAACAGGGCGGGCGCCGCCAGCGCGGCGCCCAGGAACAACCTACGATTCATGCGACCCTCTCTGTGCCGGGCCGGGAGGCCGGGCGGTCTCAGGTAAGGGCCGTGGCGGCACAATCTCCCGTACTCCGTACTGACATAGAACTGCCTATGCTGCACTGCAAGATGGATGGTGCGTTGCAGCATATCGTGATCGCGCCGGCGCTTGCCTGGGCTGGGGGCCGCCGGGGGGTTGGGCCGGCAGGGAAGATCGTTCGACCAGGAGCGACGGTCCGTTCCGGATATCGCGCGTCCTGGGCAGCGTCGTGCCGGCGGCTCCGGCCGGCCTGGAACCCCCCCCGGGGTCGGCCGGGCGGCTTGCGACGGCGGCCCCCGCCGCCTTCAATGCCACGGCGCCGTTACGGGGGATGGGGCATGGCGAGGCCGCTGGAGATGCTGTTTTCCCCGTTGCGGCTCAAGGGGCTGGAGATCCGCAACCGCATCCTCTCCACCGGCCACCAGACCTTCCTGGCGGAAGGAGGCGCGCCGGGGGAGGCGCTGATCGCCTACCACGCCGCCAGGGCGCGGGGCGGGGCGGGGCTCATCATCGTGGAATCGGCGCGCTTCCACCCCTCCGCCTTCAGCGATTCGCCTGAGCTGATCGTCTGCGACGATCGCTGCATCCCGGGCTACCGGGCGCTGGCGGCGGCGGTGCATGCCGAGGGCGCGCGCCTCTTCGGCCAGCTCTCCCATGCCGGGCGGGTGAGCAAGCGGCTGCGCGGCGGGCTGCGGGAGGTGGCCTTTGCCGCCTCCGCCGTGCCGGACCACCGCTTCCAGACCATGCCGCGGGAAATGCCGACGGAAATGGTGGAGGAGCTGGTGGCGGCCGCCGCCGCCGGCGCCGCCCGCATGGCGGAGGCCGGGCTGGACGGGGTGGAGCTGCTGGCGAGCCATGGGCTGCTCTACGCGCAATTCCTCAACCCGCGGACCAACCTTCGCACGGACCGCTATGGCGGCTCGGCCGAGGGGCGGCTGCGCTTCCTGGCGGAGAGCCTCGCCGCGGTGCGCCGGGCGGTGGGCGACGGCAGGCTGGTGGGCCTGCGCATCTCCATCGAGGAGCGGGAGCCGGACGGGCTGGAGGCGGCGGAGGCGATCGAGGCCTGCCGGGCCCTGGCCGCGCTGGGGGCGGTGGACTACGTGAACGTCACCCTGGGCTCCATGGCCGGGCAGGCGGGTTCGGTGCATGTGGTGCCGCCCATGGACATCCCGCCCGCCTATATCGCGCCGCTGGCCGGGCGGATGCGGGCGGCGACCGGGCTGCCGGTCTTCACCGCCGGGCGGATCAACCAGCCGCAGGTGGCGGAGCAGGTGCTGCGCGCCGGCCAGGCCGATATGGTCGGGATGACGCGGGCGCTGATCTCGGACCCCGAGATGCCGCGGAAGGCGGCGGCCGGGCGGCTGGAGGACATCCGCGCCTGCATCGCCTGCAACCAGGCCTGCATCGGGCATTTCCATACCGGCCATGCGCTGTCCTGCATCCAGAATCCGGTGAGCGGGCGGGAGGCGAAGCTTGGGGCGGCGCGTCCCGCCGCGGCGCCCCGCCGCGTGCTGGTGGCGGGCGGCGGGCCGGCCGGGATGAAGGCGGCGGTGGTGGCCGCGGAGCGGGGGCATCGCGTGACGCTGTGCGAGGCGGGGCCACGGCTCGGCGGCCAGGCGCGGTTGGCGGAGCTGTTGCCGGAGCGGGCGGAATTCGGCGGCCTCGTCACCAATCTGGAGCGGGAGCTGGCCCTGGCCGGCGTCGAGATCCGGCTGCGCACGAAGGTGGACCGGGCGCTGGTGGCGGCGCTGGCGCCGGATGCGGTGGTGGTCGCCACCGGCGCCACGCCCTATGAGCCGGCGATCGAGGGGCGGGAGGAAGGGCATGTGCTCTCCGCCTGGGCGGTGCTGCAGGGCGGCGCCAACCCGGGCGCCAGCGTGCTGGTCGCCGATTGGCGCGCCGATTGGGTGGGGATGGGGCTGGCGGAGAAGCTGGCGCGGGAAGGGCACCGCGTGGTGCTGGCCGTGGACGCCCCGCATGCCGGCTTCAATTTGCAGATGTATCTGCGTACCACTTGGCTGGCGCGGCTGCACCGGCTGGGGGTGGAGATCCTGCCGGACATGCGGCTGTTCGGCGTGGGCGACGGCGAGGCCTATCTGCAGCACGCGGCGTCGGGTGAGGCGGTGATCCGCGAGGGCATCGAGACGGTGGTGCTCGCCACCGGCCACGCTTCCCAGACCACGCTGGAGCGGGAGCTGGCCGGGCTGGGCCTGGAGCTGCATCTGGCCGGCGACTGCCTGGCGCCGCGCAGCGCGGAGGAGGCGGTGTATGAGGGCTTCCTGGCGGGGTGGGCGGTGTAGCGGCAGCAGGACGCTGTCTCGGGGGGCTTCGCCCGTGGCGGCAATGCCCCCAAACCCCCGGGCAGAGGGCTCTGCCCTCTCCACTCCCGTCGGCGACCCGGACCGGTCGCCGGACCCCGGTGGGAGTTTCAGACCCGACGGCTCAGCCGCAAAACCCAGACCGGGGTCAGGACACTAGAGCGTGATCGGTTGAGCTGCGCTCACCCGCCCCGCTCTAGCTCATTGTTCGGTCGCGTGATTCGCGGTTTCGGTCGATTCGACCTCAACCGATCAAGCTCTAGAGCGGTTTCACGCTGACTGTGCAGCGCGAAACCGCTCTAGCTTATGGATTGTAGAGCAGATTCACGCCTCCGAGCGATGCCGCCCTCCGGCGATCTGCTCTAGCGACTATGCCGACAGCGGCGTGTCGAGAAATCGGCGGAACCGTCAGAATATTCCGTGCGGGTTCGCGGCGTTCTGCGGAATCACCTGCAGCACGTCCCAATGCTCGACTAGCCTGCCAGCGCGTCGAGCCTGAAGATGTCGATCCCCGCATAGTCGTGATCGCCCTGCCAGTGCTGGCGGCAGTGCACCACGACGAAATCGCCCTCGGCGATCACCCGCCTGATCTCAACCCGCTTGCTAGGCCACTCGCGGGCCATCCGGTCGAAGTAGTCGACGAACGCGTCCGTTCCCGTGTCGACCTGCGGATTGTGCTGGATGTAGTCGTCGCCGGCGTAGCGCGCGATCGCCTCCGCCGGGCGGCACGCGTTGAACATCAGCTCGTAGAAGGCGATCACGTTCGCCTTGTTGCGTTCCAGGTCCGCCGCGCCATCGCCACCCCCCGTTCACGCCAGTGCCCGCTTCAGAGGAGGATCGCGGTGGCCCTGATCTCGATGCGCATCCTGGGGTGGCCGAGCGACTGCACGCCGACCTCCGTCCAGATCGGAGGATTGTCCGGCATGTAATGCCGGTTGAGCCTTCCCATCGTCTCGTTCACCTCGGGCGGGAAGCCGCCCACATGGTAGGTGTTGATGTGCACCACATGGCGCCAGCTCGCCCCGGCCGCCGCAAGCGCCCGTTCCACGTTCCGGAACGCCTGCTCGATCTCCTCCTCGAGCGCGTCAGGGAAGTTCAGATCGTCGTCCCAGCCGCCCTGGCCCGAGATCTCGACGCGGTTGCCAACCTTCACGGCCTGCGAATAGTGCAGCGTCTCCCGCGCGCGCTCCCCGAAGCCCGGGTAGGTGAAGAACTCCGGCTTGCTCATGACGTCGTCCCTTCGACTGGGCTGTCGCATCGTGAAATCACGCGGCAACCTGCCGCTTGAAGAAGTAGTGCAGGATGAAGTGCCCCGGGGACACGACCGCGACGAGTTCCCACCCGTCCGCGCCCAGCCTGCTGAGCTCCTCGGAGTTCATGGTCTCCTCGATGACGAGGTGTTCCCATTTCATGCTCGTTGCTCCCGAAGGTGCCGGCTTCACGCCGGTGCGTCCTCACGCTGCAGAACGGCGTCGACCGCGTCGGCAGGCTCCGGCCCATATTGGTGGTCGGCGATCGGCGCGCCATCCGCCCCGGTCGCTCGCGTCCGCACCAGCCGCCAGCAGCCGATGATGTCGATCACGCCTGTTCGCCCCGCTTATGGACGCCGCAGCAGCGTATAGCAGAGGGCGCAAGCGCCAAGGCCCAGCACCAGGGTAAGCCCGACATAGGCCGCCGCCAGGAAGGGTGCGCGCTGCGCCAGCAGCTCTGTCTCCAGGCTGAAGGCGCTGAAGGTGGTGAAGCCGCCGAGGATGCCGGTGATGAGGAACAGCCGCGCCTCCTGCGGCAAAGCCAGGGCGCCCAGCACGCCGATCAGCGCGCTGCCGATGACGTTCACCGCCAGCGTCCCCCAGGGGAAATGCGTGCCGAAGCGCAGCACCCCCTGCACCGAGACGACATAGCGCGCCACCGAGCCGATGGCCCCGCCCAGCGCCACCAGCGCCAGGGAGAGCGGTGTGAAGGCCGGGTTCACGCCCCGCCCTTCCGGGCGCGGAGCTTCGCCCATTCCGCCATGCGTTCCTGCACCGCCGCTTCCGCCCCGCGGCCGGTCGGGCGGTAGAAGCTCTGCCGCCGCATGCCGTCCGGGAAGTAATTCTGGCCCGAGAAGGCGTCCTCCGCCTCATGGTCGTATTCATAGCCGGAGCCGTAGCCCAGCTCCTGCATCAGCTTGGTCGGCGCGTTCAGGATGTGCATGGGCGGCATCAGGCTGCCGGTCTCCTTCGCGGCCCGGCGGGCGGCGCCCCAGGCGGCATAGACGGCGTTGGATTTCGGCGCGGTGCCGAGATGCACCACAAGCTGCGCCAGCGCCAGCTCGCCTTCCGGGGAGCCAAGGCGCTCATAGGTCTCCCAGGCGGCGATGGCCAGCGGCAGGGCGCGCGGGTCGGCCATGCCGACATCCTCCGCCGCGAAGCGGGTGAGGCGGCGGGCGATGTAGCGCGGATCCTCGCCGCCCTGGAGCATGCGGGCGAACCAGTAGAGCGCCGCATCCGGGTCAGAGCCACGCAGCGACTTATGCAGGGCGGAGATGAGGTTGTAATGCTCTTCCCGGTCCTTGTCGTAGAGCGCGGCGCGGCGGGAAAGCAGCTCGGCCAGACCCTCCGGCGTGAGGGGCTGCGTGCCCTCCGGCAGGGCGAGAAGCTGTTCCGCGAGGTTCAGCAGATAGCGCCCATCACCATCCGCCATGGCGCGCAGCGTGGCGCGGGCAGCTTCATCCAGGGGCAGGGGGTGGCCGCCTTCTTCCTCGGCGCGGGTCAGCAGCTTCTCCAGCGCCGCATCGTCCAGCCGGCGCAGCACCAGCACCTGGCAGCGGGAGAGCAGGGCGCCATTCAGGACGAAGGAAGGGTTCTCGGTGGTGGCGCCGACCAGCGTCACCGTGCCGTCCTCCACCACCGGCAGGAAGCCATCCTGCTGGGCGCGGTTGAAGCGGTGGATCTCATCGACGAAGAGCAGCGTGCCGCGGCCGGCACGGCGACGGGCCCGGGCCTCGTCGAAGGCGCGCTTGAGGTCGGCGACGCCGGAAAACACCGCGGAGAGGGAGACGAAATCGAGGCCGGCCCGCTCCGCCAGCAGCCGGGCAATGGTGGTCTTGCCGACGCCGGGCGGGCCCCAGAGGATCAGCGAAGCCAGGCTGCCACGGGCGAGCATGCCGGTGAGCGCACCCTCGGGGCCTACCAGGTGATCCTGGCCAACCACCTCCTCCAACACCTGGGGGCGCAAGCGATCGGCCAGCGGGCGAGGGCCGGGCGGGGTCTCAGGGCGGCGCGGGGGCGGGGCACCGAACAAATCCGCATCGGGTTCGGGGACAGGAGGGCGGCGAGGGGCCATACCCCAATATAGGGCAAGATGAGAGGGGCTTCGCCCCCCTCAAACTCCCCCCACCAAAGGCCGAAAGGCCTTTGGAAACCTTGAGTCTGGCAGCCGATCGAGACGAACGCCCATCTCCATCCTAAGCTGTCCGCCAGCCCAGCGGAGAGTCCCATGCTGCAACCACCACCCGCCGAGCCCGGCATGCGCGAGGAAGAGGTCGATACGCCGGCCCTGATCCTCGACCTGGACGCCTTCGAAGCGAATCTCGACGCCATGGCAGCGTTGCTGGCGCCGACCGGGACGAAGCTGCGGGCGCATGCCAAGACGCATAAATCGGCGGTGATCGCAAAGCTGCAAATGGCGCGCGGCGCGGTGGGGCAATGCGTGCAGAAGGTGGCAGAGGCCGAGGCGCTGGCCTGGGGCGGCATCCCCAACATCCTCGTCAGCAACCAGGTGGTCGGCGCGCGCAAGCTGAACCGGCTGATGGCGCTGGCGCGCATCGCCGATGTGGCGGTCTGCGCCGATGACGCGGAGCAGGTGGCGGCCATCGCGGCCGCCGCCGAGGCCGCGGGCGTTCGAATCCCCGTGCTGGTCGAGATCGACTGCGGCGCTGCCCGCTGCGGCGTGGCGCCCGGGCCGGCGGCGGTGGCGCTGGCGGAGATGATTGCCGGCAGCCGGCATCTGCGCTTCGGCGGATTGCAGAGCTACCAGGGCAGCGCCCAGCACAAGCGCACGGCGGAGGAGCGCGAGGCCGCCATCGGCCATGCCGCCGAGGTGACGCGCCGCACCGTGGAACAGTTGCGCCAGCGCGGGCTGGACTGCCCGATCGTCGGCGGCGGCGGCACCGGCACTTTCACGCTGGAGGCGGCGAGCGGCGTCTATACCGAGATCCAGGCCGGCTCCTACGCCTTCATGGATGTGGATTACGCCCGCAACCAGGTGCCGCCGCCCTTCCGCCACAGCCTTTTCGTCCTGGCCACGGTGATGAGCCGCGCCATTCCCGGCGTCGCCGTGGTGGATGCCGGCCACAAGGCGGTGTCGATCGACAGCGGCCTGCCCTTGGTCTGGCAGCGCCCCGGCCTGCGCTATGCCGGCGCCTCCGACGAACATGGCAAGCTGCTGGTGGAGGACGGCACGGCCCCCGCCCTGGGCGAGAAGCTGCGCCTGGTCCCCGGCCATTGCGACCCGACCGTCGATCGCTACGATTGGTATGTCGGCGTGCGGAAGGGCCGCGTGGAGTGCCTGTGGCCCATCGCCGCGCGCGGGGGCATGGCCTAAACTATTGGGTTCAAAGGGCCTTTCGGCCCTTTGCGGGTGGGGGTTTGGGGGAGGGCAGAGCCCTCCCTCAAATCACGCCGTTGTCCCGGAGCGCTTGGATTTCTGCGGGGCCAAATCCCGCCTGCGCCAGCACCTCGTCGGTGTGTGCGCCGAGTGCCGGCGCCGGCCTATCGATATGCGCATCGCCATGCGCCAGGGTGAAGCCGTTGGTGGCGAAGCGCAGTCTGCCCCAGGGTGTGTCCACCTCCTGCAGCTTGCCGCGGGCCTTCACCTGGCGGTGCTCGATCACCTCATCCACCCGGTAGATGCGGGCGCAGGGGGCGCCGGCCCGGTTCAGCCGCTCCTCCCAATTCTCCGCGCTGTCGGCGGCCAGGGCGCGTTCCAGCACCTCGCGCAGCGCCTCGGTATTCTCCAGCCGCAGGAACCAGTCGGCGAAGCGCGGGTCGGCCTCCAGCTCCGCCTTGATGCCGAGCGTCGTCACCAGCGCCTCGTATTGCCGGTCATTGTTCACCGCCAGCAGCAGGTGGCCGTCCTTGGCCTTGAACAGGTTGGCCGTGGCGCGGCGGCTGACCGCCTGGTTGCCGAATTGCCGCTGCTGGTGGCCGCCCACCGTCCAATCCGCCACCTGGCCGCCGAGGAAGGCCAGGGTGGAGTCCAGCATGGACACATCCACCTTCTGCCCGCGGCCCGTATGCGTCCGCTGGAACAGCGCGCTGGCGACACCATAGGCCGCCGTCATGCCCGCCAGCGTGTCGCAGATGGCGAAGCCGGCGCGCAGCGGGTCCTGGCCGGGGTGGCCGGTCATCGCCATGATGCCGGACATGGCCTGGATGCGGCCGTCATAGCCCGCCTCGTTGCGGTCCGGCCCGGTATGGCCGAAGCCGGAGACGGAGGCGTAGATCAGCCGCGGATTGATGGCGGAGAGCGCCTGGTAGCCGATACCCAGCCGGTCCATGACGCCGGGGCGGAAATTCTCCATCACCACATCGGCCTCGGCGGCGAGGCGCTTCACGATCTCCACCGCCTCGGGCTTCTGCAGATCCAGCGTCAGGCTGCGCTTGCCGGCATTGACCGCCTGCCAGGAGGGCGCCATGCCGCGCGCCGCCCATTCGCGGGAGAGCGGGTTGCGCCGCGCATCCTCGCCTTCCCGCCGCTCCACCTTCACCACATCGGCGCCGAGGATGGCGAGCTGGTAGCTGGCGAAAGGCCCCGCCAGCACCTGGGTGAAGTCGAGGATGCGGATGCCCTCGAAGGGGCGCGCGCCGCCCACGGGTCCGCCGTTGCTCACGCCGCCTTCTCGCGGATGGAGCGGGCGATTTCCTTCTGGCGGTTGAACTCGTCGCGGCGGCGCTGCAGCTCCGCCTCGCCGATCGCCTCCAGATCGTAATAGTCCTTCTTCCAGAGGCCGTCGGCATTCCAGCGCTGCGGGCTCTGCACCGTGGTGCGCGGACCGATGGCGGATTCCAGCACTTTCAGGGCGAGCTCCAGCGTCGCGTCCTGACTCGCCTGGTCATGCGGCTTGCCGGCGGAATTGCCCAGCGGGAAGTCGCTGAACAGGAAGCGCGGCACGCCGCAATGCTCGACGATGTCCTTGGCGCAGCCCATCACCACGGTCGGGATGCCGGCGGCTTCCAGATGGCGCGCGACCAGGCTGCAGGTCTGGTGGCAGACCGGGCAGTTGGGCACCAGCAGCACCGCATCCACCTCATCCTCCTGCACCCGCTTCAGCAGCTCGGGGCAGTCGGTGGTGACGGTGTGGCGATGGCTGCGATTGGTCGGCGCGCCATGGAAGCGCGGCGCGATCTCCTTGATCCGTCCCGCGGCGACGGCGCGGCGCAGTGCGTGCAGGGGGAACCAGCTATGGCTGTCCGTCGCCGTGGTGTGCTTGCGGTCATAGCCGATATGGGAGATGCGGAGATCGTGCTCGGCGGAGGTGTCGCCGGAATAGACCTCGTAGAATTTCGCGGCGGAATTGTAGGGCGCGCCGGGGCCCTGGTCGCCCTTGGCGGGGTCGTAGGGGGCGGCGGTGGTGATCAGGCCGATGCGCGCCTCGCTGAGCGTCCTGGTCATCGGGGCGAAGGGCACCTCGATGTAGTGGGCCCAGCGATAGGGGTCGTAGCCGATCGCCTTGTAGTAGTCCCGGGTGCGCTGCATGTAGGGCACCGGGCTGTCATAGTCCGGGGCGAAGCCCATTGCCGCGTCGATCGCATCCGTCGCCATGGTTTCCTCCTCATTTCCCCACGACACCGCTGCGCGGCGTCGTGGGGGCCCCGGGGTCGCTCCCGATCAAGGCTTCGGCGCAGCCTGTCGCGGCAAGGCCGCGCCAGGGCACCAGGCGGCGACCGGGACCGGCGGGGCGCCTGGTGAAGAGGCTAGACTCCGCCGTGCCGGGCCGCAATCAGGCGCGGATCTCGGCCAGCACCGTGTCGATGGCCTCGCCGAAAATTTCGACGATGGTGTCGATCTGCTCCGGCGTCGTGATATAGGGCGGGGCGAGGATGGCGTGGTCGCCCTGCCTGCCGTCGATGGTGCCGCCCATCGGGTAGCAGGCGAGGCCGCGGCGGAAGGCTTCCTGCTTCACCCGCTCATTCACCTTCAGCGCCGGGTCGAAGACCTGCTTCGTCGCGCGGTCCGTCACGAACTCCACCGCCCAAAACAGGCCGCGGCCGCGGATATCGCCGATATGGCGGTGATTGCCGAAGCGCTCGGTCAGGCGCTGCTCCAGGCGGGCGCCCATGGCCTGGACATTCTCCAGCAGCTTCTCCTCCGCCATCACCTGCTGCACCGCCAGCGCGGCGGCGCAGGCGACGGGGTGCGCCTGGTAGGTATGGCCATGCATGAAGGCGCCTGTGCCGCGGGAGAGCCCCTCGATCACCCGCCCATGCACCAATATGCCGCCGATCGGCTGGTAGCCGCCGCCGAGCCCCTTGGCGACGATCTGGATATCGGGCGAGACCCCCTCCGCCTCCCAGGCATGCAGGGTGCCGCAGCGGCCCATGCCGCTCATCACCTCATCGAGGATCAGCAGCGCGCCATGCCGGTCGCAGACCGCCTTCACCCCCTCGAAATAGCCGGGCAGGGCGGTGGCGCAGCCAAGCGTCGCGCCCACCACCGTCTCCGCCATGAAACCGATGACGGTGTCGGGGCCGAGGCGCTGGAACTCCGCCTCCAGCTCCGCCACCAGCCGGGCGACGTATTGGGCATCGCTCTCATCGTCCCGCCGGTCCCGGTAGGGGTAGCAGGGCGCGACATGGTGGAAGGCCTTGGAGAGGATCGGCTGATAGGGCGCGCGGCGCATCGCATTGCCGCCGGCGGAGAGCGCCCCCAGCGTGTTGCCGTGATAGCTCTGCCGCCGGGCGATGAAATTCACCCGCTGGGGCTGGCCGATCTCGAGGAAATACTGCCGCGCCATCTTGATGGCGGCCTCGTTGCCCTCGGAGCCGGAGGAGCAGAAATAGGCATGGGTCAGCCCGCCCGGGGCACGGCCCACCAGGGTATCCGCCAGCGCCTCCGCGCTCTCGCAGGAAAACAGGGCGGTATGGGCATAGGCCAGCTTGTCGAGCTGCGCCTTGATGGCGGCGATGACCTTGGGATGGCCATGGCCGAGGCAGGCGACGGCCGCGCCGCCCGAGCCGTCGATGATCTGCCGCCCCTCCGCGTCATAGAGGTAGATGCCGTCGCCGCGCACCGCGAGGGGCGGGTCGCTGCGCAGGCTGCGGTGGACGAGATGGCTCATCGGGGCAGGGTCCTTCCGGCGGCGGTGCCAGGAGTCATGGACCCGGTGCGCAGGCGCCGCAAGCAGCGGCGGTCAGGCCGCCATCACCGGCACCAGCCCGTAGCGGCGCATCACCTCCGCCATCGCCGCCCGGTCCGGCGGCTGTTCCGCCAGCAGCGCCGCGATTTCGCGGAAATAGGCGGGGCCCAGCGCGCCGGGGCTCAGCAGGCAGAGGCAGCCTGCGGCGCCCGGCCCGTCATTGCGGAAGCCGTGCACCACCCCGCGGCGGATGAAGAGGCTTTCGCCCGGGCCGAGCGGCACCTCCGTGCCGTCCACCGTCCAGGTGGTGGTGCCGGAGAGGCCGTAGACCGTCTCGTCCCAGCTTTCGTGGTAGTGCGGCACCGGCATGCAGGCCTGGGGCTGCACCTGCATCTCGAACAGGTCGATCTCTGCCCCGGTGCTTTCGCGGCTTTGCAGGAAATGCAATTCCAGCCCGCCCATGCGGATGATCTCGACCATTTTCCGGCCTCCCAGCTTCTTGCGCGAGTGTGCGCGGCCTGGCCGGGCGAAGGGAAGCAATTGCAGGGGTCACGCTTGCGCGGCCCGGGAGGCGGGGGCTCCGCCCGTTGGCGGCAGAGCCGCCAACCCCCAGCAGGGGGCAGAGCCCCTGCCGGGGTTGGGGGCAGAGCCCCCATCGTCACCTCCCCCGCAGCAGCCACCGCCAGGAGTTTCGCAGCCTTTCCGCCCCATCCTCCGCGAAGAAGGCGCCATGGGCGAAGATCACCCGTTCCGGCGCCAGCGCCAGCAGCCGCGCCGCCGCTTCCCGGTTCGCCGCCGCGTGCCGCCGCATCAGCAGCCGCACCGGCCTCGGCGCGCCGCCCACCGGCGCCGCCGTTCCCATCGCCCGGGCATAGAGCGCCGCGGCCAGCGGCAGGCGGTGCGTTTCCATCGCCTGCACGGTATCGGTCAGCACCAGCGTGCCGCTCGGCGCATGGTGGAAGGCGATCTCGACGAAGCCCCAGCCCCGCAGCATGTCCTGCGCGATCTGCCCGGCCCAGGCCGCCGGCGCCGCCGCCCCCAGCCGGCCATGCGGCCCCAGCAGCAGCCCCGCCGCCGCCGCCCGTTCGGAAACGCCATCCGGCGCCCAGACCCGCGCCTCCGGGAAATGCCGCTGCCAGGAAGGCAAATGCACCCAATGCCCGGTGCCCGGCGAGACCAGGTGCCGCACCGGCCCCAGCGCCCGGATCGCCTCGCCCAGCGGCCCGGTATAGCGCGTCGGCGAATGCAGCCAGAGCCCGCCATCCCCCAGCCGCAGCACCGTCATCCGCACCGGGAAGGGCAGGCCCAGCAGCATCTGCGGGCCGCTATCCACCACCCAGACGCCCTCGGCGACCGGCTTCGGCACATCCAGCGGCGGGTAGGTGCCGTTGCGCGGCGCGGCGTCGCTCATGGCGCGGTCAGCACCCCCACCGTGGCGCCGGCCATGCAGCAGGCGATGCTGGCGGCGACCAGGCTCGGCAGGCCGAGCCGGACGATCTCCGCCCGCCGTCCCGGGCACATGGCGGACATGCCGGTGACCATGATCCCGACCGAGGCGAAATTGGTGAAGCCGCAGAGCGCATAGGTCAGGATCACCCGGCTGCGTTCGGCGAGGCCGGCGCCGCCGGTGCTCGCCAACTCCAGATAGCTGACGAATTCGTTCACCACCACCTTCACGCCGAGCAGCCGGGCCACGGTGCCGGCCTCCTCCGCCGGGACGCCCATGGCGAAGGCCAGCGGCCAGAACACCCAGCCGCCGATCTGCTGCAGGGTGACGCCCGCCAGCGGTTCCAGCATCCCGTTCACCAACGCCACCAGGGCGACGAAGACCACCAGCGAGGCCATGATGCCGAGGAGCAATTGCAGCCCCTCCGCCGTGCCCTGCACCAGCGCGTCCATGGTGCTGTCATAGAGGCGGGGGGGCGGGCCTTCCGGCGCGGCCGCGCCCGGGGTTTCGGTCTCCGGCAGCATCAGCAGGGCGGCGAGGACGGAGCCGGGGGCGGCGACCAGGCTGGCGGTGAGGAGCTGCCCCGCCGCATCCGGCACCACCGGCGCGATCATGGTGGCATAGACCACCAGCATATTGCCGCTGATGGTGGCGAGGCCGGCCACCATGACGACGAAGAGCTCGGCGCGGGTCAGCGTCATCAGCCAGGGGCGGATGAGCAGCGGCGCCTCCACCATGCCGACGAAGACATTGGCGGCGACGGAGAGGTTGCAGGCGCCGGACAGGCCGAAGAGCCGCTTCAGCCCGGCCGCCAGCACATCCACCACCAGCGGCAGTACACGCCAATGATAGAGGGCGGCGGAGAGGGCGCCGACCACCAGGATCAGGGGCAGGGCCTGGAAGAACAGGATGAAGCTGCCGCCCGGGATGGTCTCGGCATAGGGCAAGGGGGCGCCGCCGAGATAGCCGAAGACCAGGGTCGTGCCGGCCCGCGTCGCCCGCGCCAGCGCGTCCACCACATCGCCCAGCGCCGCGAAGCCGGCCCGCAGCAGCGGCACATGCAGCAGCAGCGCGGCGACCAGCATCTGGCCGCCCAGCCCCGCCACCACCACCCTGGCCCGCACGCCGCGGCGGCAACCGCCACAGGCCCAGGCCAGCAGGCAGAGCGCGACCAGCCCGGCCAGGGCCTGGAATTGCAGCAGGCTCATTCCGCCGCGCGCGGCCCAGCGGCAGAGGCGGCGGCGGGCGGCTCCATCTCCACCGCCTCGATGCGGGCGGCGGCGCCGAGGATCTTCTGGGTGGTCAGCAGGATCTGGTCCATGTCGGATTGCGACTCGGCATGGTGGCGCCTGAGGTTGGCAACCCGGCGGTCCAGCCGCAACGTTTCCTCCGCCAGCCTCGCCACTTCCCGCCGCAGGGCGGCGGCCTCGGCCTTCAGCCGGACGTCGCGCATCAGGGCGCGCATGGCGCCGAGCACCGCCCAGAGCGTGCCGGGCGAGACGAGATAGACGCCGCGCCGGGCAGCTTCGGCCACCAGCCCGGGATGCAGCGCGTGGAGGTCGGCATGCAGCGCCTCGGAGGGGAGGAAGAGCAGCGCGCCCTCCGCCGTCTCCCCCGGGCAGATGTACTTGCTGGCGACGTCATCGACATGGCGGCGGATATCGGCGGCGAGGCGCTTCCGGGCCGCCTCGCGGGCGGAATCGTCCGGGGCGGTGCGCAGCGCCTGCCAGGCCTCCAGGGGGAATTTGCTGTCGATCGCGATGGGGCCGGGCGGGAAGGGCAGGCGGATCAGCGCGTCGCAGCGCGTGCCATTGGCCAATGTGTGCTGCCAGGCCCAGCCTTCCGCCGGCAGGCGGTCAGCGAGCATGTCGCGGAGCTGCACCTCACCGAAGGCGCCGCGGGCCTGCTTGTTGCCGAGCAGGGCGGCAAGGGTGGTCACCTGGCCGCCCAGCGCCTCGATATTGGCGCGGGCGGCGTCGATCACCGCCAGCCGCTCATGCAGGCGGCGGGCGCTGTCCTGGGCGCGCTCGGCAGTCTCGGCCAGCGTCCGGTGCAGCCGGTCCTGCTGGGCGGCGGCGGACGCGTCCATGCGGGCGGCCAGGGCATCCAGGCGCTCCGCCAGCCGCGCGTCGCCGCGGGGGCGGAACGCCAGCACGAGGAGCGCGCCGGCCAGCGCGGCCGCCAGCGGCACCAGGACTGCAAACACCCAATCCGGAACGCCGTCCACACATCCTCCGAGAGGGGCCTTGCCGCGGCGCGCGCCCTGTGGCGCGCGACGTCCCCTCCGGCTCTCCACCAGGGCCGAAGGCCCTGCTACCCCTGCGTTAAACCACGACGAAGCCGCCGGAGGAATCCATCTGCAACAGCCGGCCGGTGGCCACGCCGAAATGCATGCCATGCAGGGTCAGCCGGCCTTCGGCGACGGCCTGGGCGACCCAGGGGAAGGTCATCAGGTTCTCCAGGGTCAGGCGAATCGCCTCGCGCTCGCATTCCTCCTGCCGCTCGGCCGGGTCGCAGCGCAGCACGCGCTCCCGCGCCCGGGCGGCAATCTGGATCCAGCCGGCGACGAAATCCTTGGCCTCGGGCGGGGCGCCTTCCAGCAGCGCGCGGATGCCGCCGCATTGCGCATGGCCCATCACCACCACCCGCTTCACCTGCAGCACCCGCACCGCGAATTCCAGCGCGGCCGAGGTGCCGTGGAAGGCGGCATCCGGCATGTAGGGCGGCACGAGGTTGGCGACGTTGCGCACCACGAACAGCTCGCCCGGCGCGGCGGAGAAGATCACCGCCGGATCCACCCGGCTATCCGAGCAGGCGATCACCAGCGTCTCCGGCGCCTGCCCGGCCGCGGCCAGCGCCTCGTACCGCGCCCGCTGCTGCGGCCAGGTCTCCTCACGGAAACGGCGATAGCCTTCGATCAAGCGTTGCATCGCGCCCCCTCATGCCAATTGCGCCAGCCACACGGTATGTCCGGCGCAGTCCGGATCCTCCGCCCGATGCGCCACCACGCGGAACCCCTCCGCCGCCAGCAGAGCCCGGTATTCCGCCGGGTCCAGGCTGGCGTGGTAGAGCCTCTCGCCACCGAACTCCCCGAAGGCCTCGCCCTGCGCCGGCCCGCTGGTGAAGAGCAGCGCCGCGCCGGGAGCCGCATGGGCGCGGAACACCCGGAACATGGCGCGCTGATCCGACTGGGCAAGGTGGAAGAAGCTGTCCCAGGCGAGAATGCCCTGGAAGCTCCGCCCCAGCGCCAGGTGCCGCATATCCGCCACCCGCCATTCGCCCGCCGGCAGGGTGGAGCGGGCGAAGCCGATCATCCGCGGCGAGGAATCCACCCCCGTCACCGCGCAGCCCGCCGCCAGCAGATGCCGCGCGATGGGCACGCCGGTGCCGCAGCCGAGATCGAGCACCGCCGCCCCCGCCGGCAGCAGCGCCAGGAAGCGGTCCAGCCAGCCCTGCTCGAACAGCGCCGTGCTGCGCTGCGCCGCGAACAGCGCCGCGTGGCGCTCATACAGCCCGACGATGTTCTCTGCGTCGGAACTCAATTGCCTAGCTCCCCCCTTGGAACCGGACCGTCCGATGCCTGACGCGGCTTTGCCGCGGCAGGCTGTGTGAGGCGCTCGTCGCCAGGCGACTCGCGGGGCCCCGCGAAGACGCGCAGCGGCTTCGTGGGGATCTAGTGCCGGAAGTGCCGCATGCCGGTGAAGACCATGGCGAGGCCGGCCTTGTCGGCGGCGGCTATCACCTCCGCATCGCGGATCGAGCCGCCGGGCTGGATCACCGCCGTCACGCCCGCCGCGGCCGCCGTCTCCAGCCCATCGGCAAAGGGGAAGAAGGCGTCGGAGGCGACGACGCTGCCCTTGGCCAGCGGCTCCGGCAGCCCGGCCGCCCTGGCCGCCGCCTCGCTCTTCCAGGCGGCGATGCGGCTGCTCTCCACCCGGTTCATCTGCCCGGCGCCGATGCCGACCGTCGCCTGCCCCTTGGCATAGACGATGGCGTTGGACTTCACATGCTTGCAGACCCGGAAGGCGAAGAGCAGGTCGGCCAGCTCCGCCGCGGTCGGCGCCCGCTGCGTCACCACCTTCAGCCCCTCGGCGGCGACGCGCCCGGCATCCCGCGTCTGCGCCAGGAAGCCGCCCGCGACGCTGCGGAAGGCCAGGCCCGGCGCCGCCGGGTCCGGCAGCCCGCCGGTCAGCAGCAGGCGGAGGTTTTTTTTCTTTGCGAAGATCGCCTTGGCCGCGTCGTCGGCATCGGGGGCGATGACCACCTCGGTGAAGATGGCGGCGATCTTCTCCGCCGCCGCCGCATCCAGCACCCGGTTCGCCGCGACGATGCCGCCGAAGGGCGAGACCGGGTCGCAGAGGAAGGCCGCATCCCAGGCGGCGGAAAGATCCTGCGCCACCGCCACGCCGCAGGGATTGGCGTGCTTGACGATGACGATCGCCGGCTCCGCGAATTCCGCCACGCATTCGAAGGCCGCGTCGGTGTCGTTGATGTTGTTGTAGGAGAGTTCCTTGCCCTGCACCTGCCGCGCGGTGGCGATGCCGGGGCGCTGCGAGCCGTCCAGATAGAAGCCGGCCTGCTGGTGCGGGTTCTCGCCGTAGCGCAGCCCCTGCTTCAGCACGCCGGCGAAGCTCAGCCGGGGCGGGAAGGTCTCGCCCAGTTCGCCGGCGAACCAGCGGCTGATGGCGGAATCATAGGCCGCCGTCCGGGCATAGGCGGCGGCGGCCAGGCGCTTGCGGGTGGCCAGCGTCGTGCCGCCCTGCGCCGCCATCTCCGCCTGCACCGCGGCGAAGTCGCCGGGTTCGGTCAGCACTGCGACATGGGCGTGGTTCTTGGCGGCGCTGCGGATCATCGCCGGGCCGCCGATATCGATGTTCTCGATGCAGTCGTTGAAGGCGGCGCCCTGCGCCACCGTCGCCTCGAACGGGTAGAGATTCACCGCCACCAGATCGATGGGCGCAATGCCATGCGCTTCCACCTGCGCCCGGTGCTCCGCCAGGTCCCGGCGGAAGAGCAGCCCGCCATGCACCTGCGGCACCAGCGTCTTCACCCGCCCGTCCAGCATTTCCGGCACGCCGGTATGCTCGGAGACGTCCTTCACCGGCACGCCCGCCTCCCGCAGCGCCTTGGCCGTGCCGCCGGTGGAAAGGATTTCCACCCTCTGCGCCGCCAGGAAGCGGCCGAATTCCACCAGCCCGGTCTTGTCGGAGACGGAAAGCAAGGCGCGGCGGATCGGGACGATATCGGACATGGCGGGGACTCCGGCCGGGGAGGGCCGCGGGATAGACCCGGCCGCCCCCCGGAGGCAACCGGCCTGGCCCTTGCCCCGCCTGCTGCCTGTCCCCGTCCCGCGGGGGCGGGCCGCCAAACTCGAGGGCCGAAAGGCCTTTCGCCCCTGGCGGGTGGGGCGTTTGAGGGGGGCGCAGCCAAAGCCCTCCTCAAGCCGCTACCGCTTGATATCCGCCTCCACCAGCACGCTGCGCCCCTCCGGCGCCAGCAACTCCGCCAGTGCCGCCAGGCCGGCGAGGCCGCAGGCGATATCCTGCTCGCCATTCCCCCCGCTCAGCCCGATGCCGCCCACCACCGCGCCCTCCACGACGATGGGGAAGCCGCCGACGAAGACGGCGAAGCGCCCTTCGAAGCTCCACTGGATGCCGAAAGCCTCGTTCCCCGGCAGCGCCGGCCCGTTCGGCGGCGCATTGAACAGATGCGTGGCGCGCTTATGCCCCGCCGCGGTGAAGGCCTTGTTCCAGGCGATCTGCGGCCCGGTCACCCGGGCGCCGTCCATGCGTTCCAGCACCAGGGGAAAGCCCGCCTCATCCGTCACGCAGCAGCTCTGCGGCACGCCGATCTCGGCGGCCTTCCGCAGCGCGGCATCGACCATGGCGCGGGCCTCGTGGCGTTCCAGCTTCAGCGCGGCTTTCATGCGGCAGGGCTTCCAGGCTTGGGTGGCGGTGGGGGCCAGGAGACGCTGACATCCCCGGTGACGAAGGTCTGGCAGGCCATGCGCCAGCCTACCGCGAATTGCTCCTCCGTCAGGTGCTTGCGCTCCTTCGGCTTGATGGCGTCGGTATTCTCCCGCCCTGCCTCGATGCGGCATTTGCAGGTGCCGCAGAGGCCGCCGCCGCATTTGAAGGGAATGCCGCCCCTCTCCCGGATGGAGAGGCGCAGCAGGCTGGTGCTCTCGGCGGTTGTCGCCGTCCGGCCGCCATTGGAGAGGAAGGTGACGGTGATCATGCAGGCACCGGCCGCAGCGCCGCGCGCAGGCTGCCGAAGGCGGCGAGGTGCTGCAACTCCGCCCGCGCCGCCTCCAGCGTCGCGTAGCGCGGCAGGAATTTGGCCGGGACCAGGTTCACCACCGGCGGCTCCCCCTCGTCGATCACCCGCACCTTCACCGCCTCGCGCAGCTCGGCGATGACGAAGCGAGCCTTGGGCGTGCTGCCGAAGAGGTAGTCATAGGCCTCGAGAGGGACGATCCCCGCCACCGCTTCGGTGCGGAACTGGCCGGGCTTGCTGGTCAGGATCACGTACATGGCGGGAACCTTCAGGGCCGTGCGGGGGGCGGGGGCGGCGTCACGCCATCCTGGGTGAGGGCGATGTCATGGTGCAGCCAGAGCTGGCAGGCGAGGCGCAGCCCCTGTTCCAGCCGCTCCGCCAGCACCTTCCTCTCCTTCCAATTCGGCTCCGGCAGGTGCTCGGCGCCCGCCAGCACGCGGCAGGCGCATTTGCCGCATTTGCCCATGCCGCAGCCGAAGCGGAGATGCGGGAAGGGGAATTTCCTGATTCCGGTGCGGACGACGAGGTTGGTGTTGTCCGGCACCTCCTCGGTGAAGGACTCCTCGCCCTTGCGGAAGGTCACCTGCGGCATGGCGTTTCCCGAAGCGTGATCGCTGGAGGTCCGGTCACCGGACGCGTGAATCACGCGACCAGACCATGCCCGGCCGGCGCGCGCGGGGTGCCCGGCCGGTGCAGCTCAGGCGGCAAGGTCCAGCTCCTGCAGCGGCAGCTCCTGCTCCACGTAATCGCGGTACAGCGCGTTGGTGTAGAGCAGCCGCATCTGCGCCCCGATCTCGCAGATCTTCAGGCAGCGCTGCTGCAGCGCTGGCGTGTTCGCATGCTCCAGCACGATCTGGTAGCCGCGCTCGCCATGGATCTCGTCGGAGACGATGTGCAGGTCGAAGAACTCCACCTCCTCATCGGTGAAGCCGTATTTCTCCCGCAGGGTCGGGGTCTGGCGGCGATAGATGGAGGGCACCTGGCTTTCCAGCCCTACTACCAGCCCGGCCACGGCGACGATCGGATCCTCCCGCATCGCGATGCAGTAGCACCAGCTCTGCAACGCGCGGGTGGTGGCGGACATGTTCGCCTCATCCGTCACCCGCGCCCGCGTCGTGCCGCAGGCCTCGGCGAAGCGGATCAGCAGATCCGTATGGCGGTCGCCGCCGATCTCCTCCTCATACATGTTGGCCAGCAGGAAATCCTTCGCCTCCTGGTACTGCGCCGGCATGCGGGCATAGACATAGCCCAGGTAGTCGGCGAAGGGGCCGACATAGTGGTAGTGGTTCTCCGCCCAGCGGGCGAGATGCGCCCGGCTCAGCTTGCCGCTGGCCCAGGCGATGCTGAAGGGCGATGTGTTCGCGCTGCGGCCCTTGATAGCGCTCTCCAGCGCGGCGCGGAATTCGTCGTGGTCCATCAGCGCGGTCATGGCGTTGTCCTTTTCTGTCGGTGCGGCGAAGGCATGGCCGGAGGGGTCACCACAGCACCACCGCGGCCAGGGTCGAGAGCACGAGGCCGGCGATGACCGGCAGGAAGAGCACCCGGACCACCTCCAGCACCGGCACCCGGCAGAAGCCGGCGACGGCGATGAGGGAGGACCAGGCGATCAGGCAGCCACCGCCGGTCCAGATGGCGCCCATCTGGCCGATGGCGGCGAGCGTGGTGGGGTGGATCCCCGCCACGGGCCCCAGCGCGCCGGAGAGCGCGCCGGTGAGCGGCAGGCCGGAGAAGCCGGAGCCGTCGATGCCGGTGACCATGCCGACGACCAGCACGCCGAAGGCGACCACCGACGGGCTTTGCGGAATGGCGTGCTCGACGGCGTGCACCAGCTCGAACAGCAGGTCGGGTGCCGTCGCGCCGGGCGCCAGGCCGAGGATGGGACCGGCGAATTCCCGGGCGCCGAGAAAGAAGAAGCCGGCGATCGGCAGGATGGTGCCCATGGCGCGGAAGGCGAAGACCAGCCCGTCCACGACATGGTCCGCCGCGCTGTCCAGCACGCCGGCGCCGTCCGCGGCGAAGCTCGCCAGCAGCATCAGCAGCAGGGCGCTGCCGCCGACCAGCGCCGCGGCGTCGCCGCCCCGCAGCTCCGGCAGGCCGGGGACCAGCTTCGGCAGCACCATGCAAAGCACGACGAGGAAGAAGACGATGGGCGTGAGGCTGGCGAAGAGCCCGGTCCAGCGCGTCGCCGGCGGCGGCGCGCCGGGTTCCGGCAGGGGCTCGGCCTCCGCCGCATGCAGGGCGATGACGGATTTGTCGAAGCCGCCGGGCGGCGGGTGCAGCGCCGCCCGCTGCTGTGCCAGGCTGGCGCCGGCCTGCCAGGCGGCGAGATGCGCCTGGCTCGGCGTCCGGATGGCGCTGCGCACCGCGAGGTAGCCGAGCCCGAGCGCGACGCCGCCGGTGACGAGGGAGAGCACCAGCGCCTTGTCCGCCACCTGCGCCGCGGCGTCCGGCAGGCCGGCGGCGCGGGCGCTGATGCCAGGGGCGACGCGGATGACATAGTCCGAGGACAGCGCCATGCCCTGGCCGGCCGCCGCGATGGCGATGGCGGCGCCGAGCGGCGGCAAGCCGGCGGCGATCGCCGCCGGCAGCAGCGTGGCGGCGACCAGCGGCACGGCGGGCGTCGGCCAGAAGAAGAGCGAGATCACATAGGTGGCGCCGGCCACCACCCAGAAGGCGACATGGCCGCTGGTCATCACTTTCTGGAAAGGCCGCACCATGCGCTGGTCCGCCCCGATATGGCGCAGGGCATTGAGCAGCGAGGTCATCAGCGCGATGACGAGGAAGATGCTGAACAGCTCCTTCGCCGCGGCGAGGGAGGCGCCGAAGACGGCGATGACGGCGGCGACCGGGCTGCCGGAGAAGGCGAGGGCGGTGAGGCAGGTGGCGAGGATGGCCGGGACGACCACATTCGCGCGCAGCGCCATGGTGAGGACGATGGCGAGGACGCCGAGCAGATATATCCAGTGGGTGGCGGTGAGCGGGACATCCATGCGGCGGCGCCTTCCCCCGAGCTGGCACCGGAGCCAGGCCCGGGCATCGCCGGCATCGTTGTATACGGCGATTGGCCAAGTCAACGAAAAGCAGGGCAGGGTGGTGACGCAATTTGCGGCGAAGGCCCGGTCATGCAGAATAATGCCCATTCTCCGGGCGGATGCGGCCTAGAATGCGGGCGGAAGGAGCCAGGCGTGCCTGATAATGTTACGTTTGATGTATACGGCGATCATGGCAACCCACCCCGGCGCAACCTCAGCGCCCAGGCACTCAACATCCTTCGCCGCGCCATCCTCTCCGGCCGCCTCGCCCCCGGCGAACGCCTGGTGGAGGAACGCCTCTCCGCCGATCTCGGCATGTCCCGCGTGCCGATCCGCGAGGCCATCAAGCAATTGCTGGCGGAAGGCCTGGCGGTGCCGGCGGAAGGCAGTTCCGGCGGCCGCGGCGCCCGGGTGGTGCAGGTGGGGAAAGAAGAAGCCCAGGACCTCATCGAGGTGCGGGCCGTGCTGGAAGGGCTGAACGCCAAGCTGGCGGCGCGGCGGCAGGACCCCGAGACCATCGCCCGCATCCGCGCCCTGCTGGCGCGCGGCGCTGCGGCGGCGGCCAGCGCGCCGCGGGAGGAGCTGGCGCGGCTCAACGCCGCCTTCCACGATCTGCTGGCCGTCGCCGGCGCCAACCGCGCGCTGGCGGAGCTGATGCGGCCGCTGCGCGAACGGACGGAGCTGGTGTTCCGCCGCAACGGCACGGCACGGGCAGCGACGGATTGGAAGGAGCACGCCGCCATCCTGGAAGCGGTGGCGGAGGGGGATGAGGAACTCGCCGCGCTGCTGGCGGCGCGGCATGTGCACCGGGCGGCGAAGGACGCGATGCAAGGTTGATTTCATCCCCACGACGCCGCTGCGCGGCGCCGCGGGGACCCCGAGAAGCCTTGCGCAGCCTGCCGCGGCGAAGCCGCGGCAGGGCAACAGCTAGAGCAGATCGCCGGAGGGCGGCATCGCCCGGAGGCGTGATCTGCTCTACAAGCCATAAGTTAGAGCGATTTCGCGCTGCACAGTCAGCGTGAAACCGCTCTAGCGCTACTTCTTGCGCGTCTCCACCAGCACGCCGCTGGCCTTCAGCGCCTTCAGCTCCTCCGCGGAGAAGCCGTTCTTCCCCAGCACCTCCTCGGTGTGCTCGGCGAAGCGCGGCGGCACGCCGCGGGTGCCGCCCGGCGTGCGGCTCAGCTTGATCGGCGTGCCGAGGCCGCGATAGGTGCCGAGCTCCGTCACCATCTCCCGATGCGCGGTGTGGTCGGCCTGCATCGCCTCGTCCACATGCAGCACCGGCCCCGCGGGCAGGCCGGCCGCCAGCATGCGGCGGCAGAGATCGTGGCCGTCCTCGGTGGCGAAGCGGGCTTCCAGCACCTCCGTCAGCGCCTCCCGGTTCGTCACCCTGCCGCCATTGGTGGCGAAGCGCTCATCCTTCGCCACTTCGGGAATGCCCAGGAATTCGCAGAATTTGCGGAAGGCCGGGTCGTTGCCGGCGGCTACGAAGATCTCGCAGGTCTTGGTGCGGAATTTGGAATAGGGCACCAGGTTCGGATGCGGGTTGCCGGTCGCCTTCGGCCGCTTGCCGTTCAGGAAGTAGTTGGGGGCATGCGGATGCAGCAGCGCCATGCCGCAATCATGCAGCGTCATGTCGCAATACTGGCCCTGGCCGCTCCGCTCCCGCTCCTGCAGCGCCATCAGGATGGCGATGGTGGAGAACAGGCCCGTGGCGATGTCGACGATCGGCGTCCCCAGCCGCGTCGGCCCGCTCGTCTCCGTACCGTTGATGCTCATCAGCCCGGTCATCGCCTGCAGCACGGCGTCATAGCCCGGGAAGCCGCCCAGCGGGCCGGTGGCGCCGAAGCCGGAGACGCGGCAATGCACCAGCCGGGGGAATTTCTTGCTCAGCACCTCATGGTAGCCGAGGCCCCATTTCTCCATGCTGCCCGGCTTGAAATTCTCGATCAGCACGTCGGCGCCTTCCAGCAGCCGCAGCAGCACCTGCTTCCCCTCGGGCTTCGAGAGGTCGAGGCCGACCGATTTCTTGTTCCGGTTGATGTTGAGGAAGTAGCTGGCGGTGCCGTCCGCATCGAAGGGCGGGCCCCAGTCGCGCACCTCGTCGCCCTGCGGCGGCTCCAGCTTGATGACCTCGGCGCCGTGGTCGGAGAGCACCATGGTGCAATAGGGCCCGCCGAGCACGCGGGTGAGGTCGATGACGCGCAGCCCCGCCAGCGCGCCGGCGGAGCGCGCAAGGCCGAGGCCAGGGGTCTGGGGCAGGGCATCCATGATGCGGCGACTTTCCTTCCCGGTCCGGTCGTGAAGCTGCCAGCCTAGGCGCCGGGCGCGCCAGGGGCAAACGCCGCGGCAAACCACCTGACAAGCCGCGTGGCGAAGGGTGCCGCGGCGGCATGGCAACGCGGCGAAGGCCGCGAACAGCGCCCCTGCGAGGCCGGTGCCATGGCCCCTACTCCTGCCCCCCGGCGCCGCGAGGCTGACGCCATGCCTCTACTCCTGCCCCCGGCCCCCGAGGCATGGCGCGACGCCGTCCCACTCTTGCCGTCGCCGCCCGCAGCCGGAAGGCTGGCGCCATGCCGGACCCCGTCACCCTGGAAGGCGCCCGTCTCCTCCTCCGCCCCTGGCGGGCCGAGGATGCCGCGCCGCTGGCCGCCCTCAACGCCGACCCGGCGGTGATGCGGCACTTCCCCGCGCCCATGACCCGCGCCGAGAGCGATGCCTGGATGGCCCGCCTCCAGGCCCATTTCGCTGCCCATGGCTTCGGCTTCTGGGCGGCGGAGCGGCGGGGCGAGCCCGGCTGCATCGGCGCCGTCGGCCTCCTCCACATCCCCTGGGAGGCGGCCACCGAGGACAGCACCCCGCCCTGCCGCATCGCCCCGCCCGCCATCGAGATCGGCTGGCGCCTGGCCGCCGCGGCGCAGCGCCAGGGCTATGCCGCGGAAGCTGCCCGCCTTGCTTTGGGCTTCGGCTTCGCCCGGCTGGGCCTGGCAGAGATCCTCGCCTTCACCGTCCCGGCCAACGCCCCCTCCTGGCGGCTGATGGAGCGGCTCGGCATGGCGCGGGTCGGGCATTTCCGGCATCCCCGCCTGCCGCCCGGCCATCCCCTGGAACGCCATGTGCTGTACCGTCTCACCCGCGCGGCGACGGGCTTCCCCGCGGCGGCGTCAGGCTGATAGCCTCCTCTCGACAGGGGAGGAACGGCATGCGCTGCGGGCGCGCGGCCGCCGGTATCGCCGCGGGGCGGAAGGTCGGGACGGCCCATGGCGGCCCGTTCCTGAGCCGATTTGGTCAATCGACCGACTTGGGCTCCGCGCGGCCCTATGCTAGCCTCGCCGGACAACCAGACAGGGAGGACCCATATGGCCGCCGCCGATCTCCGGCCCGTCGCCCCGCCGCCCCCGGCGCCCATGTCCCAGCCGGACCCCGTGGCCCGGGCCCGTGCCCTGCAGCCCCTGCTGGCGGCCGAGGGCCCGGCCATCGACCGCGCCATGCAGCTCACCCCCCCGGTGCTGGAGGCCCTGCACGATGCCGGCCTCCACCGGCTGCTGCTGCCGCCGGAGCTGGGCGGCGATGCCCTGCCGCTGGATGCCTATGCCCAGGTGGTGGAGGCGGTGGCGGTGGGCGATGCCAGCACTGCCTGGTGCGTGAACCAGAGCAATGTCTCCGTCCTCAGCAGCGCCACCTACCTGGCGCCGGAGGTGGCGCAGCGCTTCTTCGCCCATAGCCGCGCGGCGCTGGCCTGGGGGGCGCGGCATGGCAAGGCGAAGGCGGTGCCGGTGCCGGGCGGCTACCGCGTCACCGGCGCCTGGGAATTCGGCTCCGGCAGCCGCCATTCCGTGCTGATCGGCGCGCATGTGCCGGTGGTGCTGGAGGATGGGACGCCGCGCCCCGGCCCGGATGGGCGGCCGGAGGATGTGACGGTGATCTTCCCCAAGGAGCAGGCGCGCATCCTGGGCGGCTGGGCCGCCCTCGGCCTGCGCGGCACCGGCAGCGATGCCTATGAGGTGACGGATCTCTTCGTGCCGGACGCGCATGCCTGCTTTCGGGACCGGCTGGCGGAGCGGCGCATCACCACGCCGGTCACCCTCTTCACCTCGCATCTCTGCTATGCGGCGGGCTTCTCCGCCACCGCGCTCGGCGTGGCGCGAGCGCTGCTGGACGAGTACATCGCCCTGGCCCGCGGCAAGCAGGCCCGTGCCGGCGCCCAGCCCATGGCGGAGAATCACAGCGTGCAGTCGGAAATCGCCCAGTTGGAGGCGAAGCTCCGCGCCCACCGCATGTACCTCTTCGGCACGCTGAAGGAGGCCTGGGCGGAGGCGGAGGGGAGTGGCGCGCTGAGCATGCCGACGCGCATGGCGGTGCGGCTGGCCACCACCACGGCGATGCGGGAGGCGACGGATATTTCCGTGGCCTGCTACCGCGCTGGCGGCACGACCTCGGTGCTGGAGGCCAATCCCTTCGAGCGGCGCCTGCGCGACGCCATGGCGGTCTCGCAGCATCTGCAGGGAACGCCATGGCATCTGGAAACCGTGGGGCGGCATCTGCTGGGGGTGCCGCAGCGGGAGGCGTTCGTCTAGCTCCCCACGAAGCCGCTGGCGCGGCTTCGTGGGGCCCCGTGAGTCGCCGCCTGACTTGCGCCTCGCACAGCCTGCCGCGGCAAAGCCGCGGCAGGACAACGGGCAGCGGGAAGGGCGGGCAGCCGGGCTGCCGGAGCAAGCTCCGATCAGGTGGAATCACTGATCGGAGTAATTTGCTCGCTGGCTCAAACAAGGACCTGGAGCACCCTCTCTGCGCCTCGGCGCAGGGAGAATGCTCTAGTGTCCTGCCCGCGAAGTTCGCTGGATTTCCAGCGAACGGAGCGGACAAGCAGGCCACTGAAAACAAAAGCTAGTGGCCCGAGAGCGAAGTCCGCAGGACTTCGGAATCGGGACACTAGGATGCCAGCCGCCTCGCCCCCGCCGCGAACAGGCTCTCCGGCCGATCCAGCCCGTAATGCTCCCGCAGCGTGGTCCCGGTGTATTCCTCCCGGAACAGCCCGCGCCGCCGCAGCAGCGGGATCACCTCCGCCGCGAAGGCGTGGAAGCCGCCCGGCATCCAGGGCGGCATGATGTTGAATCCATCCGCCGCCCCCTGGGTGAACCAGGTCTCGATATGGCCGGCGATCTGCTCCGGCGTCCCCGCCAGCACGAAATGCCCGCGCGCCCCCGCCAGCTTGTGCAGCAGCTCCCGCAGCGTCGGCTTCTCCCGCGCCACGATCCCGGCCACGAGCTGCAGCCGCGAGGCCGCGGCGCGCGGCCCCTGCCGGGGGATCAGATGCTCGGGGAAAGGCGCGTCCAGCGCCTCCCGCGAGACATCCACGCCGAGGATCGCGCCGAGCTGTTGCAGCGCGTAGCCCGGCTGCACCAGCGCGTCGAATTCGGCCTGCAGCCGCTTCGCCTCCGCCTCCGTCCCGCCGATGAAGGGGCTGAGGCCCGGCAGCACCTTCACCTGCTCCGGCCGCCGCCCCAGCCCGGCGGCGCGCGCCTTGATGTCGGCGTAGAATTCCTGCGCGCTGTCCAGCGTCTGGTGCGCGGTGAAGATCGCCTCCGCCCAGCGTGCCGCGAAGCCGCGGCCATCCTCGGAGGACCCCGCCTGCACATAGACCGGCCGCCCCTGCGGCGAGCGCGGCGAATTCAGCGGCCCGCGCACCTTGAAGAATTGTCCCGCATGGTCCAGCCGGTGGATCTTCGCCGGGTCGGCATAGCGCCCGCTTGCCTGGTCGGCGATCACCGCATCGTCTTCCCAGGAATCCCAGAGCGCGGTGACCACCTCCAGGAATTCCTCCGCCCTGGCGTAGCGCTCGGCATGCGGCGGGTGCTCCGGCAGCCCGAAATTCTGCGCCGCGCCGGCATCGGTCGTCGTCACGATGTTCCAGCCGGCCCGTCCGCCGCTCAGATGGTCCACCGAGCTGAACAGCCGGGCGAGGTTGTAGGGCTCGTGATAGGTGGTGGAGGCGGTGGCGATCAGCCCGATCCGCTGCGTCGCTGCGGCGATGCCGGTGAGCAGGGTGGTCGGCTCCAGCCGGAAGCGCGGGGCGAAGGCGATGTTCTGCGCCAGCACCGGGCCGTCGGCGAAGAAGACGGCATCCATCTTCGCCGCCTCCGCCCGCTGCGCCAGGGCCTGGTACCAGCCGAGCTGCGTCAGCGCGCCGATCTCGGCCTCCCGGTAGCGCCAGGCCGCTTCATGGTGGCCGTCGGGGTAGATGAAGAGGTTCAGGTTGAGCTGGCGGCGGTCGGGCATGGGCGGGCTCCGGGCGCGGCAGGGGCGGCGGCGCATCCCGGTATCCTGCCCGCTCTGTTCGCTGGATTCCAGCGAACGGCGCGGACAGGCAGGCCACTGAAAATAAGGCCTGGAGCCCGTTCCGCCGCCGCCATGCAAAAAAAGAAGCTTGAGGTGCAATTTTCTACCGTCGCCCGGAGGTTCAGCGCAGTTGCGAATGCCTCTCAATCACATTAAGCTGCCCAACAGCGAGGAGTCGCTCCCGGAGGTGCCATATGACCGAGACCGTCAAGTCCGAACCGGCCCTGCGGCCGCCGCCCGCTCCGCGGCCGCCCCATATCCTGGTCAGCGCGGACCTGCTTCGCGGCAACCGCGAAGTCGGCATCCGCCATGGCGAGGATATGTATCGCCTGCGGCTGACCGCCGCCGGCAAGCTCATCCTGACCAAATAGCCCGCTCCCCAGGCCAGCCAGACCGGCATGGCGGGGAAGGGCGCCCGGCCTTGCCCCGCCGGTGACCTGCAGGGGGTGCGGCCCGCTGCGCCTCCCGCCAGCTCCCGCAGGATGGCGCCGCCCGCGCCCTGGGGCGCCGCTGCGATGCGCCCTGTCGAACCCGCCCCTGCGACGGACGCTGCATCGCCACCCGGGGGAGGGGCCGCGTCGTCTCGCCTCCCTCGACCCTGTCCGCGCTGACCCTGAAGGAAACCCCGCCCGTGCCCTCCCTGGCCCCACGCCCCCTCGGCGGACGCCCGATTGGCGAACGCCCGCAGACGGAACGCCCGCTGGCCGAGCGCCCCTTGGCCGAACGCTACGTCGAGCTGCGCCGCAGCCTGCCGCAGCTCCGCGCCCGGGACGCCGCCCAGCGCCTCGGCGCCACGGAAGCCGCGCTGGTGGGCAGCGGCGTCACCGGCCCCGCCACCCCGCTCCGGCCGGACTGGGCGGCGCTGATCGTCGCCTGCCGCAGCCTCGGCCCGGTGATGGCGCTGACCCGCAACGAACACGCGGTGCATGAGCGCCATGGCCGGTTCGAGGAGATCTCGAGCGGGCCGGGCCATATCCTCGTCCTCGGTCCGGATATCGACCTGCGGCTCTTCCCCGGCGGCTGGGCGCATGCCTTCGCGGTCGGCGGCCCGCGCCCCTCCCTGCAGATCTTCGACAAGGCGGGGGAGGCGGCGCACAAGATCTTCGCCCTGGAGGGCCGCACCGATCTCCGCGCCTGGGACGCGCTGGTGGCGAGCTTCGCCGCCCCCGCCCTGCCGCCCCCGCCGGAGCGGGCCACCCCCCGCGCGGCGCCGGAGGCCGAAGGCGCGGTGGACGCTGCCGCGCTCCGCACCGATTGGCTGGCGCTGCGCGACACCCATGATTTCGTGAAGCTGCTGCGCCAGCACCGCGCCAGCCGCCGCCAGGCCCTGGCGCTGGCCGGCGACGACCTTTCCCGCCCGCTGGACCCCGCCGCGGCCGGCCGCGCCACCCTGACCCTGGCGGCGGAGCAGCAAGTGCCGATCATGGTCTTCGTCGGCAACCGCTCCGCCATCCAGATCCATACCGGCCTGATCCGCCGGCTGCTGCCCTCCTCCGGCGGCTGGTTCAACGTGCTGGACCCGGATTTCAACCTGCATCTGCGGGAGGCCGGCGTGGCCTCCGCCTGGCGCGTGGTGAAGCCCACCGAGGATGGCGCGGTGACCAGCATCGAGCTGCTGGACGCGGCAGGTGGCGTCCTCGCCCAGCTCTTCGGCGCCCGCAAGCCGGGGCAGAAGGAGCGCGAGGATTGGCGCGCCATCGCCGCCGAGGTGGCGGAGCGCCATGCCGCGACGGCGGAGGCGGCGGCCTGACCCGCCGGGCCCTGCCGCCGCTGCCCGGCCGCGCCCGCTCATCCCGCCGCCGCTGAGCCGCGCCGCCAGGGCAGGGAATGCGCCCGCCCGGGCCGAACGCCGGACGGCTCTTGCAGGCCGGGCTGCCCGCGAAGTTCGCTGGATGTCCAGCGACCGCAGCGGACAGGCAGGCCACTGAAAACAAAGCTAGTGGCCCGAGAACGAAATCCGCAGGACTGCGGAATCGGGACACTAGAGCGGTTTCACGCTGACTGTGCAGCGCGAAACCGCTCTGGCTTATGGATTGTAGAGCAGATTCACGCCTCCGGCGATGCCGCCCTCCGGCGATCTGCTCTAGGGTCTGTTGAGATTTAGCGTGAGTGGATCACGGTGGTGGCGAGGTAGATCATCGCGGCGAAGCTCTGGTCGGTCTTTTCGCTGCGCATGGCGATGCGCTTGAAGTCCTTCAGCTTGCAGA
>NZ_SRXO01000025.1 GCF_008360935.1 Siccirubricoccus phaeus
CTCGCCGTCACCCTCAACGCCATCCTCCGCACCCGGAAGCCCTGGAACCCCACGCATTCCAGCCAGAACATGAACACAGCGAAATAACCGCCAAGACAGTTGCTTTGAACCCTTGAGTCCGGACCCGACGGTCGAGGCGCAAAACGCAAGGTTTCCAAAGGTCCTTCGGCCTTTGGCGGATCGGACGCACTCGTCCGATGCCCGAGGGGGAAGGCGCGCCTTACGGTGCGACGCCTCTCTCGGACTGCTTCAAGGCAATGCGTTGGTCTGGAACAGGGTGATGCGCAGCCCGCCATGCGGCACGGGCGGGCCAGGCGGCAGGAAGGGCAGGCCGGTGGCCTGGGCCAGGCGCTTCTCGCTGGTCACCAGGCCAACCCGCCAGCCGCTGAAACGCCGCAGCAGAAGCTGGCCGAGCGCCTGGTAGAGCGGCAGCAGCGCCTCCCGCTCCCCGATCCTGCTGCCATAGGGCGGATTGACCATCACCAGCCCTGGTGGCCCCGCCGGCGGCAGGATCTCGCTGATTGTCGCCCGGCGGAATTCCGTCCAGGCCGCCACGCCGGCGCGCTCGGCATTCGCCCGGCTCGCCGCGACGGCGCCGGCGTCGCGGTCGCTGCCATAGCAGCGGGCGGCGGGTTCGCGCTGGCTCTGCACCGCGCGCATCCGCGCCCAGGCCGCCGGGTCGAAGCTCGCCAGATGCTCGAAGGCGAAGTGGCGGGCGCGGCCGGGGTTGAGGCGCGCGGCGATCTCCGCCGCCTCGATGACGAAGGTGCCGGCGCCGCACATCGGGTCCAGCACCGGCTCCCCGCCGGTGAAGCCGCATTGCTGCAGGAAGAGCGAGGCCATGGTCTCGCGCAGCGGCGCGCGGGCGACGGCCTGCTTGTAGCCGCGGCGGTGCAGCAGCTCGCCGGAGGTATCGACGCTGAGCGTGCAGAGATCATGCTCGATCCGCGCTCGGACGAGGATGTCGGCCTCGGGCGAGACGGGGGCGCCGATGGCATCCCGGATGGCGGCGGCGATCCGCTCCGCCGCGGCGCCGCTGTGGTAGATGCGGGAGGCGGCGCAGCTCGCCTCCACCCGGAAGGGGATGTCCGGGCGCAGGATGGCGGCCCAGGGGGTGCGGCGGGCGCGGCCGTATAGCTGCCCGAGATGCTCGGCGCGGAAGGCATCCACCCGCGCCAGCACGCGGCTGGCGCCGCGGATCCAGAGATTGGCGCGCCAGACCTCCGGCCAGAAGCCGCGGATGGTGACGCCGCCGGGGACGGCGCGAGGCTGCCGGAAGCCCTTGCCCTGGATTTCGGCGCGGAGGGTGTCCTCCAGCCCTGGGAGTGTGGCAAGGAAGATTTCGAATTCGGCGGCTTGGGTGGGGGTCTTCACCCCGGTCAATTGGCTGGCGGCGGGGGTGAAGGCCAGGGGCGTTGGGCCTGGCGGGGCGACGCAGCGCTCGAAATGGGACGGCAGGTTCAACCCTCGGGTCCAGATTCGGACCGGGGTCCGGGGCCAGGTCCTGGCCCCGGCGGGGTCCAGGGGCGGCGCCCCTGGTCGGGGTCCGGGGGCAAAGCCCCCGATCTCCCCTTCATTCTCATCCCCGTTTTTCCCCAGGTCGCGGAACGGAAGCCAGGCTGCGCGGTTGACCCGGCGACGGAGCATCCCCCCGCATGTCGCACCCCGTTGCCCAGCCCCTGTGCCGCGCCCACCGCATGCCCTTCGGCGCCGAATTGCGCGCCGAGGGCGTATGCTTCCGCCTCTGGGCCCCGTCCCATGAGGCGGTGGGGGTGGAATTGGACTGCGCCACCGCCCCCCTGCCGATGCGCCATGCCGGCGCCGGCTGGCATGAATTGCTGACCGATCTGGCCGGCCCCGGCACCCGCTACCGCTTCGTGCTGCCGGATGGGCTGCGCGTGCCGGACCCGGCCTCCCGTTTCCAGCCGGAGGATGTGCACGGCCCGAGCGAGGTGGTGGACCCCGCCGCCTATCTCTGGACGGATGCCGGCTGGCGCGGCCGCCCCTGGGAGGAGGCGGTGCTTTATGAGCTGCATGTCGGCGCCTTCACCCCCGAAGGGAGCTTCCGCGCCGCGATCGGCAAGCTGGACCACCTGGTGGCGCTCGGCATCACCGCCATCGAGATCATGCCCGTGGCCGAATTCCCCGGCGCAAGGGGCTGGGGCTATGACGGCGTGCTGCCCTTCGCGCCGGATGCCAGCTATGGCCGGCCGGAGGATCTGAAGGCGCTGGTCGATGCCGCGCACGCCCGCGGGCTGATGGTGCTGCTGGACGTCGTGCACAACCATTTCGGGCCAGAGGGGAATTACCTCTGGTCCGTCGCACCGGAATTCTTCACCGAACGCCACCACACGCCCTGGGGCGCCGCGATCAATTTCGACGGCCCGGGCAGCGAGACAGTGCGCGAATTCTTCCTGCACAACGCGCTCTACTGGGTGGAGGAATTCCATCTGGACGGGCTGCGGCTGGATGCGGTGCACGCCATGCTGGATGACAGCCCGCGCCACATCCTGCAGGAGCTGGCCGAGCGGCTGCGCGCCGCAGCGCCGGAACGCGAGATCCATCTGGTGCTGGAGAATGAGCATAACGAGGCGCGCCGCCTGCGGCGCGACGCCGCCGGCCGGCCGCTGCAGCACACGGCGCAGTGGAACGACGACCTGCACCATGTGCTGCATGTCGCGGCCACCGGCGAATCCAGCGGTTACTACGCGGAATATCTGGGGGATACGCGGAAGCTCGGCCGCGCCCTGGCGGAGGGCTTCGCCTTCCAGGGCGAGGACATGCCCTATCGCGGCCATCCCCGCGGCGAGCCTAGCGCCGGGCTGCCGCCCGCTGCCTTCATCGGTTTCATCCAGAATCACGACCAGATCGGCAACCGCGCCTTCGGGGAGAGGCTCGGCGCGCTGACCTCGCCGGCGGCGCTGCGGGCCATCGCCGCCACCTACCTGCTGCTGCCGCAAGTGCCGATGCTGTTCATGGGCGAGGAATGGGCGGCACCGCAGCCCTTCCCCTTCTTCTGCGACCTTGGCCCCGACCTGGCGGAGGCGGTGCGGGAGGGGCGGCGCGCGGAATTCGCCCGCTTCCCGGAATTCGCCGACCCCGCCCGCCGCGCCCGCATCCCCGACCCGATGGCGGAGGCCACCTTCCAGAGCGCGAAATTGCGCTGGGAGCAGGCGGAGCAGGCGCCGCATGCCGAATGGCTGGGTTGGTATCGCCGCGTGCTGGCGGTGCGGCAGGCGGAGATCGTCCCGCGCCTGCCCGGCATCCGGCATGGCGGGGCGTTCGAGGTGCTGGGCGAATCGGCCGTCACGGTGCGCTGGGACGGCGGGAAGGATGTGCTGCACCTTGCCGCCAACCTCTCGCCGCGGCCGCTGGACGTCGCGCTGCCGCCGGGGCGGGTGCTGTGGCAGGAGGGTGAGCCGGGCGGAGCCTGGTTCCTCCGCTGGTCCGTCGTGGAGGCAGCGGCGTGAGCGAGGCGGCGCCGCCGCGCGCCACCTACCGCCTGCAATTCCATGCCGGCTTCGGCTTCCGCGAGGCCGCCGCGCTGGCGCCCTATCTCGCCAGGCTCGGCATCAGCCATGTCTATGCCTCGCCCTGGCTGAAGGCGCGGCCCGGCAGCCTGCATGGCTACGACATCGTGGACCACGCCGCGCTGAATCCGGAGCTGGGGACGGAAGCCGAATTCCGCGCCATGTGCGCCGCCTTCCGCACGCATGGGCTGGGCCAGATCCTGGATTTCGTGCCCAACCACATGGGCGTCGGCGGCGCCGACAACCCGTGGTGGCTGGACGTGCTGGAATGGGGCGTGGACTCCGCCTATGCGGGCTGGTTCGACATCGACTGGGACCCGGACCGCCGCTACCTGGCCGGCAAGCTGCTGGTGCCCTTCCTCGGCGACCAGTATGGCGTGGTGCTGGAAGCCGGGGAGCTGGAACTGCGCTTCGACGCCGAGGAGGGCGGCTTCGCCATCTGGGCCTATGGCACGCACAAGCTGCCCATCTGCCCGCTGCACTATGCCCGCATCCTGGGCGATGCCCACCCGGCGCTGGAAAGGCTGGGCGACGCCTTCTCCGGCCTGCCGGACTGGCGCCCGCACGTGGCGCAGCGGGCGCGGGAGCTGAAGGCGGAACTCGCCGCGCTGGCCCGCGAGGATTCCTCGGTGCGGCAGGCCGTGCAGCAGGCGGTGGACCGGCTGAACGGCGAGAAGGATCTGTTCGAAAGCTGGCGCGCCCTGGATGCGCTGATCCAGGACCAGCACTGGCGCGCCGCGCATTTCCGCGTCGCGGCGGACGACATCAACTACCGCCGCTTCTTCAACGTGAACGAGCTGGCCGGCGTGCGCATGGAGCTGCCGGAGCTGTTCGACCACGCCCATGCGCTGATCTTCGCCCTGCTGGAAGACGGCACGCTGGACGGGCTGCGCATCGACCATGTGGACGGTCTGCTGGACCCGAAGGGCTATCTGACGCGGCTGCGGGAGAAGGCGCCGCGCCCCTTCTACCTGCTGGTAGAGAAGATTCTCGCGCGGCACGAATCGCTGCGCGAGGACTGGCCGGTGGAGGGCACCACCGGCTATGAGTTCACCAACCTCGTGCTGGGCGTGCTGCTGGACCAGGCGGGCGAGGAAGGGCTGACCCGCGCCTATGCCGATTTCACCGGCCCGGTCCCGCCCTTCGAGGAGGTGGTGCGCGACTGCAAGCTGCGCATCATGGCGAACGAGATGGCCAGCGAGCTGAACGTGCTGGCCCGCGATGCCGGGCGCATCGCAAGGCAGAACCCGAAGACGGCGGATTTCACCCGCAACCTGCTGGGCCGCGCGCTGCGCGCCATCATCGCCGCCTTTCCGGTCTACCGCACCTATGTGGACGGCAACGGCACGCCGGCCGAGGCGGATCGCCGCGACCTGGACTGGGCGGTGGCCTGGGCGCGGCGGAGCGAGCCGGACCTCGACCCCAGCACCTTCGACTTCCTGCACCGGCTGCTGTCCACCGAGCTGGTGGCGGCGCCGCGCAGCGGCTTCAGCCGCCATGTCGTCACCCGCTTCGCCATGCGGGTGCAGCAATACAGTGGCCCGGTGATGGCGAAGGGGCTGGAGGACACCGCCTTCTACCGCTGGAACCGGCTGGTGGCGCTGAACGAGGTCGGCGGCCACCCGGATGTGTTCGGCGTACCGCTGGCCGGCTTCCACCGCGCCAATGCGGCGCGGGCGAAGCGCTGGCCGCAGGCGATGCTCACCACCTCCACCCACGACACCAAGCGCGGCGAGGATGTGCGGGCGCGGCTGGCGGTGCTGGCGGAGATGCCGGAGGAATGGGCCCGCCAGGTGCATGGCTGGAGCCGCATCCTGCGCGCCCGTCGCGGCGATGTGGAAGGCACCGCGCCGCCCGACCGCAACGATGAATACCTGTTCTACCAGCTCCTGCTCGGCGCCTGGCCGGCGGAGTTGACGGAAGCGCCGCCGGAGCCCGCCGCGATCGCCGATTTCGCGGCGCGGCTGGAAGGGGCGATGCGCAAATCGGTGCGCGAGGCGAAGCTCCGCTCCTCCTGGGCCGCGCCCGATACGGCTTACGAGGACGCGCTGCTGGGCTTCGTGCGGGATGCGCTCTCGCCCGACGCGTCCTCCGCCTTCCTCGATGCTTTCCTGCCCTTCCAGGCGCGCGTCGCGCGGCTGGGCGTGGACAACAGCCTGGTGCAGACGGCGCTGAAGCTGACCGTGCCCGGCATGCCGGATCTCTACCAGGGGGCGGAGCTGTGGGAGCTGAGCCTGGTGGATCCGGACAATCGCCGCCCGGTGGATTTTTCCGCGCGGGCGCGGTTGCTGGCCGAGGTGGAGGCGGCGCTGGAAGGGGACCGCCGCGCCGCGCTGCGGCAGATGCGGGAGAATTGGCGCGACGGCCGCATCAAGCTGGCGGTGACGGCGACGCTGCTGGCGCATCGGCGGGCGGCGCCGGCGCTGTATGCGGCGGGCGACTACCAGCCGGTGACGGCGGAAGGCGAGGCGGGCGAGCAGCTCTGCACCTTCCTCCGCTGCCATGGCGAGGCGGCGCTGCTGGTGGCGGTGCGCCGCTTCCCGGCGCGGGAGGTGGGGGAGCTGCGGCTGACTCCGCCCCTGGCGGCCGCGCGGTGGCGGGACCTGATCAGCGGCGCCGTGCTGGAAGGGGAGGTGCTGAACCTCTCTGCGCTGCTGGGCGAGCTGCCGGTGGCGGCGCTGGTGCCGGAGAGTCCGGCTGGTTGAACCGTCGGGTCCGGATTCCCACCGGGGTCCGGGGGTGGTCCACCCTCCAGGGGCAGAGCTCCTGGCGGGGTTCGGGGGCAAAGCCCCATCAATCCACCGCGGCGCAGGCAACCCGGCCGGCCTTCCTGGCTTGCCACCCCTGTCACTTGGTGGAGACAAGGCAGATGCGTCCCATACCCAGCCTGTTCCTGGCAGCATCGCTCGGCCTCGCGGCCTGCAGCGGCCAGGGCAGCCCCTCCCTCTCGTCCGCCGACAACAACTTCCTCATGCAGGCCGCCTCGGGCGGGGCCGGGGAAGTGGCGCTGGGCCAGATGGCGCAGCGCTACTCCAGCAACCCGGCCATCCAGCAATTCGCCGCGCAGATGGAACGCGACCACAGTGCGGTGAATGAGCAGCTCCTGGCCCTGGCGCGCAGCAAGGGCGTGACGCCCCCCACCGCGCTCGATCCGGGAAGGGTGAACGCCAACCGGCAGCTCGCACAGCTCTCCGGCCCCGCCTTCGACCAGCAATACATGTTGCAGCAGGTGCAGGACCATCAATTGCAGGCGGCGCTGTACCAGCAGCAGGCGCTGAACGGCATGGATCCGGACGTGAAGGCCTTCGCCACCCGATACCTGCCGGTGATCCAGGCGCATGGCCAGTCCGCCCAGCGCATCCTGGAGTCGGTCTCCCTCCCGGCCCCGGCGCCGGTAGCGCCCATGGACAGGCGCTGAGCCGGCGGGGGGGCGCCCGGCGCCCCCCCCGCCCCTTGGAGCATTTTCAGGCCGGCGGACTCGCCGGACGACTCGGAAAATGCGACCGGATAATGGGCCAGGGCAGCCGCCGATCTGACGGATCACGTCGTGATCCGTCAGATCGGAGATAAGCTGCTCCCGACATTATATTTTCCGGAGCAGGAAATCCGATCGGGTGATTCCACCTGATCGGATATTGCGCTGGTGTCCCGATTCCGCAGTCCTGCGGACTTCGTTCTCGGGCCACCAGCTTGTGTTTCCAGTGGGCCTGCTCGTCCGCTGCGTTCGCCGGAAATCCAGCGGACTGCGCGGGCAGGACCTCAACCGATCACGCTCTAGTCTATCGCATCCCCCACCGCATGGATCGGCGCCCCGACGGGCTTGCCGACCACCGGCACCACGGAGACGACATCCCCCGTCACCCGGAAGGGCAGCGCCACCAGGCCGCAGCCGGTGAGGCCGAGCAGCAGGGGCAGCAGAAGCAGCAGCCGCATGGGTCGGATCCTCCTCGCCAGCCCCAACGCGGCTCAGCCGGAGACGATCCGTCCATCCTCCATCCGCAGCACCCGGCCGCAGCGCGCCGCCAGGGCGGCGTCATGGGTGATGAGCAGCAGGGTGGTGCCCAGCCTCTCCCGCAGCCCGAAGAGCAGGGACATCACCTCCTCGCCCGTCGCGCCGTCCAGATTGCCGGTCGGCTCATCGGCCAGCAGCAGCGGCGGCTCCGCCACCACCGCCCTGGCCAGGGCGACGCGCTGCTGCTCCCCGCCGGAAAGCTGGCCGGGGTAATGCCCCAGCCGGTGGCCCAGCCCCACCGAACCCAGCGCCGCCTCGGCTCGTTCGAAAGCGTCCCGCCGCCCGGCGAATTCCAGCGGCACCGCGACGTTCTCCAGTGCCGTCATGGTCGGCACCAGATGGAAGGCCTGAAAGACGATGCCGAGATGCGTCCGCCGGAACCGCGCCAGGGCGTCCTCGTCCAGCCGCGCCAGCTCCTGCCCCGCCACCACCAGGGTCCCGCCGCTCGGCCGTTCCAGCCCGGCCAGCAGCATGAGCAGGGAGGTCTTGCCGGAGCCGGAGCGGCCGACCAGCCCCACCGCCTCGCCCCGGCCGATCTCCAGATCGATCCCGCGGAGGATGTTGACCTCGCCGGCCGCCCCCGCCACCTTGAAGGTCAGGTCCCGGGCGGCGATCAGCGATTCGCCGGATCGGCCTTCGGCCGGGGATCGGAGGTGGCTCGCGATGGTGTCCATGGGGCTCCGGGATGCCGCGCTGCTGAGGGTCGGGGCCAGCCGGCCCGGCCCCTACATGGGGCGGCGGGTCGTGCTCGGAACCGTCCTGACCGGTATCGGCGTGTTGCCAAGCATTGCGCAATCCCCCCTCCGCCTGCTGGCGCTGGGGGACAGCCTGACGGCGGGCTTCGGCCTGCCCCAGGACGAGGGCTTCGTGCCGCAATTGCAAGCCGCCTTGCAGGCGGCGGGGCGCCCGGTGAAGGTGCTGAATGCGGGCGTTTCCGGCGATACCACGGCGGGCGGCCTGGCCCGGCTGGACTGGGCGCTGGCGGACCATCCCCAGGCGGCGATCGTGGCGCTCGGCGGCAATGACGGGCTGCGGGCGCTGCCGCCTGCGGCCAGCAAGGCCAATCTGGCGGCGATCCTCGACCGGCTGGCGGCGGCGAACATCCCGGTGCTGCTGGCCGGCATGCTGGCGCCGCCCAATCTCGGCGCCGCCTATGGCCGGGAATTCGCCGCAATCTACGCCGAATTGGCGGCTGCCCGGCCGGCGGTGGTCTTCTACCCCTTCTTCCTGGAGGGCGTGGCGGGCGATCCGGCGCTGAACCAGCCGGACGGCATCCACCCCAATCAGCGCGGCGTGGCGGAGATGGTCCGCCGCATCCTGCCCGCCGTGGCGCAATTGCTGGACCGCGTGCCGCCGCCCGCCTGAGGCGGCGGCCGCGGCCCCGAGGCTTGACCGGCGCGCCCATCCGGGCGCGCCCTGGACGACAAGGAGGCTGCGTCATGCTCCGTCTGTTCGTCGCCCTGGCCCTGCCGGCCGAAGTGAAGGAGCAGCTGATGCTGCTGCCGGGCGGCATCCCCGGCGCCCGCTTCGTGCCGCCGGAGAATTACCACCTGACGCTGCGCTTCATCGGCGAGGTGGAGAATTGGCAGGCGGAGGAGGTGGATGAGGCCCTGGCGCAGATTCGCGCCCGGCCCTTCGAGCTGACGCTGCGCGGCCTCGGCACCTTCGAGAAGGGCGGGCGGATCAGCGCCCTCTGGGTCGGGGTGGAGAAGACCGACGCGCTGCAGCACCTGCAATGCAAGGTGGAAACCGCCTTGCAGCGCATCGGGCTGACGCCGGAGCGCAAGCGCTTCGCCCCGCATGTCACGCTGGCGCGGGTGGAGCGCTCCCCGCCGGAGAAGGTCATCGCCTATGTCCAGGCGCATAACCTGTTCCGCGCGCCGCCGGTGGCGGTGGAGCATTTCACCCTGTATTCCTCGCGTCTCGGCAAGGAAGCGGCGGTCTATGTGCCGGAGGTGGAGTACGAGCTGGCCTGAGTTTCCCTGCGACGCCGCCGCGCGGCGCCGCGCGGGCCCGGCGGCGGTCCCTGTCCGGAGCCTGGCACGGGCCGCCGCGGCAAAACCGGCTCAAGGCAACGGGCGGGCCTGGGTGTGACCTGCGCCGCCGGGTCCCCCCGGGCGTTGCCCCGGCTGCTGCTGGCGCTGGCGCTGCTGCTGGAGCCCTTCGGCGCGCCGCACCCGGTGGCCGCCGCCCTGCTAACGATCTGCGCGGCCGAGGGCGGGGTGCGGCTGGTGCCGGACCCGGACGCGCCGGCGCTGCCCGCCGCCCTCCATTGCGATGCCTGCCTGGTGGCGGTGCCGGCCCTGCCGGTGCCGCCGCCGCGCCTGGCCCCGCCGCGAGAGGCGGGGCGGCTGCCGCCGCCGGCCCCAGCGCGACCGGGCGCGGCGCGGGAGGCCCCTGCCGGCAAGGCGCGCGCCCCGCCCATGGCCTGAGGCGGGCGCCGCGCCGTCGCCGCCCGCCGCGCATCAGGGACCGCCGGCTCCCGGGCGGGCGGCGATCGCGGCGGCCGGCGCTTCGCGCCCGCGCAGGACCGGCCAGGCGAGCCTCGCCTCCGGGCGCCCGCGCGCCCGCCGCCCCTGGCCGCGCCACACTGGCCCGGCGGCTGCCGCCGCCATGGCCCATGCCTCTGGAAATCCGCCCTGCGGCGCGCCACCGCCGGCAGCCGCACCACCTGGCCGGGCCGGCCGCCGCCGCCCGCCTCACGCCCCTGTTCGGAGACCTGTCATGCGCCTTGCCATCGCCGCCCTCGCGGCCGGGCTGCTCGGCCCGCTCGCCGCCGCCGCCCATGTCACCGTGGACCCTGCCGCCGCCCCTGCCGGCGATTTCCAGCGCGTTGCGCTGCGCGTGCTGCATGGCTGCGGCAGCGCCGCCACCACCCGCATCGCCGTGGAGCTGCCGCAGGGCGTCTACACCGCCAAGCCCATGCCGAAGCCGGGCTGGACCCTGCGCATCGAGCGCCGCGCCTTGCCGCATGCGATGCATGGCATGCATGGGCATGAGACAGAGGCGGAAATCGCCCGTATCACCTGGGACGGCGGGCCCCTGCCGGACGAGCAGTACGACGAATTCGTCCTGCTGCTGCAATTGCCGAATGAGCCGGGCGGGACCCTGACCCTGCCCGTCACCCAGGGCTGCGCGGGCGGCCAGGCCGAGGCCTGGGTGGAACGCCCGGCCGCTGGCCAGCAGGCGGAGGATCTGGCCCGCCCCGCCCCCTTCATCCGCCTGACCCCGCGCTGAAGGAGGCCGTCATGCATCGCCGAATGATCCTCGCCGCCGCCTTGCTGAGCGCGGCCGGCTGCCGTGGCGCCGCCAGGGCGCAGCAATCCGGGGGCATCACCATCTCCGCCCCCTGGAGCCGGGCGGCCGGCCAGGGCGGTACCGGGGCGGGCTTCCTGACCATCGCCAATGCTGGCAGCGCGCCGGACCGGCTGGTTGCCGCCACCTGCCCGCTGGCGCGGGTGACGGAGATCCACACCCATGTGCGGGAGGGCGATGTGATGCGCATGCGCCCCGTCCCCGCCATCGAGATCCCGGCCGGGGGCAGCGTCACCCTGCAGCCGGGCGGCTTCCACCTGATGCTGATCGGGCTGAGCCGGGCGGTGGAGGCGGGGGAGAGCCTGCCCGTCACCCTGGTGTTCGAGCGGGCGGGGAAGGTGGAGGTGGCGCTGGCGGTCCAGGCCGCCGGCGCCCGCGGCCCCGCTGCGCGGCACGGGCATTAGGCCCCGTTGGGGTTGCGTGGCTGGCTCCCGCCGAAGGACCGGGAGCGGAGGCCGGACGGATACCTGATACCTGAAACCGCTCCCTCCCCCGTTGGCGGGAGAGGGTCGGGTTGGCGGTGGAGGCCGACGGCTGTCGGAAGCCGCTCCCTCCCCCGTTGGCGGGGAAGGTCGGGTTGGCGGTGGAGGCCGTCGGCTGCCGAAACCCGCTCCCTCCCGGCTGGCGGGAGATGAGGGGCCGGCGCTCCCGGCGAGGGGCTGCATGCGCTGCCGCCCTCGGCTAGGCTGGGCGGATGCCGGCCACCGCCAACGTCATGCCGCCCTCTTCCCGGTGAGGCGCTGGCTGCCGCTCCTCCCGCTGCTGCTGGCCCTGCCGGCGGTGGCGCAGGAAAGGCCGCCCCGCCCGCTGCTGCCCGGCGTCGGGCCGCAGGATCCGCGCCAGCCGGTGGCGGTGGCGGCGGCGCCCTGGCGCGCCCTCGGCCGGGTGCAGCTCGAGATCGGCGGCTTCTGCACCGGCGCGCTGATCGGCCCGCGCCAGGTGCTGACCGCGGCGCACTGCCTCGTCGGTGGCCGCAGCCGCCAGATGGTGCGCCCATCCTCGGTGCATTTCCTGCTGGGCTATGAGCGCGGCGCGTATGTGGCGCATGCCCGGGTCGCCGCCTTCCGCCTTGACCCCCGCTTCGCCGCCGCCGCCGGCGGGCCGGCCCCGCTGGACTGGGCGGTGCTGGTGCTGGAGACGCCGCTCGGCACCCCGGACCGGATCCTGCCGTTGATGCGGGAGATGCCGGCGCCGCGCACCCCGCTGATGCTGGGCGGCTACCAGCAGGACCGGGCGGAGGTGCTGCTGGCCGATACCGCCTGCCGGGTGATCGGCCGGGCGCCGCACCCTTCCGGCGGCACGCTGCTGTTGCATGATTGCGCCGGCACGCGCGGGGTGAGCGGGGCGCCGGTGCTGGCGCAAGGGCCGGGGGGCGAGTGGCAGGTGGCGGGGGTGGCCTCGCGCGTCGGGGTGCGGTTGGCGCTGGGGGCGGCGGTGCCGGTGGCGGGCTTTGCGGGGGAGGTGGAGGATGGGGGCTCCGTTCCCAAACCCCTGGCCCCCAAACCCCTGCCAGGGGCGCTGCCCCTGGACCCCGCCGGGGGGAAGGCTTCCCCCCGGACCCCGCCATAAGCCCGCCGGGTGCAGAACGCCGCCTGGTGTCCTGTCCGCTGCGTTCGCTGGATTTCCAGCGAACGCAGCGGACGAGCAGGCCACTGAAAACAAAAGCCAGTGTCCCGATTCCGAAATCCGTAGGAATTCGGAATCGGGACAGCGGGTCGGAGCCCTAATCCCTCTCCAGCCGCTCGATATCCTCGTCCGACAGGCCGAAATGATGCCCGATCTCATGGATCAGCACGTTGCGGACCAGGCGGAACAGATCCTCGCCGGTTTCGATCCATTCCAGCAGGATCGGCTCGCGGAACAGCAACACCGTGTCCGGCTCCCGCGGCACGTCCAGCACGCTCTTCTGGGTCAGCGGCACGCCGCGGTAGAGGCCGGTCAGCTCCCAGGCGCTCTCGAGGCCGAGATCGGCCAGGATCTCGTCATCCGGAATCTCCTCGACGATGATGGCGGTGCCGCGCACCATCTCCCGCAGCGCCTCCGGCAGGGCGTCCAGGGCGGTTTCCGCCAGGGCGACGATGTCCTCGAGGCTCGGCGGCGTGGTGTGGCGGAGGGAGAGGTCGCGCGGGTCCGGGGCCATGGCGCCACCACGCGCCCGGCCGCTTCCGGCGTCAAGCAAGGAGTTCGGCATGGTGGCGAAGCTGGATGCGGCGGCGCGCGCGGCGCTGCCGGCGGAATTGCCGGAATGGCACCTGGTGGAGGGGCGGGACGCCATTGCCCGCAGCTTCCGCTTCGCCGATTTCTCGGCCGCCTGGGGCTTCATGTCCCGCGTAGCGCTGCTGGCGGAGCGGCAGGACCACCATCCGGAGTGGTTCAACGTGTGGAACCGGGTGGAGATCACCCTCTCCACCCACGATGCCGGCGGGCTGTCCGCCCGGGATATCCGCCTGGCGAAGGCGATCGACGCGCTGCTGCCGGCCGGCTGAGGGTGGTGCGCCCGCCTATTCCGCGGCGCTGCGCTGCTGGCGGAGCTGCGCCGCGAGGTCGGCCAGCGAAATGCCGCCGAGATGCGCCAGCATCACCTGCTCCGCCTCCTCGAAGCGGCTGCGCAGCAGGGCCGGCACCTGGCTGCCGATCGGGCAGGCGGGGTTGGTCCGGCCGTGCACCCGGATCATCGTCTCGCGCTCCGGGTGGATGGCCCGCCACACATCGCGCAGCGTGATCTGCTCCGCCGGGCGGGAGAGCGTTGCGCCGCCCGGCCCGCGCTGCACCGTGATAAGTCCGGCGCGCGACAATTGGCCGGCGATGCGCCGCACAACCACGGGGTTGGTGCCGATGCTCCAGGCCATACGCGCGCTGGTGGATTCGCCGCTGGTTTCATCGGCCACCAGGAGCAGGATATGGAGGGCAACGGAATAGCGTGTGGCAATCATTCTGTGGCATATATGGCGGACGGAATTGTCATTGGCCAGCCTCTGGGTTCCGAATTTGTGATTGCTTTGTTGGCGTTGCATAAACGCCCGACCCATGCCGCGGTTTGACACGGATAATTCCATAACGAGTCCCCAGCGGACGGTGGCGATCTGCCGCGCGGCGACCCGGTACGCGCTGTTGCGGGATTGGTCGGCGCTGGCCGAATTCCCCTTGCCGGACGGCCGCCGCGCCGACCTGTTCTGCCTGTTGCCGGATGGCGGCTTTGCGCTGGTGGAGGTGAAGTCCTGCGCGAGGGATTTCCTCGCCGACGGGAAATGGCCGGACTACCGTGCCTATTGCGATCATCTCTACTTTGCCGTCGATACCGATTTCCCGCTGGGGCTGCTGCCGGAGGCGGCCGGGCTGCTGGTGGCGGCGGAGGGGGAGGCGGCGCTGCTGCGCCCGCCGCCGGAGCACCGCCTGGCGCCTTCCCGCCGGCGTGCCCTGCTGCACCGCTTCGCCATGCTGGCGGCCAGGCGCCTCTGCCGGCTCTCGGACCCGACGCTCGCCACCGCGCTCGGCGCCGCGCTGCGCTCCGAATAGCCAGGCCGGGGCAAGCGGCTCCGGGTATCGTGTTGCCGGGGGGCGCCTTCGTGCCGCCGCTTCCCGTCAGCGCGGCCCGTCCTTCGCACCCGTGCGCAACGCTTCCTTCACCGGTCCTGGAACAGAGTGCGGTATGCCGCCCTCGGACACGCTGTCCCGTGACGTGTTCTCCCGCCTCGCCCCCTTCGCGAACGGCCATTACCAGCCGGTGACCTTCCTCGAGCGTGGTGTGACGCTGCCCTTCACCACGCCGAACCTGCTGGGCGGCCGCATCCGGCCGGGCGAAAGGGGACAGTCGGACCTCATCCTCGCCAACCCGGCGGGGGTGGATGGCGTCTATCTCCTGCCCTGGTCCGCCCTGCCGGATCTCTGCGCCCCCACCCTGCATGACCGGGCGATGTGGGAAAGGGTGGCGAAGCTGCCCAAGGTGACGCCGCGGCTGGTGCGGGAGGCGACGCGGGCGGTGGCGCGGGAAGGCTATGCCGGGCGCCCGGCCGCCCGCGCGGCGCTGGAGGCGGAGCGGACCAGCCAGCGGATCCGGGTCGTCCGGCTCTACGCCCTGCTCGCGGCGCTGGTGGCCCAGGCCGCGCCCGGGGCTGCGCCAGGCGCGGCGGCGGCGCCGGAAAGCCCGCAGATGTTGGAACGCCGGGCGCGGGAAGTGCTGCGGCTCCGCAGCCGGGAGGATGGCGCGCCCGGCCTGGAAGCGGCGCTGCTCGCGCTGCAGCAGCTTGCCGAGGCCTGCGAATTATTCGGCCCCGGGGAGGGCGCCATGCTCCCCCGCCTGGCCGGAGAGCTGGAGGCGCTGGCCCGCGCCGTCGGCCTTTGGGCCGCCGGGCTGGGGGAGGCGGAGCGGGCCTTCGCCCGGCTGCTGCGCGCCAGCGCCGATCTCAGCCTGGCCGGCTGGCGGCAGGCGGCGCCGCCGCTGGAGGCGATGCTGGCCGATGTCTGGGGCCTGGTCCGCCGCTGGCTGGCCGAGCCCGGCCCCATCCTCGCCCAGCTCGCCCGGCCGGAATGGCTGCTGGATGGGTGGGAGCTGCTGATCGCGCTCTGGGCCGAGGCGACGCCCGAAAAGCGCGGCGAGGCAGCGCGGGAGATGGTGGCGATGATCCCCGTGGTGCCCGGCGAGGCGCAGGGCCTGCTGGCGGAACAGGCCGGCATCCGCGCCGAGGCGCATGCCACGCTGATGCGCCACTGGAAGCGCAGCATCCTGGCCAATCATGACCGGCTGACCGGCCAGCAGGTGGCGCTGGTGGCGCGCAACGAAGCCCTGCGGGCCCGGCTGCCGTGAGACCGCTGCCATGCGCCTGCCGCCGCGAGCCGGGTGCCGCGAGCCCATTGCGATGCGCCCGCCGCCGCGAGCCTGGTGCCCCGAGCCCATTGCCATGCGCCTGCTGTCGCGAGCCTGGTGCCATGAGCCCATCGCCATGGGCCTGCTGCCTTGAGCCCATTGCCACGAGCACGAGTCCGCTGCCATGAGCCTGCGCACCGCGCCGCCCGGCACGCTGCAGCAATTCCGCCGCCTGGCCCAGGCCGCCAGCGAGGCGGAGGATGCCGCCCTGGCGAAGATCGTCGCCATGCTCGACCACCTGGACCATCGCGGCGAGGCCGATCTGGTGCTGGAGCGGGTGCGGCCCCGGCTGCGTGCGCTCGGCGTGCCGCGGCGGCTCAACCTCGCCCGGCTGCTCTTCCTGCCGATGGACGGCGCCATCCGCAGCCCGATGGAATGGCGGCGGGGGGAGGCGGCGCTGCCGCGCTCCGCCCTGCCGGTGCTGGCGGATATCCTGCTGCCCCTGCTGCCGCCGCAGGCCGCCCGGGCCGCCCAGGCGCTGGAGGGGCTGACCACGGCGGATACCGGGGCGATCGGCGAGTTGGGCGCGCTGCTATGGCCGGCCGCCGCCGCGGCCCTGCCGCCCCGGCCGCCGCCCGAATGGGGCGAAAGCGGGCTGGGGCCGGCGGATTACCAGGCGATCGCCGGGCTCTGCCTGCCGATCTGGCAGGCGGGGGCGGCGATCTGGGCCGCGCTCGCCGCGGCGCCGCAGGGGCCGAAGGAGGCGCTGAGCCGTGCCGCCCTGGGCGCCGTGGCGCCGGCGGGGCCGCAGCCCCTGGCGGTGGTGCTGGCCACGCTGCTGGCGGTGGCGGCGGCGCCGGGCTCGGTGGCCCATGTGGCGGCGCTGCTGAGTCCCCAGGCGAGGGCGGTGGTGGTGCAGGCGCTGGACGTCCTGCTGGCCACCCCGCCGCCGCCCTTCGGGAAGCTGGGCATCGAGCGGGCGGCCGAGGCGGCGCTGCTGCTCGCCCGGCGGCTGGATGATCTGCAGGCCTGCTCCCTGCTGGCCGGGGAACGGCTGAAGAAGCTGGAAAGCCTGCGGCGGGAGGCGGAGGAGGCCTGCCGCAACCGCTACCTGGAGGGGGCGGAAAAGCAGGTGGTGACGCCCACCCAGCGCCTGCTGGCCGGCGACGGCGCCTCGGACGAGGAGGTGGCGGCGGTGGAGGCGGCGGCCCGGGCGCTGCGCGGGCTGGAAGCGGCAAGCCGCAAGCTCGGCGGCGGCCCGCTGCTGGACCGCGGCGTGAAGGAGCTGGTGGGGCGGCTGACCCTGCTGGGTCGCGGCGCCACCCGTTCGGGCGGGATGACGCCGGTGGATATCGCCCGCAGCATCGAGATTCTTTCCGGCCCGCATGCGGCCCTGACGGCGCTTTCCGCCATCACGCGGCCCTGATCCGGGGCGAGGTCCGGGGGGAAGCCTTGCCCCCGGCGGGGGTTGGCGGCACTGCCGCCAGCGGGGCGGCGCCCCTGGCGGCGGTAGGGGGCGGAGCCCCCCCTCACCTCAGGCCCGCTGCTGCGGCTCCTCCACCGCCACCAGCCGCCGGATCGCCGCCAGCATGTCCGGCTGGTCCCATTCCGCCGCCCCTTCCAGCCGGGCTCTTTCCCGCCCCTGCCGGTCGATGATGAGCGTCGTCGGCAGCCCCCGCGCCCCCAGCGCCCGCGCTGCCGCCCCGCGCGGGTCCAGCCAGAGCCCGAGCTGGCGGATGCCCCGCGCCTGGTAGAAGGGCTCCACCTGCGCGCGGCCGCCGCGGTCCGAGGACAGGGCGAGCACTACCACCCCCTCCTCCGCCAGCGCCGCCTGGGCGCGGTCCAGCGCCGGCATTTCCGCCACGCAGGGCGGGCACCAGGTGGCCCAGAGATTGATCAGCAGCCCCCGCCCGGCGAAATCCGCCAGCCCATGCGGCTTGCCCTCGGCATCGGTGAAGCCGAATTCCGGCAGCGGCTTCGGCCCCGTCTCGCTCAGCTTGCCGAGGCCGGACGCGCCGGCTTTGCACCATACCGGCACCGCCGCTAGGGTCCCGGCCGCCAGGAGCAGGCGCCGCCGCTTCAGCCAGGAAGACGAGAGCATCGCCATCGTGTCCAGTCACCTCCAATGGGGTGGGCGGTTCGCCACCGGCCCCTCCGCCATCATGCAGGCCATCAACGCCTCGATCGGCTTCGACCGCAAGATGTGGCGGCAGGACATCGCGGGCAGCCTCGCCCATGCCGCCATGCTGGCGCATGTGGGGATCATCTCCGCGGAAGACGAGGCCGCGATCCGCCGTGGCATGGCGGAGATCGCCCAGCGCATCGAAGCCGGCGGCATGGCGTGGGACGAGACGCTGGAGGACATCCACACCCATGTGGAAGCGGCGCTGGTCGCGCTGATCGGCGATGCCGGCAAGCGGCTGCATACCGGGCGCAGCCGGAACGACCAGGTGGCGCTGGATGTGCGGCTCTGGGTGCGCGATGCCATCGACGGGCTGTCCGGCCAGATCACCGATGTGATGCGGGCGCTGGTGGCGCGGGCGGAGGAGCATGCGGCGACGGTGATGCCGGGCTTCACCCATCTGCAGCCGGCGCAGCCCGTGACCTTCGGCCATCACCTGCTGGCCTATGTGGAGATGCTCTCCCGCGACCTCTCCCGCTTCCGCGATGCGCGGGCGCGGCTGAACGAATGCCCGCTGGGCGCCGCGGCGCTGGCCGGCACCGGCTTCCCGATCGACCGGCACATGACGGCGCAGGCCCTGGGCTTCGATCAGCCGACGCGGAACAGCCTGGACAGCGTCGCCTCGCGCGACTTCGCCGCGGAGTTCCTGTTCGCCTGCGCCATGTGCGCCACGCATCTCAGCCGCTTCGCGGAGGAGATCGTGATCTGGACCAACCCCTATTTCGGCTTCGTCAAGCTGAGCGACGCCTTCACCACCGGCTCCTCCATCATGCCGCAGAAGCGCAACCCGGATGCGGCGGAGCTGGTGCGGGGCAAGGCGGGGCGCATCTTCGGCGCGCTGATGGGGCTGCTGACGGTGCAGAAGGGGCTGGCGCTGACCTACTTCAAGGACATGCAGGAGGACAAGGAAGGCATCTTCGACGCCGCCGAGAGCCTGACGCTGAACCTCGCCGCCATCGCCGGCATGGTGCGGGACATGCAGCCGGACGCGGCAAGGCTGGAAGCGGCGGCGGGGGCGGGCTTCTCCACCGCCACGGATCTGGCGGACTGGCTGGTGCGGGAGCTGAAGATGCCCTTCCGGGACGCGCACCATGTGACGGGCCGGCTGGTGCAGAAGGCGGAGGCCAAGGGCAGCGACCTGGCGGGGCTGAGCCTCGCGGAGATGCGGGCGGAGGAGCCGCGCATCACGGAGGCGATTTATGGCGTGCTGACGGTGCAAGCCTCGGTCGCGTCGCGCACCTCCTTCGGCGGGACGGCACCGGAGAATGTGCGCCGGGCAGCGGCCGAATGGCGGGAGAAACTGGGATGATCCGTGCCCTGGCCCTGCTCGCGCTGGTCGCGCTGGCCGCCTGCGGGCGGGTGGGGCCGCCACGCCCCCCCGGGCCGCCGGAGGCCATCACCTACCCACGGGCCTACCCGGCGCCGACCCCGACGGAGCAGCCCCGGCCCTGATGCCGGCAGGGGGCGCTGCCCCTTCGGGGGCTTCGCCCCCGAACCCCCAGCAGAGGGCGCTGCCCTCTGCACGCCCGCCGGGGCCAGGACCTGGCCCCGGACCCCGGTCCGAGTTTCAGGCACCGCCCGTCAGAACTGGACCCTGGGCGGGGTCGCTACCGCGGCGCGCTCCGCCTCGGGCAGCTCGAAGAAGCCCTTGGGCAGGAAACCGAGGCTTGCGGCGAAAAGCACCGCGGGAACCTGCTGGATGGCGGCGTTGTACTCGGCGACGCTGTTGTTGAAGAAGCGGCGGGCGGCGGCGATCTTGTTCTCCACATCGCCCAGCTCCGCCTGCAATTGCAGGAAATTCCGGTTCGCCTTCAGCTCCGGATAGGCCTCCGCCAGGGCCAGCAGCCGGCCCAAAGCGGCGCCCAGCGCGCCCTCCGCCGCTGCCTGGCCGGGGCCGCTGGCGGCGAGCGCGGCGTTCCGCGCCTGGATCACCCGCTCCAGCGTGCCCTGCTCATGCGTCGCATAGCCCTTCACCGTCTCCACCAGATTGGGGATCAGGTCATGCCGCTGCTTGAGCTGCACATCCACATCCGACCAGGCCTGGCCGGTCGCCTGCTGCAGCACCACCAGCCGGTTGTAGACCAGCACCAGCCACAGCAGCAGAAGCAGGAGAAGCCCCAGCAGAACCGCACCCAGCATGCCCGGCACCCCCTATCGCGGCACGGCGTAGCGCGCGAAATCCCGCGCCAGCACCTCATAGATCGCCCGCTTGAAGCCGACGGCCATCTCCGGCAGCCCCGCCAGCGGGGCCCAGCGCCAGGCATCGAATTCCGGGTGCGGGTCGAGGTCGAGCCGGATCTCCTCATCCCGCCCGGTGAACCCCAGCGCGAACCATTTCTGCCGCTGCCCGCGATACCGGCCGCCCAGCGCCTTGCCCAGCAGCTCCGGCGGCAAATCGTAGCTCAGCCATGCCGGATGCTCGCCGAGGATGATGGCGGCGTCAGTGCCGATCTCCTCCTTCAGCTCCCGGAAGACGGCGAGGGCGGGATCCTCCGCCGCGTCGATGCCGCCCTGCGGCAATTGCCAGCCACCGGGCGCGCCCTCGGCATTCGGCAGATCGGCGCGGCGGGCGACCAGCACCAGCCCCTCGCGGTTGAACAGGGCGGCGCCGACACAGGGGCGGTAAGGCAGGTCCATGGCGGCCAGCCTACCATCCCCGCCATGGAAAGGTGAGACGGCCTGTGCCGGGCTTCCGCCAGCACCGTCTCCAGGCTGCGGTCGTCGGGGCCGCTTTCCAGCCCCCGAAGCGGCACAATGGCATTCCGGCGGATCAGGTCGCGCACATGGCCGCCCGGCGGTAGCGGCCGGACCGGGTTTGCCGCTCGCCCCCCTCGTCGCGCCCGGCAGCGAGACCTTCGTCGCCGCCACGCCGGCATCCCGGCAGGCTCCGCAACGGTCGAACAGTCGGGTCGAAAACTCCCACCGGGGTCCGGGGACCGGTCCGGTCCCCGGCGGGCGTGCAGAGGGCAGCGCCCTCTGCCGGGGGTTCGGGGGCGGCGCCCCCGACACTATCTCGCCGGCCCCGCCGCCTCCGCCACATCCGGCGCCCGCCGCAGCGCCGTCACCGGCGCCAGCACGAAGCCCCGCGCTTCCAGGCTGCCGGCCCAGCTCGCCAGCCTATCGATCACCACCGGGGAGACATTGCCGGCATAGCCGATCGCCACCCCCTTCTCCTGCGCCAGCTTCTCCAGCGCCTGCAATTTCAGCTCGATCTCGCCGCGCGTCGCCGGCTCATCCACCACCAGGTCGATGGCCCGGCCCCAGACCCGTTCCGGCGGCCGCGCCCCCGGCCGCGGGTCCAGGTAGAGCAGCCCGCGGCTGCGCAGCGCGTCCTGCAGCGCCCCAAAGCGGTCGCTGAGCGCCGCGTAGCGCTCCCCCCGCATGGCGCCGAGCGCCCCGATCGCCCCGACATAGCCGGTGAAGCGGGAGAGGACCCAGGCCAGCCTGTCCTCGTTCTGCGCTTCGGTATTGCCGGTCAGCAGCGCCCGGTCGCCCGGGTTGTTCAGCGGGTAGCCGGTGGGCTCCAGCGGCAGGGCCACCAGCAATTCCATGCCCTTGCGCCGTGCCTGGTCCAGCAGCAGGGGCAGTTGCGGGGCGTAGGGGCTGAAGGCCAGGGCGACGCCGCCCGGCAGCCGGGCGATCGCCTCCTCGGAGACCGCGGCATTGATGCCGAGCCCGCCGATGACGAGCCCGATCCTGGAGCGTGGATCCTGCCGGTCGAAGGGGCGGCCATAGGTGCGGATGGGGGTGCGGCCCTCGCCGCTGATGCGCGGCAGCGGGCCATAGGGGCCGGGTTCCAGCAAGGCCGGGTCGGCGGCGGGGATTGGGCGCCCGGGTTGCGGCGGGCCGCGCATCGGGCCGGCTGCCAGCGGCGGCGGCTCCGGCGCCACGGGCAGGGCGGCTGCCACCGGGGCAAGCGGGGACGCGGCGGGCGGTGCGGGGGGAGGGGCCGCGACGGGCGGCGCGGCCGGGGCCTCCGCCTGGTGGCCGGGGGTGGGGGTGGCAGGGCGCTCCGGCGCCGGCGGCAGCGTATTGCCGCCAGCGACGGGGAGTGGCGCCGGCCCCGGTGCCGCCGGAGGCGGGGGGGCGGCCATTGGGGCCGGGCGTGGCGGGGCCTCGGGCAAGGAAGGCGCCGGCCCTGGCGCCGCCGGAGGCGGTGTGGCGGCCAGCGGCGCCGGGGGCGGCGGGGCTGCCGCCAGGGGCGGCACCGCGGGCGGGTTGGGGGGCGCGGTCTCCACCGCCTCGGGCGGGCCCAGCCATTGCAGCACGCCGGTGCCGCCGCCCAGCAGCGCCAGCACCAGCAGCCAGAACAGCCCCAGCCGGCGCCAGCCCCGCCGTGCGGGTGCCACCCAGCCGGGCTCGGAGCCAGCCATGGGAGGGTCGTGCCGCCCCTTCTACCGGGCCGCGCGGCGCGAGGGCGATTGCGCCTGCGCCGAGCTGATGTTGCGCAGCAGGGAAAGGCCCTGCTGGAGCTGGAAATCCGTCTCCGGCTTGGTCAGGTCCAGCGCCGGCGCGCCTTCCGGCGGCAGGCGGGTGACGCGCTCGGCGACCCCTGGCGGGAGCTGCAGCGGCGGGATGGCGGCGCCGGTGGGCTGCTGCACCCCGCCCTCATTGCGGAGCGCCCGGCGCAGATCCGCCTCCCGCTCCCGCGGGATGTTCGCCGTGGCTTCCTGGCGCTGCGCCAGCACCTCGATGTCGGGCTCGATGCCAGTCCCCTGGATGGAGCGGCCGGAGGGGGTGAAGTAGCGCGCGGTGGTCAGCCGGATGGCGCCCTGGCCAGGAATCGGCATCACCGTCTGCACGCTGCCTTTCCCGAAGCTCTTCACGCCCAGGATGATCGCCCGGCGATGGTCCTGCAGCGCACCGGCGACGATCTCGCTGGCGCTGGCGCTGCCGCCATTGATCAGCACCACCATGGGCAGGCCCTGGGCGATGTCACCCGCCTTGGCGTTCCAGCGCTGCGCATCCTCGGAGCGGCGGGCGCGGGTGGAGACGATCTCGCCCTGCTCGATGAACTCGTCGGTGACCTGCACCGCCTGGTCCAGCAGCCCGCCCGGGTTGTTGCGCAGATCCAGCACGAGGCCCTTCAGATTGTTGCCGGCCTGCTGGCGGAGGGTCTGGATGGCGCGGCGCAGCCCGACATCCGTCTGCTCGTTGAAGGAGGTGACGCGGATATAGCCGATATCGTTGCCTTCCAGCCGGAAGCGGACCACCTGCGGGCGGATCACCTCGCGGGTCAGGGAAAGCTCGATCGGCCGGTCGGCGCCCTCGCGGCGGATGGTGATGCGGATGGCGGTGCCGCGCTCGCCGCGCATCTGCTCCACCGCTTCCTGCAAGGTCAGGCCCTGGACGGAGGCGCCGTTGAGATGGGTGATCAGGTCGCCCGCCTTGACCCCGGCGCGGGAGGCGGGGGTCTCGTCGATCGGGCTGATGACCTTGATGTAGCCGCCTTCCTGCGTCACCTCGATGCCGAGGCCGCCGAACTCGCCCCGGGTCTGGACCTGCATGTCCCGGTAGGAGCGCTGGTTGAGGTAGGAGGAGTGGGGATCGAGGCCGGAGAGCATGCCGTTGATGGCGTTCTCGATCGCGTCCTTGTCGTTGATGGGCTCGACATATTCGGCGCGGACCCGTTCGAACACGTCGCCGAACAGGTTCAGCAGCCGGTAGGTCTCTGCCCGGCCGCCATCCTGCGCCCAGGCTGCGACCATCGGCCCCACCACGATGCCGGCGGCGAAGGCCGCCGTCACCGAAGCCACTGTCCCGAACCTGCGCTTCATGCCGCCACCCGTATCCCTTCTGGCCGGGTCCCCCCGGCCGACTGACCCGGAGCATATTCGGTCACATGCACTCACCGAAAATGCTTCAGGCCGCTGTTTATAGAGCGGATTCCCGCCCCCGGGCGATGCCGCCCCACGGCGATCCGCCCTAGCCTAGAGCAGCTTCGCGCCGGCTGGAAACAGCCAGCGCGTAATTCGCACTCCAGAAACATAATATCCAGAGTGGTTTATCCCGCTCTGACGGAACGGCTACCGTTTCGTCAGGAAGGCGGCCGCCCCGGGCCGGCGCCAGCATAGCCCGCGCCGCATGTTTCAAACCGTGTGGAACGGTCTCCGTTCCGGACAGGCTGAAGGCGGGTTCATCAGCCCCGGGCGGCGAGCCAGCCCCGCGGGTCCACCGGCTGGCCGCCCCGCCGCAGCTCCAGATAGAGCAGCGCCCTGCCGCGGCCCTCCGGCGCCGCGGCGCCGAGCTGCCCGACCGGCTCCCCGGCCAGCAACCTCTGGCCCGGCGCGGCATCCAGCTTTTCGAGCCCCGCCAGGACGAAATGGTGGCCACCGCCGCAATCCACGATCAACAGCAGCCCGTAGCTGCGGAAGGGGGCGGCGAACACCGCCTTCCCGCCGCAGGGGCTGACCACGCGGGCGCCGGGCGAGGCGGCCAGGGTGAGGCCGCGGGCCGGCCCGCCCTCCCCGCCGGCGCCGAATTCGCGGGTGACCTGGCCGGCCACCGGCATGGCGCGGCCGCCGCGCGCGGTGGGCGGCTCCGGCGTCCGGGCGGCGGCGTCCTGACGGGGGGCGGGGCGGGCGGCATCGGCCCTTGCGCGGGCAGCGGCCTCGGCAGCGGCGCGCTGGCGCTCGGCGGCGCGGGCCTCGCTTTCCAGCCGGGCCAGGGCGCCTTCCAGGTCGCCGGCCCGGGCGGCGGCCTGGGCGGCGCGGCGGGCGGCGGCGGCCTCGGCATCCGCGGCGCCTTCCCGGCGCTCCTTCGCCGCGCGCAGCTCCGCCTCCAGCGCCGCATCGGCCTGGCGGGCGGCGGCCTCGGCGGCCTGCAGGGCGGCGCCGCGGCTTGCGGCCTCGGCGGCGCGGGCTTCCGCCTCCGCCATGGCCTGGCGCAGCGCCGTCACCTCCGCCGCCATGCCGCGGGAGAGGGATTGCAGCACCAGCAGCCCGCGCAGCGCCTCCTCCGGCGGGGCGGGGACGGCCAGCAGGGATTCCGCCGGCCAGAGGCCGAGGCGCAGCATGGTGGGCAGCAGGGGCAGGATAGCCTCCATCCGCGCCTGGGCCGCCTGGCGAGCGGCGGTGGCGGCGCTGGCGGCGGCGCGGTACTCGGCATCGGCCGCATCCTGGCGCTGCTGCGCGGCTTGCAGGCGGCTGGCGGCCTCCACCCGGCGTTCGGCCAGGCGCCGCTCCTCCTCCGCCGCGGCGCGGGCGGCCCTGGCCGCGGCCTCGGCGGCTTCCGCCTGGGCGGCGGCGGCGCGGCGGGCATCCTGCACCGCCTCCCGGCTCGGCTGGGCCTGGGCGGGAAGGGCGAGGAGAAGAAGGAGCAACAGGAGGGGCACGGCGCGGGAGTGTAGCAAACCGGCGCGGCCTGGGGGCCGCCACCTGGACAGGGATAGAGTAACGGCGAGGGCGGCTGGGCGGCCTGCCCGGGACGCCGGCGCAACGCTAGAGCGGGATCGGTTGAGCTGCGCTCACCCGCCCCGCTCTAGCTCATTGTTCGCTCGCGTGATTCACGGTCGATTCGACCTCAACCGATCACGCTCTGGAGCGGTTTCACGCTGACTGTGCAGCGCGAAACCACTCTAGCTCATGGATTGTAGAGCAGCTTCACGCCTCCGGGCGATGCCGCCCTCCGGCGATCTGCTCTAATGGCCTGCTTGTCCGCGAAGTTCGCTGGAAATCCAGCGAACTTCGCGGACAGGACACCAGAGCGGTTTCATCGCGCCTGTGCCTGGTGAACCCGTTCTAGCTTTCTGTTCTGTCGCATTTTCCGAGTCGTCCGGCGATTCCGCCGGAGTTGAATATGCTCCAGCGCCACCGCGCGCCGGGATCGGCCCGCCGGGCCAAGGTCTCGCCCAGCAGCCCGTTCCCGGCGGCTCAGAACCGGATCCGGAACACCGCGCCCGGCCGCCCGTCGCGCAGCTCGATCGTCGCGCCATGCGCCCGCAGCACCTCGCGCACGATATAGAGGCCCAGCCCCGACCCGGCGCCGCCGCCGGCCCGCTCGAAGGCCTCGAATACCCGGCCCCGTGCCTCCGCCGGGATGCCGACCCCGCAATCCGCCACCTCGATGCTGCCCTCGGCGCCGATGCGCAGCTCCACCTTCACCGCCTTGCCGCCATGCGCCAGGGCATTGCCCAGCAGGTTGAGAAAGACGCCGCGCAGCGCCTGCTCATCGCCCCGGATCTCCCAGCGCGGCCGTTCGGTGTGGAAGGCGAGGCTGCTGCCATGGTCGATCGCCAGCGGCCCCATCTCCGCCACCGCGTCCCGCGCCAGGGCCACCAGATCCACCTGCCGGTCATGGCGCGGCCCGGCATGCTGCAGCCGCCCGAGATCCAGCAACTGGTTCGCCAGCAGGGTGAGCCGCTGCACATCCTGCCGCAGCTTCTGCCGGGCCGGGCCCTCGGGCAGCTCGTCCAGCCGGATGCCGAGGATGGTGATCGGCGTCCGCAGCTCATGCGCGGCATTGGCGATGAAGCGGCGCTGCCGCTCATGCTCCTGCTCCAGCCGATCGAAGGCGGCGTTGGTGGCGGTGACCAGCGGCAGGATCTCGGCGGGCACCCCGGTCTCCGGCAGGGCCGGCGCGTGCCGGCCGGGCTCCAGCGCCGCCGCGGCCCGCGCCGCCAGCCGCACCGGGCGCAGCAGCAGATGCACCAGCCCGACGGTCAGCGCCGTGGTGCCGAGGGCGATGAGGGCGACGGCCAGCAGCCAGCGGCGCAGCCGGTGGCTCAGCCAGGCCCGGATGCCGTCCAGCAGGTCGCCCTGCTGCCCGCCCAGCAGCAGGCCGACCGGCCCGGCACGGGTGTGCAGGAGCGTCGTGGCGCCGCGCAGCATCGAGGACGGCCCGCGATCCGACTTCGTATCGAGATCCTTCGGCGCGCCGCCCCGTATCACCATGTCACCATCGGTCGCGAAGAACCAGAAGGCCGGCGCCTGCGCCATATAGGCCGTCATCTCCGGCGTGGGCACGAAGACCATGGTGCCCGCCGCGCTGCGGGTGATGGAGGGGGCCAGGAGCTGGCCGGCCTGCTCGGCTGCCAGCCAGTCCTGCAGCGAGGGCCGGGCCCGGAGCGGCTCCGCCAGCGTCCACAGCAGCAGGATCAGCGCCTGGAAGGCGACCAGCCCGATGATCATGCGGCGCGCCAGGGAAGGGGCGTGCGGCCTGACCCTAGCTGCCGCGCTCATTCCGCCCGGGCCATGTAGCCCACGCCGCGCAGCGCATGGATGGTGATGCCCGCCCCGCTTTCCGCCAGCCGGCGACGCAGCCGCGAGACATGGGAGTCGAGCGTGTTGGAGGCGGGCGCGTCGTCGAAGCCGAAGATCGCCGCCTCGATCGCCTCGCGCAGCACCACCCGGCCGGCGCGGCGCAGCAGCACCTCCAGCAGCGCCAGCTCCCGCCGCGGCAGGGGCAGCGGCAGGCCGCCGAGCTGGGCCTCGCGGTGGACCGGGTCGAAGACCAGCGCGCCGAGCACCAGCTTTTCCGCCGCGGCGCCGGCGCGGCGCCGCGTCACCGCGCGCAGCCGCGCCAGCAGCTCGTCCAATTCGAAGGGCTTGGCGAGGTAGTCGTCGGCGCCGGCATCCAGCCCCTCCACCCGCTCCACGGTCTGGCCGCGGGCGGTCAGCACGATGGCCGGCGGCGGGTTGGGCAGCGCCTGCAGCGCCGGCAGCAGCGAGAGCCCGTCGCCATCGGGCAGCCGGCGGTCCAGCAGCACGGCGCGCAGCCCCTGGTCGCGCAGCGCCTCCCGCGCCTGGTCAAGGCGCGCCACCCAATCGACGACGAAGCCGCGCCGGGCCAGCGCGGCGCGCAGCGCGGCCGCCAACTCCACCTCATCCTCGACCAGCAGGATCCGCATCGGCTCCTCCGCCTGTCCCCCGGGCACGCGGGGCCGGCCGCTGCTGCCGGCCCTCGGCGGCCGCGGCGACCGGGCAAGCTGATAGCAGCTTGCCACCGCGGCCGCTGCCGGTGGCGGGCGCGCCAGGCTGCCCCAGGCACATTGCCGGAACCTGACCTTTCCTGGCCGGGCGGACGCGGCCCGCCCATGCCAGCTTGACGCAATGCAGCACGGCTAAGCGTCCCGCCACCGGTCCGCCAGGACTGCCGGCACCACCGAGGATGCGCTGCATGATTCCGAATGACGCCAGACCTGCCCATGCCATCTACCGGGTGGTCCGCTGGGCGGCCCTTTTGGCGGCCATCTGGGTGGCCATGGGCATGGCAGGCTGCATGGGGGCCCGGGCCCAGCCGGTCGAGCCGCCCCTGGGCTCAGCCCAGGCGCCGGCCACCCCCGGGCGCGGCGCCTGGACGGTGCGGCTGGGCGCCGGCGCCCTGATCGGCCCCGCCTATCCGGGCAGCGAGGGGAGCCGCGTCCGGCCTCTGCCGCTGGTGGACATCGCCTACCGCGCCAACCTGCCGGGACTCGACACCATCTTCCTGAACACCCAGCAGGGGCTTGGCATCGTCGCCCTGCGCTACGGGCCCTTCTCGCTGGGCGGGTCCCTGGGCTTCGCGCCGGGCCGCGATCAGGATCTGGGCGGGCGGCTGCGCGGCATGGGCGATATCGACGCCGGGCCGCGCGGCAGCCTGTTCCTGCACGGGAATTTCGGCCCCCTGCTGCTGTCGGTGCAGGCGGACCGGGCCTTCGGCGACCAGGAAGGCACCACGGTGACGCTGGGCGCGACCTATCGCCGCCGGCTGACGCCGTCCCTCTCCCTGGCCGGCCATCTCGGCGCGAGCTGGGCGGATGAGGACCATATGCAGGAATGGTTCGGCGTGACCCCGTTGCAGGCCAGCCGCACCGCCTTCCCGTCCTACCGGCCGGAGGCTGGGTTCCGCAACGTGACGGCCAGCCTTTCCGGGAATTACCTCTTCTCGGAGAGGTGGGTGCTCAACGCCACCATCGGCGTCACCCGGCTGCTGGGCGATGCGGCGGACAGCCCGATCGTGCAGCGGGAGACCCAGCCCTTCGGCCTGCTGGGCCTTTCCTACCGCTTCTGACGCGGCCCGGGCGAGGCCGGGGCCGCGCCTCAAGCGTGATCGCTTGCGGTGAACTCACCGAAAAGCGTGCATCACGCGATCCGGCAAATGGCTGGAAGGCGTGGCGGCTGCGGCGGACCGCCTAGTGTCCCGATTCCGCAGTTCTGCGGACTTCGTTCTCGGGCCACTGGCTTGTGTTTTCAGTGGCCTGCCTGTCCGCTGCGTTCGCTGGGAACCCAGCGAACTTCGCGGGCAGGACACTAGAGCGAGATCGGTTGAGCTGCGCTCACCCGCCCCGCTCCAGCTCATTGTTCGGTCGCGTGATGCACGGTTTCGGTCGATTCGACCTCAACCGATCACGCTCTAGCCCTGCTGCAGCAGGGAGACCCCGGTCATCGCCTTGGGCTGGTCCAGCCCCATCAGGGCCAGCAGCGTCGGCGCCACATCCGCCAGCCGGCCGTCCCGCAGCCTGGCGCCTTCCGGCGCGCCCATCAGCAGCACCGGCACCGGGTTGGTGGTGTGCGCCGTATGCGGCCCGCCCGTGGCGGGGTCCTTCATCAGCTCGCAATTGCCGTGGTCGGCGGTGACCAGCAGCGCGCCGCCCTGCGCCTTCACCGCCGCGGCGATGCGGCCGAGGCCCGCATCCACCGTTTCCACCGCCTTGATCGCAGCTTGCAGGCTGCCGGTGTGGCCCACCATGTCCGGATTGGCGAAGTTCAGCACGATGAGGTCGTATCTGCCGGTATTGATCGCCGCGACGACTTTCTCCGTCAGCTCCGGCGCCGACATCTCCGGCTGGAGGTCGTAGGTCGCGACCTTGGGGGAGGGGACCAGGATGCGATCCTCGCCCGGATAGGGCTTTTCCTCGCCGCCATTCAGGAAGTAGGTGACGTGCGGGTATTTCTCCGTCTCCGCCGCGCGGAGCTGGTGCAGCCCGGCGCGGGCGACGACCTCGCCGAGAATGTCCGCCATGCTCTGCGGCGGGAAGAGCGTGCCGAGGAAGGCGTCCAGCGCCGTCGAATACTGCGTCATGCCGGCGGCGGCGGCGAAGTGCACCGTGCGGCCGCGGGGGAAGCCGGAGAAGCCGGGGTCCAGCAGCGCCGAGAGAATTTCCCGCACCCGGTCGGCACGGAAATTGAAGCAGAGCAGCCCGTCGCCATCGCGCATGCCCTGGTAGTCGCCGATGGCGGTGGCGGGAATGAACTCGTCCGTCACGTCCTTGCCGTGCGCGGCTTCCACCGCCGCCACCGGGTCGGCGGCGCGGGCGCCCTCGGCGCTGACCATGACGTTGTAGGCCTGGGAGATCCGCTCCCAGCGATTGTCGCGGTCCATCGCGAAGTAGCGGCCGGTGACGGTGGCGATGGAAACGCCGGACAGGCCGGAGATGTCCTCCATGAGCGTCCGCAGATAGCCGGGCGCGGCGCGGGGCGGCGTGTCACGGCCATCCGTGAAGCAATGCAGGGCCACCTGCACGCCGGCGGCGGCAAGCACCTTCGCCAGCGCCGCCGCATGCTTCTGGTGGCTGTGCACGCCACCGGGGGAGACGAGGCCGAGCAGGTGGCAGGTGCCGCCGCCTTGCTTCAGCTTCGCGATCAGCTCCGTCAGCGCCGGCAGCTTCGCCAGGGAGCCATCGGCCAGCGCCTTGTCGATGCGCGGCAGGTCCTGCATCACCACGCGGCCGGCGCCGAGATTGAGGTGCCCGACCTCGGAATTGCCCATCTGGCCGTCCGGCAGGCCAACGTCATGGCCGGAGGTGTGCAGGAAAGCATGGGGGCCGGCGGACCACAGGGCGTCGAAGTTCGGGGTCTTCGCCTGGCGGACGGCGTTGTCCGCCACCTCCTCGCGCCAACCCCAGCCATCCAGAATCACCAGCATCACAGGCTTCGGCATGTCAGTCCTCGCGGCGGTCAAACCCGATTAACGCCGCGGCCCGGCTGCCGACAAGCGAGGGAGGCTCTGCCTCCCTCGCGCTCCCTCCGCCAAAGGCCGAAAGGACTTTGGAAACCAATAGCTTAGGCTATGACAAAGTCCTTCAACACTTCGGGCTTGAACGCCAGGCCATGGCCAGGACGTTCAGGGGCAGTAATGAAACCGTCCTGGATGACCGGCTTCTCCACCCAGACATCGTCCAGCAGACCCATCTGCTCGGCCCAGATGGCGTTCGGGATGCTGGCCAGGATGTGGACGTTCAGCTCGGGGAACAGGTGGGGCGCAAAGGTCATGCCCCAGGTGGCGCCGACGGTCGCGATCTTGCGCAGCTCGGTGAAGCCGCCGCGCATCGGGTCCGGCTGCAGGATGGGCAGGCGGGGGTTCTCCAGCACCGGCCGCAGATCGTCGCGGCCGAAATGGCTCTCGCCGCCCACCACCCGCGTCGTCAGCGCCTCGGCGCAGCGGAGATAGCCGGCGAAATCATCGGCCAGCACCGGCTCCTCGATCCAGTAGGGATCATACTCCTGGAAGGCGCGGCCGGCGATGATGGCCTGGTCCGCCGTCCAGCCCATGTTGATGTCGATCATGATCTCGACATCCGGGCCGACCGCGTCGCGCACCATGCGCAGGTTCCGCACATCCTGCCGCCAGTCGCCGATATGCGCGGCCTGCATCTTGATGGCCTTGTAGCCCTGGGCGACGTAGTGCTTCGCCTTGGCCGCCATGCCCTCCCCCAGCGCGCCGCGGAAGCAGCCGCTGCCATAGATCGGGATCTTCGAACGGCAATGGCCCCAGAGCCGGTGCAGCGGCAGGCCCGCCGCCTTCCCCACCACGTCCCACAGCGCGATGTCAATGGCCGATTGCGCCATCATCGTCACGCCGCCGCGGCCGCCGGTCAGCGTCACGCGCCAGAGGTCGCGCCAGATCCCTTCCACCTCCGTTGCGTCCCGGTCGATGACGCGCGGCGCCAGCGCCTCCGCGATGCAGGCGCCGATGGTCCGCTGCAGCGGGAGGTTCAGCAGGTGCAGGTAGCCGAGGCCGGTGAGGCCGGACTCCGTCACCACCTCCACCACCACCAGGTCGCGTTGCGGGCCGAGCGCATGGCCCTTCATCCAGGGATCTTCCGCCCAGGGCAGGCGCAGCAGGGTGGTGCGCAGCTCCCGGATTTTCAGGTCGGGCATGGCGTTTCCTCCGCCTCAGACAATGTTGCGCCATAGCCTGCGCGTGAGGGCGAGAACGAGCAAGCCCTCCAGCCCCGTCGCCACGCAGGCCATGGACGCGCCCACCGCATCCGCCAGCATGCCGATATGGATGAAGCCGATGGGGCCGAGGCCGATGCAGAGGGAGAGGATGCCGAGCACCCGGCCGCGCAGCTCCGGCGGCGCGGCGAGATAGACGAGCGTTGCCTGCATCACCGCGAAGGCCGCCTGGCCGGCGCCGGTGAGGAGCAACGCGGCGCCCGCCAGCAGCGGGTGCGGCGCCAGGCCGAAAGCGGTGATGGCGAGGAAGCAGATGGTGGCGCCGCCGAGGTAGCAGCGGGCGAAGCGCGCAGGCTGCGCCCAGGCCGCCATGGCCAGGGCGCCGGCGAAGGCGCCAACGCCGTCCATCGCCGCCAGCAGCCCGATGGCTTCGGGGCCGAGGCGGAGATGCTCCGCCGCCACCACCGGGATCAGGCTGGTGAAGGGCCAGCCCCAGATGTTGAAGATGATGGTGACGCAGAGCGTGCCCTGCAGCCGCCGGTCGGCGCGGACGGCGCCGAAGCCGGCAGCCAGGCGGGTGGCGAAGCTTTCCCCCGCGGCCGCGATGCCGCTGCGGTAGCGCAGCGCCAGCGCCGCCTGCAGGGCGATGAGGTAGAGCAGGCAGGAGAGGGCGAAGCTGCCCTCCGCCCCCACCGCCGCGAAGATCACGCCGCTGGCGAGCGGCCCCAGCATGCGGCTGGCATTGTTGCTGCCGACATCGAAGGACATGGCGCGGCCGAGCAGCGTGGTGCCGACCACCTGGCCGATCATCAGCCGCCGCACGGGGTTGTCGGCGGCCCAGGCCAGGCCGTTGACGAAGCTCGCCACCGCCAGGTGCCAGACCTCGAGCATGCCGGCGGCGGCGAGCAGGGCAAGGGCAAGGGAGGTGGCGAGGGAGGCGACCACGATGAGCAGCAGCGCGCTGCGCGCCTCCACCCGGTCCGCCAGCGCGCCCATGGCGGCGCCGAACAGCCCCATGGGCAGCACGCGCAGCATGCCGAGCATGGTGACCATGAAGGCGGAGCCCGTGGCCTGCCAGGTCACCAGGGAGACCGCCAGCATCTCCAGCCAGCGGACCATGAAGAGGATGGTCCCGACGGTCCAGAGCCGGCGGAAATCCGCCAATGCGAACAGGCGCGGCGATTGCGCCGCGATGGCATCCACGCTGGTCGTTTCCTTCCCGGCCAAGAACGGGCCGCCGCCAGCATGCCGCCGATTGGCGCCGGCGGAAAGGGGGGCCATGATGCGGTGGAGGAAACGGCAAGGAGGCCGCGATGAGGCCCTTCGAAGGCATCCGCATCATCGACATCACGCATGTGCTGGCGGGGCCCTTCGCGGCCTATCAGCTCGGCCTGCTGGGCGCCGACGTCATCAAGGTGGAGCCGCCGGACGACCCGGACCAGAGCCGCGACAGCGGGCCGGACCTGGCGCTGAACCGCGCCAATATGGGCAGCTATTTCCTGACGCAGGGCGCCAACAAGCGGTCCATCACGCTGGATTTGAAGAGCGAGGCGGGGCGGGAGGTGCTGAAGCGCCTGGTGGCCACGGCCGATGTGCTGGTGGAGAATTTCCGGCCGGGGGCGTTCGAGGCGCTGGGCCTCGGCTATGCGGCGCTTGCGGCGGTGAATCCGCGGCTGGTCTACTGTTCCATTTCCGCCTTCGGCCATGGCGGGCCGCGCGGGCAGCAGACGGCCTATGACCACGTGATCCAGGCGAATTCCGGCATCATGGCGGTGACCGGGACGCCGGAGGTGAACCCGGTGAAATTCGGCGCGCCGGCGATCGACTACGCCACCGGCACCATGGGCGCCTTCGCGCTGAGCGCGGCGCTGTTCCAGCGGGAGCGCACCGGGCGTGGCCAGCATATCGACCTGGCGATGCTGGACGTGGCGCTGATGATGCAGGCCAGCCACCTGACGGCCTATATGGCCAGCGGCAAGGCAGCGAAGCCGAACGGCAACAAGCACACGCACGCCAGCAACAGCGCCTATCGGACCAGGGACGGGTCCCTGGTGATGCTGGGGGCGAGCAACATCCGGCAGCAGAAGCGGCTCTGGGCCGCGCTGGGGCGGCCGGAGATGGCGAAGTCCAACAATGAGGAACGCCTGGCCGATCGCGACCGCGAGGAGGCGGTGCTGGCGGAGATCCTGCTGACCCGTACCGCGGATGAGTGGGAGGCGTATCTGCAATCGAAGCACGTCCCCGCCTCCCGCGTGCGGCGGATGGAGGAGGCGCTGGCGGACCCGCATGTGGCGACGCGCGGCGTGCTGCATCGCTTCCCGGAGGGCTCGCCGGGCGTGGACCGACCCTATGGCGTGCCCGTCGCGGCCTTCAGGCTGGCGCATGGCGGGCCGCAGGTGGACCGGCCGCCGCCGCGGATGGGCGCCGATACCGATGCGGTGCTGGCGGAGCTGGGCTACGCGGCCGGCGACATCGCCGCGCTGCGCGAACGGAAGGTGATCTGAGAGCCATGAAGCTGCTGCTGATCCAGGCCTTTTCCCTGCCGCCTGATTCGCCCGGCAATTATCGCCGCGCGGGTGGGACGAAGGAGGAGGCGCTGATGAACCACGCCTCCGTCGCGCCGCTGCTGGCAGGGGTGGAGTGGGATCTGCACCCTGGCGCGCTGGCGCCGCACGGCAATTGGCCGGTGGAGACGCGGGAGGAATTCGCCGTGGCCGGCGTGGCCCGCCTGCCCATCGTGCGGGAGGCCTGCGAGAGCGGGAAGTACGACGCTATCGTGCTGCTGGGCGGCGGTGATCCCGGCTTCATGGAAGCGCGGGAGATCGGGCGGCGCTACCGCATTCCCGTCACCGCCAATGCGCATGCGCAGATGCATATGGCGATGACGCTGGGCAACCGCTTTTCCTTCGTCGATATCTCCGAGACGCATAACGCGCATATGGCGGAGCTGGTGGTGCGCTACCGCATGGCGGATCGCTGCGCCTCCATCCGCAATATCGACTACCCGCTGCCGCGGCCGGCCTACCCGGCAGGGCGCGCCACGCTGAAGGGCGAGGCGGAGAGGCACGCGGCGGGCGAGCGGAGCGGGATGCTGGAAGCGGCGGTGGAGGCGGCGGTGGCGGCCATCGCCGAGGATGGGGCGGAGGTGATCCTGCTGGGCTGCTCCGCAGCCTTCTGGCTGCGGGAGCCGTTGCAGGCGCGGCTGAACGAGGTGGGCTGGGACGTGCCGGTGCTGGAGGGGTATCGCTGCGCCATCGCCATGGCGAAGATGCTGGTGGGGCTGGGGGTGGATGCGAGCGGGATCACCTTCCCTGGGGATCCGCCGCGGCATCGGCGGCGAAGGCGGTTCGTGTGACTTGAGGGAGGGCTTTGCCCTCCTCGTTGGGCGCAGTGCGCCCAACCCCACCCACCAAGGGCCGAAGGGCCCTTGGAACCCTTGAATTTTGCGCTTCGACCGACGGGTCCAAGACTCATGGTTTTCAAAGGCCTTTCGGCCTTTGGCGTGGGGGTTGGACGCACTGCGTCCAACGAGGGGAGCAGAGCTCCCCTCAATCCAGGTGATTCTTCGCGCGCCACGCCTCAATCGCCTCGACCGCCGCCTTGCTGTCGATGATATCCGCGTAGCGCCGCTCCACATCCTTCAGGTTCTGGTCATGCGCCGCCTGGTCGTGGTCCCCCACGCAGTCCCGCGGCACCATCACCCGGAAGCCCAGCGAGAACGCATCGATGATGCTGGCGCGCACGCAGCCGCTGGTGATGCAGCCGGTGACGATCACCGTGTCCACCCCCTCCTTCGTCAATATCGCCGCCGCCGGCGTGGCGAAGAAGATGGAAGGCGCGGATTTCATCAGCAGCACATCCGGCTCCGCCGCCGCGATGCGCGGGTCCAGCTCCACCGAGGGCGTGCCCTGCAGCAAATCCAGCACCGGCGCCGCCTTCCAGTGCGGCGCGGCGCGGCGGCTGTTGTAGCCGTTCACGCAGGCCACCACCGGCAGCCCGGCGCGCTTCGCCGCCTGCATCACCGGCACGGTCGCCTCCACCGCTGCGTCCACCATGGGGGCGCCGCCCATGGGGAAGCCTTCCTCGATGAAGCCGCGCTGGAAATCCACCACCACCACGCCGGGCTTCTTGCCGAAGCCGAGCGGCAGGTTGCCATAGCCGCGCTGCGCATAGATATCCGACATCGATCCGCCCCTGGCTGATTCTCGGCATGAGGATTGCAAATCCCATGCCCGTCAGGCGCGGGTTGAAGCATGGGCTATCGCATCTCCGTCAATACCGGCGGCACCTTCACCGATATCGTCGTGCTCGACCTCGATGGGCAATTGCACATCAGCAGGGCATTGCAGGCGCTGCTGCTGCCGGGCCAGGTGCTGCGTGGGCAGGACAGCGCCGGCGGCGGCCATGGCGACCCGCTCTCGCGCGGCCCCGCCCGGGTGCTGCATGATGTGCTGGCGGGCTGGGAAAGCCGGCAGAAGGCGTTCGGCCTCCATGGCGTGGCCTTCACCGGCACCGTCGAGGATGACAGCCTGGCCGTGGATCAGCCGGCGATGGAAGCGCGGCGCTGCGGGCGAGGAGGGCAGCATGAGTGATCTGGTGCAGGATCCCGGGCGGGTCCGCGACCTCTCCGCCGCCATGGCGCGGGGCGAGTTGACCGCAGATGCGCTGGTGCGACGCTGCCTGGCCCGCATCGCGGCGGTGGACGGCAAGGTGCAGGCCTGGGTCGCGGTGCAGGCGGATATGGCGCTGGGCGCCGCCCAGGCGCTGGATGCGGAGCGCCGCGCCGGCCGCGTGCGCGGGCCGCTGCACGGCATTCCCGTGGCGGTGAAGGATGTCATCGACGTCGCCGGCCTGCCCACCAGGGCGAACAGCCCGAGCCGCGCCGAGGCGCTGCCCGCCACGGCGGATGCGACGGTGGTGGCGCATTTGCGGGCGGCGGGGGCGATCATCCTCGGCAAGGTGCACACCACCGAATATGCCTATTACGAATCGCGGCCGCCGACGCGGAATCCCTACGACCTGACGCGCACGCCGGGCGGGTCCTCCGCCGGGTCCGGTGCGGCGATCGCCAGTGGCACCGTGCCCTTGGCGCTGGGCACGCAGACGGCGGGCAGCGTGAACCGGCCGGCCGCCTATACGGGCGTTGGCGCCTTCAAGCCTTCCACCCTCGCCATTGGCGGCACCGGCGTGGTGCCGCTGGCGCCGAGCTTCGACACGGTGGGCGCCTTCGGCGCGAGCGCCGCCGATGCCGCGCTGCTTGCCGCGGGCTATGCGGCGGACCACCTGCGGCTGCGCGCGCCGGCGCCGGTGACGCCGCTTCTGGTGGTGCTGGAGGACGCGATGGTGACGGCGAAGATCGCGCCCGGCACGGCGGCGGCGGTGGCCGCGCTGACGGAGCGCTTCGCTGCGGCGAAGCTGGCGGTGCGCCGCGCCATGGCGCCGGTGCCGCTGGAGGTGCTGCTGGCGACGCACCGCACCGTAATGCTGGCGGAGCTGGGCCGCACCCATAGGCGCCTGCCGATGGACCGCATCGCGCCGCGCCTGGCGCAGGATATCGAGGCGGGGCTGTCGATCCTCGACACCGAGTATCAAGCGGCGCTGGCGACGCTTGCCGGCTATCGCCAGGCCTTCTGGTCCGCCTTCGGCGCGGACGAGCTGCTGCTGCTGCCCGCCGCGCCGGATGTGGCGCCGGAGGCGAGCACCACCGGCGACCCCTCCTTCGTCATCCCCACCACGGCGCTGGGCGGGCCGGTGGCGACCTTGCGCGCCGGCATGGATGGCGCGCTGCCGGTCGGCGCGCTGCTGTTCGGCGCGCCGGGGGCGGATGCCAGGCTGGCCGGTTTCCTGCTCTCGGAGACCGGGACGGGGTTGGGGCTGTAGGGAAGGGTCAGGCGATGCTGCTGCAGGTTCCGGTCATCGATGTCGCGCCCTTCCGCCGCGGCAATGCGGCGGCGAAGCGGGAGGTGGCGCGGCAGGTCGGCCAGGCGGTGAACGATATCGGCTTCCTGGTCATCACCGGCCATGACGTGGATCCTGGGCTGATCGCCGAGATGCAGCGGGTCTCCAACGAATTCTTCGACCTGTCCCTGGCGGAGAAGCAGCGCGTGCTGCGCCCGGCGCCGGATGTGACGCGCGGCTATATCCCGCTGGAGGCGGAGAGCGTCGGCCGCAGCCAGGGCGTGGATGTGCCGGGCGACCTGAACGAGAGCCTGATGATCGGGCCGGTGGATGCCACGGGCGATGCCTATTTCACCGGCCCGCAGGCAGGGCGGCATTTCCATCCGAATCTCTGGCCGGCCCACCCTGCCGCGCTGAAGCCGGCCTATGAGGCCTATTTCCGCCGCATGGGCGCGCTGGCGGAGGAGCTGATGGCGATGTTCGCCCTGGCGCTGGACCTGCCGGAGGAATTCTTCGCCGATAAGATCGACCGCCACATCAGCCGGCTGCGGGTGCGGAACTACCCGGCGCCGGAGGTGCCGCCGCGGCCGGGGCAACTCCGCGCGGGGGCGCATTGCGATTACGGCTCCCTCACCATCCTGCGCACGGAGGACAAGCCGGGTGGGCTGCAGGTGCTGAACCGCGCGGGGGAATGGGTGGACGTGCCCATCGTGCCGGAATGCTTCATCGTGAATATCGGGGAGCTGATGGCGCGCTGGACCAACGAACAATGGAAGGCGACGCTGCATCGCGTGGTGAATCCGCCGGCGGAGCAGGCGAGCGTCAGCCGGCGCCTGTCGCTGGTGTTCTTCCACAACCCGAATTACGACGCGCCCGTGGCGGCGCTGCCGGGTACGGTGCCCTTCGGCGAGGCGCCGCGCCATGCGCCGACCACCAGCGGGGACCATCTGCGGGCGCAATTCGTGAGGACGCAGGTGCAGGCGGCTTAGTGTTGGGGAAGGGCGTCGCGCCGCAAGGCGCGCCTTGCGGCGCGACGCCCCGTCTCAAGACGCCCGCCGCCCGAGATACGCATCCATCACCCGCGGATCATTCGCCAGCTCCGCGGATGGCCCGTCGAACAGCACGCGGCCGTTTTCCATCACATAGGTGCGGTGCGTCACCGCCAGGGCGTAGCTCGCCATCTGCTCCACCAGCAGGATCGAAAGCCCCTGGCGGTTCAGCTCGCTCAGCACCGGGAAGAGCATGTCCAGCACCAGCGGCGCCAGCCCCAGCGAGAGCTCGTCGATCACCAGCAGCCGCGGCCTGGAGAGCAGCCCGCGCGCGATCGCCAGCATCTGCTGCTCGCCGCCGGAGAGGGTGCCGGCTTCCTGGTCCAGCCTTTCCCGCAGCCGGGGGAACAGCGCCAGCACGCGGTCCTGTTCCGCCACGGCGCCGGCGGGGTCGCGCCGCAATTGGGTGAAGCTGCCGAGCAGGAGGTTGTCCCGCACGCTCTGGTCGGCGAAGACCATGCGGCCTTCCGGTACCATGGCCAGGCCCCGCGCCACCATGCGGTGGCTGGCGAGGCCGGTGGTCTCCGCGCCGTCGAAGCGCACCTGCCCGGCGGCGGGCTTCAGCACGCCGGAGATGGCGCGCATCAGCGACGTCTTGCCGGCGCCGTTGGAGCCGATGAGGCCAACAAATTCCCCCGCGCCGACCTCCAGGTCGACGCCGCGCACCGCCTCGATGCGGCCGTAGGAGACGCGGAGGCCGGCAACGGCGAGCAGGGCCTGGTCCTGGCGCGGCCGATTCACGCCCTCGCTCCCGCTCGGGCGATCGGGCGCGCTCATGCCGCCACCTTCGCCGGGGCGCCATGGCCGAAATAGGCCTCGATGACGGCGGGGTTGGCCTGCACCTCGGCGGGCGCGCCATCGGCGATCACTTCGCCATGGTCCAGCACGGTGACGCGGTCGGAGACCGCCATGATCATCTCCACGTGGTGCTCCACCAGGATGATGGTCATGCCGCGGTCGGCGAGGCCGCGGATCAGCGCCACCAGATCCTCGATCTCGCCATGGGTCAGGCCGGCCGCCGGCTCGTCCAGCAGCAGCAGCTTGGGACGCAGAGCCAAAGCGCGGGCGATCTCCAGCCGGCGCTGATGGCCGAAGGGCAGGTTGCGGGCTGCCTCCTCGGCGAAATCGGTCAGGCCGACTACCTCCAGCAGCAGCCTCGCCTCCGCCAGCATGGCGCGCTCCTCCCGCGCGAAATGCGGCAGGCGGAGCAGGGTGGCGAAGAAGCCGGCGCGATAGCGGGTGTGGCAGCCGACGAGGACGTTCTCCAGCACCGTCATCCGGCCGAACAGCTCCGTGTTCTGGAAGCTGCGGGCGACGCCGCGGCGCGCCAGCTCATGCGGCGCGCGGTGGCCGAGCGCCTCGCCGAACAGCGTCACCTGGCCGGCGGTGGCGGCGTAGAAGCCGGAGACGATGTTGAGCAGGCTGGACTTGCCGGCGCCATTCGGCCCGATCAGCGCATGCACCGTGCCGGAAGCGACTTCCATGGTCACGCTGCTGACGGCGGTCAGGCCACCGAAGCGCAAGGTCAGGTCGCGGGTGATCAGCGTCGCCTGGCCGCGCTCCTCGCCCTCGCTGGCCAGGGCGGTGAAGCCGGGCAGGAAATTCGGCCAGGCGCCGGTCTGCCGCTCCACCGCGCCGCGCCTGCCCAGCCGCGCGGCGAGCTTGCCGAGGGAGCCGACGATGCCCTCCGGCATCAGGAACAGCACCAGCACCAGCAGCAAGCCATAGGCGAAGGTCTGCCACTCCTGCAGCTCCTGCAGCACCTGGCCGGCGGCGTAGAGCACGGCGGTGCCGACCACCGGTCCGGCCAGCGTGCCGCTGCCGCCGAGAATGGTCATCACCAGCAGCTCGATGGAGCTGTTGAAGGTGAAGGTCTCGTAGTTCACGAACAGCGCGAGGTTGGCGAAGAGCCCGCCGCCGAGGCCGGCCAGCCCCGCCGAGATGGCGAAGGCCAGGGTGCGGATGCCGACGACACTGATGCCGAGCGCCCGCGCCGCATTCTCGCTTTCCGCCGCGGCGCGCATGGCGCGGCCGTAGCGGGAGCGGGCGAGGGCCCATTGCACCCAGAGTGCCAGCAGCAGGCAGAGAGCGATGACGTAGTAGTAGTTGAAGCTCGCGGCGCGGGTGGCCATGAGGCGCTCGCCCAGGATGGTCGGGCGGGGAATGCCGGTGAGGCCGGAGGCGCCGCCGGTGAGGCTGACCCATTCGCGCAGGATGTTAAGGAAGACCAGGCCGAAGGCGATGGTGATGACGGTGAGATAGAGCGGCCGCACCCGCACCGTGGGGAAGGCCAGCATGGCGCCCATCGCGGCCGGCAGCGCCACGGCGAACGCCATGCAGGCGAGGAAGGGCATGTCCGCGCGCAACGCCAGCAGCGCCGCGGCATGCGCGCCGAGCCCGACCAGCGCCGCCTGGCCGAGCGAGACCAGCCCGGCAAAGCCCACCAGGATGTTCAGCCCGACCACCACGATGCCGAGCAGCATGGCGCGCATGACCAGGCGCAGCTCGTAGCTCGTCGGGAAGCGGGCATCGATGAAATCCCCCGTCCAGGGAAACAGCGCGATCGCCAGGACGAACAGCGCCAGTGCAATCCGCGAAGATGAAAGCAGGTGCGGCCGATTCACGCCCCCGCTGCCGCTCGGCCGATCGGACGCGCTCATACCTTCTTGAACTCCGCCTTGCCGAACAGCCCCTGGGGGAAGAGCAGCAGCAGCAGGACCATCAGCGTGAAGCCGATGGCGTCGCGCGCCGCGGTGGAGAGATAGCCCTCGATGAATTTCTCGGCGACGCCGTAGAGCACGCCACAGACCAGCACGCCCCGCGCATTGGCGATGCCGGCGATGATGGCGACGAGGAAGCCCTTCAGCCCGATCACCGCCCCCATGGTGGAGCTGGCCTGGATGACCGGGCCGATCAGCAGCCCCGCCAGCGCCCCCAGCAGACCCGCGATGAAGAAGGCCAGCAGGGTGATGCGGTCCGCATCGATGCCGACCAGCCCGGCCGCCACGCGGTTATAGGCGACGGCCCGCATGGCGCGGCCGGTCAGCGTCCGGCGGTAGAAGAATTCCAGGCCGAAGGCGACGGCCACCAGCGCCACCGGCAGCAGCAGCTCCTGCGGATAGATGCCGGCGCCGCCGAGCCGGATCGGGTGTTCCGCCAGCGGCGAGGGCAGGGCGCGCGGGTTGGAGCTGAACAGCGCCGTGGTCGCCGATTCCAGCATGGTGCCGACGGCGATGGTCGTCAGCATCCAGCCGATGGCATTGGCTTCCCGGTTGAAGGGGCGGACGAAGCCGCGCTCGATCGCCGCCGCCACCATCGCCGCCGCCAGCACCGCGGCGGGTGCGGCCAGCAGCAGCGGCGCGCCAAGGTCCAGCAGCACCACCGCCAGCACGGCGCCCAGCATGAAGATGTCGCCGAAATTGAAGTTCACCGCCTTGGCCGCGCTCCACATGACGTAGAAGCCGAGCCCGACCATGGCGTAGACGCTGCCGACCGAAAGCCCGGTCAGCAGATACTGGATGATGGCTTCCAAGACGCCCGCCTCCCGAAAACGGAACTCGGGGCCGCGTGTGCAGCCCCGTCCCGATCAGTTGCGCATGCCGTAGGGCGTCGCCTCGATGGGCAGCAGCATGCCGTTGTGGAAGGCCTGCAGCTTGTAGTGCTCGGCCAGCACGGCATCCATGCGTTCCTGGTTGTCGCGGATGAAGGCCGGCCGGTAATCCGCCACCAGCCCGGTATAATTCACCCGGAACATCGCATCCCGCAGCTTGGTGCGGTCATAGGCGCCGGCGAGTTTCAACGCCTCCACGATGATATGCACCGCATCCCAGGCATTGGCCATGGCGGAAGGCTGCTCCAGATCCGCCGTGCTGCGGATGCGGTCCGGGTATTTCGCCTTCATCGCATCGAAAGCCGCCTGGGCTTCCGGCGAGAGCTGGCCGTTCCAGTTGAAGGTGCCGGCCACCATGATGCCGTCCGCCAGCGGCCCGATGGCGCGGGCGAAGGCGGTGGTGACGCCCCAGGCGGAGACGATCTTCGGCTTCCAGCCGATGCGGTCCATGGAGCGCACCATGTTCGCGCTCTCCCGGTCCACCGCCCAGAGGATGATGGTGTCCACGCCGGCGTCGCGCAGCCGGATCATCTGCGCCGACATGTCCTGGTCGCCGATATTGAAGGTCTCCCGTCCGGCCAGCGTCACCCCGGCGCGGCGGGCGGCGGCCTCCACATCCGGCAGCGCGCCCTGGCCCCAGGCGGTGCCCTCATAGACGAAGGCGATCCTGCCGGAGGCGCTGCGCTGCTTCGCCTGGTCCACCAGATAGCCGGTCACCCAGCGATCCTTCATGGAAACGCGGAACATCCACTGGTTCCGGCCATTCTGGTGCTCGATGACGGTGGTGCCGGCGGAGATCGGGCCGATCCAGGGCATGCCCATCTCCTCCAGCGGCTCGCGCAGCGCGATGGCATTGGGGGTGCGGGCGCCGCCGAACATCACCACGCAATTGTCGCGCTCGCCGATGCGCCGCGCATTGTCCACGGCGCGGGCCGGCTCGCCGACATCGTCATAGACCACCAGGCGCAGCGGGCGGCCGAGCACGCCGCCGGCGGCGTTGATCTTCTCCAGCGCGGTCTCCACCGCAATGCGCAGCATGAGGCCCTGATTGGCCAGCGGCCCCGTCACCTCCCAGGAGGCGCCGATGCAGGGTTCCGCGCGCTGCGCCTTGGCGGGCGAGAGGGCGGAGAAGATGGCGGCGAGGGCGAGCAGCCCACCCAACCCGGCGCGGCGGCCGCAATCCCGGACTCTGCGTCCCATCGTCACTCTCCCCATCGGCCCTGCGGCGTGCGGTGACCCGGCCGCTGATGGCACGGGCGCTAGCAAAGCCCATGCCGCCAGAGGATTGCCCGAATCATGGGCGATGGGGAATTATCGCTGTGGAAATGCCAGGATTATGGGCGAAATGCTGCTTCAGGCCGCAGCGGCAGCAGCCGCCGCCGCCGCAGCCGCCGCGGAGGCCGCCGCTTCCTCCTCCACGCCCGGCGCCTGCCGGCCGCGGATGAAATCGGCGGCCTTCTCCGCAATCATCAGTACGGTCGCCAGGGTATTGGCGGAAGGCAGGTTCGGCATGATGGAGGCATCCACCACCCTGAGCCCCTCCATCCCATGCACCAGCAGCCGGTCATCCACCACGGCGCTGGGATCGGTGGCCGGGCCCATGCGGGCGGTGCCGGCCAAATGGAAGGTGGTGCTGCCGGTGCGGCGGGCGAAATCCAGCAGCTCGTCATCGCTCTGCACATCCGGGCCGGGCTGCACCTCCGTCTCCACATGGCGCAGCATTTCCGGCGTGGTCAGCAGCCGGCGCACCAGCCGCATGCCGGCCAGATGGACCTGGCGGTCCGTCTCCGTCGCCAGGTAATTCGGGTTGATCTCCGGGTCCTCGAACACATCGGCGCTGCGGGCGCGCACCCAGCCGCTGCTCTCCGGCCGGTGCTGCCAGGCGCTGCCGGTGACGCCGGGGTAGTCGTCCAGCTCCGTCAGCTTGCCCTCGGCGTAATTGCCGGGGGTGAAGACGCATTGCAGATCCGGCGCGTCCAGCGCCTCGAAGCTCTTCCAGAAGACATGGACATGCGAGGGGCAGATGGCGAGGATGCTGGGCAGGCCGCGGCTCCAGCGCAGCACCTCCCGCCCCAGCCGCAGCCCGCGGGAAAGCTCGTTCAGCGTCGGCAGGCCGGGGCGGATGCGCATGATGATGCGGGAGGCGTAGTGGTCGCGGAAATTCGCGCCGACGCCGGGCAGCGCCCGCACCACTTCCACGCCGAGCGAATCCAGCAGCGGCGCCGGGCCGATGCCGGAGACCTGCAGCAGCCGCGCGGTGTTCACCGTGCCGGCGGAGACGATCACCTCCCGCCGCGCCAGCACCGTGTGCGGCGGTGCGCCGGGCGCGGTGAGGTAGCGCACCCCGGTGGCGCGGCGCCCTTCGAAGAGGATGGCGCTGGCGCGGGCGCCGGTCCGCACTTCCAGATTCCGCCGCGCCATGGCGGGGCGGAGGAAGGCGCGCGCGGCGGAGACGCGCAGGCCGTTGCGGATGGCGCGCTGGTAGTAGCCGACGCCCGCCTGGTCGCCGCTGTTGTAGTCCGGGTTGCGCGGGATGCCGAGGCCGACGCAGCCCTCGATGAAGGCCTCGGAAAGCGGGTGGCGCCAGTCATTCTCGGTGACGGTGATGCCATCCGTCTCGCCGGGCTCCGCCGCCGCATCGGTGATGCGCCGGGCGCTGCGCTGGTAATAGGGCAGGCAATCCTCATAGCCCCAACCGCGATTGCCGCGCTGCGCCCAGTGGTCCAGATCCGCCGGCTGGCCGCGATTGTAGATCATGCCGTTGATGGAGGAGGAGCCGCCGAGCGTCTTGCCCTGCACGGTGCTGATCCGCCGCCCGGCCGTCATCTCGATCGGCTCGGTGCGGAATTGCCAGGTGATGTTCGGGTTGGCGCGGGTCTTGATGAAGCCGGCGGGAATGTGGATCCAGAGGCTGCGGTCGGGCGGGCCGGCTTCCAGGACGCAGACGGTCGCTGTGCCGTCCTCTGTCAACCGGTTGGCGAGAACGGAGCCGGCAGCGCCAGCGCCAATAATCACGTAGTCGAAGCAATCCGCATCGAGAATATTTGCGGTCATCACCTGCTTCCTGTCGTGGCCGTCGGGGAGAGACGAAAAGAACGGATCCGGCAGGCAGCATGTTATCGACCCTGGCGTTTGGTGCGAGCGCCAGCGGCCCTTTGCGCCAGCACGTCGTTGCGAGGCGCGGCTTCTGCTGAGCACGTGATGGAGAGTTATGTCGTCGTGCCTGATGACGTTGCACCAGGCGTGCGAATTCAGGCGGCCTCGGCCGCCGGTACTTTCCGTCCGCGAATGAAATCGGCGGCCTTCTCCGCGATCATCAGCGTGGTGGCGTAGGTGTTGGCGGAGGGCATGCTGGGCATGATGGAGGCGTCCACCACCCGCAGCCCTTGCAGCCCATGCACCAGCAGCCGGTCATCCACCACCGCGCTGGGGTCGCCGGCCGGGCCCATGCGGGCGGTGCCGATCAGGTGGTAGGTGGTGCTGCCGTTCTTCTTCGCGAAATCGAGCAGCTCGTCATCGCTTTGCACCTTGGGACCGGGCAGCGTCTCGGCGTCCAGGAAGCGGGAGAGCTCCGGCGTGTTCAGCATGCGCCGCAGCAGCCGCATGCCGCCGAGATGCACCTGGCGGTCCATCGGGTCGGAGAGATAGTTGGGGTTGATCTCCGGGTCCTCGAACACGTCCGTGCTGCGGGCGCGGACCCAGCCATGGCTTTCCGGCCGGTGCTGCCAGGCGCCGGCGGTGACGCCCGGGTAGTCGTCCAGCACGTAGACCTTGCCCTCGGCGTAGCTGCCCGGGGTGAAGACGCATTGCAGGTCCGGCGCGTCCAGCCCTTCGAAGCTTTTCCAGAAGACATGGACATGGGAGGGGGAGGTGGCGAGGATGCTGGGCTTCTTCCGGCTCCAGCGCCACACCTCCTGCGCCAGGCGCAGCCCGCGGGCGAGCTGGTTCAGCGTGACGACGCCCGGCTTCGCCCGCATGACGAAGCGGGAGGCGTAGTGGTCGCGGAAATTGGCGCCGACGCCGCGCAGCTCATGCCGGACGGGGACGTCGAGGCGGGTGAGCAGATCGGCCGGGCCGATGCCGGAGACCTGCAGCAGCCGCGCCGTGTTCACCGTGCCGGAGGAGAGGATCACCTCCCGCCGTGCCAGCACCGTCTTCGGCGCCGCGCCGCGGGCGTGGAGGTACTGCACGCCGACGGCGCGCTTGCCTTCCAGCAGGATGGCGCTGGCGCGGGCATCGGTGCGGACTTCCAGATTGGGGCGGCGCATCGCCGGATGCAGGAAGGCGCGGGCGGCGGAGATGCGCACGCCGTTGCGGATGGCGCGCTGGAAATAGCCGACGCCGGCCTGGTCGCCGCTGTTGTAGTCCGGGTTGCGCGGGATGCCGAGGCCGACGCAGCCGGCGATGAAGGCCTCCGAGACCTGGTTGATCCAGTCATTGTCGGTGACGGGAATGCCATCCGCCTCCTGCCCGCGCTTCTCCGCGTCGCAGAGGCCCATGCGGTTCTCGCTGCGGCGGTAATAGGGCAGGCAATCGGCATAGCCCCAGCCGCGGTTACCACGCTGCGCCCAATGATCGAGGTCCGCCGGCTGGCCGCGATTGTAGATCATGCCGTTGATCGAGGAGGAGCCGCCGAGGGTGCGGCCCTGCACGGTGCTGATGCGGCGGCCGCCGGTCATGTCCAGCGGCTCCGTCTTGAACTGCCAGGTCACGCCGGGGTCGACCAGCGTCTTGATGAAGCCGGCGGGGATGTGGATCCAGGGGTTGCGGTCCGGCGGCCCGGCTTCCAGCACGCAGACGGTCGCGCTGCCATCCTCCGTCAGCCGGTTGGCGAGGACGGAGCCGGCGGCGCCGGAGCCGATGATGACATAGTCGAAGCTGTCGGCACCGGGGTGGTCGGTGGGCATGCAGGGAATCCTGTCAGCGGAAGGGGTCAGCCGCGGTCCAGCCAGGCGCGGATCTCCGCGCCATGCTCGTCGAGGTCGGGGGCCGGGCGGCGGATGCGGGCGGGCGTGTCGCTGAGGCGGACCGGCGGCGCCAGGGCGCTCTGGCGGCCGCGCTTCGCATCCTCGATCTCCACCACCACGCCGCGGGCCTGCACCTGCGGATGCGCCAGCGCCTCGTCATAGCTCAGCACTTCCTCGGAGGGGATGCCGGCTTCCTCGAATTGCGCCAGCCAATGGGCGCTGTCCTGCTCCGCCAGCTTCGCCTGGATCAGCGGGATCAGCTCCGCATTGTGCTTCACCCGCTGCGCATTGGTGGTGAAGCGCGGGTCTTCGGGCAGCCCGGGCGCGCCGATGATGCCGCAGAGCGCCCGCCAGAATTTGTCCTTGGACGCGCCGAGGGTGATCCAGCCATCGCGCGTCCGGAACACCCGGTAGGGCGAGGAGCCGCGATGGAGCTGCCCCAGCCGCTCCGGCCTGGTGCCCAGGGCGAAGACATGCGCCGCCTCGTAGACGCCGAGCGAGAGCCCGGCTTCCAGCAGCGACTGGTCGATGCGCTGGCCGCGCCCGGTGCGGTGCCGCGCCTGCAGCGCGCCGAGCACGGCGATGGCGGTGTACATGCCGGCCGTGACATCGGTGATGGCGATGGGCAGGCGGTAGGGCTCGCCCTCCGGCGGGCCGTTGCCGGCCATCAGGCCCGACATGCCCTGCGCCATCATGTCCAGCCCGCCATGCGCGGCCCAGGGCCCGGTCTGGCCGAAGCCGGAGACGGAAGCGTAGATCAGCCGCGGGTTGGCCGCCTGCAGCGCCTCCCACCCCAGCCCCAACCGTTCCAGCGTGCCGGGGCGGAAATTCTCCACCAGCACATCGGCGCGCAGCGCGATCTTCCGCACCACCTCCAGATCCTCGGGCTTCTTGAGGTCCAGCGCGATGCTGCGCTTGTTGCGGTTCCACACCGCGAAGGGGGCGCCGCGCCCATCCACGAAGGGCGGCATCCGCCGTGCCTCGTCGCCGCCATCCGGGCGCTCCACCTTGATGACGTCGGCGCCCATGTCGCCCAGCAGCATGGCGCAATAGGGGCCGGAGAGGAAACTCGTCAGGTCGAGCACGACCAGACCATCCAGCGCCATCTCCATCGGTTCGGCTCCCCCCTGCGATCACGCCCCCGGCAGTAAAGCGCCACCCGCCATGGCGGTCGAGAGGGCGTGCGCGCTGCGCAAGTGCTTGACGGGGACCCCGCCGCCAGACTTTCCTCTCAGGCAACAGCGCCGCGCGAGACGGCACTGGCATGGGGAAGCAGTCCGATGGTGGCGCCGCCGCGCCCCCAAACCCTGTCCCATTCCAGCCGAGCTGTCCCCGGCCCCGCCCGGCGTGCCCCTGCGCGCGCCGGCTGGGCCGGGCCAAGAAATCCAACGGAGGACGACAGGAATGCTGACCACTGGGACATCACGCCGCGGCCTCATCGCCGCCGGCGCCGGCCTTGGCCTCGCCGCCAGCCTGCCGGCGCAGCCCCGCGCGCAGGGGCGGGACCCGCTGCGCATCGGCGTGATGACCGACCTCTCCGGCCCCTTCGCCGGCGCCGGCAGCCAGCCGCTGTTCTGGGGCATGGAAACCGCCATCGAGCTGTTCAACGAGCGGGGCGGCGTCGATGGCCGCCTGGTCCAGCCCATCACCGCCGACAGCCAGAGCCGCACCGAGACCGCCATCAACGAGATGGAGCGGCTGCTGGGGCAGGAGCGGGTGGAGATCGTCGCCGGCATCTACTCCTCCGCCCATGCCGTGCCGCTCTCCGGCCGGTTCGAGCAGGCGAAGAAGCTGATGTGGATCACCTCCGCCATCGCCACGGCGGTGCTGAAGGACAAGAATTTCCGCTACGTCTTCCGCCCCACCGTGCATTCGGACCAGTATGGCGAGGGCTCCGTCGCCATGATCCATGAGCACGCCCAGGCGAAGCTCGGCATGGCGCCGGACAAGGTGAAACTGGCCGTCATCTACGAGGACGGGCCCTACGGCACCGGCGTCGCCGCGGCGATCGAGGCGAATGCGAAGCAGCGCAACATGCCGGTGGTGCTGAAGGAGGCCTATTCCGCCTCGGCGCCCGACCTTTCGACCCTGGTGACGAAGCTGCGGCGGGAACGCGCCGATGTCGTCCTGCAGGCCGGCTACAACCCCGACATCACCCTGTTCCTGCGCCAGGCGAAATCCGGCGGGCTGCGCTTCAAGATGCTGATCGGCCATGGCGCCGGCTGGTCGCAGATCGACAAGCTGACCGAGACCTTCGGCCAGGACGTGAACCACCTGTGCAACGTGGACCCGGCGGCGGCGCAGATGCTGGACTGGTCCAAGCTGCAGCCGGGCGTCGGCGACCTGGCCCAGGCCTTCGTCGCCAAGTATTCCGAGAAGCGCCAGGTGCGCGACCTGCCGACCCATGCCTCCATGGGCTTCAACAACATGTGGATCTTCCTGCAGAACGTGCTGTCGCCGGCGGTGAAGAAGACCGGCGGGCTGACGGCGGAGGCGCTGCGGGAGGCGGCGCTGGCGGTGGACATCCCGGTGGGCGGCACCATCCAGGGCTATGGGGTGAAATTCGAGCCGCCGGAATCCGCCATGGCCGGGCAGAATGCCCGCAGCATCGCGGTGGTGATGCAGTTCGACAATGGCCGGTCCCGGGTGATCTGGCCGAGCAGCATCGGCCAGCCGCCGGTGCTGCCGCTGCCGGCCGGCCATGCCTATGCGGCACGCTGAGCGTGGCGCTGCTTGAGGTCGCGGGGCTGACGAAGCGATTCGGCGGCTTCACCGCGGTGGACGGCGTCTCCTTCTCCGTGGCGGAGGGGGAGATATTGGGGCTGCTCGGGCCGAATGGCTCGGGCAAGTCCACCACCTTCAATTGCATCGCCGGCATGCTGCGCCCGACATCGGGCTCGGTGAAGCTGGCGGGGGAGGAGATTGCGGGACTGACGGCGGATGCCACCTGCCGGCGCGGCATCGGCCGCACCTTCCAGATTCCGCGGCCGTTCCGCGGGCTGTCGCTGCTGGAGAACGCGGCGCTGGCGGCGCATTACGGCGCCGGCGGGCATATCGGGCGGGAGGAGGCGTGGCGCCGGGCGCGGGATGCGCTGCGGCTGGCGCAATTGCCGGAGGACCCGGACGCCACCACGCAGGGGCTGGGCGCCGCCGGGCTGAAGAAGCTGGAGCTGGCGCGGGCGCTGGCGACGCAGCCGAAGCTGCTGCTGGCGGATGAATCCCTCGGCGGGCTGGATGCCGGGGAGATGCGCCAGGCGGCGCAGATGCTGAAGCGCATCCGCGACGAGCGCGGCATCACCATCGTCTGGGTGGAGCACATCATGGGCGTGCTGCTTTCCGTGGTGGACCGCGTGGTGGTGCTGGATCATGGCGCGGTGATCTTCCAGGGCACGCCGCAGGACGCGCAGGAGGATGCCAAGGTGGCGGAAGTCTATCTCGGCCCGCCCGAGGCGCGCGCCGCATGAGCGCGAACAACATGGCGCGCGCCGCATGAGCGCCGCCTTGCAACACGCCCCCGGGCCGTCGCTGGAGCTGACGAACATCCAGGCCGGCTATGGCGATTTCCAGGCGCTGTTCGGCGTCTCGCTGCGCGTGGAACCGGGCGAGGCGGTGGGCGTGGTCGGCCCCAACGGCGCGGGGAAGACGACGCTGCTCCGCGTCATCTCCGGCCTGCTGCGGCCGCGCGCCGGCACGCTGCGCTTCGGCGGGCAGGACCTGGCGCAGCTGCCGGCGCATGCGCTGCCGGCGCTCGGCATCGCCCATGTGCCGGAGAATCGCCGCCTCTTCCCGCATCTGACGGTGGAGGAGAACCTCAAGGTCGGCGCCTTCTCCAAGGCGGCGCGGGCGCATTTCGAGCAGCGGCGGGACCATGTCTACGCGCTCTTCCCCCGTATGCAGCAGCGCCGCCACCAGCTCGCCGGCACGATGAGCGGCGGCGAGCAGCAGATGTGCGCCATCGGCCGCGCTTTGATGTCCGGCCCGAAGATCCTGCTGCTGGACGAGCCCTCCGCCGGCCTGGCGCCGCTGGTGGTGCAGCAGGTCTTCGCCCTGGTGAAGCGCATCCGCGAGGAGGGCCTCACCGTCCTGATCGTGGAGCAGAACGTGGCGCAGGTGCTGCGGGTGGTGGACCGTGCCTATGTGCTGGAAACCGGCCGCGTCGCGGCGGAGGGCCGCGCCGCCGACCTGGCCGCGGACTCCGCCATCCGCCGTTCCTATCTGGGAGGACATTGAATTGGATCTCCTCGATCCCTTCTTCCTCGAGGCGCTGGTGAACGGCATCCTGCTCGGCGGCGTCTTCGCCTTGCCGGCGCTCGGCCTCAACCTCGTCTTCGGCGTCGTCGACGTGGTCTGGCTCTGCTATGCGGAGCTGGTGATGGTCGGCATGTATGCCGTCTGGTTCCTCTATACCCAGGCGGGCTGGCCCTTGTGGCTCGCCTTCGCGGCCTGCCTGCCGCTGGTCTCGCTGCTGGGGCTGCTGCTGCACCTGCTGGTGGTAAAGCCGCTGCTGAACCAGCCGCCGATCAACCAGGTGCTGGCGACCGGCGGGGTGCTCTTCGTGCTGCAGGGCGCCGCGACGCTGGCCTTCCGGACGGATTTCCGCAGCCTCGGCGTGGACATGCCGCCGATGGAGGTGGGCGAGGTCTTCGTCAGCGGCACCAAGCTGGCGGCGTTCTGCGCCGCGCTGCTCGGCGCCGGCGTGCTCTGGGCCTTCCTGAAATTCACCTATGTCGGCGTCGCCATCCGCGCCATCGCGCGGGATAGGGAGGTGATGCCGCTGATGGGGGTGGACCCGCAGCGCATCTACCTCATCGCCTCGGCGGTGGGCGGGGCGCTGGCGGGGCTGGCGGCCTGCCTGCTGGTGGTGCAGCTCGACGTGCACCCCTTCGTCGGCCTCTCCTTCGGACCGATCACCTTCATGATCTGCGTCATGGGCGGGCTCGGCAACATGCTGGGCGGCTTCCTCGCCGCCTTCCTCATGGGGCTCATCATCTCGATCGGCGGCTTCTGGGGGAATACCGAGTATTCCTACGTCATCGCCTTCCTCTTCTTCATCCTCACCATCTTCGCCCGGCCGAGGGGGCTGTTCGCCAGATGAATCTCCCCCTGTTGCCGATCCTCCTCCTGGTGGCGCTGGCCGGCGTGCCGCTGCTCTCGCCGCCCGACTACTTCATGCACCTGCTGATCACCGCCGTGCTGACGGCGGTGATGGGCACGGGCTGGGCGATGATGGGGCGCTTCGGCCTCGTCTCCTTCGGCCATGGCGCCTTCCTTGGCGCCAGCGCCTACACCATGGCGCTGCTGTGGAACGAGCTGGGGATCACCCCCTGGCTCGGCATCCCGGTGGGCGTGCTGGTCGCCGTGCTGCTGGGCGCGCTGCTGGGCTACCCCTGCTTCCGGCTGCGCGTGGTGGGGCACTACTTCGCGCTGGTGACGCTGGCGGCGGGCGAGATCGTCCGCATCCTCGTCACCGCGCTGCGCGAGCATACCGGCGGCTCGCTCGGCATGACGCCGAACCAGGCGCCGCCGGGCGGCGGCTTCCTCGCCATGCAATTCGGCAAGGCGGGGTTCTGGTGGGTGGCGCTGGGGGCCTGGGCGCTGGCGCTGCTGGTCTGGTGGCTGCTGGACCGCTCCATGACCTCCAAGGCCCTGGCGGCGATCGCGGAGGATGAGGATGCGGCGGCCTCCATCGGCATCCAGGTGGCGCGAGAGAAGCTGAAGATCACCGTCATCTCCGTCGCCTTCGCCGCGCTGGCGGGGGCGCTGCTAGCGCAGTACCGGATGTATCTGAATCCGGAATCGCTCTCCGGCCTCGGCGTCTCGCTGCAGATCGTCTTCGGCGCCATCGCCGGCGGGATGTACGCGCCCTTCGGGCCGAGCATCGGCGCGCTGATCACCATCGGGCTGGAGGAGGCGCTGCGCTTCGGCTTCGGCACGGAACTCACCGGGGCGGCGCCGCTGGTCTATGGCGTGCTGCTGGTGCTGTTCATGCTGTTCCTGCCACGGGGGATCGCCGGGCTGCTGGAGAAGCGGGCGCCGACGAGGAAGCCGGCGGCGCCGGCGGTGCAATTGGCGGAGTAGGTCGGGGCTCCGCCGCGGACCCCGGCAGGGGGCTCTGCCCCCTGCACCCCCGCCGGGGCCAGGACCTGGCCCCGGACCCCGGTCCGAATTTCGGACCCGACGGTTCAACCTGCCGACTCACACCGGGATCCGGGGAGGGGGTTGCCGGCAACCCCGGCGGGCCCCTGCTGGGGCGGGGGAGGTGTCGTTCTTTCCAATTGACGTGGGAAAAACTCCCACACATCCTGTCCACGCCCCGCCACCGTGGATTCCGCCGCCGACATGTCCCATTCCGCCATCCTCCACCCCTTCCCACCGCGCGGCCTGGCGCCTGAGGCCCTCGCCGGGCCGCGGCAGCGGATTCTGGTGGCAGTGGCCGAGGCAGGGCTGGGGGGCCGGCTGGTGCGGCTGCTGCACCAGGCCGGCCTGCCGGCGCGGCAATTGTCGCCGCAGGACCCGGCCCTGCCGGCCGAGGCCGCCGCCAGCGCCCTGGTGCTGCTCGGCGCCCAGGGGCTGTCGGGGGGCGGCATGGCGCTGCTGGCGATGCTCCGCCGCGCCTCCGAAGTCCCGGTCATCCTGCTGGCGGCGCAGCCGGCGGAGGCGGAATTCGTGCTTGCCCTGGAAGCCGGCGCCGATGACTGCGTCCTGGCCGAAACCAGGCCACGGGAGCTGGTGGCCCGCATCCGCGCCTTGCTGCGTCGCGCCGCCCGCCCCGGCGCCATCCCCCCGGCCGAGGCGCTGGTGGTGGGCGATGTCCGGCTCAGCCTGCGCCTGCGGGAGGCTTGGCGGAGTGGCCGGCCGCTCGGCCTTACCACCGCGGAATTCGACCTGCTGGCCTGTTTCCTCCGCTCCCCCGGCACGCCCCTGCCGCGGGCCATGCTGGCCCAGGCCGCGCTGGGCGTGCCGCCGGGCGGGGCGGGGCTGCGCAACCTGGACAATCTGGTGAGCAAGCTGCGGCGCAAGCTGGGGCCGGGCGACGCCATCCGCACCCTGCGCAACACCGGCTACCTTTACGCCGCCGACTGAGGCGGGATCGCGGGGCTGGCTCGCGCCGCCCGGGAAAGGGCCTCGGGGGGCCGGCGCGCAGGCGGACCGGCCCGCGCCAGCCCTGGAGCCGCGGCCCCGGCGGCACCCGAAAGCCCAGGTCCCGAAGCGGGAGGCCGGGGCGCGCGCCCCGGAACACGGCGCGCAGCGCAACGCCTGCCGCGGAATGGTTTCACCGGCACGCACCTTATGCCCTGCGCCGGACCATGCTAGAGCCGCCAGGGCAAGGACCGGGGGGCGCGGCGGCATTGGAGCGCAAGACCGTCTTCAGAGGCGTGGCACTGCCATTGCTGCTGCTGGCGCCGCAATTGGCGATCACCCTGGTCTTCTTCTTCTGGCCCGCCGGCCAGGCGGTGTGGTCCGCCTTCCTCCGCCAGGACGCCTTCGGCATCCGCACCATGTTCGTCGGCTTCGAGAATTTCTCGGACCTGCTGGCCGACCCGCTCTATCTGGAGACGGCGCAGAACACGCTGGTCTTCTCCGCCTCCGTCGCGCTGCTCTCGCTCGCGCTCGCCATGCTGCTGGCGGTGCTGGCGGACCGGCAGATCCGCGGCGCCGCCGTGTACCGCACCTTGCTGATCTGGCCCTACGCCATCGCCCCCGCGGTCGCCGCCGTGCTGTGGATCTTCCTCTTCCACCCGCAGGTCGGGCTGCTCGGCCGGGCGCTGAACGAGGCGGGCCTGCCCTGGGACTACCGCCTGAACGGCGGCCAGGCGATGCTGATGGTCATCCTCGCCGCCGCCTGGAAGCAGGTCTCCTACAATTTCATCTTCTTCCTGGCCGGGCTGCAGAGCATCCCGAAATCCGTGCTGGAGGCGGCGGCGATCGACGGCGCCCGGCCGATGCGGCGCTTCTGGACCATCGTCTTCCCGCTGCTCTCGCCCACCACCTTCTTCCTGCTGGTGGTGAACCTGGTCTACGCCTTCTTCGAGACCTTCGGCGTCATCGACGCGCTGACCAAGGGCGGCCCCGCGAAATCCACCGAGACGCTGATCTACCGCGCCTATATCGACGGCAGGGTCAATCTCGACCTCGGCGCCTCCTCGGCGCAATCGGTGATCCTGATGCTGGTGGTCATCGGCCTGACCGTGATCCAATTCCGCTTCATCGAACGCCGTGTCCACTACTGACATGCAGTCGCCCCTTGGGGCGCCCCGCGCCCCCTGGCTGACGCATGCGATCCTGATCGCCGGCGTCATCCTGTTCGCCTTCCCGATCTGGATCGTGCTGGTCGGCTCCACCCATGATGCGGCGACGATCGGCCGCGGCGAGGTGCCGCTGCTGCCGGGCGGGCATGGCTGGGAGAACTATCTCACCGCCCTCGGCCGCGGCTCCAGCGTGCTGGCCGGGCTCGGCGTCGGGCCCATGCTGGTCAACAGCCTGGTCATGGCGCTGGCGGTCGCCATCGGCAAGATCGTCATCTCCTTCGCCTCCGCCTATGCCGTGGTGTTCTTCCGCTTTCCCGGGCGGATGCTGGCCTTCTGGGCCATCTTCATCACCCTGATGCTGCCGGTGGAGGTCCGCATCTTCCCCACCTTCAAGGTGGTCTCCGACCTCGGCCTGGTGAACACCTATGCCGGCCTCATCGTCCCGCTCATCGCCTCCGCCACCGCCACGCTGCTGTTCCGGCAATTCTTCCTCACCATCCCGGACGAGTTCGTGGAGGCGGCCAAGATGGACGGCGCCGGGCCGCTGCGCTTCCTGTGGGACGTGGTGCTGCCGCTATCGCGCACCAACATGGCGGCGCTCTTCGTCATCCTCTTCGTCTATGGCTGGAACCAGTATCTCTGGCCGCTGCTAGTCACCACCTCGGCCGAGGTCGAGACCGTCGTCATCGGCATGGTCAAGATGATCGGCGGCGAGGCGAATACCGAGTGGAACATCGTCATGGCGACCTGCGTGCTCTCGCTGCTGCCGCCGGTCGCGGTCGTGGTGCTGATGCAGCGCTGGTTCGTCAAGGGGCTGACGGAGACGGAGAAATAATGGCCACCTTGGAAGTCTCCGGCCTGCGGAAAGCCTTCGGCGCCACGCGGGTGCTGCATGGCGTCGATCTCACCGTGGCAGATGGCGAGATGATCGTCATCGTCGGCGCCTCGGGCTGCGGCAAATCCACCCTGCTGCGGCTGGTCGCCGGCCTCGAAACCCCGACCGAGGGGCGCATCCTGATCGACGGCCGCGATGTCACCGGGCTCGAACCCTCCGAGCGCGACATCGCCATGGTGTTCCAGAATTACGCCCTCTACCCGCATATGTCCGTGGCGCAGAACATGGGCTATGGCCTGCGCATCCGCGGCCTGCCGCGCGTCGAGATCGCCCGGCGCGTGGATGAGGCGGCGAAGCTGCTCGGCATCGAGGCGCTGCTGGACCGCCGGCCGCGCCAGCTTTCCGGCGGCCAGCGCCAGCGCGTGGCGATGGGCCGCGCCATCGTCCGCGAGCCGAAGCTGTTCCTGTTCGACGAACCGCTCTCCAACCTCGACGCCAAGCTGCGCGTGCAGATGCGCGCCGAGATCCGCCGGCTGCAGCAGCGCCTCGGCGTCACCAGCCTATTCGTCACCCATGACCAGGTGGAGGCGATGACCCTCGGCGACCGGCTGGTGGTGATGCATCAGGGCCATGCGGCGCAGGTGGCGACGCCGATGGAGGTCTGGGCGAAGCCGGCCGATACCTATGTGGCGGGCTTCATCGGCAGCCCCGCGATGAATTTCCTGGAGGCGACGCTGGCGGAGAACGGCGCCGCCGCCGCGCTGCGCGCCGGCCCGGTGCTGCGCTTCGCCGACGGCCCGCGCCCGGGGGAGGCGGGCATGCCCCTCATCCTCGGCATCCGGCCGGAACATGTGCAGCCGGCCGCCGAGGGAATGCCGCTGGCCATCGAGCTGGTGGAACCCCTCGGCTCAGAAACCGTGCTGCATGGCAGCCTGGCGGATGGCGAGGCGCTGGTGGTGAAGCTCGCCGGCCCGGCGCCGGGCGGCGCCACCCTGCCCGTGGCCCTGCCGCCGGCCGCGCTGCACGTCTTCCGCCAGACGGATGGGGCGCGGCTGGACCCCGGTTGACCCCGCTGCCCTGCCGGACCAAGGTGCGGCCAAGTCCCGGGAGAGATTGATGTTTCGTCGTAATGTGCTGGCTGCCGGCCTGGGTGCCGGGGCCGCTGCCTTGGTGCATCCCGCCTTTGCCGACCCCGCCTGGCCGACCCAGCCCGTACGGCTGGTGGTGCCTTTCTCCGCCGGCGGCCCCACCGACATCCCGGCCCGGCTCTTCGCCGACGAGCTTTCCAAATTCCTCCCTCAGCGCATCGTGGTGGAGAACCGCACCGGCGCCGGCGTGGTGGTCGGCAGCGAGATGGTGGCGAAGGGGCCGAAGGACGGCAACACGCTGCTCTACAACACCATCGCGCATTCCGTGCTGCGGCCGCTCTTCCCCCGGCTGAGCTTCGACCCGATCGCGGATTTCCAGCCCGTGGTGCTGGTCGGCGTGATCCCGATGGTCATCACGGTGAACAAGGATTTCCCGGTCCGCACGCTGCAGGACCTCGCGGCGCTGCTGAAGAAGGAGCCGGGCAAGTACGACTACGCCTCCTCCGGCAATGGCGGGGCGCTGCACCTGGCCTCCGAGCTGTTCCTGCGCGCCGCCGGGGCGCGGGCCAACCACGTGCCCTATCGCGGCACGGCGGCGGCCATGCCGGATGTGCTGAATGGCGCCATCCCCATCATCATCGACGTGGCGACGACGGCACTGCCTTACGTGCAGCGCGGCGAGACCCGCGCCCTGGCGGTGATGTCCAGCAAGCGCATCGCCAGCATCCCGGACGTGCCGACGACGGCGGAGGCTGGCTTCCCCGGCCTCGAGGCTTACACCTGGCACATGGTGCTGGCGCCGGCAGGCACGCCGATGCCGGTGGTGCAGGAGATCAATGCCGGCTTCAACCGCGTCGCCGCCATGCCTTCGGTGCAGCAGAAGCTGGCCGACCTCGCCATGGAGCTGCGCAGCGACACCACGCCGGAGAGCGCGGCGGCATTCCTGCGCAGCGAGGCGGCGAAGTGGGAAGGCATCATCCGCGATGCCGGCATCAAGGTGGATTGAGCGTTCACGGCTGACGCATCCGTGAGTTCGGTCCAGGATCTGGCGTGACATAGAGCACAGTCGCGGACCGTTGCTCCTCGGCACCCTCCGCCCGCCCTGTGCCGGGTCCTGCACCCGGCCAGGCGCCAGGGAGGGAGAGCGACATGGAAGGACGCCACGGCATGCTGCCGCGGGGGCTCGAGGAAGCCATCCGCCGGCAGGAGGAATTCGGCCGCTTCGGGCAGATGTTCCCGCAGCTTCCGCCGCTCGAGGTGCCTGACGACGCGTTGCGGCAGCTCGCCGCCACCATGCTGGATGACGGGACCTCCGGCGACAACCTGAACGTCCCGGCCGGCTACACCTATCTCGGCCAGTTCATCGACCACGACATCACCCTCGACACCTCGGCGCTGGGCGAGGCGCTGAACGATCCGCGCGGCCTGATCAATTTCCGCACGCCGCGGCTCGACCTGGACTGCGTCTATGGCGGCGGCCCGGGCGCCATGCCGCAGCTCTATGACAGGCGGGACGGGCGCAAGCTGCTGATCGGCCGCTGCGTGGCCGGCGGCGGCGGCGATCCGGGCGTGAAGGCCGGGCTGCCCAATGATCTGCCGCGGACGCGCGAAGGCCTCGCGGTGATCGGCGACCCGCGCAATGACGAGAACCTGCTGGTCGCGCAGACCCATCTCGCCATGCTGAAATTCCACAACAAGGTGGTCGATCACCTGGATGCCGAGGGCCAGGTCCCGGCCGGCCAGCGCTTCGAGGCCGCGCGCCGCCTGGTGCGCTGGCACTACCAGCACATCGTGCTGTTCGACTTCCTCGACCGGCTGATCGACATGAACGAGCTGCAGGACGTGCTGACCGGCGGTCGCAAATTCTACTGCTTCGAGAAGCAGAGCGAGTATGCCGAGCCCTATATGCCGGTGGAATTCTCCGTCGCCGCCTATCGCCTCGGCCACTCGATGGTGCGGGAGGCGTACAGCCACAACCGGGCCTTCAACCAGGATGCCGGGCCGGCCACCTTCGGCTTCCTGTTCAACTTCACCGGCAAGTCGGGCGGCATCGTCGGCGATCTGGCGCCGGACCCCGCCGACCAGGCCGCCATCCTGGCGCTGCAGCAGGCCCTGCGGCTGCCGGGGCTGCAAATTCCCGGCGGGCCGCAGATCCCGCCCCTCTTCTCCGCCACCCTGCCGGGCGACTGGGCGATCGACTGGCACCGCTTCTACGAACTCGGCCAGCCGAAGAAGGCGCCTGCCGGGGCGAAGAAGGCGGATGGCACGCCTTCCACCGAGAACCACTTTCACCTGAACCATGCACGGCTGCTGGACCCCTATCTGGTGCCGGCGCTGCACAAGCTGCCGCACGAGGCGAAGCTGTTCGACAGCCTCGCCTTCCTCAACCTGAAGCGCGGCGTGAAGATGCAATTGCCGAGCGGCCAGGCGGTGGCGGAGGCCATGGACATCGCCGCGCTGCGGCCGGCGGAGATCGCCGAGAGCGGCAGGGATGGCGCCATGGCGGCGAAGCTCGGCCTGCATGAGACGACGCCGCTCTGGTACTACATCCTGAAGGAGGCGCAGCTCCGCGGGAATGGCGGCAACCGGCTGGGCCCGGTGGGCAGCCGCATCCTGGCGGAGGTCTTCGTCGGGCTGCTGGAGGGGGATGCGGAAAGCTTCCTGAAACAGGATCGCAACTGGAAGCCGACCCTGCCCGCGGCCAATAAGGGCAGCTTCACCATGCCGGATCTGCTGCGCTTCGTCGGGGATCTCGACCCGATCAACGAGGCGGGGAGCTTCTGATGGAGATGGGGGCTTCGCCCCCTGTATCAGTCGGCGGGTTCCGCCGTCGGGTCTGGAACTCAGACCGGGGTCCGGGGGGGTGGTCCACCCCCCGGCGGGGTCCAGGGGCAGAGCCCCTGGTGGGGGCGGGGGCCAAGCCCCCATTCTTTCCTGGCCTACCCGCGCGCCCCCAGCCGCCCCTGCAGTGCTGCCACCGCCGCTTCCGCCGGCGCCACCGTCACCAGGCGGCCGCCCTGCCATTGCAGCAGGCTCGGCCGCGCCCTTTGGTTCTGCCCCTTCTCGTCGAATCGCGCGCCCCAGCCGCTGGGGGTGCTGCCCTCGGCGATGTCGCTGGAGAGCAGCGCCGTCCGCAGCCGGTCCTTGTCCAGGCTGCCGGCGCGCTGCATCGCCTCGAAGGCGATCCGCGCCCCGGCGAAATTCGCCAGGGAATGGCCGGAGCGCGGCTCGCTGCCATAGCGCCGCTGATACAGCTCGGCGAAGGCGGCAGCGCCGGGCGCGGCGCGCTCATTCACCGCGAATTGGGTGAAGTCCACATTCATCGTGCCCTCGAATTCCGGGCCGATGGCGCGGGCCGTCTCCGTCAGGCTGTAGCCGGCGCCGCCGCCGATGACCATGCGCGGCCGCCACGCCGCCTCCCGCAACGCCCGGTAGAACAGCAATATGTCGTTCTGATAGCCGCTATGCAGCACCACCTCGGCGCCGAGGCCGCGCAGCCGCTGCACCAGCCCGCCCATATCGGCGCCGCGCAGCGGGTAGGCCATGCGCTCCAGCAGCTTCAGGCCGCGCGCCTTCGCCTGCGCCTCCTGCGCCGTGCCGAGGCTCTGCCCGTAGAGTCCGTCCTCATGCAGGATGGCGAGCTTCAGCCCCTCCGGCGGCGCGCCCAGCAGCGGGCAGAGCGCATCGGGGATGGCGTTCACCCCCTCCCGCGCGAAATCCGCGGCGCGCGGGCAGGTGCGGAAGACGAAGCGGAAGCCGCGCTCGGTGATGGCATCGGCGATGGCGCCCAATTCGAAATAGGGCATGCCGGCCAGCTCGCTCGCCTGGGTGGCGGCGAAGCTGAGGGCGGAGGCGAAAGTGCCGAGAATGGCGCTGACGCGGGCTTCCGTCGCCAGGCGCCGCACCTCCGCCATGGCCTGGGGCTGCTCCTGCGCATCGCCCTTCGCCAGGCGGATCGGCCGCCCGAGCAGCCCGCCCGCCGCGTTGCGCTCCTCCGCCGCCAACTCCAGCCCGCGGAAGCTTTCATCGCCCAGCAAGGCGAGCGGGCCGGTGACGGGGTAGAGCGCGCCGAGGCGCAGCTCATTGGCGGGCGGCGGCGCCTGCTGCGCGGCAGCGCCCCCGGCCGCAAGGGCGGCGAGGCTGCCCAGCAGCGGGCGGCGGGCGATGCCGGTCATGGCGCGGTTCCGAAGGGCGGGCGCGCGGATACTCTCCGGCCCGGCTGCTCGTGGCAACCCCCGCCGCCGCTCTTCTGCCGCTGCGCTTGACGACGGCCCGTGCCGCGCCGATTGGTGGAGCGCCCCAGGGGGCGGATAACAGGGAGACGCCGGAATGCCGAACCTGCCAGACAGCATGCGCTTCATCGACCATGGCAAGGGCGGCGGGCCGGAGGCGATGGTGGTGGCCGCCGCGCCGCTGCCGCAGCCGCGCGCGGATGAGGTGCTGATCCGGGTGATGGCCGTCGGCGTGAACCGCCCGGATGTCGCGCAGCGCAAGGGCGAATACCCGCCGCCGCCCGGCGCCAGCCCGGTGCTCGGCCTGGAATGCGCCGGGGAGGTGGTGGCCGCGGGCCCGGAGGCCGGGCCGTGGCAGCCCGGCGACAAGGTCTGCGCCCTGACCAATGGCGGCGCCTATGCGGAATACTGCTTGGCGCCGGCGGCGCAATGCCTGCCCTGGCCGAAGGGCTACGACGCGCTGCGGGCCGCGGCGCTGCCGGAGACCTTCTTCACCGTCTGGGCGAATCTCTTCGGCCATGGGCGGCTGGCGAAGGGTGAGACGGTCCTGGTGCATGGCGGCACCTCCGGCATCGGCGTCACCGCCATCCAACTTGCGAAGGCGTTCGGCGCGACGGTGATCGCGACCGCCGGCAGCGCGGAGAAATGCGCGGCGATGACGGCGCTCGGCGCCGATCATGCGGTGAATTACCGGGAACAGGATTTCGTCGCGGCGGTGAAGGACGCCACCGGCGGCAAGCTGGCCGATGTCGTGCTGGACATGGTGGGCGCCGAGTATTTCAACCGCAATTTGCGCTGCCTGCGGATGGATGGGCGCCTCGTCATCATCGCCTTCCTCGGCGGGTTCGAGGTGGATAAGGCCGATCTGCGCCCGGTGATGGTGCGGCGGCTGACGGTGACTGGCAGCACCATGCGGCCGCGCACCACGGCGCAGAAGGGCGAGATCGCCGCTTCGCTGCGCGAGAAGGTGTGGCCGCTGCTGGAGGCGGGGCGCTGCGCCCCGCCGATCTTCAAGGTGTTCCCGCTGGCGGACGCGGCGGCGGCGCATGCGCTGATGGAGAGCAGCCAGCATATCGGCAAGATCATGCTACAGGTCGCCGATTGATGTCCCGGCGCCGCGGCCCTTCGGCGCGCTGCCCCGAGCTGCGTGGCCCGGAACCGCGTGGCCCGGAACCGCATGGCCCGGAACCGCATTGCCCTGGGCAGCGCCGGCTTTGGCCACCCGCCCTGGTCGCCGGTGGCCGGCCGACTCCGCGCGGCCCGGGACCGGGATCTGCAGGGGGCAGGGCCGCCGCTTGAGCGCACCACCGCTGCGGCTGCGCGAGGGGCTGGGCTACCTCGCCATATCGGTCGTGCTGTTCGGCGGCATCTGGCCGGTCACCAAATCGGCGCTGGCGCATGCCTCGCCGCTGTGGTTCGCCTTCAACCGCGCGGCGATGGCGGCGCTGGTCGCGGGGCTGCTGCTGGCGCTGCGGCGGCGCGTCGCCTGGCCGGTGCGGCGGGACTGGCCGACGGTGCTGACCATCGGGCTGCTGCAATTGGGCGGCTTCTTCGCCATGTCGCACCTGGCGCTGGACTACATCCCGGCCGGGCGCACCGCGATCCTCGCCAGCGTCACCATCTTCTGGCTCATCCCGCTTTCCGTCTGGGTGCTGGGGGAACGGGTCGCGGCGCTGCAATGGGCGGCGGTGGCGGCGGGGCTGGCCGGGGTGGTGGTGCTGATGCAGCCCTGGACCATCTCCGCCGGCACGCTGGCGCTGCTGCCGGGCTATGCCATGCTGCTGGTGGCGAGCCTGTTCTGGTCCATCGCCATATTGGTCACGCGGCGCTTCCCGCCGGCGCATTCGGCGATGGAATTGCTGCCCTGGTGCTTCGCCCTGGCGGCGCTGTTCCTGCTGCCGCTGGCGCTGTGGCGGGAGCCTTCGGGGGGCATCGGCGTGGCGGCCTGGCCGCAGGCGGTGTTCGTGGGGGCGGTGGCGGCGCCGCTCGGCACCTGGGCAACGATCGAGACGGGAAGGCAGCTTTCGGGCACCATGGCTTCGGTGGGGTTCCTGCTGGTGCCGACGCTGGGGGTGACGCTCTCCACGCTTTGGCTGGGAGAGCCGCTGGGCTGGGATTTGCTGCTGGGCGGCGGGCTGATCGCGGCGAGCGTGGTGCTGGCGGCGCTGGGCGCGGCTTCTGGACGGGCGGCGGTGAGGCCGGCGGGACGGTAAGGCCGGCGGCCGCCGGGGCTGGCGGGACCGCCGCCGGCGGCGACAAGGGCATGGCCACGGCCCTGCCCCAACCGAGGCAATGGATCGGGGCCATGGACATGCTGAACGCGGTGGAGATGGGCGAGGGCCCGCCGGTGGCGATCCTGCACGGGCTGTTCGGCAGTGCGCAGAATTGGGGCGCCATCCAGAAGGCGCTGGCGCCGCGGCATCGGGTACTGGCGGTGGATCTGCCGAATCACGGCGCCTCGCCGCACAGCCCGGATATGAGCTACCCGGCCATGGCGGCGGCGGTGGCGGAGAGGCTGAGGGAGCCGATGGCGCTGCTCGGCCATTCCATGGGCGGCAAGGTGGCGATGGCGCTGGCGCTGGCGCAGCCGGAGAGGGTGACGCGGCTGGTGGTGGCGGATATGGCGCCCGTCACCTATCCGCCTTCCGCCATGCGCGGCTATGTGGCGGCGATGCAGGCGGTGGAATTGCGGCCGGGGCTGACGCGCCGCGAGGCCGATGCCGCCCTGGCCCCGGCCGTGGACTCCCCGGCGGAGCGGGGCTTCCTGCTGCAGAATCTCCGCTTTGGCGAGGGCGCGCCGGCCTGGCGCCTGGGGCTGGAGGAGATCGCCGCGGCGATGCCGGTGCTCGAGAGCTTTCCGGATTTCGACGCGCCCTATAAAGGCCCGGTGCTGGTGGTGAGTGGCGAGCGGTCCGGCTATGTCCGCCCGGCCAGTCACGCCGCCTTCCGCGCCTTGTTCCCGCACGTGGAATTCGCCGTGGTGCCCGATGCCGGCCATTGGCTGCACGCCGAAAACCCGAAGGCGTTCCTCGGCCTCATCGAGCCGTTCCTGGCCGGCTGAGCGGCTGCTGCAAGCCACGGGTCAGGACTCGGACCGGGGTCTGGGGACCGGTCCGGTCCCCGGCGGAGGTGCAGGGTCGCGGGCACTGCCCGCGACGGGCCTCCTGCCTGGGTTCAGGGGCGGAGCCCCTGTCGTCACCCGACTCCGAGCAGCTCCACCTCGAACAGCAAGGTCGCGTTCGGCGGAATCACCCCGCCCGCCCCGCGCGCCCCGTAGCCCAGTTCCGGCGGAATGATGAGGGTGCGCTCGCCCCCCACCTTCATCCCTGCTACCCCCTGATCCCAGCCCGCAATCACATGGCCGGCGCCGAGCAGGAACACGAAAGGCTCGTCCCGGTCGCGGGAGCTGTCGAATTTCCGGCCCTTGTTCTCCGGCGCCGCGGCGTCGAACAGCCAGCCGGTGTAGTGGACTTCCACATTCTGGCCGGGCAGGGCTTCCGCGCCGGTGCCGAGTTTGCGGTCGATCATGCCGAAGCCCTCCTCGGAGCATTGTCGGGCCAGGCGGCGACTCGCCGGCGGTGCCGGCGTGACCCCGTTCTGACGGTGGGCGGAGGGTGTAGCCGGTTCAGCCCAGCTCCACCATCGTCACTTCCGGCGGCATGCCGAATCGCACGGGCATGATGGAATTGCCGATGCCGCCGGAGACCACCAGATGGCGGTCTCCCTCCTGAATCGCGCCATAGGCGAAGCGGTTCCCGAAGCGGCTGGGGACGATGGGCGACCAGCCGAAGGCCCGCACTTGGCCGCCATGGGTGTGGCCCGAAAGGGTGACGGCGACGCGGGAGGGAACGCGGGGAAAGATGTCCGGCTCATGCGCCAGCAGGATCACCGGCGCCGCGTCCGTCACCTGGGCCAGGGTGCCGGGCAGGTCGTCCGTGCCGTGCCAGGTGCCGCGGCGGCCATAGGCCCATTGGCTGCCGAGGCCGGCGACCCAGACCTTCTGCCCGCCATGCTCCACCGCCCGCACCTCATTGTGCAGGATGGGCAGGCCGGCCCCGGCGAAATCCGCCATGATGGAATGCGGCAGGGGGGCACGCTTGGCCTGGGTCTCCGCATCCTCCCACCAATCATGGTTGCCGAGGATGGCATGCACCCCGAAGGGGGCGCGGAGGCCGGCCAGCACATCGGCGACCTGGCGCATGCTGGGGCGCTGGGTGACGAAGCGGTGGTCCGCCAGATAGTCGCCCAGCAGCACCACCATGTCCGGCTTCTGGGCATTGGTCAGCGCCACGGCGCGGGCCAGGCGGGCCAGGGGGGTGTGGGGGCCGCCGCAATGCGGGTCCGCGATCAGGGCGATGGAGAGTTTCCGGCCGGTGGGCCAGCCGGGCGGGGTCAGGCGGTGGCGCACCACCTTGAGGCGCAGCCCCGGCTCCCAGGCCGCGGCATAGCCGGCCAGGCTGGTGCCGCCGATGCCGAGGCTCGCCGCCCAGCGCAGCAGGCGGCGACGGCGCAGGCCGCGCGGCCGGGTTTCCGGCGGCGCGGCGCGGCTTTGCGTTGAATCGTCCAGGGGCGCGAAAGCCGCCCAATCACCATCCATGCCGAACCCCGAAGCCTCCGCGCAACCTGTCCTGCCCCTGTTCCGAACCCGTCACCCCCCGCGACCCTTGCCGCGCGGGCCAGCGACCCTCTGGGGGCCGGTGGCCTGCGGTCCCGCACAGCGCCGGGACCCCTCGGCGGCAGGGCGTTGGTCCGCCCCCCAGGAGGGTGGCCGCCCGCCATGCGGCCGGAAGCGCCTTGCCCCGGCGGGGCTGGCAGAGGCCATCCCGGCCAGCCCGCCTGCCCCGGGGGGCGGCGGGCCTGCCTGCCGGCGCATGACCCCGCCGGCGCGGCCCCATGGCACGCCGCGCCAGGGCGGCGGTGGCGGGGCCGGCGCCGAATGGGCGACGGCGATGAGCGGTTCCCCCTTTATGGCCCAGACCTGGCTGACGGAAAATGAATCGCCGCCGGGCCCCGGCGCCGCCGGCTTACGGCGCGCGGGGCGCTACGTCCAGCCTTGTATGTGCGGCATGTGCAGCAGGGTAGCGGCCGTTCCGGACTCCGCCTTCATTGCGGCCTGCCTTCATTGCGGCTTGAAGGTGCTGCGCTTCGCCGCATCCGCGGCGCGCCAGAGATACCAGGCGGCGATGCTGCGCCAGGGCGACCAGGCGGCGCCGATCTCGGCTAATTCCTTGGGCTTGGGCTGGGTTTCCAGCCCGGCGGCGACGCGCCAGCCCTCGCGCACGCCGAAATCATCCACCGGCAGCACATCCGGCCGGCCGAGGGTGAAGATCAGCAGCATCTCCACCGTCCAGCGGCCGACGCCGCGGATGGCGACCAGGCGTTCGATCAGGGTCTCGTCGGAGAGGCGGGCGGCGCCCTCCCGCGTCGGCACCAGCCCGCCGACGGCCTTTTCCGCGATGTCGCGGATGGCGGCGACCTTGGACTGGGAGAAGCCGCAGCCGCGCATCGCTTCCACCGGCAGGGCCAGCACCCATTCCGGCGGCGGGAAAAAGGGGCCGGGATGCAGGGCGAGGAAGCGGCCGAGGATCGCCTCCGCCGCCCGGCCATGCACCTGCTGATGGGCGATGGCGCGGACCAGCGCCTCATAGGGTTCGCGCTCGGTCACCGAGAGGGTGCAGGGGCCGATCTGCCTGACGACCCGCTTCAGCACCGGGTCGCGCTTCAGGGCGCGCTCCGCCTTGGCCCAGCCGGCGGAGGCAGCGGCCGGCGGAGCCCCGGTAGCGACGATCTCGACCATGCCTGTCCTGCCCCCCGACTCCCTCGCCCGGGGATGCTAGCGCAAGCGGGCGGAGGGAACAAAGAGTGTACTTGGCGGCCCGTGCTGCCCGTTGCCGCGGCAGGCTGGGCGGGGCCGTGGGCCGCCGCGGCGGCGCTCGGTGGCGTTGCCCGGCAGCCGGGGCGGGAGCGACGGGCATCCTGCCGTCCGGCCGCCCCTTGCCCTGAAGCGGCCTGGCCGCTTCAGCCGGTGCGAGAGCGGGCGAGGAACGGCCTCCCGGGACCCTCAAGGGGCGGCGCGCAGCGCCGCCATGGAGATCTGGTGGCCCGCTTCCGAAGTCCTGCGGGTGTCGTTCTCAGGCCACTGGCTTGTGTTTTCAGTGGCCTGCTTGTCCGCTGCGTTCGCTGGAGGTCCAGCGAACTTCGCGGGCAGGACGCTAGAGCGGTTTCACGCTGACTGTGCAGCGCGAAGCCGCTCTAGCTTATGGATGGTAGAGCAGCTTCACGCCTCCGGGCGATGCCGCCCTCCGGCGATCTGCTCTAGCGCGGGATCGGTTGAGCTGCGCTCACCCGCCCCGCTCTAGCTCTTTGTTCGGTCGCGTGATTCACGGTTTCGGTCGATTCGACCTCAACCGATCACGCGCTAGTCGATAGCAATGCGGGCGTCGCGGGCCATGCGCAGCCAGGTGGACTGCTCCTTGCGCAGCCAGGCATCCAGCTCGGCCGGCGGGACGAGCAGCGGATCGACGAAGCTGGCGCGCAGCTTGGCCTGGGTGGGGGCATCCATCGCCTGGCCGAACGCCTCCCGCAGCTTCGCCACCACCGGCGCCTGCGCCTTCTTGTGCACCAGCAGCGTGTTCCAGACGGAGACGGCGTAGCCCTCCACCCCCGCCTCGGCGATGGTCGGCACCTCCGGCAGGGCGGAAGCGCGCGTCGGGGTGGAAACGCCCAGCGCCCGGAAACTGCCGGCCTGGATCTGCGGGGTGGAGGTGGCGGTGGTGTCGAAGAGGAAATCCACCTCCTCCGCCAGCATGGCGGCGACGGCCGGGGAGGAGCCGCGATAGGGCACATGCGTCGCCTCGAACCCCGCCAGCCGCTGCAGCAGCGTGGCGCAGAGATGCGAGGAGGAGCCATTGCCGACCGAGCCATAGATCAGCCCGCCGCGCCTGGCCCGCGCCACCAGCTCCGCCACCGAGGACACGTCCAGCCGCTTCGGGTTCACCGAGAGCACATTGGCCATGTCGTTGATGGTGCCGAGCAGGGTGAAATCCCGCACCAGATCCACGCCGGACTGGGCGTAGAGCAGCGGGTTCACGCCGAACATGGCGGCGGTGCCGACCAGCAGGGTGTAGCCATCCGGCTCGGCGGCGCTGGCGGCCTGGGCGCCGATATTGCCGCCGGCGCCGGCCCGGTTCTCTACCACCACCGGCTGGCCCAGGCGCTGGCCCAGCGGCTCGGCCAGGATGCGGCCGACGATGTCCGTCACGCCGCCCGGCGGGTAGCTGATGATCAGGCGCAGCGGCCGGTTGGGGTAGGGTGCCTGCGCCAGGGCCGGGGTGGCCAGGGAGGTGGCCAAGGGGGTGGCGAGCAGGGCAGTGGCACCCAGCAGGGTGCGGCGGTGCAGCATGGACATTCCTCATGCGGGAAGGGAGGCCGGCCGGGCCGGCCGCGGACGGCGCCGGATCATACTAGTGTCCTGCCGCTGTCTTCGCTGGATTTCCAGCGAGGGCAGCGGGCAAGCAGGCCACTGAAAACACAAGCTGGTGGCCCGAGACCGAAGTCCGCAGGACTGCGGAATCGGGACACTAGCGCCGGGATGTCGGATTGCCCAAGCGGCCGCCTCCGCCCGGGGCGCGGCGCCGGCCTGCGGCCGGGCCGTGGCGCCGGGCGGCCTCACCAGAGGCCCGGCACCAGCCGGAACCGGGTGCGCCTGGCATAGTCGGCATAACCCTCGAGCCGGGCATGCAGCAGCGCGTCCTCCCAGCGCGTCCGGAGGATCATGAGATGGGCGATGCCGGCGACGGCACCGCACGGCGTCCTCCCAGCGCGTCCGGAGGATCAGCAGCGCCGTCGCCCAGCCCGCCGGGAGCAGCGCCCACCAGGAGGCCAGCGCCAGGGCGAGGCCGGCGAAGACCAGGATGGCGCTGGCATAGCCGGGATGCCGGATGAGGGCGTAGGGCCCGGCGGTGACGACGCGCTGGCCGCGCTCCCGCTGCAGGCGTACCCCGGGTTCGAAGAAGCGGTTGACCGCCTGGGCCCAGGTGCCGAGCACGATGCCGGCGCAAAGCAGCGCATAGCCCAGGATCACCCAGGGCAGCGGCATGGCGGACCAGCGCATCCGGCCGGCATCCAGGGCGGCGAGGGGGATCTCGGCGGTCATGCCGGCGCAGATCAGCGCGACGAGGAGCAAGTCCCACCGCTCCGTGCCGGGCTGGAAGCGGCTGCGGGCCCGGAAGATGACGGGATTCACCCGCGCCAGCACCCAGGCCGAGGCGCCGAAGGCGATGAGGAGGAAGCCGATGAAGACCCAGCCCGGCCGCCAGTCGAGCCGGCCGGCAGGGATGAAGATGAGCGCCAGCAGGGCCAGCGGCAGGATGATGGCGTAGGCGATGGCCGCTGGCCGCGACATCGGATCGGGTTCGGTGACCTGCATCTGCCGGGTATCCGCCCTTCGGTGGCCGGGCCACAGCCGTTAACGCGCGCGACGGGCACCGGCTCAGGAGGAGAGGGCAAAAGCCAGCTCCACCCCTGCCGAAGCGAAGGCCGTGGGGTCTGCCGGCCCGCTCCCTTCGCTGGAAATCCGCGATTTTGCAGGCAGGATGCCCGCCGGCGATCGGCCTGAGCATGCGCGCCCGGTCCGGCTCCTTAACGGCCCGCCACGGGCAGAGCGATACGGTCTGGCCTTGGGTTTGCAGGGTCAGCCCTGGGGTCCAGACCCCCACCGGGGTCCGGGGAGGGGTTCGGGGGGCAGCACCCCCGATTTTCCTCCCTTTTGCCTGTTCCCTCGCCATGGACCGGGCGGAGCCCGCCCATGGCGGCAGCGGCGGATCTGGTCTAGCTTCCGCCTGCATGCCTCCGGCCTCGGCCGCCCGGTCCCGTCGCCGCCCCGCCCCCCCGCGGGCCGCGCCGGCGCCGCGGCGTGCTGCCCCGCCACCCAGGCCCCCCGCAAGCTGGCGCTGGCTGCGCTGGCTCATCCTGCTCCCCGTGTGGGGCGGGGTGGTGCTGGCTGGGCTGGTTCTGGCCCTGGCCTGGGACCTCCCGCGCCCGGACGCCATGCCGGAGGCGACGCGTCGCCCCGCCGTCACCCTGGTCGCTGCCGATGGCACGCTGCTGGCCACCCAGGGCGACCTCTACGGGGAGAGAGTCCGGCTGCGCGACCTGCCGCCGCATCTCCCCGCCGCCCTGCTGGCGGTGGAGGACCGGCGCTTCCGCAGCCATTTCGGCATTGACCCTGTCGGCCTGGCCCGTGCCGCCCTCGCCAATTGGCGGGCGGGGGAGGTGGTGCAGGGCGGCTCCACCGTCACCCAGCAACTCGCCAAGAACCTGTTCCTCACCCCCGCGCGCAGCTTCCGCCGCAAGGCGCAGGAGGCCCTGCTCGCCCTCTGGCTGGAACGCCGCTTCAGCAAGGACGAGCTGCTGGAGATCTATCTGAACCGGGTCTATCTCGGCGCCGGCGCCTTCGGGGTGGATGCCGCCTCCCGGCTCTATTTCGGCATTCCGGCGCGGCGGCTGGCGCTGTGGCAATCCGCGCTGCTGGCCGGGCTGCCCAAGGCGCCGTCGCGGTACAATCCCCGCGCCTCGCCGGACCTCGCCGTCTCCCGCGCCGCGGAGGTGCTGGAGGCCATGGTGGCGGCCGGCGTCCTCAGCCAGGCGGCGATGGAGGCCGAGCTCGGCCGCATCCGCCTGCCGCCGCAGACCCGCACCGGCGCCGGCTATTTCGCCGATTGGGCGCTGGAAGACCTGGCCGAGGCCTTCCCCGGCAATGGCGACCTCACCCTGCGCGCCACCCTGGACCCCCGGCTGCAGGCGGTGGCGGAGGCGCGGCTGGAGGCGCTGCTGGCCGGCCCCGGGGCGCGAGCCGGCGTCACCCAGGGCGCCGTCATCGCGCTGGAGGCGGCGAGCGGCGCGGTGCGCGCCATGGTCGGCGGCCGCGACTACCGCGCCAGCCCCTTCAACCGCGCCACCGATGCAAGGCGCCAGCCCGGCTCCGCCTTCAAGCCGCTGATCTATCTGGCAGCGCTGGAGCACGGCTTCTCGCCCGAGGATCTGGTGGCGGACGGGCCGCTCAGCCTCGGCGGCTGGTCGCCCGGCAATGGCGCCTGGCGGCCGCGCGGCGAGATCACGCTGGAGGAGGCGCTGGCGCATTCCGTCAACACCGCCGCGGTCAGGGTGCTGCTGCGGGCCGGCGGCCCGGGGGCGGCGGTGGCGCTGGCCGGGCGGCTGGGCCTGGCGGGACGCTTCCCGAACGACGCCTCCCTCGCCCTCGGCACGGGGGAGGTGACGCTGCTCGACCTCGCCGCCGCCTATGCCGCCTTCGCCAATGGCGGGCTGCGCGTCGCCCCCTACGGCCTGGCCGCCGCCAATGGCGCCGCGCTGCCGCGGCGGGCGGTGGCGCGGGTGGTGGCGCCGGAGCAGGCCGCGGCGCTGCGGCGCATGCTGGAAGCGGTGGTGGCGCGCGGCACCGGCCGCGCCGCGGCGCTGCCCGGGCGGGTGGTGGCGGGGAAGACCGGCACCACCCAGGATTACCGGGATGCCTGGTTCATCGGCTGGGTGGGCGGCCTCGTCATCGGCGTCTGGCTGGGCAATGACGATGCCAGGCCGATGGCGGAGGTGGCCGGCGGCAGCCTGCCGGCCAGGCTGTTCCGGGAGGTGGCGGAGCAGGCCGCCGGGCCGGGGCGTTAGAGCAAACTCCGATCAGGTGATTCCACATGATCGGTGTTTGCTCTCAGGTAGTGTCCCGCTTCCGAAGTCCTGCGGACGTCGGGCCACCAGCTTTTGTTTTCAGTGGCCTGCCTGTCCGCTGCGTTCGCTGGAAATCCAGCGAACTTCGCGGGCAGGGCTAGGCGCGTGCGTGCGAAAAGAAGACCTTGCTGCTGATCCTCCAGACGCCATCGCGCATGACCAGGACGAAGAAATCCGTGTAGCGGGTCCCGCGCCAATTCGCGGCTTCGAGGCGCGCCATCGCGGCTGATCCGGCAAACTCGATGGCAACGATTCGCGCCTGCAGATCCGGCGCGGCACCGCCCCTGTCGATCAACTCGCAGAAGGCCTGGAGCGTCCAGTCCGCTGGCTTCCCTCCATAGCTGCCACGAATACTGGCGCCGTCCAGGAAGGCGCGGCGCATCAGGCTGCTGTCTCCCCTCTGGGCGCCGTCGATATACCATTGCAACGTCGCGGCAATCGCCTCGTAGCCGGCAAAGCTCGCGGCCTCATCGCTGATCGTCATCGCGGTGGTCATGCCCGTTCCCCTGGCTGGCGAGGAGCGGGTGCGGTCTCCTCCCCCGAGGCCGGAGCCTCGCATGGGCGGGCATGGCATGTCCTTGCGGATTCAGCCCGACGGGCGCCGTATGGCGCCATATCCTGCTCCTCCTGTCCTGGATTGTGGGGATTCATGCCAAATCCGCAGCTTGATGACTTCGACCGCCGGATTATCGCCGCGCTCCAGGCCGATGGCAGGCTGGCCAATGTCGAGCTGGCGGACCGGATCGGCCTGTCTCCCTCGCCCTGCCTGCGCCGCGTGAAGCGGCTGGAACGGGAAGGCTATATCGATGCCTATCGGGCCATGCTTCGCCGCAGCCAGGTCGGGCTTGGGTTCACCGTCTTCGTGGGCGTGAAGATCGACGCCCATGCCAATGACCAGGCGTCGGCGTTCGAGGCCGCCGTGGTCGCGATGCCGGAAATCATCGCCTGCCACATGATCGCCGGCCAGGCGGACTACCTGCTCGAGGTCGTGGTTCCCGACCTGGAGCACTACCGGCGTTTCCTCGTCGGCAAGCTGCTGGAACTTCCGATCGTCAGGGAAGTGCAGAGCAACATCGCGATTCAGACGCTGAAGGCCGCGGCGCCGCTGCCGCTCGACCATCTCCAGGGGCCGTAGCGCCCCGGGGATGCGCCCGATCCGGCCGCGGCCGCTCCCGGGCTGCGGGGCGCAGCGGGATGCCGGGCATCGCCAGCGCCGCCGCCCTTCACCCTGACGCCCCCGTAATTCATTCGCGCTCAACGCATTTCTGGAATGGTCGGGCTTCCATCACCCGCGCAGGGACCCGCCATGCTCGCCCGTTTCGCGATAAGAGAGAAGCTCACCGCCGCCTTCGCCCTGGTCACCCTGCTGGTCGCCGCGATCGGCTGGGTCGGGATCAGCCGGGTCGAGGGGCTGAACCGGCACGTCATCGAGCTGAACGCGAATTGGCTGCCGAGCATCGAACGGCTCGGCCAGCTCAAATCCCTGATCGAGGCGCATCGCGCCACCGTCCAGCTCCATATCATGAATGGCGAAGCCACCCGGATTGCCGAGCACGACCGGGCGATCGAGGGGCTGCTGCCGCGGATCGAGGCGGCGCGGGCGAGCTATGTCCAGGTGATCGCGGCGCCGGAGGAACGGGCGAATTACGAGCGCTTCAGCGCCGCCTTCACCGACTACCAGCGCCTGGCCTCGGAGGTGCTCGCCCTCTCCCGCCGCAATGAGAATGCGCCGGCGATGCGGATGTTCGAGGAACGCGCCTGGCCGGTCTTCTCCCAGATGTCCCGCTTCCTCGACCGGCTGGTGCAGGTGAATGCCGATGGCGGGCGGGAGGAATCCGCGGTCGCGGCGGAGCAGGCCGGGACGGCGAAGCTCATCCTCTGGTCCGGCATGGGCCTGGCCTTGGCCGTCGCCATGCTGGCCGGCTGGCTGATGGCGCGGGAGGTGCGGCACGGCATCGCCGCCATCGCCGCCCCCATGGGCAGGCTGGCGGAGGGCGAGCTGGAGGTGGAGGTGCCCGCCCTGCCGCCGCGCACCGAAATGGGCGCGCTTGCCCAGAGGCTGGAGGTGTTCAAGCAGGCGCTGCTCGCCAAGCGCGCGGCGGATGCGGCAGCGGCCAGGGCGCGGGCGACGGAGGCGGCGCGGGCGGAGAAGCTGCGCGGCCTGATCGAAGGCTTCGACCGCAGCGCCAGCGGGGCGCTGGAGGTGATGCAGGGCGCCATGGCCTCGCTGGACGGCATGGCGGAATCGCTGCGCGAGACCGCCTCGCGCGGCGAGGCCCAGGCGGGCGGCGTGGCGGCGGCGGCGGAACAGGCCTCCTCCTCCGTGCAATCCGTCGCCGGCGCGGCGGAGCAGCTCGGCGCCTCCATTGCCGAGGTGACGCGGCAGATCACCGAGACCGCCCGGGTGGCAAGGGCGGCGGCGGAGGAGACCAAGGCGACGGATGCCGCCGTCACCTCCCTCTCCGCCGCGGCGCAGCGGATCGGCGAGGTGGTGCGCCTCATCGGCGACATCGCCGGCCAGACCAATTTGCTGGCGCTGAACGCGACCATCGAGGCGGCCCGTGCCGGGGAGGCGGGCAAGGGCTTCGCCGTGGTGGCGAGCGAGGTGAAGGCCCTGGCCGCCCAGACCGCCAGGGCGACGGAGGAGATCAGCAGCCAGATCGCCGCCATGCAGGCGGAAACCGCCGGCGCCGTCGCCGCCATCCGCGGCATCGCCGGCACCATCGGCCAGGTGGACCATATCGCGGTGCAGGTGGCCGCGGCGGCGGAGGAGCAGAGCAGCGCGACGCAGGAAATCATCCGCGCCGTGGCCGATGCCGCTTCCGGGACCCAGGAGGTGACGCGGATCGTCGCCGAGCTGGCCGCCGGCGCGCAGGAGACGGGCAGCGCGGCGGGGGCGCTGCGGCAATCCTCCAGCGAAACCTCCGAGCGCGCGGCCCAGCTCCGGCGGCAGGTGGGCGAGTTCCTGACCGGGGTGCGGGCGGCCTGAGTTCGGGTAAACCACGCCGGATCAAAGGGGAAGGGTGAAGGGGCCGCCCGGGTGTCCCAAGCGGAGGCTCCGCCCGCACTCCGCCAGGGGACTGAACCAGCCCCTGGACCCCGGTGCGCAGGCCTTGCGTCCGGCGGTTGAAACCGCGACCCGCGGCAGGCCGCTGATACCTCCGGCAGGAAATCGTGACCGGCCCGGCGGGGGCGGGCTGCGACAGCGGCAGGTGCAAGGGGGCTTGCTTTGCCCGGATTCTCCGCCTAGGCCCCCGCCGAGTTCCGTGTTAACCCCGCCGCCCGCCCTCGGCAGCCGCTGATGGCGCAATTTCCGGCGTCCGGGCGTTGGGGAGACCGGGGGACGCGCCGCAGCATGGAGACTGGCAGCCGATGAGCGAGACCGCCGAGAAGGTAAAGAAGATCGTCGTCGAACACCTCGGCGTGGATGAAGCCAAGGTGACCGAGGACGCCTCCTTCATCGACGATCTGGGCGCCGACAGCCTCGACACTGTCGAGCTGGTCATGGCCTTCGAGGAGGCCTTCGGGGTGGAAATCCCGGATGACGCGGCGGAGAAGATCACCACCGTGAAGGATGCGATCGCCTATATCGAAAGCCAGAAGGGCTGAGGTCCAGGCGCGCAGGCCGGGCCAGGCCAGGCCGGCGCGCCGTAGGACCCGATAGAGCGGTCCCAGGGGAAGAGACGGAGAGGCCAAGCGTGTTCCCGAATGGCGCCGCGCCGCGGCGGGTTGTTGTCACCGGCATGGGTATTGCCAGCCCCCTCGGGCTCGGCGTGGAACATGTGTGGAAGCGCCTGCTGGCGGGGGAAAGCGGCATCTCCGCCATCCAGGCCTTCGACGTGACGGAGCTGCCGGCGAAGATCGCCGGCCAGGTGCCGGCCGGCACGAAGGCGACGGGCGGCCTCGACCTGAACGAATGGATCCCGGTCAAGGACCAGAAGAAGATGGACCGCTTCATCCAGCTCGCGCTCGTCGCGGCGGCGGAAGCGGTGGAGGATAGCGGCTGGCTGCCGGAGGAGGAGGAGGATCGCGCCGCGACCGGCGTGATGATCGGCTCCGGCATCGGCGGGCTCACCACGATCTACGACGCCTCCCAGCTCGTCGCCTCCGGCCGGGCGCGGCGGCTTTCCCCCTTCTTCATCCCCTCGGCGCTGATCAACCTGGCCTCCGGCCACGTCTCCATCCGCTACGGCTTCAAGGGGCCCAACCATTCCGTCGTCACCGCCTGCGCCACCGGCGTGCATGCGCTGGGCGACGCGGCGCGGCTGATCGCCTTCGGCGATGCCGAGGTGATGGTGGCGGGCGGCGCCGAGGCGGCGGTGTGCGAGCTGGGCATGGCCGGCTTCTGCGCCTCCCGCGCCCTCAGCACGGCCTTCAACGACACGCCCGAGGCGGCCTCCCGCCCCTGGTCCGAGGATCGCGACGGCTTCGTCATGGGCGAGGGCGCCGGCGTCTGCGTGCTGGAAGAATACGAGCACGCGAAGAATCGCGGCGCGAAGATCTACGCCGAGGTGATCGGCTACGGCATGTCCGGCGACGCCCACCACATCACCGCCCCGCCGGAGGATGGCAGCGGCGCCTTCCGTTCCATGCGCGCCGCCCTGCGCAGCGCCGGGGTGGCGCCGGAGCAGGTGCAGTACGTGAACGCGCACGGCACCTCCACCTTCGCCGATGACGTGGAACTCGGCGCGGTGGAGCGGCTTTGGGGCGATGCTGCTTCGGGGCTCGCCATGTCCTCCACCAAATCCGCCATCGGCCATCTGCTCGGCGCCGCCGGCGCGGTGGAAGGCATCTTCTCCATCCTGGCGATCCGCGACCAGGTGGCGCCGCCGACCCTGAACCTCGACCGGCCCTCGCGCGAGACGCCGATCGACCGCGTCGCCAAGGTGGCGCAGGAGCGGAAGATCAAGGTCGCCCTCTCCAACAGCTTCGGCTTCGGCGGCACCAACGCCAGCATCGTCTTCCGCGCGGTGCCTTGAGGGCGGGGCCGGGGCGCAGGCTGCTCCGCTGGCTGGGCGGCACGGCACTCGCCCTGGCGGTGCTGGCCGGCCTCGGCGCCTGGCAGGCGCAGCGGATCTACCGCGCCCCCGGGCCGCTCGCCGCGCCGGCCCAGCTCGTCATCCCGCGCGGCGGGGCGGACCGCATCGCCGCGCTGCTGGCGGAGGCGGGGGTGATCCGCGATCCGCGTGCCTTCCTGGCGGCGGCCTGGTGGAGCCAGGCGGCGGGGCCGCTGCGGGCGGCGGAATTCGCCTTCCCGCCCGGCGCGTCGCTCGCCGAGGTGCTGGACATCCTTCGCACCGCCCGCCCGGTGCAGCGCCGGCTGACCATTCCGGAAGGGCTGACCGCCAGGCAGATCCTGGCGCTGGTGGAGGCGGCGGAAGGGCTGGCGGGCCCGGTCGCCCTGCCGGCCGAGGGCAGCATCCTGCCGCAGACCTATGCCTATCAATGGGGCGATGACCGCGTCACGCTGCTGCGGCGGGCGGAGGTGGCGATGACCGCTGCCCTGACCGAAGCCTGGGCCGAGCGCGCCGAGGGCCTGCCCCTGGCCAGCCCGCGGGAGGCGCTGATCCTCGCTTCCATCGTCGAGCGGGAGACGGCGGTGGCGGCGGAGCGGCCGCGCATCGCCGCCGTCTTCCTCAACCGGCTGAAGCGCAACATGCCGCTGCAATCCGACCCCACCGTGGCCTATGCGGCGGCCGAGGGCGGGGTGCTGGAGCGCCGGCTGAGCCGCGCCGATCTGGAGCTGGACAGCCCCTTCAACACCTACCGCAACCGCGGCCTGCCGCCGGCGCCGATCGCCGCGCCCGGGCTGGCCTCGTTGCGCGCCGTGCTGCGGCCGGCGGAGAGCGACGAGCTGTATTTCGTCGCCGATGGCAGCGGCGGCCACGCCTTCGCCCGGACGCTGGAGGAGCATAACCGCAACGTGGCGCGATGGCGCGAGGTGGAGCGGAAGAGGGCGGAGAATCCGCAGCCGGTGGCGAGGTAGGGGGCTTCGCCCCCCGACCCCCCGGCAGGGGGCGCTGCCCCTTGCACCCCGCCGGGGCCAAGGCTTGGCCCCGGACCCCGCCGGAGTCGGCCGTTTGAACCGTTGTGCGGAAAGACTCAGGGCAGGGCCCCCGGGGAGGCGTTGCCGGCAGGGCCGGCAACCCCGGCCGGCGGAGGTATAGGATCGCGGGCACTGCCCGCGATGGGCCTCCTGCCAGGCATCATTTTTCCCAGAGCAAGAAATCCAGGCGATCCCGCCTGATCGGAGATTGCTCCAGTGTCCTGCCTGCGAAGTTTGCTGGAATTCCGGCGAATGCCGCAGACAAGCAGGCCACTGAAAACAAGGTCAGTGGCCCGAGAACGAAATCCGCAGGACTGCGGAATCGGAACACTAGAGCGGTTTCACGCTGACTGTGCAGCGCGAAACCGCTCTAGCGTATGGATTGTAGAGCAGCTTCACGCCTCGGGGCGATGCCGCCCTCCGGCGATCTGCTCTAGCCTTTTGGTCGCATCTTCCGAGTCGTCCGACGCTTCCGCCGGACTTGAAAATGCTCTAGGCCCGCTGCGGCCGCCGCACCGCACGCAGCTTGCCGCCGGTGCCGCCGCCGCAGAAGAACCGCCCCCCGCCATCCGCTTCCAGGCCGGAAATATCGGTTCCCGGCGGCAGGTCGAGATGCTCCAGCGCCTCCCCGGTGCCGGGGTCGATGCGCAGCAGCGCGCTCTCCTCCCCCTCCCAGCTCCCATGCCAGAGCTCGCCTTCCACCCAGGTCACCCCGGTGACGACGCGCTGCGTCTCGATGGTGCGCAGCACGGTGCCGGTCTCGGGGTCGATCCGGTGGATGCGGCGGTTGCGGCACTGCCCAACCCAGAGGCTGCCCTCCGCCCAGGCCATGCCGGAATACCCGCCCTCGTCCGGCAGCGCCAGGCTGGCCAGCACCTGGCCGGTCGCCGGGTCGATCTTGCGGATCTTCCCCTCGCCGATCTGGTAGAGGTGCCGCCCGTCGAAGGCGGTGCCCGCCTCGGCCGGCACTTCGATCGCCCGCGCCAGGGCGCCGCTCTCCGGCTCCAGCGCCTGCAGTTGCGGGCCGGTGGCGAACCAGACAAGGCTTCCGTCGAAGCTGACGCCGTGCACCGGCGGGCTGCCCGGGAAGGGGCCGTATTCGCGCAGGATCTCGGCGGGTTGGCGCTGCATCTTCTGCTCCTCCTCGTCTTGGGATGGGGCGGAGCCTAGCCACCCGGCCAGAGGCCCGGGAGCAACAAGCCTGGCGTGACTCCCGGCAGGGGCTGCGCCAGCCAGCGCCGGGCGGGGCCACGGCCGAAGCCCTGCACCTTCCCCGCCGTCGCCAGCGCCTCCAGCGCCCGCTGCAGGCTGCGCTGGCTGGTGCCGAGGGCCAGCGCCAGGGCGGAACTGGACCAGGCCTCGCCATCCGCCAGCAGGGCCAGCACGGCGGCATGCGGCTCCTCCGCCGGGCGGGCCAGCACCAGTATGTCCGCTGCCTGTCGCGGCGCCATGGCGAAGCCGCGCGGCGTGGCGCCGATGCGGGCCAGCGGGCGCAGCGCCGCGCGCAGCCGGCCGATCTCCACGCGCAGCCGGGCGCGGTGCGATTCATCCGCCTCCCGCGCCCGGAAGGCCTGGCGGATCAGCGCCTCCCGCGGCGCGTCGCCGGGCCAGGCCTCGCCCAGCGCCCGGGCCAGGGCGAAGAGGACCGGGCGGCGGGCGAGGGAGATGTTCCGTTCCCCCTCGCAGACCAGGTGACGGCAGGCATCCACCACCAGCGCGCCGGAGCCGAGCAGGCGCTCCACCTCGGCGAGGCGCAGCAGGCGGGGCTCGGGCCCGGCCAGGCGCGCCGCCGGGGCGTCCAGCAGCCGGGCGGCGGCTTCCACCTCCGCGGTCAGGGCCGGAATGGCGGCGACGTGCGCCGCCGCCCGGGCCCGCAGCAGCGCCGCCGCCGCCGCCCCGGCCTGCAGCCCGCGCAGCGCGATGCCCGCCCGCACCAGCGCCCGCGCCGCCTCCAGCGCCGGCGGCAGGGCGGCGCGGCCGGCGCTGCCCAGCGCCTGCCCTGCCGCCTCCGGCCGGCCGAGCAGCAGCAGGTGGCGCGCTTCCAGGATGCGGGCGTGCTGGGCGTTGGCCTGGTCCCCCGCGGCTTCCAGCACCGCCCGGGCGGCAGCGAGATGCCGCGGTACCCAGCCGAGTTCGCGGCTGGCCAGCGCCACCTCCGCCTCGGCCAGCAGGCAGCGGGCGCGCGCCACCGCCTCCCGCGCGCCGAAGCGGCGCTGCGCTTCCCGCAGCAGCGCCCGGGCGCGGGGATATTCGCCGAGTTGGGCCAGGGCGATGCCGCGCAGCGCCAGGGCCGGCGCATCCTGCCGCAGCGCGACGCGGTTCAGCGCGGCCAGCGGGTCGCCGGCGGCCAGCGCCCGCGCTGCGGCGACGATCAGCGCATTCATCGGGGTCCCGCCAGATTTGTCACTCCGGGCCGGCCTGGCCCCGGGGGCATCCTAGTGGCCCGATCCCGAAGTCCTGCGGATTTCGGGATCGGGCCACCAGCTTGTGTTTTCAGCGGCCTGCCTGTCCGCTGCGTTCGCTGGAAACCCAGCGAACTTCGCGGGCAGGACACTGGCCTGCGGCCGGCCCGGTATCACGCCCAGGCCGTGATTGCCGGCGCAAGGCCGTCTGGAGCCGCATCGGCCCGACACGGTCAGGCCGATGCGGCTCGGGGCGCGATCGCCCGAAGCGTCCCCGCCGAAAGCGTGACGCAGGCGGCCAGCCGGAACCGGCCACCGGCCAGGAGGAGAGAGCGGATGCCGCAGCAGAGGGAGTCACGGGAGGAGAGGCTGGCGGAGCGGCCCGCCTCGCCGGCGGCGGGGGGCGGCGCCGCGCTGCTCCGCCGTGCCGCGGATGGGCTGGGCCTGGCCGCCGCGCCCGGCTTCGCCCTGATGGCGCTGCTGGCGGCGGCGCCCGGGCCGGCGGCGGCGCTGTGCGGCGGGGCCATGGCTTCCCCGCTGCAGGGCATGGCGGCGATGTACCTGCTGATGAGCCTGGTGCATGCCGCGCCCTGGCTGCGGCTGCTGGCCCGGCGCCGGGGCGGCGCGGCCAGGCCCGGAACGCGCGCGGGTCCGCGCCGGCCGGCGCAGGCGGCCCAGGGCCGCATGGCCTGAGGCCACAGCACGATCGGCTGGGGCTGACCCCTCGATCAGGCATGGGGCCGGAGCGGGAGGCGCGAGCGAAGGCGGGCGCATCACGCCATCAGGCGTCGCAGCCGGCGCGGGACCGCAAAAGAATCGGGGCCGGCCGCATGGGCCGGCCCCGAAAGCCGCAACTCCGGGCCGGCGCCATGGCCGGCCCGAACCTCGCGGCGCCTACCAGCGGTAGCTGACGCCCGCCGTCACGCTGTGGTCCGTCTGGTGGGACCGCAGGTCGCCGCCATAGGCGATGAAGGCGGTCCCGCCCCCCGGCATGCTGAGATCCAGCCCGACGCCGAGCACCACGCCATCCCGCCCCACCTTCGCCGTCTGCGCCCGCATCGGCGCGCCCGGCGCGCCCTGGAAGCTGGACGTGGTGGTGAAGTCGGTATCGCCGAACTCCCGCGCGTAGAAGAGCTTGGCGCTGGGCGCCAGGCGCCAGCCCTCGTTCAGCGCCAGGCTCGTGCTGGCGCGGAAGCCCAGCAGGGTGCGGGTGCTGGTGCCGGTGGCGGAGCGGACGGAGAGGTTCAGCAGTCCCGCATCCTTCTCATTCACCGAGTTGCGGCTCTGGCTGTCCACCCGGATGCCGGCGGTGGGCAGCACCTGCCACCCCGCCACCTCATGCCGCGTGCCGAAGCTGACGGCGCCATTCACCCCGAGGCCGGAGGCATTGCTGCGTGCCGTGGTCCGGAACGCGCCGAGGTTGCGGTGCACGCTGGTCTCCGAGACCGAGCCGCCGAGCTGCGCATCGGCCCAGAGATCCTCGTTCACCCAGCTCCCCTGCAGGCCGAGATGGACCAGGTCCACATCCGCCTTGCCGCCGGTGCTGCCGGAGGTGACGTGCATGCCGCTGTAGCCGATGGCCGCCCCGACCTCCATGCCGGCCCCCAGCCGCAGCGCCGCGCCGCCGGCGAAGCCGCCGCCGGAGCTGTTGGCCGCGGTGTTGCCGGTGGCGGAGACGCGCTGGCTGCCACCAAGCCCCGCCGCCCAGAGGGTGAGGCGCCCATCCGGCGTCGCCGCCTGGTTGCCGGCGCCCCTGCCATGGCCGCGCCGCGCCGCCGCCTGGTCCGCCACCACCGTGCTGAACTGGCCGGAGGCGGTGAGGCTGCCGCGGAGAGCGTCGCCATAGACCGTGCCGGCGAGCCGGTTCATCGTCGAAGGCAGCGCCTCCGCCGGCAGGGCGAAGAGGATGCCGAGCGTCGCCGTCCGTTCGGCATCGGCGCGCAGCCCGGGCAGCGGCCGCAGCGCATCCAGGCCGAGGCCGGTCTGCTTCTGGTTCGGCGTCTGCGCCATGCCCATGGCGCCGAGATCGGCATAGCTCGCCGGCGTCACGTAGAGGGTGAGGGCGTTCGTCGTGTAGAGCGCGTCGAACCGCGTTCCGGCCGCCAGCCCGTCCGTGGGCTGGGTGAGGCCGGAGAAGCTGCCGGCCACGCCGCCGCCCGCCTCCACCACGGCGAAGGCGCGGCCGACCGGCGGGGTGTAGCTGTTGTTCGCCTCCCCGGTGATGCCGCGCAGCCGCGGCGCCAGGGTGCCGCCGGCGGTGAAGCTGCCGCCGGTGACCACCACCCGGTCGAAGTTGCCGGCGCCATTGCCGGTGCCGGTGCCGTCGATGTCGAGCGCCAGGGTGGCGGTGGTGCCGAGCACCACATTGTCGGTGAAGGTGAGGGTGCCGGGGCTGTCGCCCGGGGAGACGTTGCCCTGGATGGTGGTCGGCGTGGTGATGGTGCCGGTGCCGTGCAGGCTGGAATCGCCCAGCACCACCAGCCCGGTGGAGTCGAGGATGATGGAGCCGGTGACGGTGGTGGAGCCGGTGAAGACGCTGGTCGCCGTCTGCCCGTCCGGGGTCACCTGATAGACATTGCCGTTCAGCGTCACGGCATGGCCGCTGGTGTCCATATGGCCGTTCGTCTCGATGATGACGGTGCGGTCCATGGCGAAGCTGGCGGTCGCCTGCAGCGTGCCGTTGCGCAGCACCAGGCTGCCGGCGCTGGCGCCGAGGGCGGCGTCCGAGCCGATGACGAGGGTGGTGCCGCCGATCACCAGCGTGCCGCCGGCATAGGTGTTGGTGCCCGTCAGCGCCAGGGTGCCGCCGCCATCCGCCACCAGCCCGCCGCTGCCGGAGATGGTGCCGGAGAGGGAGATGGTCCGCAGCGCCGTGTCGAAGGTGCCGCTGCCCGAGAGGCTGATGGGCCGGGCGGAGACGAGGCCCTGCGGCGTCACCAGCCTTGCGTCGTTCAGGGCCAGGCCGCCGCCCGCCGCGCCCAGCGCCGCATCCCCGCTCACGATGAGGATGGCGTTGCTGACGCTGGTGCCGCCGGAGAAGAGGCTGCTGCCGGTCAGCGCCAGGGTGCCGCCGGTCAGCGCCAGCCCGCCGGTGCCGGAGATGGCGCCGGCGAAGCTGTCCGCCGCGTTGGTGATGGTGAGGGTGCGGGCGCCGAGCTCCACCCCGCCGCTGCCGGAGAGGGTGGCGATGGCGGCGCCGGCGCTGGTGTCGCCGATGCGCAGCGTGCCCTCATTCACCACCCCGGCGGAGCTGGCGATGCTGCCGGCGCCGCTGAGGGCGAGGATGGCGCCGCTGTTGATGCTGGTGGTGCCGGTATAGGTGTTGAGGCCCGCCAGGGTCTGGGTGCCGCCGGTGACGGCGAGGCTGCCGCTGCCGGCGATGCCGCCCGCGAAGCTGGTGGATCCGTTGGTGATGGCGAGCGGCTTCGCTCCGAGCAGCACGCTGCCGCTGCCGGACAGCGTGGTGATGGCGGCGCCGTTGCCGGTGCCGTCGATGCGGAAGATGCCGTCGGCCGCCACTTCGGCTGAACTGGCGATGCTGCCCGTGCCGGTCAGCGCCAGGGTGGCGCCGGCGCCGATGCTGGTGCGGCCGGTATAGGTGTTGGCCCCGCTCAGCCCCTGGCCGCCACCGGAGACCGTCAGCCCGCCCGTGCCGGCGATGCTGCCGGCGAAGCCGGTGGAGCCGTTGGTGATGGCGAGGGTCTGCCCCCCGAGCGCCACGGCGCCGGTGCCGGAGAGAGTGATGATGCTGGCGCCGGCGCTGGTGCCCTCGATGCTGAAGGTGCCGAAATTCGCCACCTCCGCCGATTGCGCGATGCTGCCGGTGCCGGTCAGCGCCAGGGCGGCGCCGGTGGCGATGCCGGTGGTGCCGGTATAGGTGTTGGTCCCGCTCAGCGCCTGGGTGCCGCCGGTGATGGTCACCGTGCCGCTGCCGGCGATGCCGCCGGCGAAGCTGGTGGCGCCGTCGGTGATGAAGAGCGGCTGGGCGCCGAGCAGCACCGCGCCATGGCCGGACAGCGTGGTGATGGCGGCGCCGGCGCTGGTGGCGTCGATGCGGAAGGTGCCGTTGGCGACCACTTCGGACGAGGCGGCGATACTGCCGGTGCCGGAGAGCGCCAGGGTGGCACCGTCATCGATGATGGTGCTGCCGGTGTAGCCGTTGGTTCCCGTCAGCGTCTCCGTCCCGCCGGCGATGGTTACGCCGCCGGTGCCGACGATGCTGCCGGCGAAGGTGGTGGCGCCGCCCGTGACGGTCAGCCGCTGGGCGCCGAGCGCCACCAGCCCGTTGCCGGAGAGGGTGATGATGGAAGCGCCTGCCGTCGTGTCCTCGATACGGAAGAGGCCGTTGTTGGCGACCTCCGCCGAGGTGGCGATGCTGCCGGTGCCGCTGAGCGAGAGGGCGGCGCCGGGGTCGATGGTGGTGGTGCCGGTATAGGTGTTGGTGCCCGTCAGCGTCTGGGTGCCGCCCGAGACCGTCACCGTCCCGCTGCCGTCGATGACGCCGGAGAAGGTGGTGGAGCCCTGGGTGATGGTCAGGGGCTGCGCCCCCAGCGCCACCAGCCCATGGCCCGAAAGGGTGGTGACGGACGCCCCCGCCGTGGTGTCCGTGATGCTGAAGGTGCCGTTCGCCGTCACCTCGGCGGATTGGGCGATGCTGCCGGTGCCGCTCAGCGCCAGGGTGGCGCCGTCGTCGATGGTGGTCTTGCCGGTATAGGTGTTGGTGCCGGTCAGGGTCTCGGTGCCGGCATTGACCGTCAGCGTGCCGGTGCCGGCGATGACGCCGCTGAAGGTGGTGGAGCCCTGGGTGAGGCGCAGCGCCTGGTCGCCCAGCCACACCAGCCCATGGCCGGAGAGGGTGATGATGTCGGCGCCGGCGGCGGTGTCGGCGATGGTGAAGGTGCCGTTCGCCACCACCTCGGCCGAGGTGGCGATGCTGCCGCTGCCGATGAGGGCCAGGAGGGCGCCGTCATCCACCACGCTGGTGCCGGTATAGGTGTTGGTGCCGGAGAAGCCCTGGCCGCCGCCGGAGATGGTGACGCCGCCCGTGCCGGCGGTGACGCCGGCGAAGCTGGTGGAGCCGTCGGTGATGGTCAGCCGCTGGGTGCCCAGCAGCGTGGTGCCGGTGCCGGTGAGGGTGACGATGGAGGCGCCGGCTGTCGTGCCGCTGATGCGGAAGATGCCGTTATTCACCACCGCGGCGGATTGGGCGATGCTGCCGGTGCCGGTCAGCGCCAGGGCGGCGCCGCTCGCGATGCCGGTGGCGCCGGTATAGGTGTTGGTGCCGGAGAGCGTCTCCGTCCCGCCGGAGACCGTCAACCCGCCCGCGCCGCCGATGCTTCCGGCGAAGGTGGTGGCGCCGTCGGTGACGAACAGGCGCTCGGCGCCCAGCTCCACCGTTCCGGTGCCGGAGAGGGTGATGATGGCGGCGCCGGCGGTGGTGTCCGCGATGCGGAAGGTGCCGACATTCGCCACTTCGGCGGAGGTGGCGATGCTGCCGGTGCCGGTCAGCGCCAGGGTGGCGCCGGCGGAGATATCGGTGGTGCCGGTATAGCTGTTGGTGCCGGAGAGCGTCTGGGTGCCGCCGGAGACGGTGATGCCGCCCGTGCCGGTGATGCCGCCGGCATAGGTGGTGGAGCCGTTGGTGACGGTCAGGCGCTGGGCGCCGAGATCCACCACGCCGCTGGCGGCGCCGGAGAGGGTGACGATGCTGGCGCCGGCGCTGGTGGCGCTGATGCTGAAGACGCCGTCATTCGCCACCTCCGCCGATTGCGCGATGCTGCCCGTGCCGGTCAGCGCCAGGCCGGCGCCGGTGGCGATGTTGGTGGTGCCGGTGTAGGTGTTGGTCCCGTTCAGCGTCTGCGCGCCGCCGGAGACGGTGACGCCGCCCGCGCCGTTGATGCCGCCGTCGAAGCTGGTGGCGCCGTTGCTGACCGTCAGCCGCTGGGCGCCGAGCGCCACGTCGCCGGTGCCGGAGAGGGTGACGATGGAGGCACCGGCGCTGGTGGCACCGATGTCGAGCGTGCCGTTCGCCACCACCTCGGCGGATTGGGCGATGCTGCCGGTGCCGGTCAGCGCCAGGGTGGCGCCATTCGCAATGCCGGTGGCGCCGGTATAGGTGTTGGTGCCGCTCAGCGTCTGGGTGCCGCCGAGGACCGTCACCCCGCCCGCGCCGTTGATGCCGCCGTCGAAGCTGGTGGCGCCGCCGGTGACGAACAGCCGCTGGGCGCCCAGCGCCACCGCGCCGGTGCCGGAGAGGGTGGTGATGGCAGCGCCCGCCGTGGTGCCGCTGATGTCGAAGGTGCCGTTCGCCGCGACGCCGGAGGATTGCGCGATGCTGCCGCTGCCGGCGAGTTCCAGCGTGGCGCCGGCATCGACGGTGGTGGCGCCGGTATAGCTGTTGCTGCCGCTCAGCGACTGGCTGCCGCCGGCGACCGTGAGCCCGCCGCTGCCGCCGATGCCGCCTGAAAAGTTGGTGGCGCCGGCGGTGACGGTCAGGGTCTGCGCCCCCAGCGCCACCGCGCCGATGCCGGAAAGGGTGGTGATGGCGGCGCCCGCGGTGGTGCCGCTGATGTCGAAGGTGCCGTTCGCCGCGACGCCGGAGGATTGCGCGATGCTGCCGGTGCCGGTCAGCGCCAGGGTGGCGCCGGCATCGATGGTGGTGGCGCCGGTGTAGCTGTTGGTGCCGGAGAAGGTCTGGGTGCCGCCCGCGGCCGTCACCCCGCCCGTGCCGCCGAGGACGCCGCCGAAGGTGGTGGCGGCGTTGGTGAGGCTGAGGCTGCGGTCGCCGAGCGTCACCCCGCCGGTGCCGGCCAGGCTGACCAGGGAGGTGTTGCCGGCGGCGCCGGAGACGTCCAGCGTGCCGTTCACCGTGACCACGGAGGAATTGGCGATGCTGCCGGCGCCGGTCAGCGCCACCCTCGCCCCGCTGTTCACCGTGGTGGTGCCGCCATAGGTGTTGGCCGCGGTCAGCTCCAGCCGGCCGTCGCCGGTGACGTTCAGCCCGCCGTTGGACAGCACGCCGGTCATGATGGCGGAGGTGGTGTCGCCGCTATCCGCCACCACCTGCACGGTGCGCACCGCGCCGTTCAGGTTGATGGCGTTGGTGAAGGTGGTGTTGCCCCCGGCGGTGCTGGCGCCGAGGATCAGCGCCGAGCCGTTCGGCACGAAGCTGTCCTGCGCCCAGGTGAGGCCGAGCCCGGCATTCAGCGTGACGGTAAGGCCGGCGGCATCCGCCGCGGCGAAGCCGCCGGAGCCGGTCCATTGCACCCGGTCGGACTGGGTGCCGACGAAGCGGTCGAACAGCCCGCTGGTCTGCAGCACGCCGCCCGACAGGTTCAGGTTGCTGTTGGCGTAGAGCCCGACGCCGTCCTGCGCCTGCAGCGCGCCGCCCGAGATGACGGTCTGGCCGCTATAGGTGTTGGGGCCGTTGAAGACGACGAGGCCGCCTTCGACGCGCACTGTGGCGCCCTGGCCGGCGGGGATGCTGCTGCTGCCGATCGTCGCCGCGCTGTCATCGGCGATGCTGCCATTGACGGTGATGGTGTTGCCGGCGCCGGCATTCATCCGCACCGTGCCGCCGGTCATCACGAAGATGTCGGTGCCCGCGGCATTGCCGGAGGCGCCGCCATTGGCGCTGCCGCCGCCCACCACGTTGTTGCGGCCGATGGTGGAGTTGCCGGTGACGACCAGGGTGCCGCCATCCCGTACGAAGACGCCGCCGCCATAGCCGGCGCCGCCGCCGCCGCCGGTGGCGCTGCCGACGCCGCCACCCGCCCCGGTGCTGCCGATGCCGGCGCCGAAGCCGGCCGCGCCGCCCGTGCCCCCCGCGCCCTGGGCCGAGCCGCTGCCGCCGGTGCCGCCGCTGCCGCCGCCGGCCCCGAAGCCGCCGGCACCGCCGGCGCCGCCATCGCCACCCAGGCCATCGACCGCCGCGCCGCCGCCATTGCCGCCGGCGCCGCCATTGCCGCCGCGGCCGCCGCCGCGGCCATTTGCGCCATTGCCGCCGGCGCCGCCGGTGCCGCCATCCCCGCCCAGGCCGAATTGGCCGCGGTTATTGGCGGCGTTCCAATTGTCCACTGCCGTCTGCGCGTTATCGAGCGCGAGGGTGGCGTCGGTCACGTCGATGGCGAGCTGCGCCGCCTGGGCGGTGAGGCCGGCGACGATCGGGGCGGTGAAGGGGTTGGCCCCGGCCGCCGCGATTTCCGCCGCCAGGGCAATGGCCTGGGCGGTGAGAGAGGCGTAGGCGAGCGCCGCCTGGTCCCGTGCCTGTTCCAGCACCGGGTTGTGCGACCAGCCGGCCTGGCCGGCGCCGCCCGCCCCGCCATTGCCGCCGACGCCGCTGCTGCCATTGCCGCCGTCGCCGCCATTGGTGCCGGCCAGGCCGTTGCCATTGCCGTCGCCCACCAGCGTGTCTCTGTCCGGCCAGGTGATGCCGGCGGTGCCGGTGCTGCCGGCGCTGCCGCCGGTGATGCCGTTCAGGTTGCCGCCGATGCTGCCGACGCCGCCCTGGCCGCCGGCCGCGGTATTGCCCATGACGGTGGTGCCGTTCAGCACCAGCGTGCCGCCATTGTCCACGAAGACCGCGCCGCCGAGCCCGGCGCCGCCGCCCGAGCCGGCGCCGCCCGTGGTGCGGAAATTGTGCAGGATGCCGCTGTTGACGGTGAGCTGGTTGCCGCTGGTGACGTAGTAGCCGCCGGCCCCGCCGCCATCCACCGACCCGCTGAGGGTGGTGTTGCCGTTGACCATGATCTCGGCGGCGGCCGGGGCGGCGCCGCCGATCAGCACCAGGGTGGAGGCCAGCGTGGCCTGCCGGCGGCGGTTGTGTTTGGCCTTCTGGGCCTTGAGATGGGACTGCTTCTTGCGCACCGCGCACCGCTCCTCTGCAATACTTGCCGCCATCCCGGTGGGGGACCAGGATTTTGTCGAAATCGACAGGCGGGGTTCCCTGGGAAGCGATAAGGGCGAAGGGATAAGCGCGGGTAAAAGCCGGTCGTTTCTTTATCGGTGCTGTTCGTTGCGGGTGGATTAAGGCGGGCGGCAAACCCCTGGCGGGCCTGGGCGTCGGTGGCGGCGGGGCCGGCCCGGGGCGTGCGGCGGGGCGGAATTTTGAGGGGCGGCGGCGCCGGGCCTATCCTCGCGCCCGGCCGGCCGGCGCGGCCGGGGGCGCCGGCCGCCGCCGCGCCCGCCCACTACGGAGGATTCGCCCGTGACCCTTCCGCTCCGCATCGGCATCTGGGCCCTGGTGCATGGCAACCGCGCCGCGCTGCACGACCCGGAGGAGCCCTATGACGCCTCCTGGGCGCGCAACCGCCGGCTGGTGCTGGAGGCGGAGCAGCTCGGCTATGATTGCGTGCTGGTCGCCCAGCACACGATGAACCCGCACAAGCCCGAGCTCGGCCAGCTCGAGGCCTGGACCAGCACCGCGGCGCTGGCGGCGGAGACGCGGCGCATCGAGCTGATCGCCGCCATCAAGCCCATGCTCTACCACCCGGTGGTGCTGGCGAAGATGGCGCTGCAGATCGAGGAGATCAGCGGCGGGCGCTTCGCCATCAACCTGGTGAATGCCTGGAACCGGAAGGAGATCGAGGACGCCGGCATGACCTTCCGGGAGCATGACGAGCGCTACGCCTATGGCGCCGAATGGCTTGCGGTGGTGGAGCGGCTGATGCGCGGCGAGGCGGTGCAGCATGACGGCCGCTATTTCCAGGTGCGCGACTACATGCTGCGCCCGGCGGCGGCGACGCGCCCCCGCCCGCGTATCTATGTCGGCGGCGAGAGCGACCCGGCGCGCGACCTGGTGGCGGCGCTCGCGGATGTCTGGTTCATCAACGGCCAGCCGCTGGAGGATGTGCAGAGGCTGATCGCCGATGTCCGCCGCCGCCCGCGCGCCGGCGAGCCCGTCCGCTTCGGCCTCTCCACCTTCGTCATCGCGCGGGAGACGGAGGCGGAGGCGCAGGCCGAGTACCAGCGGCTGCTAGCCCTGGCGAAGCAGGATGGCGAGGTGAAGGCCTATGTCCGGGCCAATACCGACCCGGCGGTGGTGATGCGCAAGACCCAGGCGAAATACGAGAGCGTCGGCACCAATGGCGGCACCTCGGCCGGCACGGTGGGCAGCTACGACCAGGTGGCGGCGCGGCTGGCGCAATTCCACGAAGCCGGCATCGACACGCTGCTGACGCAATTCCAGCCCTTCGAGCGGGAGATGCGCCGCTTCGCCGCGCAGGTGCGGCCGCGGCTGCGGGCGATGGGGGTGACGGCGGGCTGAGGCCGCCCGCCTTCAGCCCGCCGCCGCCCGCAGGCTCTCGAACACCAGCATGCGGTGGCCGTGGTTGCGGAACTCCCCGCATTCCCGCATGCCGAGCGTCTGCAGCACCGCGACGGAAGGCAGGTTGGTCTCCCGCGCCACGGCGATGATGCGGGTGAGGCCGGCGCGGTGGCCGAAGGCCAGCGCCGCTGCCGCGGCTTCCCTTGCATAGCCATGGCCGCGCATTTCCGGCCACAGCGCGTAGCGCAGCGCCACGCCCCTGCCGTCCGGCCGCTCCATGAGCCCGCAAATGCCGAGGAAGGCGGCATCCTCCGTGCGGAAGACGCACCAGGTGCCGTAGCCGCGCACCTCCCAGAAATCGATGTCGTCCTCCAGCTCCTCCCGCACCCGGTCGGGGGAGCGCACGCCATGCAGCATGGCGGAGAAGACCGCCGGGTCGCCCTTCAGCCGGATGAGGTCGGCGAGATTCTCCAGCCCCACGGGCAGCAGGGTCAGCCGGGGCGTGCGGATGATCCGCGCCGGCCGGGCGATGGGATGGCCGTAATGCATGCGGGCTTCGCTGCTCTCCGCTCTCGCGCCCCCTCCCACGCCCAGGTGGCATGGATGATGGCGGCCTATCCTGGCACGCGTGGTGGGGGGTGTCGCCAGGCCGTTCCGATCACGGAAGAGTGAGTTGGCCGGACGGCCTCGCCGCCCGGCCGGGCGGGGCTAGTGTCCTGCCCGCTGCGTTCGCTGGATTTCCAGCGAACGCAGCGGACAAGCAGGCCACCGAAAACAAAGGCTAGTGGCCCGAGAACGAAGTCCGCAGGACTTCGGAATCGGGACACTAGAGCAATATCCGATCAGGTGGAGTCACCTGATCGGATTTCTTGCTTCAGAAAATATAGGGTCCAGAGCAGCTTATCTAGCGCGTCAGCGGCCGGTACTTGATGCGGTGCGGCTGGTCCGCCGCGGCGCCGAGGCGGCGCTTCCGGTCAGCCTCATAGGCCTGGTAGTTGCCCTCGAACCATTCGACATGGCTGTCGCCCTCGAAGGCGAGGATGTGGGTCGCCAGCCGGTCGAGGAACCAGCGATCGTGGGAGATGATGACGGCGCAGCCGGCGAAATCCTGCAGCGCCTCTTCGAGGGCCCGCAGCGTGTCCACGTCCAGGTCGTTGGTCGGCTCGTCCAGCAGCAGCACGTTGTGCGGCCGCTTCAGCATCTTGGCGAGGTGCACCCGGTTGCGTTCGCCGCCGGACAGGACCCCCACGGGCTTCTGCTGGTCGCCGCCCTTGAAGTTGAAGGCGGCGCAATAGGCGCGGCTCGGCACCTGGCGCTTGCCCATCGGGATCATGTCCATCCCGTCGGAGATCTCCTGCCACACCGTGCGGTCGTCGCGCAGGCTGTCGCGGCTCTGGTCCACATAGCCGAGATCGACGCTCTCGCCGACCGTCAGCGTGCCGGCATCCGGCTTGTCCACGCCGGTGATCATCTTGAACAGCGTGGTCTTGCCGGCGCCGTTCGGGCCGATGACGCCGACGATGCCGCCCGGCGGCAGCTTGAAGGAGAGGTCGTCGATCAGCAGCCGGTTGCCGAAGCCCTTGCGCAGATTCTCGGCGACGATGACGGTGTTGCCGAGGCGGGGTGCCGGCGGGATCTGGATCTCGGTCGGGTCCGGGGCCTTTTCCTGGCTCTTCGCCAGCAGCTCCTCATAGGCCTGGATGCGGGCCTTGCTCTTCGCCTGGCGGGCGGCCGGCGAGCGCCCGATCCATTCCTGCTCCTCGGCGAGCTGGCGCTGCCGGCTGCTCTCCTCCTTCTCCTCCTGCGACAGGCGCTTGCGCTTCTGCTCGAGGTAGGAGGAGTAGCTGCCCTGGTAGGGGATGCCCCGGCCGCGATCGACTTCGAGGATCCAGTTGGTGACGTTGTCGAGGAAGTAGCGGTCATGCGTGACGATCAGCACGCAGCCGGTGTAGTCCCGCAGCGTCTTTTCCAGCCAGGCGACGCTCTCGGCGTCCAGGTGGTTGGTCGGCTCGTCGAGCAGCAGCATCTCCGGCTTCTCGAGCAGCAGGCGGCAGAGCGCGACGCGGCGCCGCTCGCCACCGGAAAGATGCGTCACCGGGCTGTCGGCCGGCGGGCAGCGCAGCGCGTCCAGCGCGATCTCGATGCTGCGGTCGATCTCCCAGCCATTGCCGGCGTCGATCTTCTCCTGCAGCTCCGCCTGCTCGGCCAGCAGGGCGTTCATCTCGTCATCCGACATCTCCTCGCCGAACTTCATCGAGATCTCGTTGAAGCGGTCGAGGTAGCCCTTCATGTCCTTGAAGGCGAGCATGACGTTCTCGCCGACCGTCAGGTCGGGGTCGAGATGCGGCTCCTGCGGCAGGTAGCCGACGCGGACGCCCTCGGCGGCCCAGGCCTCGCCGCCATATTCCTTGTCCTGCCCGGCCATGATGCGCATCAGCGTGGATTTGCCGGCACCGTTCGGGCCGAGCACGCCGATCTTCACATCCGGCAGGAAGGAGAGGGTGATGCCTTTGAAGACCTCTCGCCCGCCCGGATAGGACTTGGTCAGGTCTTTGATGACATAGGCGTATTGGTAGCTGGCCATCGGCGGACAGGTCCTGCGGGTTCGCGGCGTTAGATAGCGGCGGGGGCGCCCCGGGCCAAGGCGGCAGGGCCCAGGATGCGGCCGGCGTGGCGCTGGCGCATTGCCCATGCCGCTTGCAGGGGGCTAGAGCGGTTTCACGCTAACTGTGCAGCGCGAAACCGCTCTAGCTTATGGATGGTAGAGCAGATTCACGCCTCCGGGCGATGCCGCCCTCCGGCGATCTGCTCTAGCCTTGCCCATCCCCGCAGCAAAGGCGCCGGCCCATGCACAAGATCGAGCTCCTCCCCTCCGTCGTCGCCCGGGCCGAGGAGCGGCGTGGCGGCCTGCGCGTCTTCCCGGGGCTGGACCCGAAGCGGACGGCGCATGTGGTGGTGGATCTGCAGAACGGCTTCATGGCGCCGGGGCAGATCTCGGCGGTGGCGACCGCCCCGGGCATCGTGCCGAACGTCAACCGCATCAGCGCGGCGCTGCGGGCGGCGGGCGGGCTGGTGGTGTATCTGCAGCACACGGCGGACCCGGCGACGGCCGCCGGCTGGGGCGCCTTCTACAACGGCTTCATGACGCCGGAGCGGAAGGCGGGCATGATCGCCGCCTTCACCCCCGGCGCCTTCGGCCACGCGCTCTGGCCGGAGCTGGAGGTGCTGCCGCAGGACCTGGTGGTGCGGAAGACCCGCTTCAGCGGCTTCGTCCAGGGCAGCAGCGACCTCGACGCGCAGCTTCGGGCGCGGAGGATCGACACCGTCGTCATCACCGGCACCGTCACCAATGTCTGCTGCGAAAGCTCGGCCCGGGACGCGATGATGCTGGACTACAAGGTGTTCTTCACCGCCGACGGCAACGCCGCGCATTCCGATGCGGAGCACAACGCCACCCTGTCCAACCTGGCCAATGTGTTCTGCGACGTGGTGACGACGGCGGAGCTGACGGGGATGATTGCCGCGGCCGCGCCCCGCGCTGCCGCGGAGTAGGCCGCGACCCGCTCCCTTTCCTGCTCCGCGGGGCGTGGGCAGGCGTTGTAGCGCGGGGGACGAGAGTCGCGGCCCGAAGCCTCCGGCGTTGCGCGCAGGGCGGGCATCCCTGCATCCGTTGATGGCGGTGCCGCCAACCCTCGCGAGCGAGGGAGCTACCCCTCGGCCTGCATCAGCCTGTCGCGGAAGGCGGTGACCTTCTCGCGCAATTCGCGCATTGCGTCGGGGTTGGCGCCGCAGCTCTCGCCGACCCAGTAAGGCTTCAGCGCCTTGGCCTTCTCGCGCAGCGCCTGGCCCTGTTCCGT
>NZ_SRXO01000026.1 GCF_008360935.1 Siccirubricoccus phaeus
CAGCTTGCCCAGGCAGTGCGGTTCCATCTTCGCCCATTGCGCGTCAGTCAGAACGAATCGCTCCATCCAGAGCTTGAATCACATCTCGCACAGGTCGCAAATCCCAAATCTCAACAGACCCTAGAGCAGATCGCCGGAGGGCGGCATCGCCCGGAGGCGTGAAGCTGCTCTACAATCCATACGCTAGAACGGTTTCGCGCTGCACAGTCAGCGTGAAACCGCTCTAGGGCGTGGCGCCCTCGCCTTTGTCCACGCACCCCGCTCCAGCTCTTCTTGGCCGCCTGATGCAAGGTTTCGGTTGATTCAACCGCGAACGTTCACGCTCCGAGGCAGGGTCGGCCGGAGTGGACCGACCGAAGGCATCGGGCAATGGCCGGGGCGCGAGCCGATGCGGCGGCACCATGCCGGGGCAAGCCCGATCGCCCCGGGGTGAGTTCGTCGAGTGGGGGCGGAGGTCATGCGTGCAGGAGGCAGGCATCTCGCTCGGGCCTTCGCAGGGCCCGCGGCGGCGGTGGCTGCCGCGGGCCGCGCCCCAGGCGGAGGGGCCGCAGCCGGACAGCCATGGCCCTGCCAGCAGCGCCTCCCCGGCGCCGGCCTCCCCGGCCCCGGCAGCGGCATCGTGGGGAATGGCTATCCCCCCCGCACCAGCCGCACCAGCGCCGCGACATGCTCGGGCGGCGTCACCTTCTCGATCCCATGGCCCAGGTTGAAGATGAAGGGCCAGCCGCGCATCGCACCCAGGATGCTGCGCGCCTCCGCCTCCAGCGCGATGCCGCCGGCGACCAGCGCCAGCGGGTCGAGATTCCCCTGCAGCGCCTGCCCCGGCTGCACCGCCCCGGCCGCCCAGCGCAGATCCATGCCCGTATCCACCCCCAGGCCCTGCACCCCCGTCCGCTGGGCATATTCCGCCAGCAGCGGCCCGGCCAGGCGGGGGAAGCCGATCACCGGCAGATCCGGCCGCGCCTTCTTCACCGCCCGCACCAGCAGCGCGGTGGGCTCGATCACCCAGCGGCGGAACTGGCTCGGCGCCAGCAGCCCGGCCCAGCTGTCGAACAGCATCAGCGCTTCCGCCCCGGCCGCCGCCTGGGCCAGCAGATACTCGGCCGTCGCCTCCACCAGGGTGCGGATCAGCTTGCCGAACAGGCCGGGATCGGCATAGGCCAGCCCGCGGGTCGCGGCGAAATCCCGGCTGCCATGGCCCTCCACCATGTAGCAGGCGACGGTGAAGGGGCTGCCGGCGAAGCCGATCAGCGCGGTGCGCGGCGCCTGCGCCTCCAGCATCGCCCGCGCCAGCCGCACCGTCTCGAAGATCGGTGCCGCCCGTTCCAGCACGGCCCCGGGCGCCAGCGCGGCGATCGCCGCGGCATCGCGCACCGGCGCCAGCACCGGCCCCTCGCCTTCGGCGAAGCGCAAGGGCTGGCCCATGGCCCAGGGCACCATGAGGATGTCGGAGAACAGGATGGCGCCATCCATGCCGTAGCGGCGGATGGGCTGCAGCGTCACCTCGGCGGCCAGCTCCGGCGTGGTGCAGAGGCTGATGAAATCCCCTGCCTCCGCCCGCACCTCCCGGTATTCCGGCAGGTAGCGGCCGGCCTGGCGCATCAGCCACAGCGGCGGCGGCCAGACGGCCTCCCCGGCCAGGGCGCGCAGCAGGGGTTTCTCGGGGGGCAGGCCGGCCATCGCGTTCTCCTTGGCCCCGCCATCCTACCTGCAAACAAAGAGTCTTCGAAGATTGGGGTAGCCTGTAGGGCCTGTGGAAGCCGGGGATGCAATGCAACCCGCCCTTGTCCACAGCGTCATCCACCCCGGCGGCGTGCCGCAAGCCCTTCAGCCACAGGGGAATTCCGGTGCCCTCCCCGCAACCGGCAACGCCTCCCGCCGCTTCGGCCACAGGCGGGGTGGCGGCGGGACCTATCCTCCTTCATCCCCAGGCGCCGGCTTGCGGCCCAGGGTTTTCCCCGGCATCCACAGCGATCCACGCTATTCTCCCGCCATGGCCCACCGTTCCATCAACCTGCATCTGGTCTCCGACAGCACGGGGGAGACGCTGAACTCCATCGCCCGCGCCACCCTGGCGCGGTTCGAGGATCACCATGTCCTGCACCATCGCTGGAGCCTCATCCGCTCCCGCCTGCAGCTCGACCGGGTGCTGGAGGGGCTGAACCATGAGCCGGGGCCGGTGCTCTTCACCCTGGTGGACCGCAGCCTGCGGCATGCGCTGGAGGAAGCCTGCCAGCGCCTCGGCGTGCCCTGCCTGTCCGTGCTGGACCAGGTGATGGATCTGCTGGCCGGCCAGCTCGGCGCCCAGGCGCGGGAGAAGCGGGCGGCCCAGCATGTGATGGATGCGGATTACTTCCGCCGCATCGACGCCATGCATTACGTCCTCTCGCATGATGACGGCCAGGGCACGGCCGGCATCGCGGAGGCCGATGTCTGCCTGGTCGGCGTCTCCCGCTCCTCCAAGACGCCCACCTGCTTCTACCTGGCGAACCGCGGCATCAAGGCGGCCAACGTCCCCATCGTGCCGGGCGCCAGGCTGCCGCCGGAGCTGGAGAATCCCCCCTGCCCCGTGGTCGGGCTGACCATCGACACCCAGGCGCTGATCGAGATCCGCCGCCACCGCCTCAAGCTGATCGGCGCCGCCGGCGTGCGGCAGGACAGCAACGACTATATCGACCATGACAGCGTGAAGGCGGAGATCCTCGCCGCCCGCCGGCTCTGCACCGCCCGCGGCTGGCCGGTGATCGACGTGACCCGTCGCAGCATCGAGGAGACGGCGGCCACCGTGCTGCAGCTCATGGAGGCCTGGCACCAGCGGCATGAGCGGCCGGCGCCGCAGCCGGTCGACCCCGCGGCCGAGGTGCTGGTCGGCCGCGGGGGCGCCTGAATGACCGGGATCCTGCTCCAGGCGCCGGAGCCGCGGCTGGTCCTCGCCAGCCAGAGCAGCGCCCGCCGCGCCGTGCTGGCCGCCGCCGGCCTCGTCTTCACCGCGGAGGCGGCTGCGGTGGACGAGGCGGCGATCAAGGAAGGCTGCCGCGCGGAGGGCATCCCGGCCGAGGACGCCGCCATGCTGCTGGCCGAGGCCAAGGCGGAGCGCATCGCCCGCCGCCGGCCGGAGGCGCTGGTGCTGGGCGCCGACCAGATGCTGGTCTGCGACGGCGCCTGGTTCGACAAGCCCGCCGACCTGGCGGCCGCCCGGGCGCAGCTCCTGACGCTGCGCGGCAAGCCGCATGTGCTGGTGACGGCGCTGGTCGCCTGGCGGGACGGCCGGCGGATCTGGCAGCATCTGGCGCGGCCGCGCCTGGCGATGCGCGACTTTTCCGAGGCCTTCCTCGACGCCTATCTGGCGGCGGAGGGGGAGGCGGTGCTGGGCTCGGTCGGCGCCTACCGGCTGGAAGGGCTGGGGCCGCATCTGTTCCGGACGGTGGAGGGGGAGCACAGCGCCATCCTCGGCCTGCCCCTGCTGCCGCTGCTGGGCTTCCTCCGCCAGCACGGCGTGCTGCTGGGCTGAGGGACCGGCGCCCCCGGGGACCGGGCCGGCTCCCGCCAGGGGCTCCGGCTTGGAGCATTTTCAGGTCCGGCGGGATCGCCGGACGGTCCGGAAAAAGCGACAGAACAAGAAGCCGGAGCGGGTTCACCGAGCACAGGCGAGGTGAAACCGCTCCAGACCCTCGGGTTCGGGCTGCCGGGGTCCGCGGCGCGGGGGCGGAGCCCCATTCTTCCCGCGGATGCCGTCCGCGCCGGACGTCACGGCAACGTGATGATGCCGCCAAAGGCCCGGCGCAAGGCGCCATCCGCAGCCGCCAGGCGCGCCGCCTACCGTTTCGCGCGAATTCCCCCCGCCCAGATACCGCCTTGCCGATCAGCCGCGCGGCGTGACATTTCCGAGGGCAGCTTCGTTCCAAGGCGCGGCAGAGCCGATCGTGGAAAGCCCCTATCCGACAAGGCTGGCCGGCCCCGGCATGGCGGGCCGGTCGGTCAGCTTTCATCTGGCCCGCTTCGCGGTGGCGCTGGTGCTGCCCATCCTTGTCGGGCTGGGCCTGATGCTCTGGCAAAGGGCGGAGGCGGAGCGCGCCGCGCTGCAGGAAAGTGCCACGGAAGCGGCGCAGTCCGCCGCCCTGGCGGTGGACCGGGAGCTGGTCGGGCTCAGCGCCGCGCTGGAGGTGATGCTGGTCTCGCGCGAGCTGCGGGAGGGCAACCTGGCCGGCTTCCACCGCCAGGCCAGCGCGGTGCGGGACCGGCTGGGGCTGCAGGTGGTGCTGCGGGAGCGGGACGGGACGCAGCTCGTCAACACCCGCCTGCCCTGGGGTACGGACCTGCCCCGCGCCGCCCTGCCGGATCCCGGCCCGGCGCTGTGGGAGGGCGGCCGGCCGGTGGTCTCCGACCTCTTCCTGGGCGCGGTCACCGGCACGGCGATGTTTGCCGTGCAGGGCGGGGTGCGGCTGCCGGATGGGCGGCAGGCGATCCTCGGCCTCAGCCTGCCGGTGGAGCGCATCCGCCAGCTCCTGGTCGAGGAAGGGGTGCCGGAGGGCTGGACCCTGGCGGTGGTGGACGGCGCCGGGCGGATCCTGGCGCGCAACATCCGGCACGAGGAACTGGTCGGCCGCGAGGCGACCGCCGATCTCCGGGCCAATACCCAGGGCCAGGGCGGCACCTGGCGCGGCACCACGCTGGACGGCACGAAGGCGCTCGGCGCCTATGCCGTCACCCGCCTCGCCGGCTGGCGGGTCGCGGTCGGCGTGCCGGAGCAGCAGCTCACGGCGCCGCTGCATGACTCCCTCCGGCTGCTGGCCGGGGTCGGCTTCGCGCTGCTGCTGATCTCCGCCCTGCTGGCCTTCCTCTTCGCCCGCGCCATCGCCCTGCCGCTGCAGGCCCTGGCGCGGCAGGCCGCGGCGCTCGGCCGCGGCGAGAGGCTGCGCCTCACCCAGACCCGGGTGCGGGAGATCGGCGAGATCAGCCTCGCCATGGTCGAGGCTTCCCGCCGCCTGCGCGCGCGGGAAGCGGAGCTGCAGACGCTGAATGCCGGGCTGGAGCGGCATGTGGAGGAGCGGACGGAGGAGCTGAGCGAGGCCAATGCCCGGCTGCGCGCCGAGGCAGCGGAGCGGGAGCGGGCCGAGGCGCAATTCCGCCAGGCGCAGAAGATGGAGGCGGTGGGGCGGCTGACCGGCGGCGTGGCGCATGACTTCAACAACCTGCTGACCGTCGTCATCGGCAACCTCTCGCTGATCCGCCGGCAGATCGGGCCGGAGGCGCCGGAGCGGCTGCAGCGCGCGGTGCATGGCGCGGATGAGGGGGCGCGGCGGGCGGCGGAGCTGACGCGGCGCCTGCTGGCGTTCTCCCGCCAGCAGGCGCTGGCGCCGGAGCCGGTGGAGGTGAACCGGCTGGTGGCCGGCATGTCCGACCTGCTGCAGCGGACGATCGGCGAGGAGGTGCAGGTGGAGACCGTGCTCGCCGGCGGGCTGTGGCGGGCGCTGGTGGACCCCAACCAGCTCGAGAGCGCGCTGCTGAACCTCGCCGTGAATGCGCGGGACGCGATGCCGGAGGGCGGCAAGCTGACCATCGAGACCGCCAACGCCCATCTGGACGAGGCCTATGCCGCGGCGCGGGCGGAGGTGCGGCCCGGCCAGTATGTGATGGTCTCGGTCTCCGACACCGGCACCGGCATGACGCCGGAGGTGCTGGCCCGCGCCTTCGAGCCCTTCTTCACGACCAAGCCGGTGGGCAAGGGCACCGGGCTCGGGCTCAGCCAGGTCTATGGCTTCGCCAAGCAGACAGGCGGCCATGCGGCGATCTACAGCGAGCTGGGGCAGGGCACGGTGGTAAAGCTCTATTTGCCGCGGATGCGGGAGAGCGGGCCGGTGCCGATCGCGCCGACGCCCGGCATCCAGGACCCGCTGCCGCTGGCGCCGGGCCGGGGCGAGACGGTGCTGCTGGTGGAGGATGAGCCGATGGTGCGCGACTTCGCCGCCACGGCGCTGGAGGATGCCGGCTACCGCGTGTTGCTGGCGGATCAGGGCCCCGCGGCGATCGCGCTGCTGGAGACGCATCCGGAGATCGCGCTGGTCTTCACCGATGTGGTGCTGACCGGGCCGATGAACGGCCGCGCCCTGGCGGATGTGGTGGCGGCGCGCTGGCCGAAGCTGCCGGTGCTGTTCTCCACCGGCTATACCCGCAACGCCATCATCCACCATGGCCGGCTGGACCCGGGGGTGGAGCTGCTGAACAAGCCCTATACCGGCAATGCGCTGGCGGCGAAGGTGCGGCAGATGCTGGATGCGCGGAAGGGGTGAAGATCGGGGGCTTCGCCCCTTGGCGGCAGTGCCGCCAACCTCCCGCCGTGCGAGTTTCAGCCCGACGGTTCGACCAGCAGACTCACGGCGGGGTCCGGGGGGAAGCCTTCCCCCCGGCGGGGGCTAGAGCGGGATCGGTTGAGCTGCGCTCACCCGCCCCGCTCTAGCTCATTGTTCGGTCGCGTGATTCACGGTTTCGGTCGATTCGACCTCAACCGATCACGCTCTAGGGGCAGCACCCATGGTGGGGGGTCGGCGGCACTGCCGCCAAGGGGCGAAGCCCCCAACCTATCGCCGATGACGCCCCGCACGCGGCGCTTCCGCCGGCAGCGCGTCCAGCTCCGCCGCCATGCGGCGCAGCGCCTCGGCGGGCAGGCGGTGGATGTCCCGCGCCAGGCGGTTGGCCAGCGCCGTCGCTTCCGGGCTGAGGCCGGAGGTGTCCACCACGACCCGCGGGTGGGAGAGGCGGGCGAGCCGCACCATCTCCTCCGCATCGTCCCAGATCAGGCCGAAATATTCGTTCACCTGGTGGATGAGGCCGGGGGAGGGGCGGCCGCGATGGCCGTGCTCCAGCGCCGAGAGATAGGCGGCGGAGACGTGCAGCGCCCGCGCCAGTTCGGCGAGGCCGATGCCGCGGCCTTCCCGCAACGCGCGCAGCCGGGCGCCGAACGGGGTCATGGCACCACCCGGGATGCCGTTGCGTGGTGCCGTGGGGGGCCCGGAGGTGGTCCCCACATCGCCGCGCAGCGCCAAGGGGCCGCCGCGGGCCGCCGCATCCTCGCGCCCCCACACGGCCTGAGGCGGCAGGGTCGCGGCAGCGCCACGGGCGGCGCGATCCGCGAGGCGGCGCTCATGGGCCGCGCGGACGGCGCAGCAGCAGGTGCACGGCGCCTGGGTTGGTGGCGTGCGGATGGGCGGCGCCGAGCAGCAGGCCGCGCAGCTCCGGCGCGTTCAGCCAATGCGGCAATTCCCGCCGCAGCACCCCGCCTTCCAGCGCCGAGCCCTTGCCGGTGACGATGGCGACGCAGCGCAGCCCTTCCGCATGCGCCTGGAAGAGGAAATGGCGGACGGCGCCATGCGCCTCCTGCACCCGCCTGCCATGCAGGTCCAGGGTGCGTTCCGGCTTCATCGCGCCACGCTTCAGCGCTTTCCAGCGCCTGGCGTCCAGCCCGGCCGGGGCGGCGCCGACATGCAGCTCCGGCACATGGCGCGGCGGCGGGGCGTGGCGCGGCGGCGGGGCAGGGGGCGCGGCTGGGGCCGGCGCGGGCGCGGGCGGCGGCGGGGCCGGGGGCGGCGGGGCGAGTTCCTTGCCGGGCAGGGGGGTGATGGCGGCGCGCGCCGTATAGGCCTGCCACAGGGCGCGATCCGCCGCCGTCAGCCCGCGCCGGCGGGTGGACATCAGGCGGCGGGCGGCAGCGCCGCCGGGTCGTCATCCAGCAGCAGGATGTGCAGCCGCCGCGGGCCATGCGCGCCGAGCTCCAGCGTCTGCTCGATATCGGCGGAGCGGCTGGGGCCGGTGACGAACATGACGTTGCGCGGCATGTGGCCGCCGGTGCGGGCGTCCCGGTGCTCGGCGCGCAGCGCGTCCCAGGCTTCCTCATAGGCGCCGTGGATGCGGCTGGCGCGCAGCAGCACCACGGCGGTGTCGGCCAGCAGGTTCAGCGTGGTCGGGCGTTCCGGGGCGGAGGGGAGCATCAGCGTGCCGGTCTCCGCGATGCCGGCGAAGCCGTGCTGCAGGCTGACCTGGTCCGTGCCCTGGGCACGGCGCGGCTCCGGCTGCAGCAGCGGGCGGCTGTCCCAGGGGATGCCGAGCAGTTCGGGGTGCGGCGCCATGGGGAAGGCGGCGGGCAGGTTCTGCGCCGCCAGGTAGTCGGCCAGCGCGGCGGGCACGGCGGCGAGGTCCGGCACCCGCTCCACCGTGCCGAATTCCTTCTCCACATTGCGGATGAAGAGGGCGACCTGCTCCGGCCGCGGCAGGCGGGAGCGGGCGGGGATGAGATGGCGCGGATGGCTGGCGAGGCGGCCATCCAGCATCGCGCGCTGGTCGGCGGGCAGGGGGCCGCGCTTCAGGCCGCGGCGGATGGCGCCGAGGATGGCGTCCCGGCTCATCGCCTGGCGGGCTCCCCGGGGGTGGGGCGGCGCTGGGCACAGGCGGCGCAATGCCCCGGGGTGGGCAGGCGGCGCTTCGGGCCGGCGCCCGGGCGGCGCGGGGGAGGTGGCGGGAGAGTCGCCATCGCCGTCACCGCCGCCGCTGCCCGGCCGCGTAGCGGGCCATGAAGGTGCCGCCCGGTTCGGGCACCGGCAGGTCCCGCCCCTTGGTCCAATTGCCGGCGAGGGGCAGGGAGCGGAAGGCGCCCTTGCCCCCAAGGGACCATTTGCCCAGCAGGCCGAGCGCGCCGATCGCCGCCCGCGTGGCCAGCCGGTAAAGGCCGGGGCGGCGGGCGAAGAAGGCCCAGAGGCCGAGGCCCCAGCGGGCGGCGCCGGGCGTCAGGTGGCGTTCGAATTCGCGTTCCCGCCAGTGGCGCATCATGCCGGGCAGCGGGATCTTCACCGGGCAGACGCTTTCGCAGCGGCCGCAGAAGGTGGAGGCGTTGGGCAGGTTGCCGGTCTTCTCCACCCCGACCAGAGAGGGGGTGAGGACGCTGCCCATCGGTCCCGGATAGACCCAGCCATAGGCATGGCCGCCCACCGCGCCATAGACTGGGCAATGGTTCATGCAGGCGGCGCAGCGGATGCAGCGCAGCATCTCCTGGAACTCGGTGCCGATCATGTTGGAGCGGCCATTGTCGACCAGCACCACATGGTATTCTTCCGGCCCATCGAGGTCGCCGGGGCGGCGGCTGCCGGTGGAGAAGGTGGTGTAGACGGAGAAATCCTGGCCGGTGGCGGAGCGCGCCAGCAGGCGGAGCAGGGAGGTGCAGTCCTCCAGCGTCGGCACCACCTTCTCGATGCTCGCCAGCGCGATATGGATGCGCGGCAGGGTCTGGGTCAGGTCGCCATTGCCCTCATTCGTCACGATGACGGAGGAGCCGGTCTCGGCGATGAGGAAATTGGCGCCGGTGATGCCGACATCGGCGGCGAGGAAGCGCTCCCGCAGCCGGGTGCGGGCCTCGGCCAGGATGTCGCGGCGCTCGGCGAAGACGCGGTCCTTCGGCAGGTCCGTGTGCATGCGGCGGAAATCCGCCTCCCAATCCTCCCGGTTCAGGTGGAAGGCGGGGGCGATGATGTGGCTGGGCGGCTCGTCGCGGAGCTGCAGGATGTACTCGCCGAGGTCCGTCTCCACCGGCTGGATGCCGTGGCGTTCCAGGTGGCGGTTGATCCCGAGCTCCTCGGAGATCATCGACTTGCCCTTGGTGACGGTGCGGGCGCCGGCGCGGCGGCAGATGGCGAGGACCGCGTCGCGTGCCTCATCCGCCGTGCTGCACCAATGCACCTGGCCGCCGGCCTTCTCCACATTGGCAGCGAAGGTTTCGAGGTAGTGGTCGAGATTCGCCAGGGTGTGGTTCTTGATGTCCCGGCCGATGTCGCGCAGGCGTTCGAATTCCGGCAGGTTGGCGACGGCGGCGGCGCGGCGCTGCAGGAAGGCGCCCTTGGCGGTGCCGAGCGCCTTCTGCAGCCCGGCATCTTCCAGGGCACGGGCGGCATTCTGCTTGAAGGCGGGGGAGGTGATCTGCACGGGGTCGCTCCTCTGCGCCCTATGTAGCGGGTTTGCCGCCGGAGGTCAGGCCATGCGGCGGACCTTTGCGGGGCGGCGGCCCTCAGCCGCTGCGCGCCACCGGAAAGCGCGGCACCCCAGTCGCCTCGAATTCCGAGATGTTCCCGATCGTGACCTCGCCGATCGCCGCCAGCGCCTCCGCGGTGAAGAAGGCCTGGTGGGCGGTGACGAGAACATTCGGGAAGGTCAGCAGCCGGGTGAAGACGTCGTCCTGGATCACCTGGCCGGAGAGGTCCTCGAAGAACAGCCCCGCCTCCTCCTCATAGACATCGAGGCCGAGATAGCCGATCCGACCGCTCTTCAGCCCCGCGATCACCGCCGCCGTATCCACCAGGGCGCCGCGGCTGGTGTTCACCAGCATCACCCCGGGGCGCATCCGCGCCACCGCCGCGGCGTCGATCAGGTGGCGGGTCTCCGGCGTCAGCGGGCAATGCAGGGTGACGATATCCGCCACCGCCAGCAGCTCCGGCAAGGGCACGTAGCGCACTCCGGCGGCCGCCAGCCCGGCCTCCTCCACCGGATCGAAGGCCGGGACCTGGCAACCGAAGCCCAGCATGATGCGCGCCACCGCCGCGCCGATCCGCCCGGTGCCGACCACCCCCACCACCCGGTCCTTCAGGTCGAAGCCCAGCAGCCCGTCCAGGGCGAAATTCCCTTCCCGCACCCGGTTGTAGGCGCGGTGGATCTTGCGGTTCAGGGCAAGGATGAGCGCCACCGTGTGCTCCGCCACCGCATCCGGCGAATAGGCCGGCACCCGCCCGACGGCGATGCCGAGCGCCGCCGCCGCGGCGAGATCCACATTGTTGAAGCCGGCGCAGCGCAGCGCCGCCAGCCGCACCCCCTGGGCCGCGAGGGCCGCCAGCGTCGCCGCGTCCAGCTCGTCATTCACGAAGGCGCAGACGGCGCCGGCGCCATCCGCCAGCACCGCCGTGGCTTGGCCCAGCCGCGGTTCCAGGTAGCGCAGGGCATGCGGCCGGCCGGCAGCGGCATTGGCGGCATCCAGGCAGGCCCGGTCATAGGGCTTGGTGCTGAAGACGGCGACGTCCATCCGCTTCTCCTTCGTGGCAGGGCCGGCCCGGGCGGGCAGGGCGAAGCCGCACCGCCCGGCCCCCGGGGCGACGTGACGGACGCAGCCTATCCCGGCCGGCGCCCGGGCGGTGATTTCGCAGGCCCGGCGGGCCCGCGCATTCCCCGACCGGGCACGTCGCCGGCGGCATGGCAGCATCGCCACCCCTGGGAACCCTCGGATGGCGGAGGATCAGGTTGCCCCAGGCCTCCACCTGCTCAGCCTGCTGAACAGCGCGGCGCAGCGGGTCGCGGTTGCCACCGCCATCTGCTCTCCTCGGCATTCCGACGGTGCTCCTGCGCTTCCGAGGGAACCCGGCCTGCCCGGTGCGCCGGGGCGCTCCTGCCCGGCGGGCAGGGCGGAGGCTTCCCCTGCCGCGCACCTCGCCCTATTCCCTTGGACGAATTCTTGCCCAGCGATGCCGATGACCGACGCCAGCCCCGAGACCAGCAGCGAGCCGCGTGGCGACCTGCGCCACGACTTCAAGACCGCCGAGCCGCGCTGGCAGGCGGAATGGGAGAAGCGCGCCTGCTTCGCCGTGCCGGACGTGCCGGACGGCACCAAGCCGAAGTACTATGTTCTTGAGATGTTCCCGTACCCCAGTGGCAAGATCCATATGGGGCATGTCCGCAACTACACGCTGGGCGATGTGGTGGCGCGCTACAAGCGGGCGCGCGGCCATCTGGTGATGCACCCGATGGGCTGGGACGCCTTCGGCCTGCCGGCGGAGAATGCGGCGCGGGAGCGCGGCATCCATCCCGGCACCTGGACCTACCAGAACATCGCCAATATGCGCGCCGAGCTGCAGCGCATGGGCCTCTCCCTGGAATGGGCCCGGGAATTCGCGACCTGCGATCCCGAATATTACGGCCAACAGCAGAAGCTGTTCCTCGATTTCTACCGGGCCGGCCTGGTGGAGCGGAAGGAAAGCTGGGTGAATTGGGACCCGGTGGACGGCACCGTGCTGGCGAATGAGCAGGTGATCGACGGGCGCGGCTGGCGCTCCGGCGCGCTGGTGGAGAAGAAGAAGCTCAGCCAGTGGTTCTTCAGCATCACCAAATACGCGCCGGACCTGCTGGAGGCGCTGGGCGAACTGGACCGCTGGCCGGAGCGGGTGAAGCTGATGCAGGCCAATTGGATCGGCCGCAGCGAGGGGGCGCGGGTGCGCTTCCGCCTGGCCGAGGCGGTGGCGGGTCTGGACGGCGAGGTGGAAGTCTTCACCACGCGGCCGGACACGCTGTTCGGCATGAGCTTCCTGGCCGTCGCCGCGGAGCATCCGCTGGCCGCAGCGGCGGGGGCGAAGGACCCCGGTGCCGCGGAGTTCATCGCCGAATGCCGGCGCATGGGCACCAGCGAGGCGGCGATCGAGCAGGCGGAGAAGCGGGGCTACGACACCGGCTTCCGCGTCGCGCATCCCTTCCTGCCGGGCGTCACCTTCCCGGTCTGGATCGCCAATTTCGTGCTCATGGAATACGGCACCGGCGCCATCTTCGGCTGCCCGGCGCATGACGAGCGGGACTTCGAATTCGCCACGAAATACGGGCTGGCCATCACCCAGGTGGTGCGGCCGCCGGAGGACGGGGCGGAAGTGACGCTGCCCTTCACCGACCCGGGCGTGGCGGTGAATTCCGGCCCGCTGGATGGGCTGCCGACCGCCGAGGCCAAGCGCGCCGCCATCGCCCGGCTGGAGGCGAGCGGGCAGGGGACCGGCGTGGTGAATTGGCGGCTGCGCGACTGGGGCGTTTCGCGCCAACGCTACTGGGGCTGCCCCATCCCCTTCATCCATTGCGAAGCCTGCGGTGTGGTGCCGGTGCCGGACGACCAGCTTCCGGTGAAGCTGCCGGAGGATGTGGATTTCTCGAAGCCGGGCAACCCGCTGGACAACCACCCGAGCTGGAAGCATGTCGCCTGCTCGTCCTGCGGCAGGCCGGCGGTGCGGGAGACGGACACCTGCGACACCTTCGTGGACAGTAGCTGGTACTTCGCCCGCTTCTGCTCGCCGCGGGCGGCGGTGCCGGTGACGAAGGCGGCCGTCGATGCCTGGCTGCCGGTGGACCAGTATATCGGCGGCATCGAGCACGCGATCCTGCATCTGCTCTACAGCCGCTTCTTCACCCGCGGCATGCGCGACACCGGGCATCTGGAACTGACCGAGCCTTTCGCCGGGCTCTTCACCCAGGGCATGGTGACGCATGAGAGCTACAAGGGCGCGGATGGCCGCTGGCTCTACCCGGAGGAGGTGGAGTTCAGCGCCGCGCCGGACGGCACGCGCAGCGCGGTGGTGAAGGGCGGCAATGAGCCCGTGACCATCGGCCGGGTCGAGGCCATGTCCAAATCCAAGCGCAACACGGTGGATCCGGGCGCCATCATCGACCGTTACGGCGCGGATACCGCGCGCTGGTTCATCCTCTCCGACAACCCGCCGGAGCGGGACATGGAGTGGACGGAGGCCGGGGTCGCCGGCGCCTATCGCTTCAGCCAGCGGCTCTACCGGCTGGTGGCGGGGGCGGTGCCGGGGCTGCCGCCGGCGGGGGCTTCGCCGGAAGGCGCGGCGGGCGAGGCGCGGAAGCTTCGCCAGGTGACGCACCGGACCATCGCCGCGGTGACCGAGGCACTGGAAAGCTTCGGCTTCAACGTCGCCGTCGCCCGCATCCATGAATTCGCCAATGCCATTGCCGAAAGCGCCGAGACGGGCCCGGCGAAGCGGGAGGCGCTGGAGACGATCGCCCGGCTGATCTCCCCGATGATGCCGCATCTGGCGGAGGAGCTGTGGTCCCTGCTGCGTCCGGAGGAGGAAGGCGGCGAGGCGGCGCTGGTGGCGGAGCTGCCCTGGCCGGCGGCCGACCCGGCGCTGCTGCGGGCGGAGACGCTGACCCTCGCCGTGCAGGTCCTCGGCAAATTGCGCGGCACGATCGAGGTGCCGGTCGGCGCCGATGAGGCTAGCATCTTCGCCCTGGCGGAGGCGGAGGAGAATGTCGCCCGTACCATCGCCGGCCGTCCCATCCGGAAGCGCATCCATGTCCCAGGCCGAATCGTCAATTTCGTCGTCTAGCGCCCGGCTGGGGCGGCGCGCCGCGCTGACCGGGCTGCTGGGCCTGGCGGGCTGCGGCTTCCGGCCGCTCTACGGCCCGATCGATGCCGGGAATGGCAGCGGGGCGGATCTCCGCAGCGAGCTGGCCGCAGTGCGGATCGGCCCGGTCTATGAGCGGCAGGGCCAGCTCCTGCGGCGCAGCCTGCTGCGCAAATTCGAGGACAGCGCACCGGGGACGCCGGCCCGCTACCTGCTGCAGGTCTCGGTGACCGGCGGGATGGAGATACTGGGCTATCGGCGGGATGGGGCGATCACCCGGGTGCGCTACACGGCGACGGGCAATTGGAACCTGGCGACCATGGGGACGCCGCCCCAGACCATCGCCGCCTCCGCCATCCCCTACCGGACGCTGGACAGCTTCAACATCCCGGACCTGCAATTCTTCGCCGCCGATTCCGCGCGGGACGCCATGGAGGCGCGGGTGGCGGAGGAGATGTCCGAGGAGATCTTCCGCCGGGTGGCGATGGAGCTGCGGCGGCGGAGGGAAGCCGGCAGCGCGGCCTGAGGCGCCCGCATGCCGAAGATCGATGCGCGGCGGCTGGACGCCTTCCTGGCCGATCCCGGCGCCTGCCGGGTGGTGCTGCTGCATGGCGACGACCCCGGGCTGATCCGCGAAAGAGCCGAGGCGCTGGCGCGGAGCGTCGCCGGCGGGGATGCGCTGCGGCTGGTGGAGATGCCGAAGGAAGCGCTGCGCAGCCCGGCTGCCCTGGCGAATGAGGCGGCCAGCTCGCCGCTGACCGGCGGGCGGGTGCTGGTGCGGGTGCGGGATGCAGCGGACGGCAAGCAGGTGGCGGAGGCCGCCCGCGCCGCGCTGGCCGGGAAAGGGCCAGGGGTGGTGGTGATCGAGGCGCCGGAGCTGCGCGGCAGTGCGGCGCTGATGAAGGCGGTGGAGGGTTCGGCCCAAGGCGCCGTGATCGCCTGCTACCGGGAGAGGGGGGCGGAGCTGACCGGCTCCATCGGCCGGATTCTGGCGGAGCTGGGGGTGAGCGCCGAGCCGGCGGCGGTGGAGTGGCTGGCGCAGCGCCTGGGCGAAGACCGCATGAAGCTGCGGCGGGAGCTGGAGAAGCTGGCGCTCTTCGTCGGCCAGGGCGGGCGGGTGACGCCGGAGGATGCACTGGCCTGCGTGGCGGAGGGCTCCGCCCTGGATCTGGAGGAGGCGCTGATGGCGGCGCTGGCCGGGGAGGTGGCGGTGGCGGACAGGGCGCTGGACACCGCCTTCGCCGAGGGCGCCAATGCCGTGCAGGTGGTGCGGGCGGCGCTGCGGCACGTGCAGCGGCTGTATCAGGCGGCGCTGGCGGTAGCGGCAGGGGCGGAGCCGCGCCAGGCAGTGGAGGGGCTGCGGCCGCCGGTCTTCTTCCGCCACCGGCCGGCGATGGAGCGGGCGCTGCGGCTGTGGCGGAGCAGCGCGCTGGAAGCGGCGGGGAGCGCGCTGCTGGAGGCGGAGCGGCGGACCAAGACCACCGGCATCCCATCCGAGGTGGTGGCCCGGAACGCGGTGGTGGGGCTGGCGCGGCAGGCGGCGGCGCGCCGGTAGTTCAGCCGCCCTGCAGCAGGCGGATCACCCCGTCGAGCTGGTCCAGATCCCGGTAGGCGATGGTGACCTGGCCGCCCTTGCCGCTCTGGCGGATGGTGATGCGGAGGCCGAGGCGCTCCGACAGCTCGCGTTCCAGGGCCAGCACTTCCGGTTCGGCCCGCGGGGCGGGGCCGCGATCCGGCCCGGACTCGCGGGGCTTCACGGCGGCGAGGGCTTCCGCCTGGCGGACATTGAGGCCGCGATCCACCACCTGCAGGGCGAGGCCGACCGGGTCCGGGGCGGTGAGGATCGCCCTGGCATGGCCGGCGGTCAGCGCCCCGTCCCGCAGCAGCTCCCGCACCCGGTCCGGCAGGGCGAGCAGGCGGAGGGTGTTGGCCACATGGCTGCGGCTTTTCCCCACCGCCTTGCCGAGGCCTTCCTGGGTCAGGCCGAATTCGTCGATGAGGCGGCGATAGCCCTCCGCCTCCTCCAGCGCGTTGAGGTCCTGGCGCTGGAGATTCTCCACCAGGGCGGCGGCCATGGCCTCCCGGTCCCCGAGGGGGCGGAGGACGACCGGCACCTCATGCAGGGGGACGAGCTGGGCGGCGCGCCAGCGGCGCTCGCCGCCGATGATCTGGTAATGGCCGGGCTTGTCCGGGTGCTCGCGCGCCAGGATGGGCTGGAGGACGCCATGTTCCCGGATGCTGTCCGCCAGCTCCTGCAAGGGGGCGGGGTCGATCGGGCCACGCGGCTGGAAGGGGCCGGGCTCCAGCGCCTCGATGGGGAGGGTGCGGAGGGCTTCCGTCGCCTGGACGCCGGCGGGGGGCGGGGCGGGCGCCGGTTCGCCGATCAGGGCGGAGAGGCCGCGGCCGAGACGGGGGGGCTTCATGCCGCCTTGGCCTTCTCGCGCCGGCGCAGCTCCGCGGCCAGGGCGATATAGGCCTGGGCGCCAGGGGAGCGGAGATCATAGAGGGTGACGGGCAGGCCGTGGGAGGGCGCCTCGCTGACCCGGATGTTCCGGGGAATCACCGTTTCAAATACCTTTTCCTTGAAGAAGCCGCGGACATCCTGGGCGACGAGCTCGGAGAGGTTGTTGCGGCGGTCATACATGGTGAGCGCGATGCCCTCGAGGGCCAGGCCAGGGTTGAGCGCGCGGCGGACGCGCTCGATGGTCTGGATGATCTGGCTGACGCCTTCCAGGGCAAAGAATTCGGTCTGCAGGGGGACCAGAACGCTGTCCGCCGCCACCAGGGCGTTGAGGGTGAGAAGGCCGAGGGAGGGGGGGCAGTCGAGGAAGATGTAGTCATAGCCGGCGAGCAGCTCCGCGGCCTCGGCAAGGGCGTTGCGCAGGCGGCGGTCGCGGTCTTCCAGCGCCACCAGCTCTACCTCCGCGCCGGCCAGGTCGGTGTCGGCGGGGATGAGGGAGAGGGTGGCGACAGGGGTGGAGCGGATCAGCTCCGCCAGCGGCCGGTCGCCGGTCAGCAGGGCATAGGTGCCGGCGCCGCGGGCGGCGCGGTCCACGCCGAGCCCGGTGGAGGCATTGCCCTGGGGGTCCAGGTCGATCAGCAGGACACGGCGGTCCGCGGCCAGCACGGTGGCCAGGTTGATGGCGGTGGTGGTCTTGCCGACGCCCCCCTTCTGGTTGGCGAGGGCAATGACGCGCGGTTTGGCGCGCTCAGGCGGCGGGGGAGGCAGGGCGGATCTCGCTGAGGCGTAGGAGGGTGGCGGAGGAATCGGTTCGGCTGGGGAACCGCTCGATGCGCATCGTCCAGCGGCGGGCTGCCTCCGTCAATTCCTGATCGACATTCCGACCCTTGGGGAAGAGGGCGATGCCGCCGGGGACGAGCAGGCGATGCGCATGAGGGAGGAGTTTTGCCAGTGGGGCGAGGGCGCGGGCGGTAAGGAGTTGGACCGGGGGCAGGGCGGTGTCCTCGATCCGTTGGGGGTGGGCGGTGACGGCGGCGAGGCCAAGGGCACGGCTGGCTTCCGTGAGGAAGGCGCATTTGCGGCGGTCCGATTCCACCAGATGCGTCGGCAGGCCGGTGGCGGCGGCGAGCACCAAGCCAGGAAAGCCGGCGCCGGAGCCGAGATCGACGAGCGGGCCGGTCGGGTCGGGAGGCATCAGGGGAAGGAGCTGGAGGGAGTCCAGAAAGTGCCGCTGCCACAGCGCCGCCTCGGGCGCCGCGGCCACCAGGTTGATGCGGCTGTTCCAGCGGATCAGCAACGCGAGATAGGTGCGCAGCTTCTCCTCTGTTTCACGTGAAACGCCGAACTCCTCGGCCTGGAGCTGTTTCACGTGAAACGCGGCTCCGCAGTGCGGCGGAGATGGATGGCCAGGGCGGCGAGGGCGGCCGGCGTGACGCCGGGCACGCGGCCGGCACTGCCGAGGGTGGCGGGGCGAGCCGCTGCCAGGCGCTGGCGCATCTCGGCTGAAAGCCCAGGGATGGCGGCGAAATCCAGCACCGGCGGAATGGCCAGCCGCTCCTCCCGTTCCAGCGCCCGCAGCTCCGCCGCCTGACGCTCAAGATAGGGGGCGTAGAGGGTCTGAGCCTCCAGCTCCGCCCGCAGCCGGGGCGGGAGATCCCGCAGCCAGGGGAAAATGCGGTTGGCCGCGTCAGCCGTCATCGCCGGCAGGGCCAGGGCTTCGAAGGCGCTGCGCCAGCGGCCATCCTGCTTCACCGGCACGCCGGCGGCGACGTACTGTGCCGGGGTGGCGCCTTCCGCCCGCGCGCGGGCCAGCGCATTCGCCAGGGCGGTGGCGAAGGCGCGATGGGCCGCGGCGCGCACGGGGCTGACGCAGCCCCAGCCCATGCCTTTTTCCGTCAGCCGCAGCCCGGCATTGTCCGCCCGCAGCGCCAGCCGGTATTCGGACCGCGCGGTGAGCATGCGGTAGGGCTCCGTCACCCCCTGCAGCACCAGATCGTCGATCATCACGCCGGCATAGGCCTCGCCGCGGTTCAGCGCCCGGTCCGGCACGGCGCCGCCGGCGCGCTGGGCGGCATTCACCCCGGCCAGCAGCCCCTGGGCGCCGGCTTCCTCATAGCCCGTGGTGCCATTGATCTGGCCGGCCAGAAACAGCCCGGGCACGTCCTTCACCTCCAACGTCGGGGTCAGGGCGCGCGGGTCCACATGGTCGTATTCGATGGCATAGCCCGGCCGCAGGATGCGCGCCTTCTCCAACCCGGGGATGGAGGCGATGAAAGCCGCCTGCACCGCCTCCGGCAGGCTGGTGGAAATGCCGTTGGGGTAGACGGTGTCGTCCTCCAGCCCCTCCGGCTCCAGGAAGATCTGGTGCCGCTCCCGCTCGGCGAAGCGCACCACCTTGTCCTCGATCGAAGGGCAGTAGCGCGGCCCCGTTCCGGCGATCCGCCCGCCATAGACGGCGCTGCGATGCAGATTGGCCCGGATCAGCGCATGGCCCGCCGGCGTGGTGGAGGTGATGGCGCAGGCCACCTGCCGGTTGGTGATCCGCTCCGTCAGCCAGGAAAGCGGCTCTGGCGGATCGTCGCCCGGGTCCGGCTGCAGCGCGGCCCAGTCGATGGTCCTGCCATCCAGCCGCGGCGGCGTGCCGGTCTTCAGCCGTGCCAGAGGCAGGCCCAGCCGGTCCAGCGTGGCGGCCAGCCCCAGCGAGGGCGCTTCCCCCACCCGCCCGGCTGGAATCCGGGTCTCGCCGATATGGATCTCGCCCCGCAGGAAGGTGCCGGTGGTGATGACCACCGCCCCGGCGCCGATTCGCCGGCCAGTGGCAGTGACGACGCCCGCCACTTGCCCACCGGCGCCCAGCAGCAGATCCTCCGCCGCCTCTGCCAGGATCGTCAGCCCCGAAGTCTCCCGCAGCAGCGCCTGCACCGCCCGGCGATATAGCTTGCGGTCCGCCTGCGCCCGCGGCCCGCGCACCGCCGGACCCTTGCTGCGGTTCAGCAGCTTGAAATGGATACCGGCTTCATCCGCGGTGCGGCCCATCAGCCCGTCCAACGCGTCGATCTCCCGCACCAGATGCCCCTTGCCTACCCCGCCGATCGCCGGGTTGCAGGACATCTCCCCCAGCGTCTCCAGCCGGTGGGTCAGCAGCAGGGTGCGGGCACCGCAGCGGGCGGCGGCGGCCGCGGCCTCGCAGCCGGCATGGCCGCCGCCCACCACCACCACATCGAAGGCAAGATCGTACATGGCGAGGGTATAGAGCAGATCGCCGCGGCGGGTGAACGCTTCGGCGCATGAAGCCGTGCGATGCCGGCGCATCCCCGGCCTTCCGTCCTGTGCCTTCCGGCACTTTGGCGGCGCAGAGGAATCGGCGATGTTACCGCCATAGGCGCAGGGGGGAGGAAGGTGGCATGGCAGCCGGCCCGCAGGATGCGTTACGCCCCGCTGGGCGATGGATCATCGTCGCCGCCGTCGCCCTGCTGCTGGCCGTCGCCATGGGTCAGCTCGTCAACGGCCTCTCCGTCTTCTTCATCCCGCTGGAGCTGGAATTCGGCTGGGCTCGCGGCCCCATCGCCCTCATCAACTCGGCCGGGCTGGCCGGCCTCTCCCTCGGCGGCATAGCCATGGGTCTGGTGGCGGACCGGGCCGGCATCAGGCTGGTGGCGCTGGCTGCCGCGCTGGTGGTCGGGCTCTGCGTCACTATGGCCTCGGGCGCGTCGGAGCTCTGGCAATTCTACCTGCTCTTCTTCCTGGCCGGGCTGTTCGGCGCCGGCCTCTTCGCGCCGCTGCTGAGTCTGGTGGGCAATTGGTTTCCCACCGGGGCGGGGCTTGCCATCGGCATCGCCTCGGCTGGGCAGGCGGTGGGGCAGGGCGGGGTGCCCTTCGCCACCGCCTTCCTCATCGAGGCCATGGGCTGGCGCCAGGCCTTCCTGGCGCAGGGCCTCGTCTCCCTCGCCGTCATGCTGCCGCTGGCGCTGCTGATGCGGGAACCGCCCCGCCCAGCAACTGGCCCGGCGGCCCAGGCGGGGCCTGCGCCCTTGCTGCCGCCCGGGCTGGTAGTGCCCTGGCTGAGCCTCGCCGTCATCGGCTGCTGCACCTGCATGGCGGTGCCGCTGATGCATCTGGTACCGCTAATTCACGGCCACCACATCTCGGCGCCCGATGCCGGTGGCGTGCTCTTCGTGATGCTGCTGGCGGCGATCCTGGGCCGCGTGGCCTTCGGCCGACTCGCCGACCGGATCGGCCCCATCCAGGCCTACCTCACCGCCTCCTTCTGGCAGACCGTCGCGGTCTTCGCCTTCACCCGCATCCACGATCTGAGCCTCTTCTACCTCTTCGCCCCCATCTACGGCTTCGGCTATGCCGGGGTGATGACCGGGGTGCTGGTGACGGCGCGGATGCTGACGCCGGCGGCGAGCCGCGCCTCGCTGATGGGGATCATCATCGCCTTCGCCTGGCTGGGCCATGGGCTGGGCGGCTTCCAGGGCGGCTATCTCTTCGACCTAACGGGCGACTACACACTCAGCTTCGCCCTGGCGGCCCTGGCCGGGGTGACGAACCTGGTCCTGGTCGGCGCGCTGCTCCTCACCGTCCGGCGGCGGGTGGTGGTCCTGGCCTGAGCGGCTCGGACCCGGATTGGACCAATTCGCCCGCGCCGAATTGGCCCTCGCGCTGGACCATTCGCCAGGGCCATAAGCCGAAGGTCAGGAATTCCAGCCCGAGGCCAGACGATGTCCGACGCCGCCTACCCCGTCTCCGAGCGCAACAAGGTCCGCCGCCTGCACGAACGCGGCACCTATGACAAGGCGGCGGTGCACGCCATCCTGGACGCGGCGATGCTCTGCCACATCGCCTACATCATCGACGGCCAGCCCTATTGCACCCCCACCGTCTTCTGGCGGGAAGGCGAGCACCTCTACTGGCACGGCTCCTCCGCCAGCCGGATGCTGCGCAGCCAGAAGGGCGGCGTGCCGGTCTGCCTGACGGTGACGCATCTGGATAGCCTGGTGCTCGCCCGCTGCGGCTTCAACCACTCCGTCGACTACCGCTCCGCCATGTGCTTCGGCCAGGCACACATCATCGACGAGCCGGCGCACAAGCACCGCGCCCTGTCCTCGATGATCGACCGCTTCTACCCCGGCCGCGACGCCACCCTCCGCCCCAGCACCACCCAGGAGCTGAAGGCCACGACGGTCATCGGCATGGAGATCGAGCAGGCCTCCGGCAAGGTCCGCGCCAAGGGCGTGGGCGATGAGGAGGAGGATTACGCCCTGCCGATCTATGCCGCCCGCTTCCCCGTCACCCAGGTGATCGGCGCCGCTGAGCCCTGCCCGCGCATGCCGAAGGGTGTCCCCTATCCGGAGGGTTTGGCAGGTTTCACCCCGGGGCGTAGGCTCGACGAATTGATGCTCGAGGCCTACCGGACGACCTATGGTGACAGTCACGACTGATCTCGCCACCGCTTCCGCGGTGACGCTGGCGGCGATGGTGCGGGACAAATCCGTCTCGCCCGTGGAGGTGACGGCGGCGGTGCTGGCGCGCATCGCCACGCAGAACCCCACGCTGAACGCCTTCGCCGCGCTGGATGAGGAGGGCGCGCGCAGCGCAGCCCAGGCGGCCGAGGCGGCGGTGATGCGGGGCGATACGCTCGGCCTGCTGCATGGCGTGCCGGTGACGATCAAGGACGTCCAGGCGGTGCGCGGCCTGCCGACCCGTCGCGGCTCCCGCCTCTCGGATCCGACGCCTGCCACCGCCGACGCGCCGCTGGTGGCGCGGCTGCGGGAGGCCGGGGCCATCATCCTCGGCAAGACCACCAGCACGGAGCAGGGCTGGACCGCCGTCAGCGACAGCCCGCTGACCGGCACCACCCACAACCCCTGGAAGCATGGCCGCACCGCCGGCGGCTCCTCCTCCGGCGCCGCCGCGCTCTGCGGCGCGGGCTGCGGGCCGCTGCATATCGGCACGGATGGCGCGGGCTCCATCCGCCTGCCGGCGCATTTCTGCGGCGCGGTGGGGTTCAAGGCGACCTATGGCCGCGTGCCCTATGTGCCAGTGCCGAACAACGGCGCGCTCTCCCATGCCGGGCCCATCACCCGCAGCGTCGCGGATGCGGCGCTGATGTTCAGCGTCATCGCCGGGCCGCACCCGCTGGACCACACGACGCTGCCGGACCGCTTCCCGGCCGAGGTCGAGCCGGACGGCGCGCAGGGGCTGCGCATCGCCTACAGCGCCGATCTCGGCCACGCGAAGGTGGACCCGGAGGTGGCGGCGATCGTGGCCGCCGCGGTGCGGCGGTTCGAGGCGCTGGGCGCTACGGTGGAGGCGGTGACGCCGCCCTGGGGCCCGACCGGGCCGGAGCTGGAGCGCGATTTGTGGGGCGCCGCCATGCGGCCCTTCCTGGCCGCCGATGCCGCCGCCGCGGCGCAGATGGACCCCGGCCTGGTGGCCTGCACCGAGGCCTATCGCGATTACGGCTTCATGGCAGGCCATGCGGCACAGACCCGCCGCTTCGCCTATGCCGCGGCGGTGAACGCCTGGTTCGGCGAGGCGGGGTTCGATCTGCTGGTCACGCCCGCCGCCTCCGTCGCCGCCTTCGAGGTGGGGCGGCAGCGCCCGGCGCATTGGGACCAGCACGCATGGGACTGGCTAGTCTGGGCGGAATTCTCCTACCCCTTCAACCTCAGCCATGGGCCGGCGATCTCGCTGCCCTGCGGGGTGACGGAGGAAGGGCTGCCGGTGGGGCTGCAGATCGCCGGGCCGCGGCTGGCGGATGCGCTGGTGCTGCGGGCGGCGGGGGCGTTCCTGGACGGGGCGGTGGCGCATGCGGGGTAGATAGGGGCAGGGGGGCGCCGCCCCCCTGCACCCCCCGCCGGGACCAGGACCTGGCCCCGGACCCCGGTCCGAGTTTTGGATCCGACGGTCGAACCAGCAAACTTATGGCGGGGCCCGGGGGGAAGCCTTCCCCCGGCGGGGTCCGGGGGCAGAGCCCCTGGTGGGGGTTCGGGGGCGAAGCCCCCTGCCTACCAGCGCAGCCCGCGGATCGCCGCCAGCGGGTCCACCCCCTCCGAGAGCGCCACCTGGCGCAGCGTCTCGGAGGAAGGGTTGTCGCCATGGGCGAACGCCGCCAGCCCGGTCAGCGCCCAGAGCGCATCCATCCCCGCCGCCTGCGCCCCCGCCAGGTCGGTATGCGGAGTATCGCCGATCGCCAGCACCCGGCTGCGCGGCACATCGCCGATGATCTCCATCACCGGGTCATAGACCGCCGGATCGGGCTTCCCCACCTCGAAGCTCTCGCCGCCCATTTCCGTGTAGATATCCGCCAGCGCGCCGGCGCAGATCAGCCGCTCCGTCCCCACCATCACATGCCGGTCCGGATTCACGCAGAGCATGGGCAGCCCGTATTTGCGCGCCTCCTCCAGCGCCGGCCGGTAGGCCTCGGCGTCGATCGAGCCGCGCTCCGGATCCGGGCCGGTATTCAGCAGGAAATCCGCGTCCTTCGCCTCGGCCACCAGCTCCGCCGCGCCATCCTCCACCACGGAAAGGTCGCGGTCCGGCCCGATATGGACGGCACGGGGGCCAAGCTGCGCGAAGAAGGGGTGCTGCTTCGCCTTCAGCATGCGCCAGGCGATCTCGCCGGAGGAGATGATGCCGTCATAGAGCGCGCGGTCCAGCCCCATGCGGTCCAGCATGCCGGCGATGAACCAGGACCGCCGCGGCGCATTGGTGAGGAACACCACCTTCTTGCCGCGGTCCTTCAATTGCCGCAGCGCCTCCGGCACCGGTGGGTAGGGCTGCTTGCCGTTGTGCACCACCCCCCAGAGGTCGAGCACATAGCCGTCATAGCGGTCCGCGAGGCTGGCAATGCCGTCCAGGATCTCCATCACTCTTCCCCTCAGGCCGCCTGCGGCCGGTCGTCGCGTGCCGCATCGACGCCGACAGCATCGGCGACGCTCCTGAACCCGTCGCGCTGCAGCAGCGCGGCGAGTTCCCGCTTCATGCGCGGGATCAGCGCCGGGCCGGCATAGGCGAAGCCGGCATAGAGCTGCACCAGCGAGGCCCCGCTGCGGATCTTCGCATAGGCATCGACACCGGAGGCGACGCCGCCGACGCCGATCAGCGTCAGCCGCCCGTGCGACAGCCGATAGGCCAGCTTCAGCACCTCCGTCGCGCGGGCCAGCAGCGGCGCGCCGGAGAGGCCGCCGGCCTCGCCCCTGTGCGGGCTGCGCAGGCTGTCCGGCCGGGCGATGGTGGTGTTGGAGACGATGAGGCCGGCGACGCCGCGCGCGGCGCAGGCCTCCACCACCGCGGCCACCGCGTCGTCGGCGAGGTCCGGCGCGATCTTCACCAGCAGCGGTGGGCCTTCCGGCGTCCTCACCGCGGCGATGGCATCGAGGATCGCGACCAGCCGCGCCTCGCCCTGCAGGTCGCGCAGGCCGGGGGTGTTGGGGGAGGAGATGTTGACCGCGACATAGTCGCAGAGCGGCGCCAGGGCGGCGTAGAGGGCGGGGTAGTCCCGCTCCGGTACCGCGTCGTCCTTGTTCACCGCGATGTTGCCGCCGAGCACGGCGGGCAGCGGCCGCTTCAGGGCGGCGAGGCGGGCGCGGAAGGCCTCCAGCCCCTGGTTGTTCATGCCCATGCGGTTGATGACCGCGCGGTCCTCCTCCAGCCGGAACAGCCGCGGGCGGGGATTGCCGAGCTGGGGCCGCGGCGTGACCGTGCCCGCCTCGACGAAGCCGAAGCCGAGCCGCATCAGCGGCAGCACGGCGACGGCATTCTTGTCGAAGCCGGCGGCGAGGCCGATGGGGTTGCGGAAGGCGAGGCCGAGGGCGCTGGTGGCCAGCACCGGATCATCCGGCGCGGTGTCGCGCCCGGCCAGGCCCCAGCCCAGCGCCTGCAGCGCCAGATTATGCGCCGTTTCGGGATCAAGCCCGCGCAGCAAGGGCATGAGGGCGGAGGCGAGGGTCGGGGTCATCGCCGCGCTCAATGCCTGAGGTGACGGCGAAGGGGAAGCGGGTTCCGTCCGCCCGGTTGACGCGCCGCCCGGGCCCCGCGACAACCTTAGGCACCAGACCGGCCCCGCCGGACGTAACGGCATGGGTGACACGGCATCGGGAGGAAATCGGGTGAAAGGGCCGTTGCTGCTGCTCGGCGGCATAGCGCTGTTCGGGTTGCTGGACGCCAACAGCAAGCTGCTCTCCGGGGCCTATCCGATGGGCCAGGTGATCGCCATGCGATACCTGGTGCTGCTGCCGGCCTTCCTCGCCCTGCGGGCGCTGCGCCCGGGCTTCGGCGGCGCCTTCCGCACGGCGCGGCCGGGGCTGCATATGCTGCGCGCGGCCTCGATGATGACGGCGGCGGGATCCTTCTTCCTCGGCTTCCGGCACATGGCGCTGGCCGAGGGCTATCTGGTCTTCTTCACCTCGCCCTTCCTCATCCTGGCGCTGGCGGCCATCGCGCTGCGCGAGAGGGTGCCCTGGGCGGCCTGGGCCTGGTGCCTGGTGGGCTTCGCCGGCGTGCTGCTGGCGGTGGCGCCGAAGCTCGGCGGCGGCGGGTCGCTCATCGGCTATGGCTGGGTGGCGCTGGGCACCCTGGCCTTCAGCGTGACCCAGACGGTGAACCGGACGTTGAAGGGCGAGGCGGGCCTCGCCATGCTGGTGGTCTGGCCCGGGCTGCTGGGGCTGCTGCTGTTCGGCCCGCTCGCGGTCCGGGACTGGGTGGCGCCGCCGCCCGCCGATCTGGCCATGCTGATGGTGAACGGGCTGATCGCGGGCGGCGCCTCGGTCTCCACCGCCCTGGCCTATCGCTATGCCGATGCGGCGCGGCTGGGCCCGCTGGGCTATGCCGCCATGCCGGTGTCCGGCCTGCTGGATCTGCTGTTCTGGGGAAGGTTGCCGGATTGGCCGACCCTGCTCGGCGCCGGCGTCGTCATCTTCGCCTGCGTGATGAGCGAGCGGGTGCGCCGGCGGGGCGCGGCGTCTCAGGGGATGTCCGGCGGGAAGGCATGCGCGCCATCGGCGCCCAGCGGCAGCGGTACCACCAGCCGCACCGCGCTGAGCGGCAGGGTGCCGTAGAGATGCGGGAACAGGCCCGGGCGCTTGCCGCCCGCGGCCGGTTCCCAGCGCAGCGCCGGGCCCAGCGCGGCGGGGTCGGCGCCGACCAGCAGCAAATCTCGCTCCCCCGCGCGGTGCTTCGCGGCGCTGGCGCGGAGCTGCGCCGCGGCGGAGAAATGCAGGAAGCCGTCGCGCAGATCATCCGCGCTGCCGGTGTAGGCCCCGGCCAGCTCCGCCAGGCGCCAGTCGGCGGCGCGGACCATGGTGTAGATCAGCTCTCGCATGGGGAGGGTATAGCGGCGCTTTGCGGCCGCGGCACGGCTTGCCGCGGTCCGGCCGGCATGGGAGAGGCGATGACATCCAACCAACATCGAGGCCGATGCATGACCCTCGCCCTTGCCAACCCCCGCAGCGCTGTCCGTTTCTGGGGCTTCGCCCTGCTCGGCTCTGCCGTGCTGGCGGCCAGCGCCCAGGTCAGCCTGCCCTTCTGGCCGGTGCCGGCGACGCTGCAGAGCCTTGCCGTGCTGCTGCTGGGGGCGCTGGGCGGCGGGCGGCTGGGCCTCGCGGCGGTCGCGCTCTATCTGCTGGAGGGGGCGCTGGGCCTGCCGGTCTTCGCCGGGGCGAAGGCCGGGCCGGCCGTGCTGCTGGGGCCGACGGCGGGCTACCTGCTGGGCTTCCTGCCGGCCGCCTGGATCGCCGGGCTGGCGGCGCGGGGCAGCGGGCTCTGGCGCCAGGCGGCGCTGCTGACGCTGGCGCATCTGGCCCTGTTCCTGCCCGGCGTGCTCTGGCTCGCCGGCTTCACCGGGCTGGAGCGGGCCTGGATGGCCGGCTTCCTGCTGTTCCTGCCGGGGACGCTGGTGAAGACCGCGCTGGCCCTGGCGGTGCTGCGCGCGGCCGGCGCGCGGCGCTGAGACCGGCGCTCAGCCCGCCGGCAGCCGGTAGAAGATGAAGCCGCCGATCTCGGCCGTTGGTACCAGCCCGACGGCCCAGCCCGGCAGTTCCTCCGCCAGGTGCCAATGGGTGGCGCCGCCGGTCGGGTCGCCCAGCACGCCGGCCGCGGCGCGGGCGGCGACGCGGCGGCAGGTCTCCAGCGCCGCATCCGCCTCGCCCGAGAGCATGGCGTTCAGCAGCGCCTTGCGTCGCGGGTGCTTCGGCATCCAGCAGCCGAACAGGAAGGGCGCGCGGCAGACCAGGGCCAGCATCGGCGCCAGGCCGAGGCCCGGCGCCGCACCCGGGGCGTAGCGCGCGGCCGCCGTGGCATCCGCCGCGGCCAGCCGGGCGCGGTTCACCGCCAGCGCCGCCAACGCCTCGATGGCGCGGACCGGCTTGCTGCCGGCCTCGGCGCGGAGGGTGAGGGCGAGGATATCGGCGCCGGTCATGCCTCGTCCTCCTCGGCATGGCTGCGGTCGCGCAGCCGGGGCATGGGCTGGCCCAGGGGGGCGCCCAACCGCTTCACTTCCTCGATCTTCTCCTCGATGCGCAGCAGATGCTGGGAAAGGCGCCGGTCCACGTCGCGGATGAGGGAGAGCGGGACGTAATTGCGCGCGACTTCCAGCTTGAATTCCGCCAGGTCGTCGCGGGTGCGGGTCACCGCCTCGGTCTCGCGCTGGTCGCTGCGGTCGATGCGGTCATGCATGTCCCGCCGCAGGCCGAGGATCATGTAGAACAGCGCGGCGACGATCGGCGCCTCCACGGCGGTGATCCACCAGGTGGTTTCGAACGGCATGGGGGCTCCTCGCTGCCTCCTTGAAGCGGGTGGGGGGGCCGCCCACCCTTCAGGCCGAAGGAGGGGCGGTGATTTGATCGAATGGAACGAGCCCTATCTGGAGACCTGCTGCCGGTCGGCCCTGCACCGGCTGACCCTGGTCGGCGCGGTGGGACGGCCGGCGGGGCTGAAGGACGGGCCTTGCCTGCGGCGGCTGCAGGGGATGGGGCTGGCGGCGCAGCGGCCGGATGGGCGGTACGAGCTGACGGAAGAAGGCGTGGCGCGGCACCGGAGCGAGATTCTGCGCCGAGCGGGTTGAGGGAGGGCCCTGCCCTCCTCGTTGGGCGCAGTGCGCCCAACCCCACCCGCAAAGGGCCGAAGGGCCCTTGGAACCCTTGAGTTTGGCGTTTCGACCGTCGCGCCTGAGACTGGTGGTTTCCAAAGGCCCTTCGGCCTTTGGCGGATCGGACGCACTGCGTCCGATGCGAGAGAGGGGCGGAGCCCCTCTCGACCTAGAGCGGGATCGGTTGGGCTGCGCTCACCCGCCCCGCTCTAGCTCTTTGTTCGGTCGCGTGATTCACGGTTTCGGTCGATTCGACCTCAACCGATCACGCTCTAGCCTCCGTGCCACCCCTGGCCGCGTACCGCCGGCACGACTGCCGGCAGCCGCACCGGCTCCGCCAGCAGGCACCCCGCCAGCGCGTCCAGCGCATCGTCCCGGTTGCCGGCGGCGTCGGGCCGCCACGCCGCCATTTCCGCCGGAAAGGGCGTGCGGAACACGGCTTCATGCGCATGCAGCCGCCGCGCCGCCAGCGCCGGTTCCAGTGCGGAGAGGATCCGCTCCACCTTGGCCCGCCGGCTGGTGTGCTCGATCACCGTGCAAGGCGCCCCGGCCCGCGCCAGCTCCCGCCGCAGCAGCGCCGGCAGGAACCGCCCGAGGCCGTTGGTCTCGACGCGTACCACCGGCAGCAGCAACTCCCGCGCCAGGCTGGCCACGGCGCGGCATTGCTGCGTCGCCGGGTCGATGGCGGCATCCGGGTCATGCGTCAGCCACTGGATGCGGTGGAGGAAGTGGTTGCCCTCCCCATCCGCATAGGTGGCCGCCAGCACGGAGCCGTCGCCGGAAACGCCACGCGCCGGCGGCCGCCCGAAGGCCGGGTCCCAGAACCCGCCCCCCGAGACCAGCCGCCGCCCGAGTAGCAGCAATTGCGCCCGCCCGCTCGCCTCCCGGTACTCCGGCTCCTCCGCATAGCGGATGAGCAAGGCGGGATCGAGCCGCAGCGCCGCCTCGGCGACCGCCTGCAGCAACATCTGCCGCGCGAAGCGATGCGGGCCGACGCGGCTGCGCAGCGCCTCGATCGCCGCCGCGTCGAAGCGCTCCGGCCAGGCGCTGTTCCCTGCCGCATCCAGCAGCGGCAGGGTGAAGCGCCGATAGCCGGCGAGAAACGCCTCCCCCTGCGAGGGATGCAAATAGAGCGTTTCCGCGCAATGCGGCGTGCCGATGTAGAGCACGGTGCCGCCGGGGACGAGCACGAACTCCACCTCGGCCAGCCGCGCCCGCAACTCCTCTCGCTTCGCCGGCGTGTCGCAATTGCCCGCCACCTCGACATCGTCGCAGATGACGAGGTCGGCGCGTGCGCCGGTGATGTTGCCGCCCAGCCCCTGGGCCAGCATGGACGGGTCCCGCAGCACGGCATCCCGCGCCACGGTGAAGCGGTCCATCGCCCAGTTTTCCGCGCCTTCCGGCAGCAACGGGCGACATAAGGGGTGACGTTCCAGGATGCGCCGGACCTGCGCCACCATCTTCACCGCCAGGGGCTGGTCCGCCGCCAGCACCAGGATGCGCGTCTCCGGCGCCCGCAGCAGCCGCCAGGCGCAATAGAGCCCGGTGAGCGTGGATTTGCCGCAGCCGCGGAAGGCCATCAGCAGCAGCCGCCGGTCGCCCGTCTCCCACCGCAGTTGCAGCCAGCGGGCGATGCGGCGATGCGGGGCCGGCGTGGTCTGGTTCTGGACGTGATTCCAGATCCAGACGAATTCCAGGAAGTCAGGCTCCGTCCCCTGGGTCATCGGTTTCGGATTCCTCCTTCATCTCCGCGGCCATGAAAGAGCGGTACTTCGCCAGCGATTCCCCGATCTCCTGGAGCTGCGCCTCGTCCGCCTGCCCGGCGGCCAGCTTCAGCAATTGCTCGAGATGCGAGAGCGCGGCCTTGCCGGCGGTGTGGCGCCCGGCGAAGAGCTTGCTCGCGCCATCTTCCTGCGTGGCCGGGTCGGCGGACATGAAGCGGTGATAGTCCGCGAGGATCAGCCGGGCGGATGCGACGAAATCCAGATCGATCTTCGCCCTGCGCTTGCCTGCCATCGGCGTCAGAGCCGCGGCTTCGCGGCGCGGACGAAGAGCGTCCCCGCATCGAGGTCGATCGGGTTCGAGGGGTGGCGGTTGGTGGCCCGCGCCGTCACCGTGCCGGTGGCGCCGGTGGTGGTGATGGCGGCGGTCCATTCGACGAAGGCGGAGGCCTGGCCGGTGAAGCTCGCCTGCACGAAATCGCCGTTCTGCACATAGGGCATCGTCACCGCCTGGATGGCGACGGCGCCGGCCGCGAGCTCCGGCGGGTCATAGGCCAGCGAGGCCGTCAGCTCCCGCGTGCCCCAGAGCCGGCCGGCGCCGGCCAGCACCTGCGGCGCTTCCGTCGCCGGCGCGTAGAGCCGCAGCGATTTCAGCACGGAGGCGGCATTGCCGCCGCGCACGCCGATGACCGCGAAGGCGGCACTGGCATGCAGCGTGACGCGCTGCAGCCGGTTGAGCGCGACGCCGCCCGTCAGGCTGTCCAGATCCGCATTGCCTTCCCACCAGTAGGAGGGCGGGCCTTGCCAGGCGGTGTTCATGTTGGACCACAGCACGGGGGCGCTGTTGTCCAGCACGTTCTCCGCCGCGTCGAACTGCATGGCCATGGGCCGCAAGCCGCTGCCCTCCGCCGCCAGGAAGAACTCCTTGCAGGTGGTGCAGTCCACCACGAAGGCCAGCGCCCGGCTGGTCGGCAGCGTCACGGTATTGGCGTTCAGCGTGACGGAGGAGAGGCCGGGAAAGCAGAAGCCCGTCAGGTCGGTCGGCGGCCCGGCAGGGTTGCCGGAGAGCACCGCCAGCCCCTCGAAGCCGGTGGAGGCGCTGTCCCAGCGGAAGGCGCGGCTGCGGACATTCGCCGCCTCCGCCACCAGCCGCGGGCTGCCGAGCGCCGCCGCCGCCTGGTGCAGCGGCAGCACCGTGCCGCCGGCGCGCGTCGCCGTGCCGGCATAATGCACCGCGCAGCCGGTGAAGCCATAGGTGCCGACATAGGCCACCTCGTAGCGCGCATCCGAGAAGCCGGCGGTATGCCGCGCGACGAAGGGGGAGCAGGCTTCCATCCGCACGCCCTGCGCGATCAGCCCGCGGCCATCCACCTCCACCAGGAAGGGGATGGCGTCCACGGTGCCGGGCGTGCCCTGGCGTTGCAGCTCGAAGGCCGGGCCGGTGAAGAGATGCGCGTTGTGCAGCCGGTAGGCGCCCTCGGCGGCGGAAAGCCGCACGCCGAAGCGGCCCATGCCCGGGTTGGTGCCGGAGGAGCAGGCGAAATGCCCGCCGGCATGCCGCAGCGAATTCATCCAGGCGGCAGCGGTCGCCGTGCGCAGATCGAGGCCGATGCGGTTGTCGATGATGCGGCCGTAGCGCAGGTCGCTGTCCTCGCAGCCGCGCTGGTCGCCGAGGAGCTGCACGCCGATGGTGAAGCGCTCCGCCCGGCGGATCTCCACCTGGCAGGCATCGATGTTGCGGATGCGGATGCCGACATCTGCCTCGTCGATCCAGTCGCTTTGCAGCGAGCGATAGACGGCGAGGCCGAGATAGCTCTTGCGCTGGTTGTTGACCTCGCCGCCGTCGCCGAGGGTGAGCGCCGCCTGCCCGCCCGGCCCGGCATAGAGGATGGTGCCGCGCATCTGGATGCCGGCCGCCGCCCCCGGCAGCAGCAGCGGCAGGGTGGTGCGGAAGACGCCCTCCCCCACCTCCAGCAGCTTGCCGCTGGCCGCCGCGGCGTTCATCGCGGCTTGCAGGGAGGGGCCGTCATCCGTCACGCCGTCGCCGGTGGCGGCGAAATCGCGGGCGGAGAGGCGCTCCGCCAGCTTGTCCTCCACGGTGCGCGGCACGCCATCCGGGAAGGGCACGCTGATCGTGCCCTCGCCGCGGTCGAACACCGTCAGGTTGCCGATGCTGTCGAAGCCCAGCAGCTTGTTCACCCGCCCGCCGCGCAGCGGCACCGTCGTCACCCCGCCGATATCGGAGGGGTCGAGCTGGATGGCATTGGCCATCTGTGCCTTCACCTCCTGCAGCGCGGCGATCTGGTAGTCCAGCTCATCATTCAGCGTGCGGGCGCGGAGGATGCCATTCTCCTGGAAATCCGTGATGCGCTCCACGGCCAGGTTGCGTCGCAGCGTCAGCACCGCGCCGGCACGCGGCGGCTCGGGGAATTCCACCGTGCCGCCGGTGCTTTCCCCCGCGCCGGTCACGGCGAAGCCGTAGCCCTGCACCAGCCCGTCCACCCGCAGCTCGAGGTCGGTCTCGGCGAAGATCGGGAAAGGGTAGGTGAAGCTGGTCTGGACGCCGTCCGCCACGTACTGCACGCGTGGCGCGACGTCGCCGATCTTGATGTGCTCGGCCATGTCGGGCTCCGATATCTCGGTTGCGGCGCAGGCGTGGCCGTGTGGGGCTGCGCCTGGTCAGGGGGCGCCGGCGCCTCCCGGCGGGGAGGCGCGCCGGGGCGCCATGGGTCAATCCAGCAGGCTGCGCGCGGCGCTGCCGAGGGTGCGGCCGCTGCGCAGCAGCGTGGTGAGGGTGCCGTCCGGCTGCAACAGGCTGGCGCGGCCCCGGGCGAGCTGCGCCTGGTAGGCCTCCTCATCCGCTGCCTGGGCGGCGGCGGCATCCTGCTGCAGCCCGCCGGTGACGGCGGCGGCGGAGCCTTCATCCGGCTGCGGCCCGCTCGCCGCCAGCCGGGCGCGGGTGGCGGCGACGGTGCGGGCCAGATCCTGCTGGCGCCGGCGCGTCTGCTCCTCCTGCTGCACCGCCAGCTCCTGCTGCCGGGCCGCCTGCTGCTGCTGGGCGATCTGCGCCTGCGCCCGCGCCGTCGCCTGCTGCGACTGCTGCTGACGCACGGTGCCGTAGACGGTAGCGCCCGCACCGAGCACGGTGGCGAGCGAGGCGAGAGAAGCCATCAGTCGGTGATCCTCGTCTCGGTGGTGACGGAAAGCAGCGTCATCGGCAGCGGCGTCGCATCCTCGATCCGCCAGAGCGGCGCGAGCGCGTCCCGCTTCCAGCCGATGGCGCGGAGCTGCACATCGCCGGTGAAGCGTTGCGGCGCGGCATCCAGCAGTGGCGTGCCGAGCCGGCGGAAGGAAACCGGCGTGCTGCCGCGGCCGAGATCGACCGAGAGCGCCGCGCTGTCCAGCAGCCGGAAGGTGACGGAGACCAGCCGCAGCGGCGCCGCCTTGACGCCGGTGACGGTGGCGAGGTCGGGCGGCAGCGGCTCGATCACATGGCTGAAGGCGAGGCCGGCCTGCAGGGTCAGCGCGCCAGGGTCGATGGTGACGGCGCCGTTCGAGACCAGGGCGGACTCGCGCGGCGCACCATCTGCCAGGATGCCGACGGTGCGGCCATCCAGATGGCCGAGCCCGGACCAGCTTTCCTGCGGCGTGGCGCTGCTGCCGGTGAGCGCCGCATCCAGCGCCAGAGCCGGGTCGAAGCGTTCCAGCCGATGCGTGCCGCCGCGCTCCACCACCGCCCAGACGGTGCCTTCGATCTCGGCCAGGGCAAGGAACAGCCCGTCCGTCTCCTGCCGCGTCCAGGCGGTGACTTCCTCGGCGCGGTAGAGCGTGAGCGTGGCGAGGCCGCCATCGGCCATCGCCACGTGCAGCAACCGGCGAATCTGGTCGTAGCACATCGCCACCGGGTCGCGGACCAGGTGCTGCGCCGCCAGCGCCAGGTCATTCGCCTGATAGACCTGCTGCAGGTCCGTGTAGGTGAACTCATAGACGCCGCGGCCGCTGCGGGAGACGAAGATGGTGGAACCATCGACATCCACCGGCGCGATCATCCGCGCCACCGGCGAGCCGACCCGCGTCTGCCGGTTGAGCTGGATGGAGGCGGGGGTGAGCGGCGCGCCGCTGACCATCCACTCCGCGCCGGAGGTGAAGACCTGGAGGTGCAGGCCGGAGAAGACGCCGCGGATTGCATTCACCTGGTCGGAAACCAGGCCGAAGGCGATGGACTGGTCGTCGAGCCCGGTGCCGGTGTCGAAGTTGAAGAGATCGCCGGAGCGCGAGAGCCAGAGCCGGTTCGGCAGATCCCGCGAACCGCCGATCACCAGCCGGTCCTGGTGGAAGCAGAGGCAGACCGGCCAGCCGCGCACGGCGGAGAAGGAGGCCTCGTCCCAATCCGCGGTCGCCGCGGTGCCGGGGAGCACTTCCTCCACCGAGGCCGTCGCGGAGGTGGCGGTGGCGACGGCGGTGACCAGCACCCGCTTGCCGCCGAGGCGGAAGCGCGTGCCGACATGACCAGGCAGGAAGGCGGCGGCGGAGGCGGTCAGCGCTACGCTGCCGCTGGTGCCGGAAGGCGTCAGTGTCGTCGCGATGTCGCTGAAGCGGAAGAAGGGCTCGTAGAGGAAGCTCCAGGCCGTCACGCTCCAGCTTGTATGGCTGCTGCGCGTCACCTTCTGCGGCACCATGTCCGGATGGCAGAGCAGCAGCGTGTCCGCGCTTTGGGTGAAGGCGAGCTGCGGCAGCATCGCCGCTGTCCAGGGGCCGCTGATCTGCGCCACCTGGTCGTCATTAATGAAGACCCGTAGCTGACCCGCGGTCAGCACCAGCAGGTAGGTCTGCTCGGTGTTGAACTCGAAGGGGATCAGCCGGGCAGGGCCGGGGAGGGTCATCACATGGCGCAGCCCGGGGCGGCGGGTGACGCCGCCCGTGGGCTGGATGAAGACGTTGCGCAGCCTGCGCGCGCCATTGGCCCAGGCGCGCAGATCCGGCCGGCCGAGCAGTTCGGGCGCCACCTCGCCGGCGGCGAAGCTGGTCTTCAGGATGCGGGACTGGGCCATCTCAGCCCCGCGCATTCAGCAGCGGGAAATCCTCGATGCCGCGCGGCGTCGCCTGCTGGCTGTCCGCCTGGCGCGCGCTGCGGAGCTCCGCCTCCGCCTGGTTCAGCAGAAGCTGGGCGCGGGAGGTGTTCTCGGTCAGCGGGATGCAGAATTCGGCGGCAAGGCGCGTGGCCAGCGCGGCGGCGAAGAAGGGCGGGAAGGCGGCCTCCACCGGGCGGAAGATGTAGGAGAGGATGACCTGCTCCGCGCTGCAATGCAGCCGGTCCTCCAGGATGCGGTAGACCAGGCCGCGGCCGCTATTCGGCGTGCCGGCGGAGAGGGCGCGGAGGAAATCCACGGGGAGCTGGAAGGCGTGGTCGAAATCCGCGGTCGGCCGGGCGGAGAGCCGCGGCAGGGCGGCCTGGGCGGTCGCGAAGCTCCACGGGAAGAGGGAGAGCAGGGCGTCGCGCACAGCCGGGTAGAGATTCGCCGCCACCTCGGCCTCGGCGGTGCCTTCATCGAGCGAGGCGATCGGCTGTGCGCCGATCTTCAGCAGCGCGCGCGAGCAGAGCGCGAGGGCGGAAAGGGCCATTTGGGGCTCCGGGCAGGCGGGAGGTGGAAAAGGAAGGGCCCACCCCCACCCCGACCCTCCCCCGCATTGCGGGGGAGGGAGTGCGGCAAGCCCTCCCCCGCTGGCGGGGGAGGGTTGGGTGGGGGTGGCCAGGCCGCGCGAACTATTCCTTGGCGCGCATCCGCAACTACTCTTTCGCGCGCATGCGCACGACGCCGGTGTTGTCCACCAGCACCGCGCCCTGGCTCATCATGGTGTTGACGAAATGCGCAGCGCGGTCGCCATGCCAGGTGACGTCCGTGGTGATCTCGGACGCCACGGCGTGGCCGACCGCGCTCTTGTGGTAGAAGTAGCAGTAGCGCAGCGTGCCGCTCAGGGTCAGGCCGCTATGCGGCATCCAGGTGGCGCCCAGCCAGCGCTTCGCCTGGGTGCCCTTCCAGGGCAGCTCGTCCGGACCGATATAATCGGCATTGGCGAATTCCTGGATGGTCAGCAGCTCGCTCCACTGCTTCCAGCCGACCACCGCGAAGCGGTTGCCATCATCCGGCACGTCCGCATTGCCCAGCGCCTGGAAGGCCAGCAGCACCTTGGCGCGGGTCAGGCCGTCATTGTCGGTCTCGCCGCTGTTGGTGCCGATCGCCTCGACCGTGCCGCTGTCCAGCGCGGCGATGATCAGCTCGTCCGTCTTGCGGCCCAGCGCATAGGCCCCGGCATTCGCCACCACGGCGCGCTCATCGATGTTGGTCTTCAGCTCGTCCAGCCGGTCGATCCAGTCGCCGGCGTAGTAGTCCTGCAGGAAGCATTCGACGGCGGTGTGGTCGATGTTCATCACCGGCACCACGCCGTTGCGGGCCTTCGCCGCCGCGGTGCCCTTGCCCACCTTCTGGAAGATGGTGGAGGCGCCGCGGACATCGGATTTGCTGCGCACGCTGGGGCGCAGCTTGCTGCCGTGACGCTGATAGGCCTCCTGCACCTCGGCTTCGTATTGCTTGATGAAGGCCTGGTCGATGGAAGCGGACATGTGTCCTTCCTTTCACGATGGGGGCGGAAGCGCCGCCGCCACGGTTGGCCGCGTTCGCGGGCCGGACGGCTGCGCGCGGCCATGGCCCGCACGGCGCGGCGCCTTGCGGGTTGGTCATGGCCGTGAAGGGAGGGGGCGGGCGATGCGACAACGGCCGCGTCACGCGAGGCGGGTGGCGCCTGCGTCGGCAGGGCGCGCCTCGGCGCGGCCGGGCATCCGCCCGCCCCCGGGCGCCGCGCCGCGAGGAAGGCGGCGGGCGCCCGCGGCAGGGCGAGGGCGCTGTGGGGGAGGGGGCAGCGCGCACTCCAGCCCTGCCGGAGAGGGTGGGGGCCTGGTGCCCTGCCCGCTCCTTCGCTGCCATGGCAGCGAAGGAGCAGATAAGCAGGACCCTCAAACAAAGGCTGGTGCCCGATCCGAAGGGCGCCGCGCCAACGGCGAACTTCGGAAGCGGGACATCAGGCCTCGGCTCAGTTGCCGACCAGGCGGCGGAAGCCCTCGGTCACGCGGCGGACGAAGGCCGGGTCCCGCTGCCGCCAGTAGCGCGGGTCGCGCATCATGGCGCGCAGCTCGCTCTCGCTCTCGGCGGTCTGCGGCGCGGCATCCCGGCTAAGGCCCGGCTCCTCCTTCCGCATCATCTGCTCCAGGGCGAGCACGCCATCCGCGGTGCTGGCCAGCGCGCCGTAGACGCCCTCCGGCAGCTTCGCGCGGCCCCAGGCGGAAAGCTGCGCCGCCACCTGGCGGAACCGCTCCTCGCCGCCGAAATGCGCCATCAGCTTCTCGCGCTGCCGGTCGGCCTCGTACTGCGCTGCGGCCTCGGCGATCAGCGGCAGCAGCCGCTCCGCCGCCAGATCGTAGACGAGCTGCGCCTGGTCCTGGGTGAAATTCGCCTGGTGCAGCCGGCCATTCACCTCGTCGTCGGAGCAGCAGAGCGCATGCGGCGGGGTGATGCTGTAGCCCTCCGGCGCGTCCGGGATGCCCATGGCCTGGCGGAAGCGCAGCAGGTCCTCCGGCGCCGCATCGGCAGCCGGCGGGCCCATGCGCTGGGAGAGGCGGCGCTCCAGCTCGCGGTAGGATTTCAGCAGGGCGTCGACGCGCAGCGCGCCGGTCTCGGGGTCGCGGAATTTCTCCGGCACATCGGTGGGGGCGGGACGCGGGGCGGGCGCGCTGCCCTCCGGCGCGGAAGACTGGTCCGGCGACTGCAGCAGATCCTCAGGCATGCGGGGTCACTCCCGGTTGGGCAGGGGGTTGAGCGGGGCTCGACAGCAGCACCTCGGCCGGGGCGCCGAGGGTGCGGGCCAGCCAGCGCGTGGCGGCGACGGCATCGACCTGGGCGGCCGCGCTGCCGCCGAGCTTGCCGACGGATTCCAGGAACAGCAGGGTATTCGCCGCATCCGCACGGCCCTGCACGCGGGCCAGCGGGCTTTCGTAGCGCAGCGCGACCTCCCGCCCATCGGCCACCAGCAGCGGCGGCAGCTCGCCCCGCCGGCGGAGGATGGCGAGGCAGCGCATGACGAGCGGCGTCAGCAGCTCCGTCTGCAAGCGGCCGTAAGTGGCGCCGAGCAGCCGCGCGGTCTGGGCGCTGCGTTCCAGCACCTCGGTCGCCGTCATCTTCGCGTCCTGCGCCGGGCCCAGCCGGTCCGCCAGCAGCGCGCCGCGGATGCGGGTGCGGAGATCCTCGAGCACGAGCTGCGAGACGTCGAAATTGCCGGGCGCGGCGAGCGGCGTCAGGCCGGCGCTGCCCGGTGCCTTCGGGATGATGGCGCCGGGGACCAGCTTGATGGTGGCGGGGTTCAGCACCCCGTCATCCTCCGCCTGCCAGATCCCGGTCGCGGCGATGGAGGCGTTCTTCAGAATCAGCTCCACCACCTTGTTGGCGGTGCGGATATCCGGCAGCGCCTTCATCACCGGGCCGCGGCCGTAGAGTTCGCCCGGCACCTTCATCCAGCGGAAGGCGATGCAGGGATTCTCCGCGAAGCGGCCTTCCGCCAAGGGCAGCGGCCGCAGCGGATCGTCGATCAGCAGGGCGTGGTAGCTTATGCCGCCGCGGTCCGGCTGCACCACTTCCAGCACCGGATGGGCGGTGGTGTCGCCATTCGCCGCCTCGCGCAGCAGTTCAGGCGGCAGCACTGCCTCGGGGAAGCGGCGGCGCAGCGCGGTGGCGGTCAGCCGGGCCTGGCGATAGACGATGGAAAGCCTGCCATCCGGCCCTTCCTCCAGCACCGCCATGCGCATCGGCACCGCGCTGAAGCGGAAGGCGGAGGCCTCGCCGAGCGGCGCTTCCTCCACCATCAGCAGCCCGGTGCCGGTGATGACCAGGTCGAGGAAGGCCTGGTGCATCTCGATCGCGAAGTTGGAGCGGTCGAAATGCCGCTGCAGCGTATCCGCCGCATCCTCCAGCGCGAGCGCCGCAGCGTGGCCGCGGGCGGTATCCTGCAACGGCCGCGCGGGCGCCAGGCCGAACCAGCGGGACCAGGGCGGCGTCAGCTCCGCCAGCAGGGAGGCGGCGAGCTGCTCCACCGCATCGGCCGCCGTGGCGTCGAACAAAGCGGGGCCGTGCTGCGGCGCGGGCAGCACGTAGTCGTAGCAGGCCTGCCAGATCGGCTCGACCGGCCGGCGCCGTTCGAGGGCGCTGGCATGGCCGGCGAGGAGCGCTTCGGCGTCCATCGGGGTCACTCTCCCAGCAGGGATTTGCGGGCGGCGGCGGGCAGGGTGGGCGCCGGGTCCAGCACGCCGCGGGCGGAGGTGGCGATGGTGCCGGCGATGCCGCGGGCGGCGCGGCTGCGGGCCTCGCTGCGCGCTTGGCTGGCGGCATCCGCCGCGGCAGCTTCGGCCGCGCTGATCGTCTCCGCGGGAGTGGGGGCGGGGGCGGGCGTCGGCTGGACGATCACCGGCCGCGGGGAACTGAACAGGCCACCCATGCGCATCCTCTCCTGTCGGCAGGGCTCCGCGACCCCGGGCGCAAAAAAGCGCGGACCCGGTCCTTCACGGGGAAGGGCCGGGTCCGCGCCAAGGGAGGGGATCGGGAGGAAGGCCAGCGGGCGCAGTTCGCCCGTTGACGAGGAGGTTCTTAGCCGAGGATGCTGCGATGGTCAAGAAAATATTCTTAGGACCAGACGGAATTCCATAGCAGTGAATAAGCAGGTATTCCTGCAAACACAGAAACGGTGGAACGGCATCCGTGCCGTTCCGCCGCTGCGTGTGTCGGGGCGCTGCCCCCGAACCCCCGGCAGGAGGGCGTCGCGGGCAGCGCCAGCGACCCTGCACCTCCGCCGGGACCAGGACCTTGGCCCCGGACCCCGGTCTGAGTTTTGGACTAGAGCGTGATCGGTTTGAGGTCGAATCGACCGAAACCGTGAATCACGCGACCGAACAAAGAGCTAGAGCGGAGCGGGTGAGCGCAGATCAACCGATCCCGCTCTAGTGGGTTCAGCCTGCCGACTTACACCGGGGTCCGGGGAGGGAGTTGCCGGCACTGCCGCAACCACCGGCGGGGTGCAGGGGCAGAGCCCCTGCTGGGGGGTATGGGGGCGAAGCCCCCACGCTTCAGCCCCCGATACAGCCCATGCGGCGTCACCGCGAAGGGCGCCCCACACCCCAGCACCGCCCGGCAGAACGAGACGCAATTCAACGGCCAGAGCGAGGGCAGCACGGACCAGCGCGGCCCGCCCGGCTGGAAGGGCCCCAGCACCGTCAGCCCCGCCCGGCGGTAGAAGCCCGGCAGGTCGAAGCCCGCCGGCAGATCCAGCCGCGTCAGCACCAGCCGGCCGGAGAGCGGGTCCGCCACCAGCCAGCCGCCCGCCTCCTCCAGCGCCGCGAAGCAGTGGCGGAAGCCGGGGCGCAGCAGGCGCAGCCAAGGCAGCTCCGCCGCCCCGCCGAAGGCGATGTAGACGCGCTGCCCCGCCGCCCCGACAGCCCGCCCGTGGGAAGGCCGTGCCCGGATCACGGCCGGTGGCCCGGGAAGGCCAGCACCTCCGCCGGCTGCGCCACCGGCAGCGGGCCGGCGACGATGCCCTTCACCCTGAGCGGCCAGTCGAGCCGCGAGATCGCCTCCCGCCATAGCCGCCAATCGCCCTTCTCGCTGGCATAGCGCGGGTCCGGCGCCGCCTGGCGCTCGCCCCAGATCCGCAGGATGCGGGCATGCTGCAGGTCGATCCGCCGCTGGCGGTAGAGCCGGTCCAGCGCCTTCACCACATCGTCCGGCTCACAGGGCCGCTGCACCAGCCCGGCGCCGGAGACGATGCGGGCGCCGTCGCGCCGGGCGATGAGGGCGGCCATGGTCCAGAACCAGACCTCTTCCGTGGTGTCGAAGGGCTGCATCCGGTTGGGTGTATTGCGGACGGGGGCGTGTCCGGGGCGGGCGGCGGTGGTCATCGGGGGCTGTCCTTCGCGCCAGGGTGGAACGTTTCAGGAACGTAAACCCAGGGTTGTTCCCAAGGCAAGCACGAAAAAGGAAAATTCGCCTATTGATCCCCGACTCCGAACCTAGGATGTTATGCCCAGGTCAAGCCCCCATATCTAGGGCCACCCACCCATTGCGCTGAACCGAGGAGCGGGACGTGAACCATGAGGATATCTGGCGTGCCCTGGATGCGCTCGCCGCCGAGCACGGGCTTTCCGCCTCGGGCCTTGCCCGCCGGGCTGGGCTCGACGCCACCGCCTTCAACCCCTCCAAGCGGGTAGGGGCGGATGGCCGCTCCCGCTGGCCCTCCACCGAAAGCGTCGCCAAGGTGCTGGGCGCGACGGGCACCAGCTTCGAGGATTTCGCCGCCCTCGTCACCGGCGTGCCCGCACTCTCGCGCAACGGCCGCCAGACGGCGTCCCGCCGGATTCCGCTGATCGGCCTGGCCCAGGCGGGTGGCGACGGCTATTTCGACGATGGCGGCTATCCGGTGGGCGGCGGCTGGGACGAGATCTCGCTGCCCGATGTCGGCGACCCCAACGCCTATGCGCTGGAGATTTCCGGCGAGAGCATGGAGCCGGTGTTCCGCGATGGCGACACCGTCATCGTCTCCCCCGCCGCGCCCATCCGCCGCGGCGACCGCGTGGTGGTGCGCACCCAGCAGGGGGAGGTGATGGCGAAGGAGCTGAAGCGCCAATCCGCCAGGCGGATCGAGCTGCGCAGCCTGAACCCCGCGCATCCGGACTATGCCTTCGACTTGGCCGAGATCACCTGGATGCACCGCATCATCTGGGCGACGCAATAGTCCCCACGCCGCCAATCCCCGCGCCGTTGCTGCGCAACGCCGCGGGGGCCCCGTTATCGCTCCGGGATCGGCGCCTCGCACGGCCTTTCATGGCGAAGCCATGAAAGGCCAACGGTAAATCCGCTCCGGCCGTGCCGCAGGGCGCCCTACTCCGCGGGCGCCTTCTGCAGCTTCGCCTCGCGCTGCATTTCCGGCGGCAGCAGAGGCAGCAGCGTCGCCAGGTCGCGTTCCGCCTTCAGCGCCAGATAGAGGGGCGGCTGTTCCGCCAGCCGCACCGTCGTCAGCCCGATATCGCCATAGACCCGCAGCAGCCCGTCCCCGATGCGCCAGAAAGCCGGGTCCACCCCTGCCCGCTCGCACAGATCGCGGAAGCGCCAGATGGCGGAGATCGCATCCGCTCTTTCCCCCGCCGGATCACCCAGCGCCAGCCAGACGCCGTCCCGCTTCAGGAAGGCGAAGCCGGCCCTGCCATTCTCTCCGAATACCGCCCCATCCGCCTCGGCCGGGGCCAGGGCGCCAAGTTCGGTCAGCCGCGTCCGCATCGCCGCACCCCAGGGCAACGGGGCGATGCGCGCCGGACGCAGCAGCCGCACCATGCCGGCCAGCAGCAGCACCCCGGTCAGCCCCACGGTGAAGCGCAGCGAATCCGGCGCCAGCCGGGAGAACACCACCTGCCACCAGCTTTCATTGGAAACCCGCCCGCCATAGGCGACCAGTGCCAGGGTGATGCCGCAGACCGCGACGGCCAGCAGCGGCACCAGCGTCTCCGCCGAAAGCGGTTCCCGGATCAGCCGGCTGTCCCGGTAGAAGGCGCTGCGCAAACTGGCCAGCAGGGCGGTGAGCAGCAGGAAGGGGCCCCAGAGCCACCATTCCTCCCCGCGCACCCAGGCGATGGCGGCGCCGTTCAGCAGCAGGATGAGCGTCAGGCTCCAGGCGATGGTCAGCCGCCGCAGCAGGCCGAAGGCCATGACCAGCAGCAGGGAGCCGACGATGGAGGCGGCGAAATGCGAAACGAGGGCCGCCACATGCCCGGCCCAGAGCTCGATGATCGTCCCCCGCGTCGGCAGCGCGCCGAGGAAGATCAGCAGCGCGCCGGCCAGCGCCACCAGGGAGGCGAGCGCCGGCACCTCCAGCGCATCCGTGCCCGTGCCGATCGCGGTCAGCCTTTGCAGCATGGCGCGGCGCTGGCCGATCTCGAAGCCGACGAAGAGCGCGCCGGCGATGAAGAGCGGCAGGATGTAGTAGTAGAGCCGGAAGACGAAGAGTGCGCCGATCACCTCCGGCGCCGGCAGGTAGGGCTGCAGCCCGAGCAGGATGGCGCCGTCGAATACGCCGATGCCGCCCGGCACATGCGCGAGGATCCCGGCGGCATAGGCGGCCAGGTAGATGCCGACGAAGCGGATGAAGGTCAGCCCCTCCGCCTCCGGCAGCAGGATGTAGAAGATGCCGGCGGTGACGGCGACATCGACGGTGGCGAGCAGCGCCTGCGCCAGCGCCATGCGCGGCCGCGGCAGCTCGATCTCATGGCGGAAGATCCGCACATGCCGGAAGAATCGGCTGAGCACCACATAGGTCAGCACCACGCCCCAGAGCGGGATGGCCAGCGCCTGCAGCGCCCAATGCGGCAGATGGGTGCCGAACCAGGGTACCACCTCCGGCTCCAGCACCAGCACCAGCCCGCCAAGCGCCATGCCGCCCAGCCCGAAGGTGAGGCTGGTGAAGCCCACCACCTTGGCGATCTCGAGTGGCGTCAGCCCCCAGGCGGAGTAGAGCCGGTAGCGCACCGCGGCGCCGGAGACGGCAGCGAAGCCGAGATTATGCGCCAGCGAATAGCCGCAGAAGGAGGCAAGGAAGCTCTTGGTCCAGGAAACCGACCGCCCGGCATAGACCGAGCCGAGCTTGTCGTAGATGGCCAGCACCAGGTAGGCGAGGATTGTGCAGCCGCCCGCCAGCCAGATGGCGCGGGCCGGGATGGCGGCCATGGCGCGGCGGATATCGGCGACCGAGAGGCTGCTGAATTCCCGCTGCACCACATAGAGGGCGCCGACCAGCAGCAGCAGGCCGAAGACCGCCGCCCCATGGCGCCTCAGCCAGCCCAGCGCGCCGGTCACGCCGCGCCGGCCTCCCGCGCCAGGGCAGTCTCCACCAGCCCGATGGTGCCGGCGATGCCGTAGAGGGCGACGAAGCCGCCGAAGCGCGGGCCTTCCTGCTGCCCCAGCAGCACCTGGTAGAGGCAGCCGAACCAATCCCGCAGATTGGCGAAGGCGTGGCGCTTGCCGATTTCGAAGACCTGGTTCTGGATCATCTCCGCATCGGCATCCGCCGGCAGGCTGCGCAGCACCTGTAGCAGATCCTCGAGTGCTGCGCGTTCCATGGCGCTCGGCGCGCGGTACTGCTTCGTTGGGGCGACGAAATCGCGATAGTAGGAAACGGCATGCTCGGCCAGCCGGGCCAGCATGGGGTGGCTGTCCGGCGTCACGCCCGGGGCGTAGCGACGAATAAAACCCCAGAGGATCTCCGGCCCCTCCGCATTCACCACGCTGGCGAGATTCAGCAGCATGGCGAAGGAGATGGGCGAGCCAGGGTCGTTGCTGCTGCCGTTGTGGATGTGGAAGGCGGGGTTGGTCGGCTCCGGCTGCGCCTTCAGCTTCTCCAGATTGGCAAGGTATTCATCCACCGCGCGGGGAATGACGTCGAAGAACAGCCGCTTCGCCCGCTGCGGCGCGGCGTACATGAATTGCGCCAGGCTCTCCGGCGGGGCGTAGCGCAGCCATTCCTCGATGGTCAGGCCATTGCCCTTGGACTTGCTGATCTTCTGCCCCTGCTCGTCCAGGAACAGCTCATAGGTGAAGCCCACGGGCGGCGTGCCGCCGAGGACACGGCAGATGGCCGAGGAAAGCTTCACGCTGTCGATCAGGTCCTTGCCGGACATCTCGTAATCCACGCCGAGGGCGTACCAGCGCAGCGCCCAATCCGCCTTCCACTGCGCCTTGCAATGCCCGCCGGTGATGCGCGTGCCATGCCGCTTGCCGGTCGCGGGGTCCAGCCAGACCAGCAGGTCGCCCGCCGGCCGCACCTCCTCCATCGGCACCTGCATCACCACGCCGGTCTCCGGGTGGATGGGCAGGAAGGGGGAATAGGTGGCGCGGCGCTCCGGCCCCAGGGTGGGCAGGATCACCCGCCGCACCTCCTCATGCCGCTCCGCCATGCGCAGCAGGGCGGCGTCGAAGCGGCCGCCCTTGTAGTAGTCGGTGGCGGAAGCGAATTCGTACTGGAAGCCGAATTCATCGAGGAAGGCCTGCAGCCGCGCATTGTTGTGCGCGCCGAAGGAAGAATGGGTGCCGAAGGGGTCCGGGATGGCGGTCAGCGACTTGCCCAGATGCTGCGCCAGCATCTCCTTGTTCGGGACATTGTCCGGGACCTTGCGCAGCCCATCCATGTCGTCGCTGAAGGCGATGAGGCGGGCAGGCAGGCCGGTCATCCGCTCGAAGGCGCGGCGGACCCAGGTGGTGCGCGCCACCTCCCCGAAAGTGCCGATATGCGGCAGGCCGGAAGGGCCGTAGCCGGTCTCGAACAGCGCCGCGGGCTTCGGCGCCGCCGCCAGGCGATCGGCGACCTTGGCGGCTTCCTCGAAAGGCCAGGCCTTGACGGTGCGGAGAGTGGGGTCGGCGCTCATGCGGCAGGCATGGCAGGGGGCGGCGGCGGGGTCAACGCGGGCAGGACACCGCTGGACCGGAGGGATGCAAAATGCCCGGCAGCGGGGCCGAGGGGGGCGCCGCCCCCCTCCGGCTCTCCCCGCCAAAGGCCGAAAGGCCTTTGGAAACCATGAGTTTGGGCGTCGCGGGTTCGGCGGGTGCGGGGAGCCTGGTTCTGGCTTCTGCAGCGGCCTGCTAGGCTGCCGGAAAAGAGACAAGGAGACGCTGCGCATGAACCTCGGCCGCTTCCCCCGCATCCGGCTCGGCCACCTGCCGACGCCGCTGGAGAAGATGGAGGCGCTGACCCGCCACCTGGGCGGGCCGCAGCTCTGGATCAAGCGGGATGACTGCACCGGGCTTTCCACCGGCGGGAACAAGACGCGAAAGCTGGAATTCCTGATGGCGGAGGCGCTTGGCCAACAGGCGGATATCGTCATCACCCAGGGCGCCACCCAGTCCAACCATGCGCGGCAAACGGCGGCGGCAGCGGCGAAGCTGGGGCTGGACTGCCTGATCCTGCTGGAGGACCGGACCGGCTATGCCGATCCCGCCTACAAATTCTCCGGCAATGTGCTGATGGACAGGCTGCACGGCGCCCAGATCTCCCGCCGCCCGGGCGGGGCCGATATGCAGGCGGAGATGGAGGCGGTGGCGGCGGAGCTGCGGGCCAAGGGCCGCCGGCCCTATGTCATTCCCGGCGGCGGATCGAACCCGGTGGGCGCGCTGGGCTATGTGAATGCGGCGCTGGAGCTGGTGAACCAGGCGGCGGAGATGGGGCTGCGCATCGACCGGGTGGTGCATGCCACGGGCAGCGCCGGCACCCAGGCCGGGCTGGTGGCGGGGCTGGTGGCGCTGAATTCCGGCATTCCCGTGCTCGGCATCGGCGTCCGTGCCCCGAAGCCACGGCAGGAGGCGAATGTGCTGGCGCTGGCCGAGCGCACCGCCGCCCATCTCGGCTTGCCCGGGATCATCAGGCCGGAGCATGTGGCCGCCAATTGCGACTATGTCGGCCAGGGCTATGGCCTGCCCACCGAGGGCATGGTGGAGGCCGTGAAGCTGGTGGCGCAGAAGGAAGGAATCCTGCTGGACCCGGTCTATTCCGGCAAGGGCATGGCCGGGTTGATCGATCTGATCGGCAAGGGTGCTTTCGGCAAGGAGGAGAACATCGTCTTCCTCCACACCGGCGGCCAGGCCGGCCTGTTCGGCTACCCGGAGGCCTTCGGCCTGCCGGCCGAGGCCTGACTCAAGGGTTCCAGGGCCTTTCGGCCCTCGGCAGGTGGGGTTGGGCGCACTGCGCCCAACGAGGAGGGTCGCGCCGCAAGGCGCGCCTTGCGGCGGACGCCCTCCCTCGACACCGCATCAGGCCATGAAGTCGATCGTGGTGTTCACCGCGGATTTCGCCGGCACCCGCAGGATGCCCGCCGCCATCGCGCCCGGGAGGCGTGCCGTCATCACGCAGCGCGCCGCCTCCGCCACATCCTTCACGCGCAGCCCCAGCAGCGCCATATAGTCCCCTCGCCCTGCCGGGTCCGGCGCGGCGTTGCCGAGTTCCGCCGCCACCGCGGCGTGCGGTGCCGCTTCCACCACCGCGTCCTTCACCTTCAGTATGACGCGCCCGTCCTCGCGCAGGGTCACCGCCTCCGCCCCGAACATCCGGCGGAATTGCGCCGCCTGGCGTTCCGGGTCCCGCACCGAGAGCAGCACGCGCGCGACGCCGGTGACGCCGTTCGGGTGCGCCTGCCATTCAGGACGCCAGACATGCTCCGGCGTCAGATGCTCACACCAGTAGAGGCGGCCGTCGAAGGCAGCGGCGCGGTCCAGCCGCACCACCTTGAACTTCGCATCGCCCTTCGTGCCGTCCGGCAGATCGACCGGGCGGTTGAAGGCTTGCGTCGGCTGCGCCGGCACGCCGTTGGCGAGCAGCCTTGCCTCCAGCGCCTCCGACTCCCCGTCCCAGGCGCGGAAGACCAGCCCGTTCAGCCCTTGCGGGAAGGGCGCGATATCCGGCCGCAGCTTGCCGCCCGGCACGTCGGTGCCCAGCAGCTCCAGGTAATCCGTGCCGAAGACCGCCAGATGGTTGGCGGAGCCCAGGCTGTGCCTGCCCATCGGCGTCAATTGGAAGCCGAGGCGGCGGAAGGCCTCCGCCCCTTCCTGCATCCGGTCACGGACATCGACGACGATGTGGTCGATCTGCAGCACGCCCATGCTCAAGCCTTCCCCCTTGTGTAGAGCCCGGCGGCTTCCGCGACCTGGGCCATCATGGCGACGAAGAGTTCCAGCGTCGGCGCCGCCACGCCCTTCTCCCGTGCCAGGCGCAGCGGCGCCTGGAACAGCGAGTCCACCTCCATCGGCCGCCCCGCTTCCAGATCCTGCAGGATGGAAGGCTTGTGCGGCAGGCTGGCGGACAGCGCGATGCGATCCTCCGCCGTGCCGGAGACCGGCCTTCCATGCGCGGCAGCGATGGCCATGCCTTCCGCCACCAGCCGCGTGCAGGCGGTGCGCAGCGCGGGGTCCGAGAGCATATCCTGCATATGCCGCCGCACCAGCACGCAGGCAGGGCCGGAGGAGAGGTTGTTCAGCAGCTTCCCCCAGACGTCGCTGCGGATGTCCTCGCTGACCGCGCAGGCCAGGCCGCCCTGCTTGCAGAGGCGGGCCAGCGCCAAGGCGCGGTCGCTCACCTTTCCGTCAGGCTCGCCGAGGATCAACTTGCTCGTGCGGCTGGTCACTTCGACGATACCGGGCGCCTTCACATTGCAGGCAGAATAGATCACGCCGCCGATGGCACGCTCAGGCCCGACGGCGTTCCACACCACGTCGCCGGGATCGGCTTCCGGCATGCGGCGCCCTTCCTCCGGCCCGCCATGGGCGTGGAAATACCACCAGGGGATGCCGTTGGTGACGAAGGCCACCGGCGTCTCCTTCCCCAGCAGCGGCGCGATGGCGGCGGCGACGGAAGGCAGCGCAGGCACCTTGGTACAGACCAGCACGGCATCCTGCTCGCCCAGCGCGGCGGGGTCGGAGGCCGCGCGGGGATGCACATGCATCTCCTTGTCTGCCGCCAGCACGCGCAACCCGTTGGCGCGGATCGCCTCGAGCTGCGCGCCGCGGGCGACGACCGACACTTCCGCCCCGCCGCTGGCCAGCCGTCCCGCCAAATGGCCGCCGATGGCGCCGGCGCCGAAGACACAGACCCTCACGCCCCCACCCCTTCCGGCAGGGCGTAAAGCCCGGCGGAAATCGCCGCGCGCGTTGCCAGCGCGACGATGCGCTCCAGATTCGGCACCGCCACGCCATTGGCCTGCGCGATGTGCAGCGGCGCGCGGAACATGGTCGCGACTTCCATGGATTTCCCCGCTTCCAGATCCTGGAGGATGGAAGGCTTGTGGGCCAGCTTCGCCGAGCGCGCGATGCGTGCATCCGGCGCGTCCCCCGGAATCTCGACGCCTTCTGAGGCGGCGATGGCCGTCACCTCCCGCATCATCTCCACTGCCAGGCTGCGCACGGCGGGGCTGCTCAGCACATCGGCCATGCCGGCGCGGCCGAGGATGCAGAGCGGGCCGGAGACGAGGTTGCCCATCAGCTTGGTCCAGATCGCCTTGCGGATATCCGGCACCACCGGCGCCGGCAGCCCGCCCGCGGCGATCGCCGCGCCCAGCACCTCCACCCGCGGCGTCAGGCTGCCATCCGGCTCGCCCAGGATGACGCGGCCATCGGCGGTTTCCACATGCACCACGCCGGGCTCCACCACCTCGCAGGCCGAATAGACCACGCCGCCGATGGTGCGGTTCACGCCGATGGCGCTGCGCACCGCATTGCCGGGGTCGAGCTCCGGCAGGATTTCACCTTCGCGCGGGGTGCGGTCGCGATACCACCAGGGGATGCCGTTCATCACGAAGGCGACGGGCGTCTCCTTCCCCAGTAGCGGCGCGATGCTGGCGGCGACGGAAGGCAGCGCCGGCGATTTGGTGGTGACGATGACGTAGTCCTGCGGCCCCAGCTCCGCCGGCGTCGCCGCTGCGCGGGGCCTGCTGTGCAGCGTGCCGTCCGGCGCGTGCATGGTCAGCCCCTTCGTCCGGATCGCCTCCAGGATGGCGCCGCGGGCGAGGACGGAGACCTCCGCGCCACCCTTGGCGAGGCGCGCGGCGATGACGCCGCCGATCGCGCCGACGCCGAAGATGCAGACCTTCATGCCACATGCTCCTTCAGCCGCGCCAGCATGGCGGCGCCGGCGGTGGTGATGCGTTCCACGATGCGCGCGCCATGCGCGGCATTGCCCGGACGGCTGTCGGCGCAGGCGACGCCGCCCGGTGCCACCTCCTCCACCTCGGTCGGCAGGGTGAAGGCGACGCCCTCGATCTTCACCGTGGCGAAATCCGCGACCGGCAGGCCGTAGATCGGCGGCACCGCTTCCCGCTCCCGCGCTTTCTCCGGCCTGCACAGCTCCGGCCGCAGATGCTGCGCCACGGACCACACCGGATCGCCGCCATGGCCGAAGCTTGCCGCCGCGCCGCCGAATTCCTGGTGCAGCGCGCCGGCGACGCGCCAGAGATGCAGCACCGGCAGGCGCAGCTCGTATTTCCGCCGCAGCACCCGCATCGCCGCATCCACCGGAGCGATGGAGCCGGCATGGCCGTTGACCAGCAGGATACGCCGCGCGCCGGTGCGGATGAGGTTGTCGCACACCTCCTCCACCACCGCCTGCAGCGTCGCCGGCGTCAGCACGATGCCGCCCGGGACGAACGAGAAAAAATCCTCGCCGCCGAAGGGGATGGGCGGCAGCACCAGCGCATCCGTTCCTGCGGCGCCGGCAGCTTCGGCGATACGCAGCGCGATCTCCTCCGCCAGCAGGAAATCGCCCATCGGCGCCTGCGGCCCATGCGTCTCCAGGCTGCCCAGCGGCAGCAGCACGGCGGCGCCTGCGGCCAGGCGCGCGGCCACGTCCGGCGCCGTCAGCTCGGCGATGCGCCGGCTCACGAGAGGATCTCCAGCGCGATGCGCGACAGCGCCTGCACGCCGAGCCCGATGCAGCGCTCATCCGGCTGGTAGCCGGCATTGTGCAGATGGTCGTTGCGCCCCGGCGCGCCGCTGCCGATGCGGAGCTGGAAGGCCGGCACGCGCTCCGCGAATTCCGCGAAATCCTCGGCGCCCATGCTGGGCTTGCCTTCCGCCACCACTTCCCCGAATTGCGCGCGCACGGCGGAAACGGCCGGATCCAGTACGCTGTCCGCATTGATCAGCGGCGGCACGCCGCGGCGGTAATTCAGGTGGCAGGTGACGCGGTGCATCGCCTCCAGCCCTGCCGCCAGCCGCTTCAGCGCGGCTTCCGCCGTATCGCGCGCCTCCACGCTCAGCGTGCGCACCGTGCCGCGCAGCTCGACGCTTTCCGGGATGATGTTGGGCGCGGTGCCGCCATGGATCATGCCGATGGTGACGACGGCCGGGTGCAGCGGGTCGATCTCGCGGCTCACCACGGTCTGCGCATTGGCGACGAAGGCGCTGGCGGCGACGATCGGGTCGATCGCATCCTCCGGATGCGCGGCATGGCCGCTGCGGCCCTGCACCACCAGGTCGAAGCGGTCCGCCGCGGCCAGCGTGGCACCGCGGACATAGCCGAATTCGCCGACCGGCATGTCCGGGATGTTGTGGAAGCCCACTGCCATGTCCACGCCTTCCAGCACGCCATCCGCCACCATGGCGGCAGCGCCGCCCAGCGCCTCCTCGGCCGGCTGGAACACCAGCACCACCCGTCCGGCAAGCTGCGGCGCCAGCGCCTGCAGCACCTCCGCCACGCCGAGCAGCGTGGTGGTGTGGATGTCATGGCCGCAGGCATGCATCTTCCCGTCCACCGTGCTGGCGAAGGGCAGCCCCGTCGCCTCATGGATCGGCAGCGCGTCCATGTCGGCGCGGAGGGCGAGCGTCGGGCCCGGCCGCCCGCCTGCGATCACGCCGACGACACCGGTCTTGCCGATGCCCGTGCGGTGCGCGATGCCCATGCGCGCCAGCTCGGCGGCGACGATGCCGGCCGTCCGCACCTCCTCGAAGGCCAGCTCCGGATGGGCGTGGATGTCGCGGCGGATGGCGATGAGCTGCGGCTCCAGCGCCTCGGTCGCGACGCGGATGCGGGTTTCAGGGTCGTTCAGCAGGCGGTCGGCCATGGCATGTCCTGCGCGGGAGATCGGGCGGCGAGGATTACGGGAAGCCTACACGGACACAAGAGCCGGAATGTCGCAGCGCAACAAAGCCTTGCGGTGCCTTGAACGATGCGCCGCCGCTTGCCCGGTGGGACAATCCCATGCCATAGGACCGGCACATCCGACCGGGGGGAAGATGTCCGGGACGTCGCCGCGCCACATGCTTGTCGCGGACAGTGCTGCATTGGCGGCGCTGTCGCCGGTGGCGCGTGCTCAGCGCACGGCCTGGCCCGGCCTGCCTGCCATGCGGGGCGGCCCGGCCGTGCCGGACGGTGCTGCGCCGCCGCTGCCTGGCCATGCCACCGTGGCGATGCGCTGCCGCTGGCTGCGCGGTGCAGCGGGGCCGGACCTCGCCTGGTACCGCCCGCGCCAGCCGCGGCGTGGCCGCCGGCATTGCCCGGCCGGGCGGCGCCTTGCGCAGGCCGGAGGCGGCGGCGTTCTCACCCGCGACATGCACGGCCCGCCCGGTCGCCCCGCCGGCCGGCCGGGCGACCATCTGCCGGGCCTCCGGGCCCGGGCTCCGATGCGGGCCGTAAGGCCGCCCCATTGCCCCGGTTGCGCCACCGGCTTGACCGGGGCCGCGTGCCAGGGTGTCGTTGCAGCGAAAGCCGGAACCCGGGCCTCACTACGCCCGGGGCCAGCCTGGGAGCCGAGGAAAGTCGACAAATGAAACTTAATGCAAAGGATATCGCGGCGGGCGCCTTGCTGGTCCTGCTGGCCGTCATCGGCCTATGGCTCAACCAGGACCATGCGCTGGGCTCGGCGCGTCGCATGGGCCCGGGCTACATGCCGATGCTGGTGTTCTGGCTGCAATTCGGCCTCGGCTCGCTGGTGCTGGCCACGGCGCTGTTCAATGGCCCGGACCCGCTGCAGAAATGGACGGGAACCGAGATCACCACCCTCATCGCCGGGATCGTCGTCGGCACCCTGGTGTGGAAGCTCGCCCCCGCGCTCGGCACGTTTTTCGAAAGCACCTACAACGCCGTCGGCCTCGGCATGCTGGCCGGTTTCCTGGTGGTCTGCATCGCCAAGGGCTGGTCGCTCATCGGCTTCATCTGCGCCGCCATGTGCGTCTTCTCCCTGCTGCTCGAGCAGGGCGGGCTGATGCTGGCGCTGATCGGCACCATCCTGGTCGCCTGCGCGGCGGAGCCGGAGCACCGGCAGCGTCCGCTCGGCGTGCTCGGCATGGGCATCTTCCTTCTGGCGCTCTGCTGGTGGGTGTTCATCAAGCAACTCGACATCCGCGTGGCCGTCTGGCCGCAGTTCTGACCCAGGCGCCGGAAAAGGGACCGAACGGCCATGGACATCCTCGCCAATCTGGGGCACGGCTTCACCGTCGCCTTCAGCTTCACCAATCTGCTCTTTGCCCTGATCGGCGCCCTGATCGGCACCGCCATCGGCGTGCTGCCGGGCATCGGGCCGGTCGCCACCATCTCCCTGCTGCTGCCGATCACCTTCGGCCAGCCGGCGACGACGGCCATCATTATGCTCGCTGGCATCTACTACGGCGCGCAGTATGGCGGCTCCACCACCGCCATCCTGCTCAACCTGCCGGGTGAGATCAGCTCGGTGGTGACGACGCTCGAAGGCTACAAGATGGCGCGCAACGGCCGCGCCGGCGCGGCGCTCGCCACCTCCGCCCTCGGCTCCTTCTTCGCCGGCACCGTCGCCACCGTGCTGGTCGCCGGTTCCGGCCCGCTGCTCACCTCGGTCGCCCTCTCCTTCGGCCCGGCGGATTACTTTTCGCTCATGTTGCTTGGCCTGATCATCTCCGCCGTGCTCGCCCAGGGCTCGGTGCTGAAATCGGTCGCCATGGTGGTGCTGGGCGTCGCCCTCGGCCTGGTCGGCACGGATGTGCAGACCGGCCAGCAGCGCTTCACCTTCGGCATTCCGGAGCTTTCCGACGGCATCGGCTTTGTCGCCCTCGCCATGGGCATGTTCGGCATCGCCGAGATCATCCTGAACCTCGAGCGGCCGGAGGCGCGCTCCGTCCTCAAGACCAAGGTCGGCAATCTGTGGCTGACCAGGGAGGAATTCAGGCGCGCGACGCCCTCCGTGCTGCGCGGCACGCTGGTCGGCTCCGTCCTCGGCATCCTGCCGGGCGGCGGCGCCTCGCTGGCCTCCTTCGGCTCCTACATGATGGAGCGGAAGATCTCGAGGGGCCGGAACATGTTCGGCCAGGGCGCCATCGAGGGCGTGGCGGGGCCGGAAGCGGCCAACAACGCCGCGGCGCAGACCAGCTTCATCCCGCTGCTCACCCTCGGCATCCCGGCCAATGCCGTGATGGCGCTGATGGTCGGCGCCCTCATCATCCAGGGCATCCAGCCGGGCCCGCGCATGGTGGAAGCCCAGCCGGACCTGTTCTGGGGCCTCATCGCCTCCATGTGGATCGGCAATGTGATGCTGCTGGTCATCAACCTGCCGATGATCGGCATGTGGGTGAAGCTGCTGCAGGTGCCCTACAAATTCCTCTACCCGTCGATCCTGGTGTTCTGCTGCATCGGCTCCTACTCCATCAACAACAACGTCTTCGACGTGTACATGACGGTGCTGTTCGCGGTGTTCGGCGTGGTCTGCGCCAAGCTGAAGATGGAGCCGGCGCCGCTGCTCATCGGCTTCGTGCTCGGCCCGATGATGGAGGAGCATCTGCGCCGCGCCATGCTGCTCTCCCGCGGCGATCCCATGGTGTTCGTGCAGCGGCCGATCAGCGCCACCATGCTGGCGATCGCCGCCGTCGCCCTCATCGCCATGCTGATGCCCACCCTGCGCAAGGGCAAGGAAGCGGCGATGGCGGGCTAGCTCCTCGCGAAGCCGCGCAGCGGCTTCGCGAGGGCCCCGAAGGCGCCGGGCGACCGGCGCCTCGCACGGCCGGCCAGGGCGAAGCCCCGGCCGGCACCGGACAGCCCGGTGCGCCGCCGGGACCTGCGGACAGCAGCCGCGTCGGGGAGCCACGGGGCGGCTGTTCCTTTACCGGGCCCGGCCGTCGCGTCGGGGACCGTGCCATCCGCCTCTTCGCCGAGGCGCTGCAGCGGCATTTCCCGGAGCAGGAGGGCGTCTTCCTCGGCCATATCGGCGGCGACGACTTCTTCGCCGGCCCGGCCGGCCCGGCGCCGGAGGAGCTGCGCCGCCGGATCGCCGGGGCTGCTGGCGAATTTCGCCGCCTCCGCCGCCACCTTCTACAATGCCGCGGACCGCGCCGCCGACCAGGTGCGCGCGTAAGGACCGCGAGGGGCGGGAACGGACCTTCCCCCTGCTCTGCTGCTCCGCCGCGGTGCTGGAGATTCCGGCTGGCGAGGCAGGCTGGGACCCGGACAAGCGCTGGCGGAGATCGCCCGGCTGAAGGCGGTGGCCAAAACCGCGCCTCGCCTGGTACCGGCTCGGCGCCTGAGGCACCGCCAGGCCTTGCGCCAGCGCAAGGCACAACCGCGCGGGATCGGCTAGGCTTCCATCATCGGTAGGAGGACGGGCGATGTGGGTCCGGGCGATCTTGGTGGTGGCGGGCGCGCTGGCCGCTCTGGTGGTGGCGCGGGATGCGCCGAATTTCCTGGTGGTGGAGGCGATGGTGGCCGTGGTGCTGATCGCCGCCGTGGTGGGGCTGCTGGCCCTGCTGAACCGGCGCCGCTGAGAGGCGGCGGTGGGTTGATCGGCTGACTCACGCGGGCCGCGGACTCGCGCGGCGGGCCAAGGGGCGAAGCCCGCAGCGCCGCCGCCAGGGCGTGCTTCGTTCGCTTTCGCTCACGCGCCCCGCTCCAGCTCCTTGTCTGGTCACGTGATTCACGGTCTCGGCTGATCCAGCCCCAACCGACCACGCTCTAATCCGGCCTTTGCAGCCGCAGGAGGCCAGGCAAGAGCGCCATCCACAACAACGCCATCCCCACCGTGCCTGCCGCCCTCACCTGTCAGCGCATAGAGCTGCCAGCCGACGGCGACGGGAAGGATCTGGAAGGAGTCGGCCGGTTCAACCCGCGAGGATTGAAACTCGGACCGGGGTCCGGGGCCAGGTCCCTGGCCCCGGCGGGGGTTGGCGGCACTGCCGCCAGCCGGGGCAGCGTCCCCTGCCGGGGGTTGGGGGCAAACCCCCCACCCCTACCCTTCCCTCTCCCCCGGCACCACCCGCACCCGGCGCGGATCGCCCCGTCGCAGCAGCAGCACCTCCGCCGTCTCTCCCACCCGGTCCCCGGTCAGCCAGCGCAGCAGCGCGTCCACCCCCGTCACCGCCACCCCGCCGATCTCCAGCACCAGATCCCCGGGCGCGATGCCCGCCCGGTCCGCCGGCCCGCCGCGCTGCACCGCCGCCACCAGCACGCCGCTTTCCTGCGCGACGCCCAGCGCCCGGGCGAAGCGCCGCGGCACCGCCTCCCGCTGGCCCGTCAGCCCCAGCGCCGCCCGCCGTACCCGGCCGAAGCGCGCCAATTGCCCCAGCACGAGCTGCGCCGTGTTGCTGGCCACCGCGAAGCACAGCCCCTGCGCTCCGGCGATGATCGCCGTGTTGATGCCGATGACCCGCCCGGCGGAATCCACCAGCGCGCCGCCGGAATTCCCGGGATTCAGCGCCGCGTCGGTCTGCACCAGATCCTCGATCGGCCTGCCGCCCCGCCCCGCCAGGCTGCGCCCCAGCGCGCTGATCACCCCCGCCGTGACGGTGGAGGAGAAGCCCAGCGGGTTGCCGATGGCCACCGCGAGCTGCCCTACCCGGAGCGCGGCGGAATCCCCCAGCGTCGCGGCCGGCAGCGCGGCGCCATTCTCCGCCCGCAGCAGGGCCAGGTCGGTATCCGCATCCTGCCCCAGCAGCCGCGCCGGCAGGGGCCGGCCTTCCGCCGTGGTGACCAGGATCTCCTCCGCCCCGGCCACCACATGGGCATTGGTCAGCACCAGCCCGTCCGGCGAGACGGTGACGCCGGAGCCGCCCCCGGCGCCGCGCCTGCCGCGCACCGCCACATGCAGCACCGCCGGCCCGGCCCGCTCCACTGCCGTGGTCACCGCGCGGGAATAGGCATCGAGCAGCGAGACGTCATCCGGGGGCAAGGGGGTATCAAGCATGGCGAGGAAGCAGGTGGTGCGCCGAACGGCCCCCTCGCAACCCCGCCATGCGGCCGGGTAGAAGCGTGCATGGCCCTCGCCGAACTCCTCCTCGCCCTGACCGCCGCCTGCATCGGCTTCGCCCTGCTGGCGCGGTACCTGAAGCTGCCCTACGCCGTCATCCTGGTGCTGGGGGGCATGCTGCTGGCCCTGCTGCCCGGCCTGCCGATGGTGCCGCTGGACCCGGAATTCGCTCTGGCCTTCTTCCTGCCGCCGCTGCTGCAGGGCAGCGCCTTTCGCACGGATTGGCGGGCCTTCCGCAGCTATCTGCGGCCGATTCTGCTGCTGGCGGTGGGGGCGGTGGCGTTCACCGCCTTCTGCATCGCCCTGGTCGCCCGGCTGCTGCTGCCGGAACTGCCCTGGAGTGCGGCCATCGCCCTCGGCGCCATCGTCGCCCCGCCGGATGCGGTGGCGGCCGCCGCGGTGCTGCAGAGGCTCCGCCTGCCCCGCAAGATCGTCACCGTGCTGGAAGGCGAGAGCCTGATCAACGACGCCTCCGCCCTCGTGCTCTACAGGCTGGCGGTGGCCGCGGCGATGAGCGGCGCCAATGTCACGCCAAGCACGGGCATCCTGATCTTCCTCGGCCTCGGCCTCGGCGGCATCGTCATCGGCTGGCTGGTGGCGCAGGCCACCATCGCCCTGCTGCGCCGGCTGGGCGACCCGATGCTGGAGACCGCGACCACCTTCCTCGCCGCCTATGCCGCCTACCTCGCGGCGGAGGCGGCGCATGTCTCCGGCGTGATGGCGGTGGTGACGGCCGGCATGGTGTTCGGTCGGGTGCAGCACACGCTGTTCAGCTCGCAATCCCGCATTGCCGCCAAGGCGATCTGGGACTTCGTCGAATTCCTGCTCAACAGCCTGGTCTTCGTGCTGATCGGGCTGCAGCTCAACCAGGTGCTGGGCCGCATCGCGGACATCGGCACCGGGCAGCTCGCCTCGCTGGCTCTCATCCTCTCGGCGACGCTCATCCTCTCCCGCTTCCTCTGGGTCTATCCCGCCACCTGGCTGCCGCGGCTGGTGTGGGGGGCGCGGCGGCATGACCCGCTGCCGAGCGGACGCTATACCGCGATCGTCGCCTGGGCCGGCATGCGGGGCGTGGTGAGCCTGGCCGCCGCCCTGGCCCTGCCGGAGGAATTCCCCGAACGCGACCTCATCGTCTTTCTCGCCTTCTGCGCCATCCTGGCGACGCTGGTGGTGCAGGGCACCACGCTGGAATGGGTGATCAAGACGCTCCGCGTCGAAGTGCCGGCGCATCCCGGCGGCATCGACCCGGAGGAGGCGGAGGCACGGCGCATCATCGCCGCCGCGGCGCTGGCGGAGGTGGAGAGCCGGCTGGACGACCCGCTGGAAGGTGCCATCGCCGCCGACCTGATCCATGAATTCCGCGACCGCGCCGGGCACCAGGAACGCATCGCCACCAACCATGCCGCGGCGGCGGCGGAACGCGCGGCGCGGCGGCGGATCCGGCTGGCGGCGCTGGAGACCTCCCGCCGCATCCTCCTCGCCCACCATGCGGAAGGGCTGCTGACCCAGGAGGGTGTGGCGCATATCGAGCAGGAGCTGGATCTGGAGGAGCTGCGCATCCGCCAGGTGCTGGGCGATGAGCGGACCGAGGCGGAGAAGGCCAGGGCGCTGCGGATGCGCCGGCCGGTGCTGGCGCTGGCCGGCCATGCCTGACCTGGCGCAGGGCGCCGTCGGGCGCCCCGCCAGGTTCAACCGTCGGATCGCAAACTCGGACCGGGGTCCGGTCCCCGGCGGGGTCCAGGGGCAGAGCCCCTGGCGGGGTGCAGGGGGAGGAGCCCCTGCCGGGCCGGCATGCCGTCAACGGAACAGCCCGCACCCGCCATGCCGGGCGATCCGCCCGTCGCTCGCGTCACTTCGGCGCGCGCTGCGCCTTCAGCTCGTCGCGGATTTCGGCCAGCAGCTTCTCGGTCGGCGTCTCCGCCGGCGGCGGGGCCTTGCCCAGCTCGTTCAGCCGCAGGGTGGAGAGCGCCTTCACCACCCAGAAGATGGCGAAGGAGACGATCAGGAATTTGATGATGGTGTTGATGAAGCTGCCGATGGCGATCACCGCCGCCCCGCCCTGCCGCGTCGCGGCCAGGGAGGGCTGCCGCTCCCCGCTCAGCACCAGGAAGATGTTGGAGAAATCCACGCCGCCGATGGCCAGGCCGATGATGGGGTTGATGATGTCCTCGACGAAGGAGGTGACGATGGTGGTGAAGGCGGCGCCGACCACGATGCCGACCGCGAGGTCCACCACCGAGCCGCGCATGATGAAGGCCTTGAACTCGCGCAGCCAGGCGGGTTCGCGGAACGGAATGGGTGATTGCATGGGCAGGCGCCTCCAGCCGGGGAGACGAGCCTAGACCAGGGCGGTTCCGCGCCGCCACCGCACGGCCTTGCGAGCGCCGCCGCAGCCGGGGAAGCTGCGTCATGCCGCCCCCGGAATTCACCCAGCAGATCACCTTCCTCTACGCCGCGGACCCCGCTGCTTGCCGCCGTTTCTATGCGGAGGTGCTGCGCCTGCCGCTGGTGCAGGACCAGGGGGATGTCGCGATCTTCGCGGTGGCCGGGCGGCGCGGCTTCCTCGGCATCTGCCCGGCGCGCGGGGCGCGGGAGGTGACCGACCCGCGCCGCGAGGGCGGGGCGCTGCTGACGCTGGTGAGCGAGGCGGTGGAGGAATGGCACGCCTGGTTGCTGGCGCAGGGGGTGCGGCCGGAAGCCCCGCCGAGCCGCAGCCCGCACGGCATCACCCATTTCTTCTTCCGCGATCCGGCCGGTTACCTGCTGGAAATTCAGCGTTTCGACCGCCCGGACTGGCCGGCGCCCATGGCCTGAGGCCCGGCCCGCCGCAACCAGACCGGCCCACGGACGTTCCGGAGGCCGTGGGACGGGCGCGACGCCCGACCGGCAGCAATGGAGGCCAGGACGATGAGCTGGAAATTGGTCGGTGCGGCGACTCTTGCCCTCGCGCTCGGCGCCTGCGGCAGCAACAGCGAGGACCGGACCACGGGCGGCGCGGCGGCGGGCGCCGCGACCGGGGCGGGCATCGGCGCCTTTGGCGGGCCGGTAGGCGCGCTGGCCGGGGCGGCCATCGGCGGCGGCGCCGGCGCCATCACCGGCGCGGCGACCTCGCCGCGCGACGTCAACCTCGGCACCCCGCCCTGGAGCAACCCGGAAACCCGGGTGCCGGGCGTGCAGGAAGGCTCCTCCGGCCGCCATCGCGGCGGCTCGGCCAGCGGCACGGTCCGGCAGGCGCAGGAGGCGCTGAACAGCCGCGGCTTCAATGCCGGCACGGCCGATGGCGTCTGGGGGCCAAGGACCCAGGAGGCGCTCACCGCCTTCCAGCAGGCCAACAACCTGGAGGCCACGGGCCGGCTGAACGCGCCGACCCGCCAGGCGCTCAACATCGGCGGCGGCGGCGAGGGCCGGACCGCGGCGCGCGCCGAGCGCGACCGTGCCTATATGGGCGGCGGCATGGCTGCGCCGGCCGAGACCGGCAGCCCGGCGGCGCCGGCGCCCGCCACCGGCGGCAGCCCGGCCCCGAGTTACAACCCGGGTCAGAGCCCGACCACGCCGACCCCCGGGACTGGCGGCACCGTGGCGCCCGGCAGCAGCACGCCCTCCGCGCCGCGCTAGTGTCCTGCCCGCGAAGTTCGCTGGATTTCCAGCGAACGCAGCGGACAAGCAGGCCACTGGAAACAAGAGCTAGTGGCCCGAGAACGAAGTCCGCAGGATTGCGGAATCGGGACACTAGAGCATTTTTCAAGCCGGGCGGAATCGCCGGCGGACTCGGAAAATGCGATCAAACAAAGGGCTGGAGCGGGTTCGCCGAGCACAGGCGAGGTGAATCCGCTCTGGAATGGGATCGGCGGGTGAGCTTCGCCCACCCGTTCGCTCCGGCTCATTGTCGGGTCGCGTGATTCACGGTTTCAGTCGATTCGACCTTACCCGATCACGCTCCAGCCGGGCTGCGGGAAGTGCCGCAGGGGCTTCCCCCGTCGGAACAGGCGCCGCCTGTGCCCTCAGCAGATCCGGGGCTCCCATGGAGGCGCGCAGCGCTCCATGGGGAACTATCGTGAGAGCAGCCAGTCCGGCAAGCCGGTGACGAGGGTAACGGGGAACAGGGTGCAGAGCACCACCGTCAGCACCAGCATCAGGAAGAAGGGCAGGCTGGCCATCGCCACCTCGGTCTGCTCCTTCCCCGTCATGGTCTGCATGACGAAGAGGTTGAAGCCGACCGGCGGCGTGATTTCCGCAATCTCCACCAGCAGCACGATGAAGATGCCGAACCACACCAGGTCGAACCCCGCATGCTGCACCAGCGGGATGACGATGGAGGTGGTGAGCACGATCATCGAGACGCCGTCGAGCGCCGTCCCCAGCAGCACATAGACCACGGTGAGGATGGCGATCAGTCCATAGGGGCCGAGGTTCAGCGAGGCCGCGCCCTGGGCCAGCGCCGCCGGGATGCCGGTCAGCGCCATCGCCTTGGTGAGGAAGGCGGCGCCGGCGAGGATGAACATGATCATGCAGGAAAGCCGGGTGGCGCCGCGCAGGCTGTCGAGGAAGCTCTGCCAGGTCAGCACCCCCGTCACCGCGGCGAGGATCAGGCTGCCGAGCACGCCGAAGGCCGCCGCCTCCGTCGCCGTCGCCCAGCCGACGAACATGGAGCCGATGGTGGCGATGATGAGCAGGGCGCAGGGGATGAGCTGGGCGCTGGCCCGCATCTTCTCCCCGAAGGAGAGGCGCGGCTCCGGCGGCGGCTGCTTGTCCGGGTTCAGCTTCGCCCAGATCGCGATGTAGGCGCTGAACAGCAGCATCACCAGCAGCCCGGGCAGGCAGCCGGCGATGAAGACGCGGATGATCGAAACCTCCGCCGCCACCGCATAGACCACCATGATGATGGAGGGCGGGATGAGGATGCCGAGGGTGCCGGAGGTGGCGAGCGAGCCGATCGCCACGCTCTCGCTGTAGCCGCGCTTCTTCAGCTCCGGCAGCGCGATCTTCGAGACCGTGGCGCAGGTCGCCGCGGAGGAGCCAGAGACGCTGCCGAAGATGCCGCAGGCGAGGATGTTCACATGGAGCAAGCCCCCCGGGATGCGCCGCACCCAGGGGGAGAGGCCGTTGAACAGCTCCTCCGAGAGCTTGGTGCGGAACAGGATCTCGCCCATCCAGACGAACATCGGCAGGGCGGCCAGTGTCCAGGACCCGGTGCTCTCCCAGAAGGCGGAGGCGAGGAAGAGGCCAGGCGAGGGATGCACGAAGGTCATCGCCACATAGCCGACGGCCGCCAGCGACATGGAGATCCAGAGCCCGGCGCCGAGCAGCAGGCAGAGCAGCACGAGCAGCAGCAGAGCGAAGGTCAGCAGATCCACCGTTCAGACCTCCGCCGAGAAATCGCCGGCGGCGGCGCGTTCCTCCGCCGCCACCACATAGCCGGGCTTCTGCCCGCGCAGCACCGTCACCAGCTCGTCCAGCACCGCGATGAGGAGCAGGGCGGAGCCGGCGGGCATGGCGATCTTCGGGATCCAGAGGGGGATGGGCACGGTGCCCTGCGCCACCTCCTCGATCTCATAGCTGAACATCATGTCCTGGAAGACCCAGCGGGTGATGTAGGCCAGCAGCGCCGCGGCCAGCAGCAGCACCCCGGCTTCCGCCCAGCGCCGCGGTCCCGGGCCCAGCTTTTCCAGCAGCATGCCGACGCGGATCAGCTCGCCCCGCTTGAAGGTGGCGGCCAGCGCGAAGAAGGTGGTGCTGACGCAGAGATAGGCGCTGATGTCGTCGGCGGCAGGGAATTGCATCTGCATCTCCCGCAGCACCACCTGCGCCATCATCACCAGGAAGATCGCCAGCAGGGAGAGCGCCGCGAGCCCCGCGCCTGCGGCGTAGAGCGCATCCAGCAGCCGCCGCATCTCAGCCGGCCTTGTAGGCGTCGAGCGCCTTCCGGCCATCCTCGCCGGCACGGCCCACCCATTCCTCGGCGATGGTGTTGCCGACTGTGGCGAGCCCAGCCAGCAATTCAGGCGTCGGCGTCGCGATGGTCATGCCGCGGCTGCCGAGCATGGCCTGCAGCTCGGTCGCCGCCTCGTCGGACATCTGCCAGCCGCGCAGCTCCGCCTTCGCCGCGGCGGCGCGGATCGCCTGCTGCTGCGCCGCCGGCAGGGCTTCCAGCGTGCGGCGCTGCATGAAGATGGTGTTCATCGTGCGGGTGAAGCCGATGGGGGTGAAGATCTTGCAGTAATCCCAGGCCTGGCTGTCCACGCCGGTCTGCGCGCTGGTGACCATCACATTCACCACGCCGGTGGCGAAGGCCTGCGGAATCTCCGCCGACTGCACCAGGGTGGGAGAGGCGCCGACCAGCGTCGCGAAGCGGTTGGTCATGACGTTGAAGGTGCGCATGCGGGTGCCGCGCAGGGTTTCCAGGCTCGGCACCGGCGCGTTGGTGTAGAGGCCGGAGGGCGGCCAGGGCACCTCGTACAGCACCGTCAGCCCCTGGCGGGCGAAGCGTGCCTCCACATAGGGCTTGGCCAGGGCGCGCAGCTTCCGCGCCATCGCCGTGGAGGTGACGAGCTGCGGGATGCTGTCGATCTCGAAGAAGGGATCCTCATTGCCATAGGCGCTGATCAGGATCTCGCCGAGCTGCACCTGGCCGGTCTGCACCCCACGCTTGATCTGCGGCAGCGGCAGCAGGGAGCCGTTGGTGTGCATCTGCGTCTGGATGCCGGTGATCTGCGCCACCTCCTCCAGGAACATCTTCAGGTTGCGGGTGTGGTAATTGCCGTCCGGATAGGCGCAGGCCGCCTGCCAGCGCACCTGCGCGACGGCGGGAGCAATGCTGGCGCAGGCAGCGCCGGCCGCAAGCAGGCCGCGGCGGGTGAGGATCATGCAGGAAGCCCCCCTGGTCTTTCTCCGTCGCCCGGACATTGCGCCGCCGCTTCCAGGCGGCGCAAGGGGGGCGGGGCCGTCACACGGGGCCGGCAGCCACGCCCTGCCCGCGCGGCGGGCAAAGCCTGCCGCTTTGCCGGTCAGGGCCTCATCGCCGCAGCGCGCATGCCGCGGCGGCGGGTCCCCGCAGGCTCAGCGCGCCTTCAGCGCATCCACCAGCTTGCGGCCATCCTCGCCGGCGCGCTGGACCCATTCCTCCACCATGATGGCGCTGATCTGCTGCAGCCCGGCCATGACATCGGGCGGCAGGGTGCCCATGGTCAGGCCCTTCTCGGCCAGGCGGTGCTCCGTGCTGGTCTGCGCTTCCCGCGCGTAGCCCCAGCCGCGATCCTCGGCCTTCCTCGCCGCCGCCAGCAGCGCCGCCTTGTCCGCCGGGGCCAGCCCGTCCAGCGCGCGGCGGGAGATGAGGACGGCGTTCTTGGTCATGGAGAAGGTCGCGGGCGTGAAGACCTTCGCATAGTCCCAGGCGCTGGTGTCCACGCCGGTCTGCGCGCTGGTGACCATGGCGGTGGCGATGCCGGTGGCGAAGGCCTGGGCGAGTTCCGCCTGCTGCACCAGCACCGGGCTGGCCTGGATCAGCGCGGCGAAGCGGTTGGTCATCGGGCTGAAGGTGCGGAAGCGGCTGCCCTTGAAGACATCCAGGCTGGTGATCGGCACCTGGGTGTAGAAGCCCGCCGCCGGCCAGGCGACGCTGTAGAGCAGCGAGACGCCCTGGCGGGCGAAGCGTGCCTCGATGAAGGGCCGCTGCAATTCCAGCAGCCGGCGGGCGCCGTCGAAATCCGGCACCAGGAAGGGCACCGCATCGGCGTCGAAGAACGGGTCCTCGTTGGAATAGGCGGTCAGCAGGATCTCGCCGAGCTGCACCTGGCCGGTCTGCACGCCACGCTTGATCTGCGGCATGGGCAGCAGCGCGGCGTTGCTGTGCACCGTGATGCTGAGCCGGCCGCCGGTCGCCTGCTCCACCTCGCCGACGAATTCGCGGATGTTGCGGGTATGGAAATTGCCGTCCGGATAGGCGGTGGCCATCTGCCACCTGACCTGGGCGTGGGCGCCGGGGCCGGCCAGCAGGGCGGGTGCCGCCAGGCCGGGCGCGAGCAGGGCGGTGCGGCGGGTCAGCAGGAACATGCGGGGAAACTCCGGGGACATCGTTATGGGCTGGGAGCGAAGGGCAAACGCCGTGCCGCGGTGGGGCTTCGCCCTCTGCCTCCGGCGAGGGGCGAAGCCTTCCCGGACCCCGTCCTAAGGCCGGCCGGCCTCATTCCAGCGCGTCCAGCTCGCCCGGCTCCTCCGCCCGCCCGGCGCCGAAGGGGATCTCCAGCTCGCAGACCAGGCCGGAAGGGGCCCAATCCAACCGCACCTCGCCGCCAAGCTGGCCGCGCACCACCCTCTCCAGCACGCGGGAGCCGAAGCCGCGCTGGCGCGGCGGCCCGGCCAGCGGCGGCCCGCCGCTTTCCGCCCAGCGCAGGTGCAGCCGCCCGGCTGTCCCGCCCTCCGCCTGCCAGGTCACCGCCACCCGGCCAGCCGGCACCGAAAGCGCGCCATGCTTCACCGCATTCGTCGCCAGCTCATGGATTACCATGGCCAGGGGCTGGGCCTTGCCGGGGGGCAGCACCAGGGCCGGGCCCTCCAGATCGGCACGCTGGCCGGCCAGGAAGGGCGCCAGCTCGCCGCGCAGCATGGCGCGCAGCGACGCACCGTTCCACCGCTTCTCCGCCAGCAGGGTCTGGGCCCGGGCCAGGGCGGCGACGCGGCCTTCCACCGCCCGGGCGAAGGCCGGCACGTCCCGCGCCCGGGTCAGCCGCAGCATGGTCTGCACCACGGCCAGCGCATTCTTGGCGCGGTGGTCCACCTCCCGCGCCAGCAGCCGCTGCCGCTCCGCCGCCGCCCGCCGCTCCGTCACATCCTGGCCGATCTTGAGGAAGCCGCGCACGCTGCCATCGGCGCCGCGCAGCGCCGCGGTCGAGCCCTCGATGAAGACCAGCGAACCGTCCCGGCGCTGGTGCCAGCGGATATCCGGCGCCACCCCCTCCCGCCGCGCCGTCTCCAGCTCGCGCGCCGGCACGCCTTCCGCCTGATCCTCCGGGGTGAAGGTCAGGGCGATGTGCCGGCCGATCGCTTCCGCCGCCTCCCAGCCGAAGATCCGCGCCGCGCCGCCGAACCAGGTATCGATCCTGCCCTCGGCATCGGCGGTGAAAATGGCGTAGTCGCGCGCATTCTCCACCACCAGCCGCAGCCTCTCCTCCCGCTCCCGCAGCGCCGCCTCGGCCTGCATGCGGTCATGGACGTCCACGGAAGCGCCGTACCAGGCGAGGATCTCGCCGCTGCGCGGGTCGCGCTGCGGCTCCGCCCGGGCCAGAAACCAGCGGTAGCGGCCGTCGCGGCCGCGGATGCGGTGCTCGGACAGGAAGGTGGTCCCGTGCCGCCGCGCCGCTTCGAACAATTCCAAGGTGCATGCCGCATCCTCGGGGTGCAGGAAGCGGGCGATCGCCTCCGGCAGCGTCGAGGCGACGGCCTCGGACCCCGTGTAGTCGAACCAGTGCTGGTTGACGAAGGTGCCGTTCCCCGCCGCATCGGTGATCCAGACCATCTGCGGCACGGCATCGGCCATTGCCCGGAAGCGCGCCTCGCTGGCGCGCAGCGCCGCCTCCGCCCGGGCCCGTTCCAGCGCCGCCCAGCTCCGCTCCGCCGTCGCCTGGGCCAGCCGGATCTCGGCCGGGGTCCAGCGCCGCGGCCGCGGCTCCTGCAGGCTCAGCACGGCGCGGAGGCGGCCGGCCCGGACCAGCGGCACCGCGACCATCGCCCGGCAGCCGAGGCCGGCCCAGGCCGGCTCCGCCCCCGCGGTGCGCGGGTCCGCCAGGCAATCCACCACGGCGAGGCTGCGGCCGGCGCGCAATTCCGCGACGGCGGCAGGGCCGAACCCGGCCAGGCGCCTTGCCTCTCCCACCTGGCCGGGCCCGCCCGCCGCGCGCCATTCCGCGGCGATGGCGAGCAATTCCCCGGCCGTATCCACCTCGCCATAGCAGGCGCGCGCGGTGGCGAGCTGGCGGCCCAGCAGTTCCACCGCCCGCCGGCCCAGCGCCTCCGGCTCCGTCGCCTCCCACAGGGCGGCTTCCAGCTTCAGCAGGAAGGCCTGGTTGCGCTCCGCCTGCACCTTGCCGGTGGTCTCGATGACCGTATCGAGGATGCCGGCCACCCGGCCCGCGCCATCCCGGATCGGGCTGTAGCAGAAGGTGAAGAAGGCCTGCTCGGGGTAGCCGCTGCGCTCGATGGTGAGGGGGAAATCCTCGATGAAGGTGGCTTCCCCCGCCATCGCCCGGGCGGCGATCGGGCCGATCGAGGCCCAGGCTTCCTGCCACACCTCGTTGAAGGGCCGGCCCAGCGCTTCCGGCTTGGCGCCGAGGATGGGGCGGAAGGCATCATTGTACAGGGTGACGAGATGCGGCCCCCAGATGATGCAGGCGGGGAAGCCGGAGCCGAGCATCATGCTGACCGCGACCCGCAGCGCCTGAGGCCATTCCTCTGGCGGGCCGAGCGGCGTTACCGCCCAGTCATGCCGGCGCATCGCCTCCCCCATCCGGCCGCCGCCGGTCAGGAAATCCGCCGCGCGGAAGGGCTCAGCCGGCGGCATGGCGCCGTACCGCTGCGGGCGCCGGCCGGCAGGCGGCGCGGCCGCCTGCAGGATGGGAGCCGGAGGGCCAGGTGGGGCGAGGCTTCATGCCAGGGAAACGACCGGGGATGTGGAGTTTTCAGGGGCGGTTCCGGGCAATTTCGCGTGCGCGGAACGGCCCAGTGGCAGGCCCGCCCGGCGCCCTGCCGTGACGGCGGGGCGTGCGGGCGGGCGATCAGCCGGCGCGATAGGCTGCCACCAACTTTCGCCCGTCCTCGCCGGCCCGGGCGATCCACTCCTCGGTCATCACCTTGCTCACCTCGGCCAGGCCGGCGAGCAGCGCCGGCTCGGCTGTTCGATCCGCATGCCGCGCTCGGCGAGCTTCGCCTCGGTGGCGCCGGTCGCGGCCTCGGCCAGGCGGTAGCCGCGTGCCTCGGCCCGGGCGGCGGCCTCCCGCACCGCCTGCCGGTCGGCCTCGGGCAGCGCCTCCAGCGCCCGTCGCTGCACGAAGATGGCGGTCTTGGTCATGGAGAAGCCGACCGGGGTGAAGATCCGGGCATAGTCCCAGGCGGAGGTATCGACCCCGCCGGCGGCGGAGGTGACCATGGTGTTCACCACCCCCGTGGCGAAGGCCTGCGCCACTTCCGCGAGCTGCACCAGGGTAGGTACGGCGCCGACGAGTTGGGCGAAGCGCTGCGTCATGGTGTTGAAGGTGCGCATCTTCATGCCGCGAAACGCCTCCACCGAGGCGAGCGGCGCATTGGTATAGAAGCCGGCCGGCGGCCAGGGCACGCAGAACAGCACCTCCAGCCCCTGGCGGGCGAAGCGGGCCTGCACATAGGGGTTGGCCAGGCGGTGCAGCTTCCGCGCCTCGGCGAAGCCGGTGACGAGCTGCGGCACCGCATCCACGTCGAAGAACGGGTCCTCATTGGCATAGGCGGAGAGCAGGATCTCGCCGAGCTGCACCTGGCCCTGCTGCACCCCGCGCTTGATCTGCGGCATGGGCAGCAGGCTGCCATTGATATGCGCCTGCACCTGCAGGCGGCCGGCGGTGGCCTGCTGCACCTCCTCGAGGAATTCACGGATGTTGCGGGTGTGGTAGCTGCCCTCGGCATAGGGGGTGGCCATCTGCCAGCGGGCCTGGGCGCGGGCGGCGCCGGGCAGCAGGGCGGCGGCGAGCAGCGGCAGATGGCGGCGGCCGGGACGCATGGCGGTCCTCCCCTCGTTTCGGCGGGAGCATGCCGTTTCCCGGCCGTTGCGGGCAAGGGCGGGGGGCGCTGCCCTGCACCCCGCCGGGAGACGGACCACCCCCCCGGCCCCGGTGAGAGTTTTGCGTCGCGGGTTCGGTCGTAGTGCGCCAGGTCCAGCGCATTGCCGAAGGTGCATGGGGCAGCACCACGGCGATCTGCTCTACAATCCATAAGCTAGGGCGGTTTCGCGCTGACCGGACCCGGCGGGCGCGATCCGGCCCTGAACATGAAACTCGGCGCCAGCCTGTCCCGGCCTGGCCGAACGGCTCCCGTTCAGCCGGCCGAGACGACGTAATCCTTCAGCGCCTCCGCCTCCTGCTCCGCCGCCTCGATCCGCGCCTTCACCAGGTCGCCGATCGAGACCAGGCCGTGCAGCGCGCCGGCCCCGTCCAGCACCGGCAGATGGCGGACGCGGCGCTGCGTCATCAGCGCCAGCGCCTCCGTCACCAGCGTTTCCCGCCGCACCGTCACCAGCTCCCGCGTCATGAACTGGGAGGCAGGCAGGCCGGTGGTGCCGGGGCCGTGCCCGGCCATGCCGCGGACGATGTCCCGCTCGCTGATGATGCCACGCAGCCGGCCCGCGGCATCCCGCACCAGCGCGGCGCCGATCCGATGGGTGGTGAGGGTGCGGGCGACGTCGAGGATGCTGTCCTCCGGCCGCACGGTGATGACCGTGTCGCCTTTCACCTTCAGAATGGATCCGATGACCATGCCCGTCCTCCTCCGGGGGCCGGTGGAGTCGCTGGCGTCGCGGCCAGCATGGACCGGCCTCGTGGCAGGCTGCGCCCGTGGCGCCAGCCAAGGCAAGGGAAACCGCACCGCTCCCGCGCCGTCGCGACGCGTGCTCCATCACGACGCATACACTCCCGCAATCGTGACCAGAGCCTGCGCCGCACCGCCTCACCTCCGCCGCGCTTCCATGCCCCTATGTCGCGTACCCAGAGAATGTTCTGGAATGACGATCAATCTCCGCGTTTCGGCGGATGGGCAGAGTTGTCTGGTTTCCGGCCTTGGGCTCCGGGCGGCCTTTCGCCTGGACGGCTTGCCGGCGGATTGGCAGGAGAGGGCGATGCGGCCGGCGGCGCAGGCGGCGCTGGGGCAATGGCTGGCGGCGCATGGCGTGCGGGGGAAGCCGGTGCCGCGCCCGGCCGAGGAGCTGCGGCAATTGCTGGATGAAGCCGGGGGCTGAGCATCTCGCTTTCTCTCACGGGCCGGGGTCGGCGCCGCCTTGCCGCCGCATTTGCCGCTACCCTGCGCCCCTCCCCTTTCCCGAGGCTCCGATGCGCCCTGCCCTGCTGCTTGCCTGGCTTGCCATCCCCTTGGCCATCCCCTTGGCCACGCCCCTTGCCCCGGCGGCGCGGGCGGAGGAGTTGCCGGTGCGTGCCGTCACCCTCTCCAATGCCGGGCTGATCCAGATCGAGCGTGCCGGCACCCTGGCGCCGGCTGCCAGCATCACCTTCCGCGCCCCGGTCGAGGATGTGGACGACATCCTGAAATCCCTGGTGCTGCGCGATCCCGGCGGCGCCGTCGAAGCCCTCCGCCTGCCGGCCCAGGATCTGGAGGCGGAGGCCTTCCGCGGCCTGCCGCTCCGCCCCGGCGATTTCGAGAACCGTGCGGCGGTGCTGCGGGCGCTGCGCGGCCAGGCGGTGGAGGCCGGCGGCACCACCGGCCGCATCGCCGATGCGGAGGAGGCGGAGGGCGGGCTGCGCCTCTCCCTCCTCACCCCGCAGGGGCTGCGGCTGCTGCTGCTGCGGGAGGGGGAGGAGGTAAGGCTGACCGATGCCGCCCTCGCTGCCCGCATCGCCCGGGCGGCGGAGGCGATGGCCGCCAGCCGCAGCGCGGATGAGCGGCAGGTGGAGATCCGCCTGCGCGGCGCCGGGGCGGCGCGGGAGGTGGGCTTCGCCTATGTCGCCGCCGCGCCGCTGTGGAAGCCGAGCTGGCGGCTGCTGGTGCCGGCGGGCGGCGGGGAAGCCCGGCTGCAGGGCTGGGCGGTGGTGGAGAACCGCTCCGGCGCGGATTGGGACGGGGTGCGGCTGGCCCTCGTCTCCGGCAATCCGGCGGCCTATCGCCAGGCGCTCTATGCCCCCATCCGGGTGGCGCGGCCGGAGCTGCCGGTGCGGGCGGCGGAGCAGGTGGTGGTTGCCGCCGATACCGGCGCGCGGCCGGTGCCGGAGGCCCAGGCGGAACGGCCGGCCCGGGCCATGCGGGCCGCGCCGCCGGCCGCGGCTGCCGCGGCCCCCCCGCCGCCGGCGGCGCCGGGCTTCGCGGAGGATGTGGCGGCGCTGCCGGCGGCGAGCGCCAGCGCCTCGGCCGGGCGGGTGGCCTTCACCCTGCCGGCGCCGGTGGCGCTGCGGGCGGGTGAGACGGCGAACCTGCCTTTCCTCGACGCCACCCTGCCGGCCGAGCGGCTGTGGTGGGTGCAGGATGTGCATGCCCGCAACCCGCTGAACGCGGTCCGGCTGCGCAACACCGGCAGCAGCGTGCTGCCGGATGGGCTGGCCGCCGTGTACGGCGCGGATGGGGCGGAGTCCGGCGCCTATCTGGGCGATGCCGAGATCCGCGCGGTGGCGCCGGGCGAGACGCGGCTGCTGGCCTTCGCCCGCGACCGCGACGTGCTGCTGAACAGCGCGACGGCGAGCGGCGAGCGGCCGGCGAAGGTCGAGTTCCGCCGCGGCGTCGTCGTCATCGGTACGCAGCGGCGGGAGGAGGTGGCGCTGGCCATCGACCCGCGCGGAGCGCGCGGCCGGCTGGTGGTGGACCTGCCCCGCCGGCCGGGCGCGACGCCGCGCTTCCCGGTGGCGGCGGAGGGGGATTTCGGCCTGCGGCATGAGGCGGTGCTGGAGGGCACGCCGACCACGCTGCGCTTCGTCTTCGAGCGGGAGGGGCGGCAGGAGGTGCCGCTATGGGATGCCGGGTTGGGCGACCCGATCCTGCTGCGCTGGCGGGAGGTGGATGTGGAGCGCGAGCAGCGCCGCCTGCCGGGCGGGCCCGGCACGCTGGAGGCGCTGCGGGCGGTACTGGAAAGGCTGCCGGCCGATGCGCCCGGCCGCGACGGGCTGCAGGGGGTGACGGAGGGCCTGGCCGAGGCGCGCCGGCTGCTGGAGGCGGCGCGCGGCGCCATCCGGCAATACGTGGCGGCGGAAGCGGTGCTGAGCCGCGCCCGCGCGGCGGTGGAGGACCGCACCGGCGCGGAGCGGGAGGAGGCCCGGCGGCGGCTGAACCAGGCGAGCCTGGCGGCGGAGCGTGCCGGCGGCGCGGCCGATGCGGCCTGGGAGGCGTGGCAGCGGGCGGTGCAGGCCGTGGTGGCGCGGACGGGGTGAGCGCGCTCCGCGCGCCTCCGGCGCGACGTCGAGCGCGCATGGGCGCGCCCGGACGCGACTGCGTCCTTCGGCGCAGCTACCGCGCGAGGTTGCGGAGCGTCTCGCCGCGCGCCCAGCGCGCCAGGTTGTCGGCGAAGATTGCCGCCACGCGCTCCGGCAGCCCGTCGCTGGCCGCGGCGCTGTGCGGGGAGACGATGACGTTCGGCAAATCCCAGAAGGGACTCTCCGCCGGCAGCGGCTCCATGGCGAAGACGTCGAGGAAGGCGCCGGCGAGATGGAAGCTGGTCAGCGCCGCCAGCAGCGCCGCCTCATCCACCACCCCGCCGCGCGCGACATTCACCAGATGCCGCCCGGGCGGCAGCAGCGCCAGGGCGCGCGCATCGATGACGTTGCGCGTCGCCTCGGTCAGCGGGCAGGCGAGGATCAGCCAATCCGTCCGCGGCAGCAGCGAGGGCAGATCGGCGAAGCCCGCCGCCGCGTCGAAGCCCGGCGGCGCGCCCGCGGCGGCATCGCGCCGCATCCCGGTGGTGCGCAGGCCGAAGGCGCGGCAGAGCCGGCCGATCTCCTGCCCGATCGGGCCGGTGCCGAGGATGAGGGCGTGCTGCCCCTCCACATCGCGCGGCTCCGGGTCGCTGTAGAGCGGTTCCCAGGCGTGCCGGCGCTGCGCCGCGGCGGCGCGGGGAAAGCCGCGGGCCAGCGCCATCAGCCCGGTGACGGCGGTCTGCGCCACCGCGGGCGCGCTGGCGCCGGCGGCGTTGGTGAGCAGCAGGCCGCGCGCCAGCATCTCCTGGTACACGGCCATGTCCGTACCGGCGGAGAAGGTCTGTACCCAGCGCAGGCTGGGCGTCGCCTTCAGCAATTCGACGAATCGGAGGAAGCGCGGCGTGAGGCGGTACCGCGTACCGCCGCGGAACAGATCCCGCGTGATGAACGCCACCTCGACGCCGGCGGTCTCCGGCAGCGCGCCCTCCGGTGCCACCGGCACCAATTCGGCGCCCGGGACCGCGGCCAGGATACGCGCCGCATGCCTCACCGCCGCGACATCCGAAAGAAGCACCCGCATCCGCCGTCCTAACCCCACTCCACCGGGCCATCCGCTCGTGATGTCGAGCGGACCGCCCGTTGTCCTTCCGCGGCTTCGCCGCGGAAGGCTGTGCGAGTCATCCGCCGCTGGGCGACCACGGGGCCCCCGCGGAGCCGCGCAGCGGCTGCGGGGGGATCAATCCCGGTAGCTCGGGTCGATCCTGTCCAGCTTGCGCAGCAGCGCCGGCCAGTCGAGCAGGCCGAAGGGCCGGCGGGTCTGCGGCTGGTAGTTCATGTAGGTCTTCTCGACCACATCCTGCGGCACCTTGATCATCGGGCTGTTGCAGGACATCGCCGCGATCTGCGTCTTGCAGGACAGCTCCAGCCGGTGCAGCGCGTTGAAGCACTCCGGGATGGTCTTGCCCACCGTCAGCAGCCCGTGGTTGCGCAGGATCATGGCGTTGTTGTCGCCCAGGTCGCGCACCAGCCGCTCCTGCTCGGAAAGGTCGAGCACGACGCCGCTGAAGTCGTGATAGCTGATATGGGCGAAGCGCATGCTGGTCTGGGTATTCGGGATCAGCCCGCATTCCAGCGTCGAGACGGCCATGCCCGCCCAGGTGTGGGTATGCGCGACGCAGGCGATGTCGTGCTTCGCCTTGTGGATCGCCGAATGGATGACGAAGCCGGCGCGGTTCACCCCATATTTCTCGCCGGGGAATTCCGGCGCCAGCAGGATGTTGCCGTCATAGTCGATCTTCATCAGGGAGGAGGCGGTGATCTCCTCATACAGCAGGCCGTAGGCGTTGATGAGGAAGGCATCCTCGCCCGGCACGCGGACGGAGACATGGTTCGCGATCAGGTCGCTCATATGGTACAGATCGACCAGCCGGTAGCAGGCGGCGAGATCGACGCGCGCCTGCCACTCCTCCGGGCTCACCTTATGGCGCATGGAGGGGATGCGGTATTCGGTGCTGTCGAGCATGGACGGTCTCCTCTGCTGTGGCGGTTGGCTCAGCTTTCCGTGCGCACGGGCCTGCCCTTTGCCGCGAAGGCAGTGGGCGCCTTGCGGTGATGCTTGACGGCGGCGCAGCTCATCGCGCCGGTGCCAGGCTGGCCCGGCACCGGCGGCATATGGCGGATATGGTCCATGCGGTAGCGGGAGCGCTGCGAGGGCCTCCGCCGGCCGGCGATGTCCCGCGCCATGCGCCGCACGCCGTCGCCGATGCCGCCAGGCAGCGCGCCTTGCCGGGCACCCACCCCGGCGGCAAAGGCGTGACGGCTCCGCGGGCGGCCCCGTATGATGGCGGGGAACCCGCCCCCGGTCGCGACAAGCACCTCGCCCACGGCCCGTTCCTCGATGACCCAGGGAGCTTAGGCCGCTCCGCCGCCCCCCTCAACCCGGACCGGTCAGGGCGTGGCGGGCGCGGCCTGCGCCGCCCGCATCGCCCGGCGCAGCTTGGCGATGCCCGTCCGCACATGCCCGGTATCGCACAGCCGCTTGCCCTCGGCGCCCAGGCTCCGGCTCGGCTCGCGCTCCGCCGCCGGCAGGCTGGCCAGCCGCGCCGCCAGGCTGCCGCAATATTCCACGGTATCGGTGGTGACGCGCGGCCCCGGCTCCGCCGCCACCGGCAGCGCCAGGAGGTGGGTGAGCAGAAGGGCGGCCAAAGGCTGTCGCATTTCTGCCGAATATGAGCCGGGCAGCCTCTTCCGCCGATGGGCCGCGGGTGACGATTGGGTCATGATTTGCCCATCATCAGGGCGCCGGCAGCCGCACCACCACCCTGAGGCCGGGCGGGGTCTGGCCCGGCATCGCATCTTCCAGCCGCACCTCCCCCGCATGCAGATGCGCCACCGCCTGCACCAGGGAGAGGCCGAGGCCGGAACCGGGCGTCGCCCGCGCCTTGTCGGCGCGGAAGAAGCGTTCGCCCGCATGGCTGCGGTCCTCGGGCGCGATGCCCGGGCCGTTATCCGCCACCGCCACCTCCACCGCCAGCCCCAGCCGCCGCGCGCTCAGCGCGATGGCGCCATCGGGCGGGGTGAATTTGATGGCGTTGTCCAGCAGATTCGCCACCGCCTGCAGCAGCAGATCGCGGTCGCCCATGATCTCGAGGCTCGACGGCAATTCGGTGGTCAGGCGCTGGCCGCGCGCCTCCGCCATCGCCTCGTAGATCTCCGCCGCATCGGCCAGCACCGCCGCCAGGTCGAAGGGGGCGAAGGCGGCGCGGCGGGCGCCGGCCTCGGCCTCCGCGATGCGCAGCAGGGCCTGGAAGATGCGGCTGATATTGTCGAGATCGGCGATGCCCTGCTCCACCGCCGCCTTCAGCGCCTCCTCATCGGGCGCGGTCGCCAGCGCATCCTCCAGCTTGGCGCGGGCGCGGGCGATGGGCGTCCGCAGATCATGCGCGATGGCGTCGGAAACGCCGCGCACGCCTTCCATCAGCGTGCCGATGCGGTCCAGCATCATGTTCAGCGTTTGCGCCAGGCGGTCGAATTCATCGCCGCGGCCGGACAGCGCGACGCGGGAGGAAAGATCGCCGCCGGCGATGGCCGCGGTGGTGAGGAAGGTGGGGCGCATCCGCGCCTGCAGCGCGGCGCGGATCAGCCAGGCGCCGACCATGGCGAAGATGGCGACGGCGGAGGAGGCCCAGACCACGCCCTCTGTCAGCAGGCGGCGGAGCTGGCTGCGCTCCGTCTCGTCCCGCCCGACCAGCAGGCGCAGCCCGGGCAGATCCACCCGGTGCAGCCTGGCTTCTGCTGCCAGCCCGTCATGCAGCACGCGGGTGCGGAACCACACCTCCTCCGGCGCCATATTGGGCGGCCAGCGGTCGAGATTGCCGGCGAGGCGGCGATTTCCTTCCGCGTCCATCAGCAGGTAGATGGACTCGCTCTCGACATCGACGGCGAGGCGCTCCTCGATCGCCTCGGCCAGGCCGGTGACGCCGGCTTCCCGCCAGCGTTCGGCGAGCGCCACGGCATCGGCGCGGACGGCGGCATCGGTCTGGCGGTCCAGCGCGCCGGCGGTGGCCCACCACAGCACGGCGACCAGCGCCACGGCGGCGCAGGCGAACATGGCGGCGAAGAGCACGGCGAAGCGGAAGCCGGCGGATTTGAGCAGCCGCGGCGGGCCAAGCGGCGCGCCGGGCAGCGGCGCCTGCTCCGCCCCGCGCCGCGGCATGGCGCTGCGCGGCCGCTGCACGTTCATATGTTCGGCCGCCCGACACGCGCTGTCGGCCGCCCGGCACGCAGCCGCCACACCAACCCTGTGTGCCGCGCGGCATGGACGTCCGGCCGCCGCCATGCCATCCCCGCGCGCCGGGCGGAGGAGGCTGCTCCGGTCCGCCGCGCCAGGCCTTGCAGCCGGGCGGCGCCCGGCTGGGTCACGGCTCCGCCCGGATCATGTAGCCGGCGTTGCGCACCGTATGGATCAGCGGCTTGTCGAAGCCCTTGTCCAGCTTCTGCCGCAGCCGGCTGACATGCACGTCGATGACGTTGGTCTGCGGATCGAAATGGTAGTCCCACACCTTCTCCAGCAGCATGGTGCGCGTCACCACCTGGCCGGCATGGCGCATCAGATGCTCCAGCAGCCGGAATTCCCGCGGCTGCACATCGATGCGCTTGCCGGCGCGCGTCACCGTGCGGGAGAGTAGGTCGAGCTCCAGATCCGCCACCCGCAGCCGCGTCGCCGGCGCGTCCACGGAGGGGCGGCGGGCCAGCGCCTCCACCCGCGCCAGCAGCTCGGCGAAGGCGAAGGGTTTCGTGAGATAGTCGTCGCCGCCGGCCTTCAGCCCCTTCACCCGCTCATCCACCGCGGAAAGCGCCGAGAGGAACAGCACGGGGGTGCGGTTGCCCTGGCTGCGCAGGGTCTCCACCAGCCGCACGCCATCGACGCCGCCAGGCAGCATGCGGTCCAGCACCAGCATGTCGAATTGCTCGGAGGCGGCGAGGAAGAGGCCGTCCCGGCCGTTCGGCGCGTGTTCCACGGTATGCCCGGCTTCCTGCAGGCCCTTCCGCACGAAGCGGGCGACCTCGGCATCGTCCTCGACCAACAGAATGCGCATCTTCCTTCTCCGCGCCGGTGGCTGTTTTTGCCGCGCCGGCGACAAGCCGCCACACCAACCCTTGTCGCCGGCGCGGGCGGGGGGCTCCTGTCCCCCGATGGGCTTCTCCCCGGTGACATAACCCGACTTTGCCGCGCCGGCCGCAAGCCACCACGCCAACCCCTTGCTGCCCGCGCTGGCAGGGGCTCCTGCCCCTGCAAACCCCGATGAGGCTTGGCTTCACAAAGCCCGCTTCGCCTAACCCTGCCCCGGCCGCCGCCCAACCTGTACCGAAAATTCGCGCTCCCGTCCTTCCCGCACCACGGTCAACCGCACCGTCTGGCCCGGCGGCACCGCCGCCACGGTCCGCACCAGGGCGCGGGAGGTGTCCACCCTGTCACCATTCACCGCGACGACGATATCCCCCTGGCGCAGCCCCGCCCGCCCCGCCGGGCTGTTGCGCTCGATCCCCGCCACCAGCACGCCGCGGCGCCCCTGGCGCTGCTCCTCCGCCACCAGATCCTGCACGGCGACGCCCAGCCAGCCGCGCTCCACCCTTCCGTCCCGCCGCAATTGCTCGATCACCGGCCGGGCGAGGTCCGACGGGGTGGCGAAGCCGATACCGGCGGAGGCGCCGGAGGGCGAGTAGATGGCGGTGTTGATGCCGATCACCTCGCCCGCCTGGTTGAACAGCGGGCCGCCGGAATTACCGGGATTTATGGCGGCATCGGTCTGGATGAAATCATCGAAAGGCCCGGCCCCGATCTCCCTGCCGCGGGCGGAGACGATGCCGGAGGTGACGCTGCCGCCCAGCCCGAAGGGATTTCCGGCGGCCAGCACCCAGGACCCCACCCGGGCCTGGCTGGACGCGCCCCAGGGCACGCTGACCAGCGGCCCGCGCGGCTCCACCTTCAGCAGGGCCAGGTCGGTCAGCTCGTCCGAGCCGATCACCCTGGCCGGCAGCTCCGTGCCGTCCTGCAGGGCGACCACCACCCGGCTGGCATTCCCCACCACATGGTTGTTGGTGGCGATGTAGCCGGTGGGGTCGATGATGAAGCCGGAGCCAGCCCCCGTCACCTCCTGCCGCCGGTTGCGCTGGCGGTCGCGGAAATAGCGCTCGAAGGGGGTGCCGCGCAGCTCCGGCGGCAGCTCCACCTGGCGCTGCTCGGCGGTGACGGCGATGTTGACCACGGCGGGCAGCACCCGCTCCGCCAGATCGGCGAAATCCGGGAGCAGGCCGCGCTGGGCGATCGCCTGGTTAGGGGTGGTGCTGCAGCCGGCCAGCAGCAGCGCCAGGGCGGCGTTGCCGAGCAGGCGGCGGGTCGGCAGGGCGGACATGCGATGCGGGGGTCCTGAAGCAGAACAGGCCACGGCGGGGGGCCGCGACTCCACGGAAGTGGCGGAGAGTGTGGGCAGATGGATGCGGTCCTTCAACCTCCGCCGCCCGCGCGCTAGCCTGTGATCGGCCCGGGCGTGCACGCCGGAGGGGGGCACGCCCAGGCCGCGAAGCGCCGGCTCGGGAATATCCGGCCGGCATCGGCCGACATAGTCAGGCCGATACCGGTCCGGACCCCACCGCCCGGCGATGCCGGGCGCGATGCCCGGGCGGTCGCGGACAAGGAGCGGACAGGAAGGAGAGGAAGGCGCATGCGGACCGATCGGCGCGGCGTGCTGGGGGCGGTGCTCGCCTTCTCCGGGCCCGGCCTGGCGCGGCGGGCGGCCGCGCAACCGGAATGGGCGCCGGAGCGGCCGTTGCGCTGGATCGTCCCCGCCCCGCCGGGCGGCGGCTTCGACCTGATCGCCCGGCTGCTGGCGAAGGGGCTGGCGCCACGGCTCGGCCAGCCCATCGTCATGGACAATCGCCCGGGCGCCGGCACCGGCATCGGCGCCGAGGCGGTGGCCAGGGCGGCGCCGGACGGGCTGACCTTCGGCAGCGCGGATAATGGCACGCTGGTGTACAACCCGGTGCTCTACCGCCGGCTGGCCTATGACCCGGAGAAGGATTTCCGGGTCATCGGCACCACCGCCCGCTTCCACCTGGTTCTGGCGGTGCGGGCCGGGTCCGAGATCGGCAGCGCGGCGGCGCTGGTGGCGCGGACGCGGGCGGCGGCGGAGCCGATGCAGTACGGCTCCCCTGGCGCCGGCCTGCCGCATCACCTGGCGATGGAGCGGCTGGCGCGGGAGACCGGGGCGAAGCTGACGCCGGTGCATTACCGTGGCCTGGCGCCGATGATGACCGACATGCTGGCCGGCACCATCGAGGTGGCGGTGATCGACCTCTTCGCCGGCCGCGAGCATTTTTCGAGTAGCCGCTTCCGCCCCCTGGCGGTGTGCTCGGAGGCGCGGCTGCCGCAACTGCCGGAAGTGCCGACGGTGGCGGAGGCGCTGGGGCTGGCGGGGTTCGAGGCCCATGCCTGGCAGGCGCTGGTGCTGCCGCGGGCGACGCCCGACGCGCCGGTGGCACGGCTGCGGGCGGAGCTGCTGGCGGTGCTGCAGGATGCCGATGTGGCCGGGAAAATGCGGGACCAGGGCCTGGACCCGCTGCCTGGCGGCGAGGCGGCGTTCACGGCGCGCCTGGCCCGGGAGAAGGCGGTCTGGGTGCCGCTGATCCGGAGCCTGGGCATCACGCTGGACTGAAGTGCCCGGGACGGTCGGGTCAAAACTCCCACCGGGGTCCGGGGACTGGTCCGGTCCCCGGCGGGGGTTGGCGGCCCTGCCGCCAACGGGGGCAGCGCCCGCCGCCGGCGGGTCGGCACTGCCGGGCAAGGCCCCCGATCACCCGGCCTGGGTCCTCGCCAGCAGCGCCCGCGCCATCCGGTCGAATTCCGCCACGCTCAGCGTCTCCGCCCGGCGCGCGCCGTCGATGCCTGCCGCCGCCAGCAGCCCCTCCGCATCGCCGAGGCTTTTCAGCGCCCCCCGCAGCATCTTCCGCCGCTGGCCGAAGGCGGCCGCGGTCAGCCGCTCCATCGCCCGGAACAGCGCCTCCTCCGGATCCTCCGCATGCGGTTCCAGCCCGACCACGGCGGACCACACCTTGGGCGGCGGGCTGAAGGCGCCGGGCGGCAGGCGCAGCAGCAGCGTGGCCCGGCAGCGCCACTGCGCCAGCACGCCGAGCCGCCCATAGGCCTCGGTATCCGGCGCGGCGCAGATGCGCTCCGCCACCTCCTGCTGGAACATCAGCACCATGCGGTCCAGCGCGGCGGCCTGGCGCAGCCAGCCCACCAGTAGCGGCGTGCCGACATTGTAGGGCAGGTTGGCGACGATCACCCTTGGCGCCGGCATCACCTCGGCCACGTCCACCCGCAGCGCATCCGCCTCGATCACCCGCAGCCGGCCGGGAAAGGCCGCTTCCAGCTCGGCCAGCGCGGCCACGGCGCGGCGGTCCAGCTCCACCGCCGTCACCTGCGCCGCCGGCGTCGCCAGCAGGGCGCGGGTCAGCCCGCCCGGGCCCGGCCCCACCTCCAATACCTGACGGCCCGTCAGGTCCCCGGCCTGGGCTGCGATGCGGCGGCACAGCGCCTCATCCAGCAGGAAATGCTGGCCGAGCGACTTCCGTGCCTCCAACCCGTGCCGGGCGATGGTCTCGCGGAGGCTGGGCAGCGCCGGCCCGGTCAGCTTGGCCTCCCCGGTCAGCTCCGCATCTCGATATTGCCGCGGCGGCGCAGGTCGCGCTGCAACTGGCGGGAGAGATTCTCCACCCGGTCGCGCAGGAGCTGGCTCTTCACCTGCTGGGCATTGGTCTCGGCCAGGTTCCGCTGCTCCCGGCTGCACAGCATCATCACCATCACGCCCTCCGGCGTCAGGATGGGCTGGGCCGGGCGGCCGGCGGGCAGGCCGGCCAGCAGGCTGCGAAGCTGGGGCGGGTTCACCTCCTCCAGCCGGATCTGGCCGGGATCCGCCGGGCGGTCGCCGCCGCTGCCGCGGGCCGCCTGCTCCACCGCCTCGCAGCTCCGGGCGGTGGCGGCCAGGCGTTGCGCCCTCTCCACCTGGTCGCGCTGCTGCTGGGTGGGGGCGTTCGGGTCGAGCGTGCCGGAGAAGGCGAAGAAGGCCTGGCGGATGGTGATGAGGGTCGCGATGTCCCGGCCGCTCTCCCGCCGCTGGCGCAGGGCGACGATCTGGTAGCCGCCCGCCACCCGCACCGGGTTGGTGATGGCGCCCGGGGGCATGCGCTCGAGCAGGTCGCCCACCTCGCTGTCCACCTCCTCCTTCCGCACCCAGCCGATATCGCCGCCCTGCAGCGCGCTCTGCGCCTGGCTGAACTGGGTGGCGGCGACCGGGAAGGGGGTGCTGGCGCGGAGCTGGCGGATCACCTCCTCGACGAAGCGGCGGGTCTCCGGCTCGGTGGTCGGGTCGTCCACCGGAATGAAGATCTCGGAGACGAGGTATTCCGGCTGGCCGATGCGGGCGCGGATGTTGCGCAGCGCCTCCTCCACCTCCGCCGGGGTCGGCTCCGCCTCCGGCCCGAGCTGCTGGCGCAGGACGCGGCCCCAGCCGATCTGGGTGCGGATCTGGTCGTAGAGCAGGCGCGGCGCAACGCCGACCTGGGCGAGCTGGGCGCGCAGCCCGCCGGCGGGCAGGTTGTTGCGGCGCTCCAGATCCTGCACCGCCTCCGCGACCTCGGCATCCGAGACGGGGATGCGGCGGCGCTGGATCTCCTGCGCCCGCAGCTTCTCATCGACGATGAGGCGGATGACCTGCGGCTGCATCCGCTCCAGCGTCTCCGGCGAGACGCCGATGCCGGCATTCAGCGCGAAGAGCCGGGCGCGACCGACGATGTCGGCGCGGCTGACGACATCGCCATTCACTACGGCGACGATGCGGTTGACCTGCGCCGCCTGCGGGGGCTGCGGCCGCATTTGCGCCCCGGCCGGCGGCGCGGCTGCAAGCAGGGCGAGGAGGGCCGGGGCAAGGAGGGCGTGGCGCGACATGGCCGTTCCTTAGCCGGAGGCCGGGCCTGGGGCTACTGCGGATTGCGTGGCCGCGGCCGGGCTGCCGGCCGGCGCTTTGTCCACATCGCGCCGGGCGGCGCAGCGGGCGCCCGGCGACGCGGCGGCGGCGCCCGGGCTGGCCGGCGGCGAACCGGCGGGACGTTACAATTCCACGCCATAATAATCCGCGATATCAACCACTTCCCCGGCGGCGACGGGGTGTGGAGAAGCTTGTCCCAAGCCTTGGGCAGAACCGAATCTCCGCCTATCGCAGCAGCTTGGGCCGGGGAGCTCGCTTTAACTGCGAAGAGCGGCGACGGCATTGTCCACCGGGTTATCCACACGCTGCCCCCGCACCAGCCGGTCGGTCTCGCTCTCGATGGCGGTTTCCAGCGCGGCCAGCAGCGCGTCCCGCCGCAGCCCGGTCGGCAGGGGCGGCAGGATGGCGACGGTGATGGTGCCGGGATGCTTCAGGAAGCTCCGCCGCCCCCAGCACAGCCCGCTATCCGTCGCCACCGGCAGCACGGGCAGGCCGGTGGCCGCGGCCAGCGCCGCCACGCCGGGCTGGTAGGGCATGCGCACGCCCGGGGCGACGCGGGTGCCTTCCGGGAAGATCACGATCTGCCGGCCGGTCGCCGCCGCCGCCCGCCCCGCCTTCAGCAGAGAGCGCATGGCGGCGCCCCCGGCGGCGCGGTCCACCGCGATCATCCCCACCTTCCGCGCCAGCCAGCCATAGAACGGGATCCACAGCAGCTCCCGCTTCAGCACATAGGCGGCGTCGGGCAGCAGGCGCAGCCAGATGACGGTGTCGAAAGCCGATTGGTGCTTGGCCGCCAGCAGCGCCGCGCCGCGCGGCAGGTGCTCCAGCCCCGTCACCCGCACATGGATGCCGCAGAGAAGGCGCAGCAGCCAGAGGATGGTCGCCGCCCACCAGCGCATCGGCGGCAGCAGCCAGGCGCGCGGCGCCAGCAGCAGCGGCAGGGCGAGCAGCGTCGAGCCGGCGGTGAGGACATAGAACATCAGGTTGAACAGGACGGAGCGCAGCCAGGTCATGAACTCGGTTCCGGAAGGCCGGGGCCGGGCCGGTGCAACCCCGCCCAGGCGGCCAGCAGCTTGAGGTACTCGCCCGCCAGCAGGGACCAGGTGCGCCAGCGCCCGCCCGCCTCGCGGTCCCGCAGGCTGGCCGGCACCACCGGGTGCGGCACCAGGGCAACGCCGGGCAGCGCCCGCCGCAATTCCAGCAGGGCGCGCGGCATGTGGTAGCCGGCGGTGACGACGCGGAGCGAGCCGATTCCCTCCGCCCGCGCCCAATCGGCGATCTCCGCCGCATTGCCGCGGGTGCTGGTAGCGCCGCTGCCCAGGGTGACGCGGCCGGCCAGTGCCGCCGGTTCCAGCCCCGCGCTGCGGGCGAGATCGGCCAGCGTGGCATGCGGATGCGCGCCGGAGATGACGAGCTTGGCCGCCCGTCCCTCCTGCAGCAGGCGGAGGCCGGTCGCCACCCGTTCCGCCCCGCCGGTCAGCACGGCGATGCCGGCGGTCTGCTGCTCCGGCGCCTGGGGCGGGGCGGCGGAGAGGCGGAGATACCAGGCGAAGCCGGCCAGGAAAGCGAGGGGCGGCAGGGTGGCGAGCAGCGCCAGCAGCCGGCGGCGCGGCCAGCGGGCAGGGGCGCGGGGCGGGGGCGGCCCGGTCATGGCAGCCGGCGCAGCCAGCGCCGGACCGTGGCCTGGGCGGTGGCCCAGCCCAGCGCCGCCGCCAGCAGGGGCAGCGCCGCCAGCTCCGGCCAGGGCAGCCGCGCCCAGGGCTGCCAGGCCTGCTGCCAGGGGGGGGCCAGGCCGGCGCCGGGGCTGCTCCCCAGCAGCGGCGCGGCGAGGTTGGCGAAGCCCGCCAGCACCGGCACGGCGAGCAGCGTGCCGAGCAGCCCGCCCACTCCCACCAGCCAGGCGGCGCGGGCGGCGAAGCGGCCGGCGATATCGGCATCCGTCGCGCCGAGATCGTGCAGCAGGGCGATGGCGTCCCGCCGCGCCGCGATGCCGGCGCGCACCGCGACCGCCACCACCGCCACGGCGATGCCGGCGACCAGCAGCAGCGCCGCCAGCGCCACCGCTTCCAGGCTGCGGGCCAGGGCCAGCAGCCGCGCCACCCAGACGCCATGCGCCTCCACCGAGGCGCCGGGCACCGCAGCGGCGATGCGGCTGGTGAGCCAGGCGGGGTCCTCCGGCAGGGCGGCCAGGCGCAGCTCGATCACCACGGGCAGGGGAAAGGCCGGGGATTCGCCCAGCCAGGGGCGGAGCAGGGCGGCGAGGCGCGCCTGGTCCATGGCGCGGGCGGCGGCCACCTCGGGCAATTCCGTCAGCGCTTCCAGCGCGCGGGAAAGGCGGCCATCCGCTGCGGCGGCGGGCGGGAGCTGCACGGTCATCGCCGCCGCCGCCCCGCCTTCCCAGCGCGCCGTCAGCCCGGCCGCGCCCCTGGCCCCGGCAATGGCCAGGGCGGCGAGCAGCGCCATGGCGGCGACCAGCCCCGGCAGCAGCCGGCCGGACAGGGCACGGCGCAGGCCGAGCGGGTCCCGCCCGCGGGGGCGGCGCAGCCGGGGTTCAGCCATGGCTCATCAGCCGGCCGCCCTGCAGCCGCAGCGCCGGGGCGGGAAAGGCCCGCACCAGCGCATCGGCATGGGTCGCGACCACCACGGTGGTGCCCAGCCGGTGCATCTCCTGCAGCAGGGCCAGGATGCGGCGGGCCTGGGCGGCATCCAGATTGCCGGTCGGTTCATCCGCCAGCAGCAAGGCGGGGCGCATGACCACGGCGCGGGCCAGGGCGGCGCGCTGCTGCTCCCCGCCAGAGAGCGCGGCAGGCAGCGAGTCGGCGCGGGCATCGAGGCCGGCCCAGCGCAGCATCTCCGCCACATCGGCCAGCAGCCCGGCTTCCGGCCGGCCGGCGATGCGCAAGGGCAGGGCGACATTGTCCCGCACGCTGAGGTGCGGCAGCAGGCGGAAATCCTGCCACACCACGCCGATGCGGCGGCGCAGCGCCGGCAAGGCGCGGCGGCGGGTGCGGGAGAGGTCGGCGCCCAGCACCTCCACCACCCCGCTGGTCGGGCGCTGGGCAAGCTGCATCAGGCGGAGCAGCGAGGATTTTCCCGCCCCGGATTCGCCCAGCAGCCAGTGGAAGCTGCCGGAGGGCAGGGTGAAGGTGAGGTCCTGCAATGCGGCCTGGCCCGCGCCGGGCGGGCGCCCGGGCGGCTCGGCATAGCGCAGGCCCACACCGGCGAAGCGAACCATGGCCGGACAATGCCGCCCGGCGCGCGTCGCGCCAAGGGCGGAGGGCATGCTTGCAGCGCAGACCGGCTGGCGGCAGACTCATTGCGATGCGATCCGCCTGCCCGAGCTGCGCCGCGGTGTACGAAGTTCCCGACGCGCTGCTCGCGCGCGCGCGGCGGGTGCGCTGCGTGCGCTGCGGTACGGCCTGGGTGGTGGAGGCGGCGGCGGTCGCCATGCCGGAGCCGGTGGCCCCGGCACCGGCGCCCGTGGTGGTGGTGGCGCCGCCGCCGGAGCCCCCCGCGCCGCGGCCGGCGGTGCGGGCCATGGTGCCCCCGCCGCCGCCGGCGCCTTCGGGCGGGCCGCTGCTGGCGGCGGCCTGGATCGGTTCCCTGCTGCTGCTCGCGGGCGGTGCGACGGCGGCCTGGACCTTCCGGGAAGAGGTGATGGCGGCCTGGCCGCCGGCGGCGCGGCTGTTCGCAGCGCTGGGAGGGTAGCGGCACAGGACGGCGCCGGCCGCCATTCGAGGCGATTTCGGAATCGGCGCTCCCTGGTGCCCTGACGCGGCTTTGCCGCGGCAGGCTGTACAAGGCCTTGGGATATTGGGGACTCGCGGGCCCCAGGAAGCCACTGCGCGGCTTCCTGGGGAGAGAATCACCGCCCCGTCAGGATACGCTCCACCAACTGCTTCGCCGTGGGGATGAAGCCGTTGGAATAGAAGGGGTCGCTGCCGAAGCGGAAGGCGTTGTGGCCGGCGAACATCAGGTTGCTTTCCAGCGCCCCGTCATGCGCCACGTCCTGCAGCGTCTTCTGGATGCAGAAGCTGCGCGGATCGGCCTTCTTGCCGTTGTCGTAATCCGGCCCGTGCTGCGACCAGTTGGAGAAGCGGCAGGCGGAAAGGCAGCCCATGCAATCCACCTGATCCTTCACGATCTCCCGCGCCTTTTCCGGCGTTACGAAGATCAGGGAATTGTCCGGGGTGCGCATGGCCTCGGTGAAGCCATCCACCTCGAATTGCCGGACTCGGGCGAGGTCATGCGCCGTCAGCCAGACCTTCCGCTTGCGCGGGCCGACGGCATACTCCGCCACATGGTCGCCGATCGGCTCCGCCGTATAGGCCACCTGGCGCTCGTTGCGCTCCTCCAGCTCTCGCAGGAAGTCGTTGCGGATGGCGGAGGAGTAGAAGCCGGTGGGGGAGAAGCGCTGCAGCAGCACATCGCCCGGCTTCAGCGTCAGCAGGCGCTGCTTCCAGGCGTCGGAGATCGGACTCTCCTTCGTCAGCAGCGGGCGGGTGCCGAATTGGAAAGCCACCGGCCCGAGCTCCGGGTTGTCGATCCAGTGCTCCCATTCCTCCAGCCACCAGACGCCGCCGGCCATGATGATGGGGACATCGCCCAGGCCCAGCTCGCGCATCTGCTGCCGCAGCTTGAGGACGCGGGGATAGGGGTCCTCCGGCTTCGCCGGATCCTCGGAATTGGAGAGGCCGTTATGCCCGCCGGCCAGCCAGGGGTCCTCATAGACCACGCCGCCCAGCCAGTCCTTCGCCTTGTTGTAGCTGCGCTTCCAGAGAGCGCCGAAGGCCCGGGCGGAGGAGACGATGGGGTAGTAGTGCACGCCGAATTCGCGGGCGATCTCGGACAGCCTGTAGGGCATGCCGGCACCGCAGGTGATGCCGTGGATCAGCCCCTTGGCGCCTTCCAGCACGCCGCGGATGACCCGCTCCGCCCCGCCCATCTCCCAGAGGATGTTGGCGTGGATGCGGCCCTTGCCGCCGCTCCGCTCATGCGCTTCCCGGGCCTGGGCGATGCCGCCGGCGATGCCGTACCGCACCAGCTCCTCATGCCGCTCCCGCCGCGTGGCGCCGCGGTAGAGCTGCGGAATGACGCGGCCCTCGGCATCGTAGCTGTCGGCATTCACGGCCGAGAAGGTGCCGACGCCGCCGGCCGAGGCCCAGGCGCCGCAGGAGGCGCCGTTGGAGACGGAGACACCCTTGCCGCCCTCGACGAGCGGGAGGACGTCCACCCCACCCATGCGGATTGCATTGATCGCCTTCACGCTGCCTGTCCTCGAACCCTGCCATTGCGCGGCGGTGCCGGCGCATCGTGATTGAAACATGTCGTCGAGGCGAAGCCCATGCCTCGCCCGGGGCGGAAGGGGGCCTCCGCCCCCTCACGGCGCGGATGGTGGCGGGGCCGGTGGCGGCCCCGCCTGCGCCTTACTCCGCCGCCTCGTGCCGGTCCCGGCGCGGCCGGTCGCCGCGCTCGCGCCGCGGCCGGTCCTCCCCGTTCTCGCCTTCCGGCCGCGGCCGGCGGGCGCCCACCTGCTCCGTGATGTCGGCGCCCGTCTGCTGATCGACCACGCGCATGGAAAGTTTCACCTTCCCGCGGTCATCGAAGCCCAGCACCTTCACCTTCACCTGATCGCCGACATTGACGACATCGGTGGTGCGGTTGACCCGCTCATTGGTCAGTTCGGAGATGTGAACGAGGCCGTCCCGGGCGCCGAGGAAGTTCACGAAGGCACCGAAATCGGCGGTCTTCACCACCTTGCCGTTGTAGATCACGCCCACTTCCGGCTCCGCGACGATGCCGCGGATCCAGTCGATCGCCTTCTGCGCCGCTTCCGGGCTGGTGGCGGCCACCTTGATGGTGCCGTCATCCTCGATGTCCACCTTGGTGCCGGTGCTCTCGGTGATCTCGCGGATCACCTTGCCGCCGCTGCCGATGACGTCGCGGATCTTCTCCTTCGGCACGGAGATGACGGTGATGCGCGGCGCGTTCTGCGCCACGTCGCCGCGCACGCCGGAAAGCCCCTTGGCCATCTCGCCCAGGATGTGGACGCGGCCGTCCTTCGCCTGGCTCAGCGCCTGGCGCATGATGTCGAAGGTGATGGAGGTGATCTTGATGTCCATCTGGAGCGAGGTCACGCCCAGCTCCGTGCCGGCCACCTTGAAGTCCATGTCGCCGAGATGGTCCTCGTCGCCGAGGATGTCCGACAGCACGGCGAAGCCGCGATCTTCCTTGATCAGGCCCATGGCGATGCCCGCCACCGGCCGCTTCAGCGGCACGCCGGCATCCATCAGGGAAAGGGAGGTGCCGCAAACGGTCGCCATGGAGGAGGAGCCGTTGGACTCCGTGATCTCGGAGACCACGCGCAGCGTGTAGGGGAACTTCTCCTTCTCCGGCAGCATCGGCCGGATGGCGCGCCAGGCCAGCTTGCCGTGGCCGATCTCGCGGCGGCCGGGGCTGCCCATGCGGCCGGTCTCGTTCACGCTGTAGGGCGGGAAATTGTAGTGCAGCATGAAGTGCTCGCGGTACTCGCCCGACAGCGCATCGATGATCTGCTCATCCTGCCCGGTGCCGAGCGTCGCCACGCAGAAGGCCTGGGTCTCGCCGCGGGTGAAGAGGGCGGAGCCATGGGCGCGCGGCAGCACGCCGACCTCGGCAGTGATCGGGCGGACCGTCTTGGTGTCGCGGCCGTCGATGCGCAGGCCGGTGTCGAGGATGTTGTTGCGGACGACGTCCGCCTCCAGCTCCTTCAGCAGGCCCTTGGCGGCGTTGACATCGGCCCCCTCGGCCTCCAGCGCGGCGATGACGGCCTTCTTCGCCTCGCCCACCTTGCCCTGGCGGGCCAGCTTCTCCACCACCTTGTAGGCCTCGGCCATCTGGCCGCGGCCGAGCTCGGCGATGCGGGCCTTCAGCGCGATCTCGGCCTCGGAGGGCTCGGGCAGCGGCCAGGGCTCCTTCGCCGCCACCTCGGCCAGCTCGATGATGCCCTGGATGACCGGCTGGAAGCCCTTATGGCCGAATTCCACGGCGCCCAGCATGACCTCCTCGGTCAGCTCCTGCGCCTCGGATTCCACCATCAGCACGCCTTCCGCGGTGCCGGCGACGACGAGATCGAGCTGGCTCTGCTGGCGCTGGGCGGCGGTGGGGTTCAGCACGTACTGGCCGTCGATATAGCCGACGCGGGCGCCGCCGACCGGGCCGAAGAAGGGGATGCCCGACAGGGTGAGGGCGGCGGAGCAGCCGACCAGCGCCACCATGTCCGGGTCATTCTCCATGTCGTGGGAGAGCACGGTCGCGATGACCTGGACCTCGTTGCGGAACCCGTCGGGGAAGAGCGGCCGGATGGGACGGTCGATGAGGCGGGAGATCAGGGTCTCGGACTCGCTCGGCCGGCCTTCCCGCTTGAAGAAGCCGCCGGGGATCTTGCCGGCGGCGAAGGCCTTTTCCTGGTAGTTCACCGTCAGCGGGAAGAAATCCTGGCCCGGCTTCACCGAGCGGGCGCCGACCACGGTGCAGAGCACGATGGTGTCGCCGAGCCGCGCCATCACGGCGCCATCGGCCTGGCGGGCGACCTTGCCGGTTTCCAGCGTCAGAAGCTGGCCGCCCCAGGCGATGTCCTTGCGGAAGTAATTCTCGAACATGCGTCGTTCCTTCAGCGGGGCGGCGCGCCGGGCTGGCGCGGCAGCCCCGACCGGGCGCATCGGGCGCCCGGAATTGCGGGTGTGGCCCGCTGCCCGCGATGGGCGGGGCGGGCCGGTGCGACGCGGTGGGATGCCAGTCTCGGCCGATGGCGGCGCCCCGGTCCGGGACGCCGGGCCCGGCGCTTCGGGCGGCATGGACAGCGGACTACCCCTGTGGCAGCCGCCCCCCGGTCCGGGGTTCCATGTGGCCGGAAACGCCGACGCCGCCCCCCTCGGGGGCTCGCACGGCTCTGTCCTGTCAGCCCGCCGCGTGCGCGGCGGTGACGGGCTTGGCCAGCGCGCTGGGTCACCCGTCGGTCGCCCATATGGCCAATCCTAGGGCGGATTGCCATGGAATTCTGCGGAAAAGGCCGAGAGGGGCTTCGCCCCCCTCGGGCTTCCCCCACCAAAGGCCGAAGGGCCTTTGGAAACCTTGAGTTTTGCGCCCCGACCGTCGGGTCCAACTTCAATGGCCCTTGGCGGGCAGGAGTTTGAGGGGTTGCGGCACTGCCGCAACCGGAGCCCTCCCTCTGCTACCGCCGCAGCCCGAGGCTCCCGATCAGCCTCTCGTACCGGCCGGCATCCTTCTTCTTCAGGTAGTCCAGCAACCCACGCCGCTGGCCGACCAGCACCAGCAGGCCGCGCCGGCTGTGGAAGTCCTTGGCGTGGGTCTTGAGGTGCTCGGTGAGGCCGGAAATCCGCTCGGACAGCAGGGCGACCTGCACTTCCGGGCTGCCCGTGTCACCGGGATGCGTGGCGTATTGCGCGATCAGCGCCTGGCGGCGCTCCGCAGACAGAGCCGACATCGGGTTGTTCTCCTGTTGGCCGGGTGGCTCGGGCCACGCTTCGGCGGTTCAACCGACGGCTGCCGGGCTTTCCTGCGCCACCAGGCGTTCCGGCACCAATTGGCCGGACTCCAGGCGGCAAAGCCCGATGAGCCGCTCCCCCGCCATGGCGCGGACCAGGCCCCCATCGGGGTTGGCCTCGCCGGGTATTCGGCCCATCAGCTCCACCAGGCTGATCGCCTGGCCGAAGCCGAGCCTTGCGGCTTCCGCTGCCGTGAGGGCCAGCGCCGGGATGTCGGCCAGCGCGGTCGTCACCGGCAGCAGCAGCGCCGGGGAAGGGGGCGGGGTATCGCCCGCGCCACGCAGCTTGTCCAGGGGAATCGCGTGGGATTCGTGGAAGGGGCCGACCCGCATGCGCCGCAGCGCGGCGATATGGCCGACCGTGCCGCAGGCGCGGGCCAGGTCCCGGGCGAGGGAGCGCATATAGACGCCCTTGCCGCTTTCCACGAGGAAGACAGCGGTATCGGCATCCGGCCGCTCGATCAGCTCGAAGCGGTCGATCCGGGCGGGCCGGGGAGCCAGCTCCACCACCTGGCCCTCGCGCGCCAGGTCATAGGCGCGCTCGCCGGCGACCTTGATGGCGGAATAGATCGGCGGGACCTGCATGATCTCGCCGCGGAAAGCGGGCAGGGCGGCCTGGATCTCGGCATCGGTGGGGCGGGCGTCGGAGGTGGCGATGACCTCGCCGTCGGCGTCGTCGGTGTCCCGCGCCTCCCCGAAGCGCAGGGTGAAGCGGTAGGACTTCGTGCCGTCCATGACATAGGGCACCGTCTTGGTGGCGGCGCCGAAGGCGATGGGCAAAAGGCCGGTCGCCAGCGGGTCCAAGGTGCCGCCATGGCCGCATTTCTGCGCCTGGAACAGCCGCTTGACGATGTTCACCACATCGGTGGAGCCGATGCCCGAGGGCTTGTCGACGATCAGCCAGCCATCGATGGGACGGCCCTTGGGTTTGCGGTGGCGGTGGCGCTGGGTCATTCGCTCGGTCGGTGCTGCGGGAAGGGCGGCTTCATAGGGCTTCGCGCGGCCGACGCCAGCGGAAATCGGCAATGCAGGGATGGGCGCGTTAAGCCCCCTCCCCCGCATCATCCTCCGACCGTGGGGCAAGGTCCCGCACCACCTCCGGCTGCTTCAGCGCGCGGTCGATCTGCATGGCGTAGTCGAGTGCGGTGTCCGGCTGGAAATGCAGGTCCGGCGCGAATTTCAGCCGCACCGCGCGGGCGACCTGGCTGCGCAGGAAGGGGGCGGCGCGCTTCAGGGCGCGGAATTGCGGCTCAGGCAGGTCCTTCCCCAGCCCGCTGACGAAGGCGGTCATGTGCTTCAGGTCCGGGGAGGCGCGGACCTCCGTCACGGTGACATGCGCGCCGGCGAGGTCCGGGTCGCGGAAATCCCCGCGCGCCAGCACGGCGGCCAGGGCGTGGCGCACCTCCTCCGCCACGCGGAGCTGGCGCTGGCTGGGGCCGCTGCCGGCCTCCTGCGGTCTCTTGCCCATCGGGCGTTCACCTTCGCAAAAACAAAGGGCGCGGCACCTTCCGGCGCCGCGCCCGGGGATGCCGGGAAGGGGCGCCGGCTAAGCCGCCGCCACCGTCTCGACTTCGTAGCACTCGATCTGGTCGCCGACGCGGATGTCGTTGTAGTTGGCGAAGGACATGCCGCATTCATAGCCGTTGGTCACCTCGCGGACATCGTCCTTGAAGCGGCGCAGCGTGCTGAGCTCGCCCTGGTGGATGACGACGCCGTCGCGCAGCAGGCGCACGCCGGCACCGCGCCGCACGACGCCTTCCGTCACCCGGCAGCCCGCCACATTGCCCACCCGCTTGACCTCGAAGACCTGGAGGATCTGCGCGTAGCCCAGGAACTTCTCGCGCTGGACCGGGGCGAGCTTGCCCTTCACCAGCTTCTCGATGTCGTCCGAGACCTCGTAGATGATCGAGTAGTAGCGGATATCCACGCCGTCCCGCTGTGCCATCTCCCGCGCCTGGGTGGTGGCGCGGACATTGAAGGCGACGAGCACGGCATTGGACGCCTTGGCGAGCTGGATGTCGGATTCGGTGATCTGGCCGACCGCCGAATGCAGCACCCGGACCCGCACCTCCTCATTGCCCAGCCGGCCAAGGGTGACGCCGATCGCCTCGGCGCTGCCCTGGACATCGGCCTTGACGACGACGGCCACTTCCTTCTGCTCGCCCGCCTGGACGCGCGCCAGCATCTCGGCCAGCGTCCCGCGGCTGGCGCCGGCGGCGGCGCTCGCCTTCTCCCGCAGCTTGCGCTGGCGGAATTCGGAGATCTCGCGCGCCCTTGTCTCATCCTCCACGGCGACGAAATTCTCGCCCGCCGAGGGCACGCCGGAGAGGCCGAGGATCTCGACCGGCAGGCTGGGGCCCGCGGTCTTCAACTGCCTTCCCTTGTCGTCCAGCATGGCGCGCACCCGGCCCCATTCGGCGCCGGCCACGACGATGTCGCCCTGCTTCAGCGTGCCCTTCTGCACCAGGATGGTCGCCACCGGGCCGCGGCCGCGGTCCAGCTTGCTCTCGATGACCGTGCCTTCCGCGGCGCGGTTCGGGTTGGCGCGCAGGTCCAGCAGCTCCGCCTGCAGGATGATCGACTCGAGCAGCTTGTCGAGGTTGATCTTCTGCGTGGCCGAGACCTCGATCTCCTGGGTGTCGCCACCCATGCTTTCCACCACCACCTCGTGCTGCAGCAGCTCCTGCCGCACCCGGTCGGGGCGCACGCCCGGCTTGTCGATCTTGTTCACCGCGACGATGAGCGGGACGCCCGCCGCCTTGGCGTGGTTGATCGCCTCGATGGTCTGCGGCATCACGCCGTCATCCGCCGCCACCACCAGCACCACCATATCCGTCACGGAGGCGCCGCGGGCGCGCATGGCGGTGAAGGCGGCGTGGCCCGGCGTGTCGATGAAGGTGACCCGCTCGCCGGTCGGGATCTGCACCTGATAGGCGCCGATATGCTGGGTGATGCCGCCCGCCTCGTGCGCCGCCACATCGGCCTTGCGCAGCGCGTCCAGCAGGCTGGTCTTGCCGTGGTCGACATGGCCCATGATGGTGACGACCGGCGGCCGCGCCTCGAGGTCGGTATCCTCGTCCGTCGCGCCTTCCAGGCCGATCTCCACGTCGCTCTCGGCGACGCGGCGGACGCGGTGGCCGAATTCCTGCACCACCAGCTCCGCCGTATCGGCGTCGATGGTCTGGGTCAGGGTGGCCATCACGCCCATGCGGAACAGCGCCTTCACCACCTCGCCGCCACGGGCGGCCATGCGGTTGGCGAGTTCCTGGACGGTGATCGTCTCCGGCACCACCACGTCGCGCACCACGCGCTCCGTGCCGCTGCGCAGCCGGGCCAGCTCCTGCTGGCGCCGCTCGCGCTCCCGCGCGCGGCGGAGGGAGGCGATGGAGCGCGTACGCTCATCCTCGCCCTCGATCGCCGCCTGCACGTCGATGCGGCCTTCGCGCCGGCCGAGGCCGGGCAGACCCTTCTTGACCGGGGCTAGCACCGGCTTCTTCGGCGCCGCGGCGGGGCCGCCGGGGCGGCGCAGGGCGGCGCCGCGGCGGGCCTCGTCCTCCTCCTCCGCGGTACGGGCGCGCAGCGTGAGCTTCGGCGCCTGGGCGCCGGGCGCGGCCGGGGCGGCGGGCGCGGCGCCGGCGGCAGGCGCCGGGGCAGCGG
>NZ_SRXO01000027.1 GCF_008360935.1 Siccirubricoccus phaeus
GGCCCGCGCCCCGCCCGGTGGTGGCGCAGGCCGCGCGCCCCGCCCCCACCCCGATCGCTGCCCCGCGCCCGGCGGAGCCGCCCCTGGCCTCGCCCGGCGGCTCGCTGCTCGGCGGCGGCCGGCCGCTGCTGGCCCCGCCCGTGCCCTTCGGCAGCGCCCATGCCGCCACCCTGAACGGGGGCGGCAGGTGAATTTCATCCCGGACCAGCCGGCCGAGATCGCACCGCCCTCCCCGCACGCCGCCCCGGCCGGCAGGCCGCTGCCGCGGGAGGCGGCGCCGAGCCACGCCCTGGTCCGCATCCCGGCGCCGGAACTCGCCCGCCGCGCCCAGATGGAGCGGACCCGCGGCCGGCTGGTGCTGGCCGCGTTCGGCTTCGCCACCCTCTTCGCGGCGGTCGGGGTGAAGCTGACGCTCGCCACCATCCTGGACCCGCTGGCGCCCCGGCTGCGCCCTGCCGCCCGCGTGCCCACCGGCGAGCCGACGGTGACTCGCGCCCCCATCACCGACCGCAATGGCGAGGTGCTGGCGGTCTCCCTGCAGGTGACGGAGCTCTACGCCAACCCGCAGGAGATCAACGACCCGATCGAGGCCGCCGACCGGCTGCTGACCGTGCTGCCGGGGCTGGACCGGGAGAGGCTGATCGCCCGCATCACCCAGCGGAACGTGCCGGGGACCGAGACGCCGGTGCAATTCGCCTACATCGCCCGCAACCTGCCGCCGCGGCAGCAGCAGGCGATCAACAATCTCGGCATCCCAGGCTTCCATTTCCGCCCGGCCGAGCGGCGCTTCTACCCCCAGGGCTCGGCCGCGGCGCATGCGCTGGGCCAGGTGGATGTGGACGGCCGCGGCATCGCCGGCGTGGAGCGGCATTTCGACGCCAGGCTGCGCGACGACCGCGCGCCGCTCCGCCTTTCCATCGATGTGCGCGTGCAGGTGGCGCTGCGCGAGGCAGTGGCGAAGGCGATCGGCGACTTCAACGGCGTCGGCGGCGCCGGGGTGGTGCTGGATGCGAATACGGCAGAAGTGCTGGCCATGGTCAGCCTGCCGGATTTCGACGCTTCCGACCCCGGCGGGCTGCAGCGTCGCGCCGAAGGCGCGCCTGGACAGCGAGCCGAAGGCGCGCCTGGACAGCGAGCCGAAGGCGCGCCTGGGCTGCGAGCCGAAGGCGCGCCTGGACAACGAGCCGAAGGCGCGCCTGGACAGCGGGCGGAGGAACAGGCCGGAGGGCCGGCCCCGACCACCGGGCGGCGCGTGCCGGTGGGCCGCGGCGCCGCGGCCGCCGCCGCCGTGCCGCAGGACCGCGATCCGCATTTCAACCGCGTCACCGTCGGCCTCTACGAGCCGGGCTCGACCTTCAAGCTGATGACCGCGGCCATGGCGCTCGACTCCGGCGCGGCCAATATCTGGTCCAGCTTCGACGCCTCCCGCCCCATCCGCTATGGCCGCTTCACCATCAGCGACTACAAGGGCAAGAATCGCGTCCTCAGCCTGCCGGAGGTGCTGGCCTATTCCTCCAACCTCGGCGCGGCGCATATGGCGCTGCTGCTGGGGCCGCAGCGGCACCGCGAATTCATGGGGCGGATGGGCATGCTCCAGCGCCTCGGCGTGGAACTGCCGGAGACGGCGCGGCCCATGGCACCCTCGCCGCAGCACTGGCGCGACATCAACACCATGACCATCGCCTTCGGCCATGGCATTTCGGTCTCGCCGCTGCATGTCGTCACCGGCGTCGCCGCGCTGGCCAATGGCGGCATCCTCCGCCCGCCCACCCTGGTCGCCCAGCCCGAGGGCGCGGCGCGGGAGGGAACGCGCGTGGTGTCCGAGCGTACCTCGGACATCATGCGGCGGCTGATGCGCCTCGTCGTCACCGACGGCTCCGGCAAGGGCGCCGAGGTGCCGGGCTATTTCGTCGGCGGCAAGACCGGCACGGCCCAGAAGACCGGGCCGCGCGGCGGCTACCTGCAGGACAAGCGCATCGCCGCCTTCGTCGGCGCCTTCCCGATGAACCAGCCGCGCTACGCCGTCTATGTCATGGTCGATGAGCCGAAGCCGAACGCCCAGAGCCATGGCTATGCGACGGCGGGCTGGGTGGCGGCGCCGGCCGCCGGCATGGTGATCCGCCGCATCGCCCCGATCCTCGGCCTGGTGCCGGAGACGGAGCGGGCGCCGCAGATCCAGCAGACCATCAGCATCCCGCTGCAGCCGGCGCGGCCGCCGCGCGCCGCGCCGCCGCCGGCCGCCGCCGCCGGCGCGGTGCCGCGCGCGGGCAATGCCCCGGCCATGGTGCCGCCCGGCCCGGTGATCCAGCCCCCTGGCCCCGCCGGCAGCCAGCCGCCGCCGCTGCGCCGGACCGATGCGCCCATGGGGGCGCCCGCCGCCCCCGGGTTGCGGCTCGTCGCCATGCCTCCCCTGGAGGCCGGCCTTGCGGCTCGATGAGCTCCTCTCCCGGGCCGGGCTGGAAACGCCGCCAGGCGCGCCGGCCGCGCTGCTCGGGCTGACGGCCGACAGCCGCGCCGTCCGGCCGGGCTGGCTGTTCGCCGCCCTGCCGGGGGCGAAGGCGGATGGCCGTGCCTTCATCGCCGAGGCGGTGGCGCGCGGCGCCGCCGCGGTGCTGGCGCCGGACGGGACGGAATGGCCGGCGGGGGTGCCGGCGCGGCCGCTGATCACCGATGCCGATCCGCGCCGGGTGCTGGCCCTGCTGGCCGCCGCCTTCCATGGCGGGCAGCCGGCGGTGGTGGTCGCGGTGACGGGCACCAACGGCAAGACCAGCACGGTGGATTTCCTCCGCCAGCTCTGGGGGCTGGCCGGCGGGAAGGCCGCTTCGCTCGGCACGCTGGGGCTGGTGGCGGAAGGGTTTCCGCCCGGTCCCTCGCTGACCACGCCGGACCCGCTCGGCCTGCACGCCACCCTGCCGGCGCTGGCCCGGGCGGGGGTGGGCCGGGCGGCGATGGAGGCCTCCTCCCACGGCATCGAGCAGCGGCGGCTGGACGGGGTGAAGCTGGCCGCGGCGGGGTTCACCAACCTGACGCGCGACCATCTGGACTATCACGGCACCCTGGCCGCCTATCGGGACGCCAAGCTGCGGCTGTTCCGCGCGCTGCTGCCGCCGGGCGCGCCGGCCGTGGCGAATGCGGATATGGAGGGGGAGACGCTGGCCGCCCTCCGCGCTGCCCGCCCCGGGCTGCTGACGGTGGGGGAGGCGGGGGAGGCGATCCGCCTGCTGTCCCATCGGCCGCTGCCCGCCGGTCAGGCGCTGGAATTGGCGCTGTTCGGCAGCAAGGTGGCGGTGGAGCTGGCCCTGCCCGGCCGCTTCCAGGCGGATAACGTCATGCTGGCCGCAGCGCTGGCGGTGGCGACGGGGCTGGACGCCGCGCTGCTGCCGGGCCTGCTGCCCCGGCTGGCAGGGGTGCGCGGGCGGATGGAGCTGGCGGCACGCCTGCCGAACGGCGCCGCCGCCTATGTGGACTACGCCCACACCCCGGATGCGCTGAGCCGGCTGCTGGCCGCGCTCCGCCCGCATGTCGGGCCGGGCGGCAAGCTGCATGTGGTGTTCGGCGCCGGCGGGGACCGGGACCCGGGCAAGCGCCCGCTGATGGGCGCCGCCTGCGCCGAGGCGGCCGATTGCTGCTGGGTGACGGATGACAATCCCCGCTCGGAGGACCCGGCCGCCATCCGCGCCGCGGTGCTGGCGGGCTGCCCCGGCGGGATCGATGCCGGGGACCGGCGCGCCGCCATCGCCCGGGCGCTGGCGGCGCTCGGCCCGGGGGATGTGCTGGCCGTGGCCGGCAAGGGGCATGAGAGCGGTCAGACCATCGCCGGCGTGACCACGCCCTTCGACGATGCGGCGGTGGTGCGCGAGCTGGTCGGCGCGCCTTCCGCCGCTGGCGGGGGGCTGGCAGCCGGGTGGGGGTGCGCGCCATGAGCGGCCCCAAGCCTGGCCACCCCCGCCCCAGCCCTCCCCCGCCAGCGGGGGAGGGAGCCGTGCTCTGGACCGCTGCGGAGCTACGCGCTGCGACGGGCGGTCGGCTGACTGCCGAGGTGGCGGTGACGGGCGTCTCGATCGACAGCCGCACCCTTGCCCCCGGCGACCTCTTCATCGCCCTGCGCGATGCGCGGGACGGGCATGATTTCGTCGCGCAGGCCCTGGCGCGCGGGGCGGCGGCGGCCATGGTAGACCGCGCCCCCTCTGGTCTTGGCCCGGAGGCACCGCTGCTCTGCGTGACGGACACGCTCCAGGGCCTTACCGCCCTGGGGGCGGCCGGGCGCGCCCGTTGTGCCGGGCGCGTCGCGGCAATCACCGGCAGCGTCGGCAAGACCGGCACCAAGGAGATGCTGCGGCATCTGCTGGGCGCGCTGGGCCCCACCCATGCCGCCCAGGCCTCCTACAACAACCATTGGGGCGTGCCGCTGACCCTGGCGCGCCTTCCCGCCAGGGCGCGCTTCGCGGTGATCGAGATCGGCATGAACAATCCGGGGGAGATCGCCCCCCTCACCCGGCTGGCCCGGCCGCATGTCGCCGCCATTACGAATGTGGCGGAGGCGCATATCGGCCATATGGGCGGCATGGAAGCCATCGTGGCGGAGAAGGGCAGCATCGCGCTCGGCCTGGAACCCGGCGGCACCGCCGTGCTGCCGCGGGACAGCGCCGATTTCCCCCGCCTCGCCGAGATCGCCCGCGCCGCCGGCGCCGCCCGCCTCCTCGGCTTCGGCCGTGACCCGGCGGCGGAGATCCGGCTGCTGGAGGCTGAGACCGGCGCCGTGGGCACCACCGCCCGCATCGCCATCCAGGGCCGGGAGATCGCCATCGCCATGCCGGCCATCGGGCTGCAGCATGCGGAGAACGCCACCTGCGCCCTGGCCGTGGTCGCCGCGCTGGGCGAGGACCCGGCCATCGCCGCCCCTGCCCTCTCGGCCTATGCCCCCGGCGCCGGCCGCGGCGCCGACCGCGTCATCGCCCTGCCCGCCGGCGGCACCGCCCTGCTGGTGGATGACAGCTATAACGGCCAGCCCCCCGCCATGCGGGCGGCGCTGCGCAACCTGGCCCTCCGCCCCGCCACCCGCCGCATCGCCGTGCTCGGCGACATGCGGGAACTCGGAGAACACTCCGCCGCCCTGCATCGCGGCCTGGCCGAAGAGGCCGGTGCCGCCGACCTGGTCTTCGCCTGCGGGCCGGAGATGGCGCATCTGCTGGCCGCCCTGCCGCCGGCGAAGCGCGGCGGCCATGCCGCGGATTCCGCCGCCCTGGGACCGCTGGTCAAGGCCGCCCTGCAGCCAGGGGACGTGGTTCTGGTGAAAGGCTCGCTCGGCAGCCGCATGGCGCTGGTGGTCCAGGCGCTGACGGGAGACGCGAAGTGATCTTCAACCTCTTCGCCCCCTTCGCCGAGGATTTCGCCCTCTTCAACCTGGTGCGCTACACCACCTTCCGGGCGGGCGCGGCCTGCCTGACGGCGCTGGTCTTCTCCCTGGCGCTGGGCCCCTCCGTCATCCGCTGGCTGCGCGGCTTCCAGCGCGGCGGCCAGCCGATCCGGGAGGATGGGCCGCAGGGCCATCTGCTGACCAAGAAGGGCACGCCCACCATGGGCGGGCTGCTGATCCTGCTCGCCCTCGTCCTCTCCACCCTGCTCTGGGCCGATCTGCGCAACGGGCTGGTCTGGGCGACGCTGGTGGTGACGGTCGGCTACGGGCTGCTGGGCTTCGCCGATGACTGGCTGAAAGTGACCAAGCGCAACACCAAGGGCGTCTCCGGCCGGGCCAAGCTGCTGGTGCAGGGCGGCATCGGGTTGCTCGGCGCGCTCTGGATCATGAGCGTGCAGCCGGCGCCGATCGCCACGGCCCTGGCCCTGCCGATCTTCAAGGGGGCGCTGATCCCGCTCGGCCTGGCCTTCCCGCTGCTCGGCATGCTGGTGATGATGGGCGCCTCCAACGCCGTGAACCTGACGGACGGGCTGGACGGGCTGGCCATCGTCCCGGCGATGATCGCGGCCGGCGTCTTCGCCCTGATCGCCTATCTGGTCGGCAACAGGGTGCTGGCGGATTACCTGCAGATCATCGCCGTGCCCGGCGCCAATGAGCTGGCGGTGTTCTGCGCCGCGCTGATCGGGGCGGGGCTTGGCTTCCTCTGGTTCAACGCGCCGCCGGCGGCGGTCTTCATGGGGGATACCGGCTCGCTCTCCCTGGGCGGGGCGCTCGGCGCCATCGCGGTCGCCACCAAGCATGAGATCGTGCTGGCGATCGTCGGCGGTCTTTTCGTGGTCGAGACTGTCAGCGTCATCATCCAGGTCTTCTGGTACAAGCGGACCGGGCGGCGAGTCTTCCTGATGGCGCCGCTCCATCACCATTTCGAAAAGAAGGGCTGGGCCGAGGCCACCATCGTGATCCGCTTCTGGATCATCGCCATGGTGCTCGCCCTGGTCGGCCTCAGCACGCTGAAGATTCGATGAGCGAGTTCCGTCCCTTCGCCGGAGAACGCATTGCCCTGGTCGGGCTCGGCAAGGCCGGGCTGCCGGCGGCGCGGCGGCTGCGCGGCTGGGGGGCGGAGATCGCCTGCTGGGACGACGGCGAGGCGGCCAGGGCGGCGGCGGAGACAGCCGGCCTGCCCCTGGCCAACCCGGCGGAAGGGGGCTTCCGCTGGGATGCGCTGCTGCTCTCCCCGGGGATTCCCCACCGCCTGCCGCGCGCCCATCCGGCCGCGGCGGCGGCGCTGGCGGCGGGCAAGCCGATCCTCTGCGACGTGGACTACCTGTTCCGGGCGGTGCGGGCTTCGGGCAGCGCGGCACGCTTCGCCGGCATCACCGGCACCAATGGGAAGTCCACCACCACCGCCCTGCTGCACCACCTGCTGAGCCGCGGCGGGTTCACGGCGCTGGCGGGGGGCAATCTCGGCCCGGCCGCCCTCTCCCTGGAGCTGCTCGGGGATCAGGGCATCTACGTGCTCGAGATGTCCTCCTACAGCTTGGAGCGACTCGCCGCGACCCGCTTCAACATTGCGGCCATGCTGAACCTCACGCCGGACCATCTGGACCGCCATGGCGACATGGCAGGCTATGCCGCGGCCAAGGCCCGGATCTTCGCCCGCCAGACGGCGGAGGATGCCGCGGTGATCGGCATGGAGGACGCCTGGGGCGCCGCCATGGCGACCCCGGCGCGACGCATCCCGATCTCCGGCACCGGGCCGCAGCCCGGCGGGGTCTGGACGGCGGACCTCGTGCTGCGCGACGATGCCGGCCCGATCCTCGACCTGCGCGAGGCCCCCACCCTGCCCGGCGCCCACAACGCCCAGAACGCGGCGGCGGCCAGCGCCATGGCGCTCTGGCTCGGCCTGCCCCGGGGGGCGCTGGCCGAGGGGCTGCGCAGCTATCCCGGCCTGCCGCATCGGCAGGAAAGGGTCGGCACCCATCGCGGCGTGGTCTTCGTCAACGACAGCAAGGCCACCAACGCCGACAGCACGGAAAAGGCCCTGGCGAGCTATGAGCGGGTGGTCTGGATCGCCGGCGGCACGGCGAAGGAGGGCGGGATCGAAAGCCTCGCCCCGCTCTTCCCCCGCATCGCCGAGGCGTTTCTCATTGGCCGCGATGCCCCGCTCCTGGCGGCCACCCTCGCAGCGCATGGCGTGAAGCACAGCATCCCGGGCACCCTGGCCGAGGCCACGCGCGAGGCCGCCGCCGCCGCCTTCGCCGGCGCCGCCCCCGTGGTGCTGCTCTCGCCTGCCTGCGCGAGCTGGGACCAGTTCACCGGCTATGACCAGCGGGGCGAGGCCTTCCGCGCCCTGGTCGCCGGGCTCGGCCAGGAAAGGGCCGCCTGATGGTCAGCCGCGCGGATAACTCCACCCTCGGCCGCTGGTGGTGGACGGTGGATCGCTGGACGCTGGCCGCCCTGCTGGCGCTGATCGGCTTCGGCTACGTCATGATGCTCGCCGCCAGCCCGGCGGTCGCCGAGCGCGTCATCGGCGAAGCCTCCCGCACCCTGCTCTTCCTGAAGCAGGTGGTGTTCCTGGGGCTGGCGGCGGGGCTGATGGTCACCGTCTCCCTGCTCTCGCCGCGCGACATCAGGCGGCTCGCCCTGCTCGGCTGTCTCGGCGCGCTGGCGCTGACGGCGGCCACCCTCGTCATCGGCTTCGAGACCAAGGGGGCGCGGCGCTGGCTGGCCTTCCCGCTGCTCGGCACCATGCAGCCCTCGGAATTCCTCAAGCCCTGCCTCGCCGTCGTCAGCGCCTGGTTCCTGGCGGAGGGCAATTGGGCGGCGGCGCAGCGCCTGGCGGAGCCGCAGCGCGGCCTCGGCCTGATCCATGGTCGAGTGCTCTGGCCGCTGGCGGCGCTCGGCCTGCTCGGCCTGACGGCGGCGATCCTGAAGATGCAGCCGGATTTCGGCATGCTGATGGTGGTGGTCTCGGTCTTCCTTGCCCAGGCCTTCGTCGCCGGGCTGAACCTCGCCTTCGTCGGCGTGCTGGGGGCGGGGGGCATCGGCCTCGCCATCGCCGCCTATTTCATCCTGCCGCATGTGCGCAGCCGGGTGGACCGCTTCCTCGACCCCTCCTCCGGCGACACCTTCCAGATCACCAAGGCGATGGAGGCCTTCGGCAATGGCGGCCTCTTCGGCCGCGGCCCGGGGGAGGGGCGGGTGAAGAACCTGCTGCCCGACGCCCATGCGGATTTCGTCTTCGCCGTGGCGGGGGAGGAATTCGGCCTCATCGTCTGCGCCGTCATCCTGCTGCTCTTCGCCTTCGTCGTGGTGCGCGGGCTGATCCGGCTGCTGGCGGAGGCCGATCTCTTCGTCGTGCTGGCGGCCACCGGGCTGCTCGCGCAATTCGGGCTGCAGGCCTTCGTCAACATGGCCTCCACCCTGCATCTGATCCCGACCAAGGGGATGACGCTGCCCTTCGTCTCCTATGGCGGCTCCTCCGTCCTCGCCATCGCTCTCGGCATGGGCATGCTGCTGGCGCTGACCAAGAAGCGCGGCAGCCGGCTGGAGGAGAGGCTGTGATGCGCCGCGGCCAGCCTTGTCCTGCTCTGATCCGGGGGGCGGCATGATGCGCGGCCCCGCGGTGCACCCCATCGTCATCGCCGCCGGCGGCACCGGCGGGCATCTCTTCCCCGCCGAGGCGCTGGCGACGGAGCTGCTGGCGCGCGGCGAGCGCATCGCGCTGATGACCGATGCCCGCTCCACCGCCTTCGCCAGCCCCGCCTTCGCCAATGCGGAGCGCTTCGTGCTGCGGGGCGAGGGCCTTTCCGGCCGCGGAGCGCTGCGTGCGGCGCGCGGCGCCGTGGCGCTGGCCGCCGGCACCTGGCAGGCGCGGCGCCTGCTGCGGCGGCTGGGCGCGGCGGCGGTGGTGGGGTTCGGCGGCTATCCTTCCGTGCCGCCGCTGCTCGCCGCGCTCGGCATGCTGGGGCGGCGGCCGGTGACGGTGCTGCATGAGCAGAATGCCGTGCTCGGCCGCGCCAACCGGCTGCTCGGCCGCCGGGCGGATGCGCTGGCGCTCTCCTTCGCCGCCACCGGGAAGCTGCCGGAGGGCGCGCGCGTGACCGTGGTGGGCAACCCGGTCCGCCCCGCCCTCGCCGCGCTCTCCGGCACGCCCTATCCGATGCCGGACGGGGCGATGCGGCTGCTCATCCTGGGTGGCTCGCTCGGCGCGAGAATCTTCGCCGATGTGGTGCCGTCTGCCATCACGGCCCTGCCGGAGGGGCTGCGGCAGCGCCTGGTGGTGGCGCAGCAATGCCGGCCGGAGGACCTCGGCCGCGTCCGGGAGGCCTATGCCGCCGCCGGCATCCCCGCCGACCTCTCCCCCTTCTTCCCGGATGTCGCCGGGCGGCTGGAAATGGCGCATCTGGTCATCGCCCGCGCCGGTGCCGGCACGGTAGCGGAACTCGCCTGCGCCGGCCGCCCCGCCATATTGGTGCCGCTGCCGCATGCGATCGACGACCATCAGCAGGCCAACGCAAGGCTGCTGGAGGAGGCGGGGGCGGCCGTGGTGGTGCGCCAGGCGGATTTCACCGCCGAGCGGCTGGCCGAGGAGCTGGCCCTGCAGCTTGCCGACCCGCGCGCCCTGGCCCGCGCCGCCGCCTCCGCCGCGAAGCTCGCCCAGCCGGAAGCGGCGCGGAATCTCGCCGACCTCGTCCTCTCCCTGGTCCGCGCCCGGACCGAACAGGAAGCTCTCTGAATGCGCGCCCTGCCGCTCACCATCGGCCCCATCCATTTCGTCGGCATCGGCGGCATCGGCATGTCCGGCATCGCCGAGGTGCTGCACAATCTCGGCTACCAGGTGCAGGGCAGCGACATCGCGGAGGGCTACAACGTCGCCCGGCTGCGGGAGGCGGGGATCCCCGTCGCCATCGGCCATGACGCGGCGAATCTCGCGGAGGCGCAGGTCGTCGTCGTCTCCACCGCGGTGCGCAAGGACAACCCCGAGGTGGCGGCCGCCCGCCAGCGGCTGATCCCGGTGGTGCGGCGGGCCGAGATGCTGGCCGAGCTGATGCGGCTGAAATGGTCCGTCGCGGTCGGCGGCACCCATGGCAAGACCACCACCACCAGCCTCGTCGCCTGCGTGCTGGAGGCGGCGAAGATCGACCCCACCGTCATCAATGGCGGCATCGTCAACGCCTATGGCACCAACACCCGCCTGGGCGAGGGCGAGTGGATGGTGGTGGAGGCGGATGAGAGCGACGGCTCCTTCCTCCGCCTGCCCTCGGTCGTCACCATCGTGACCAACATGGATCCGGAACACCTGGACCATTGGGGCACGGCGGAGGCGATGAAGGAGGGCTACGCCCAATTCGTCAGCAACATCCCCTTCTACGGCTTCGCCGTGCTCTGCCTGGACCATCCCGAGGTGCAGGCGATGATCCCGAAGCTGGACCGCCGCATCGTCACCTACGGCTTCTCCCCCCAGGCGGATGTGCGGGCGGAGAAGCTGCTGACCGACCGCAAGGGCGCGACCTTCACCGTCACGGTGCAGGACCGCGTGACCGGCCGCGCCCGCACCATGATGCCCTTCCGCCTGCCCATGCTCGGCCAGCACAATGTGCAGAACGCGCTGGCCGCCATCGCCATCGGCGTGGAGATGGGGATCGACGAGGAGACCATCCGGTCGGCGCTGGCCGGGTTCAAGGGCGTGAAGCGCCGCTTCACCCGCGTCGGCGAGGCGAATGGCGTCACCGTCATCGATGATTACGGCCACCACCCGGTGGAGATCGCCGCGGTGCTGAAGGCGGCCCGGCAGGCGGGGGCGCGGGACGTGATCGCCGTGGTGCAGCCGCACCGCTATTCCCGCCTCGCCTCGCTCTTCGAGGATTTTTGTACGTGCATGAATGATGCTGGCACAGTCATCGTGGCTGATGTCTACGCCGCCGGTGAGGCGCCGATCGAGGGCGTGGACAAGGATTCGCTGGTGGAGGGGCTGCGGGCGCGCGGCCATCGCAGCGTGGTGCCGCTGCCGGGGCCGGAGAGCCTGGCCGAGATGCTGCAGGCCATCGCCAAGCCGGGCGACTACGTGGTCTGCCTCGGCGCCGGCAGCATCACCAATTGGGCCCATGCCCTGCCGGACCAGCTCGCCGCGCTGCAGCCGGGTGGCCGCGCCGCCGCCGTGCTGCCGCTGAGGCGTGCATGAGTGCACTCATGGCCCCTCCCCGCATCCGGCCCTCCGCCGTCATCCCCGGGCCTGACGCGGGCATCCCTGCGCGGGCGCCGGAGATGGCCGGGCCCGGGCCGGCCATGACGGTCGCGCCGGGCCCTGTCCCTGCCCTCCGCGGCCGGGTCCAGGCCGGGGCGAAGCTCGCGCCCTTCACCTGGTTCCGCGTCGGCGGCCCTGCGGAATGGCTGGTGCGGCCGGCGGATGCGGAGGATCTGGTGGCGCTGCTCGCCGGGCTGCCGGCGGCGACTCCGCTCACCGTGCTCGGCGCCGCCTCCAACCTCATCATCCGCGACGGTGGCCTGCCGGGCGTGGTGCTGCGGCTGGGCGGCGCCTTCGGCGCGGTGGAGGTGGAGAGCGACGGCGTCATCGCCGGCGCCGCGGCGCTGGATGCCGTGGTGGCGCAGCATGCGGCGCAGGCGGGGCTCGCCGGGCTGGAATTCCTCTCCGGCGTCCCGGGCAGCATCGGCGGCGCCGTGGCGATGAATGCCGGCGCCTACGGGACCGAGGTGAAGGACGTGCTGGACTGGGCCGAGGTGACGACCGCCGCGGGCCTGCAGCGGCTGCCGGCCGCGGATTTCGCCTTCGCCTATCGCCATGCCGCCCTGCCGCCGCGCGGCGTGGTGGTGCGCGCCCGCTTCCGCGCCGCCCCGGGCGAGCCCGCCGCCATCGCCGCCCGCATGGCCGACATCCGCGCCTCGCGCGAGGCGGCGCAGCCGGTGCGCGCCCGCACCGGCGGCTCCACCTTCAAGAACCCGCCGGGCGCGAAGGCCTGGGAGCTGATCGACGCCGCCGGCTGCCGTGGCCTGGTGCTGGGCGGCGCCCAGGTCAGCGAGAAGCACTGCAATTTCCTCCTCAACACCGGCACCGCCACCGCGGCGGAGCTGGAGGCGCTGGGCGAGGAGGTGCGGGCGCGCGTGCTGGCACGGAGCGGCATTGCGCTCGAATGGGAAATCAGGCGAATCGGCCTGCCGCACAACAGCCCTGCCCCGGTGGCGGGGGGTTGGACGCACTGCGTCCAACGGATGGGGGTGGAACAGCCGGCGGCGGGGACGACCATCCCCACCCCGGCCCTCCCCCGCACAGCGGGAGAGGGAGAAGTGGCATGACGCGCGTTGCAGTCCTCTATGGCGGCATCTCCTCGGAGCGCGAGGTGAGCCTCGCTTCCGGCGAGCAATGCATCGCCGCGCTGCGCCAGGCCGGCTTCGCCGCCACTCCCATCGAGGCGACGCGCGATCTCGGTCGCCTGGTCGCTGCGCTGGAAGCGGCGAAGCCGGATGTCGTCTTCAACGCCCTGCATGGCCGCTATGGCGAGGATGGCTGCATCCAGGGCGTGCTGGAATGGATGGGCCTGCCCTATACCCATTCCGGCCTGCGCGCCTCCTCCCTTGCCATGGACAAGAATGCGGCGAAGACCGCCTTCCGCGCCGCCGGCCTGCCCGTGCTGCCGCACCGGCTGGTGACGCTGGAGGAGCTGGCCGAGTCCGACCCCATGTCGCGCCCCTATGTGGTGAAGCCGGTGAGCGAGGGCTCCTCCGTCGGCGTCCACATCCTCCGCACCGGCGACAACCGCCGCACCGAGATCGCCCGGGAATGGCGCTTCGGCACCGAGGCGATGGTGGAGGAATACATCCCCGGCCGCGAGCTGACCGTCGGCGTGCTGGAGGACCGGGCGCTGGCCGTGACGGACATCCTGGCCGATGCCGGCGCCTTCTACGACTACTCCTCGAAATACGCCGAGGGCGGCTCCCGCCACATCCTGCCGGCGGGCATCCACCCCAAGGCCTACAGCCAGGCGCTGGAAGTGGCCGTCGCGGCGCACAAGGCGCTGGGCTGCCGCGGCGCCACCCGCGCCGATTTCCGCTATGACGACACGGAGGGCGAGCCGGGAAGGCTGGTGCTGCTGGAGCTGAACACCCAGCCTGGCCTGACGCCCACCTCGCTGCTGCCGGAACAGGCCGCCTTCACCGGCATGCCCTTTCCCGCACTCTGCGCCTGGATGGTCGAGAACGCTCGCCATGGCCCATAGCCCCACCCTTTGCGCCCGGATGACCGGGAATGACCGCCATGGCCCGTGAACCCGCAAGGCGTGCGCGCGGGGCGGTGACCAGCAAGCCGCCGACCCGCCCTTCCCGCCTCCGCCTCTGGCTGCGCCGCCGGCGTGGTCTGGCGCGGCCGGCCGGGCTGGCGCTGCTCGGCGCCGGCGCGCTCGGCGTCGCCGCCCTGGCTGTGATGGCGGCGGACCCCTATGGCCGCCTCGCCAGTCTCTGGGAAAGCGCGGCGGAGATCGGCGCCGGCGCCGGCCTGACGGTGCAGGAGGTGGTGCTGGAAGGCAGCCGCAACACGCCCCAGGTGCTGGTGCGCGAAGCCCTCTCCATCCGCCGCGGCGACCCGATCCTCGCCTTCGACCCGCAGGCGGCGCGGGAAAGGCTGGAGATGATCCCCTGGGTCCGCACCGCCCATGTGCAGCGCCACCTGAACGGCACCATCCGGGTGACGCTGGAGGAGCGGAACCCCTTCGCCATCTGGCAGCAGGACCGCCACTTCTCCATCATCGACCGCGAGGGCAAGGTGGTGGAAAGCGCCAGCCTCGGCGCCTTCGGCCCGCTGCCCCTCGTCGTCGGCCACCGCGCCAATGAGGGCGCGGCGGCGATGATCGACCTGCTGCGCCGCCAGAAGGAGGTGAACGACCGGGTGGAGGCGCTGGTGCGCGTCGCCGGCCGTCGCTGGAACCTGGTGCTGCGCAACAAGGCGGAGGTGCTGCTGCCGGAAGGGCAGGAGGAAGCCGCGATCCTCCGCCTCGCCGAGCTGCAGGCGAAGCAGGCGCTGCTGGACCGGCCGCTGGCCGCCATCGACCTGCGCCTGCCGGACAAATTGGTGCTGCGCCTGCCCCAGGCCGCCCAGCCGGCGGCGCCGGAGCCGGTGCTGCAACGGGTGAGGAATGGCCGCGGATGAACCAGATCGCCCGCCTGCCCCCGGCCTTCGAGCCGCCTGCCCCCGCCCCCGGCCGCCGCCGCGGCGGCCGCAGCGGCATTTTCGGCGTGCTGGATCTCGGCAGCACCAAGATCGTCTGCCTCATCGCCCGCATCGAGGGCGATGGCGCCGCGCGCGTGCTCGGCTTCGGCTGGCAGCGGGCGCAGGGCATCAAGGGCGGCAGCATCGTCGATCTGGAAGCCGCCGAGCGCGCCATCCGCGCCGCCGTCGGCCAGGCGGAGGTGATGGCGGATACGCAATTGCGCGGCGCCATCCTCAACCTGTCCTGCGGCCAGCCGGAAAGCCGGCACCAGCACATCCAATGGCCGATCCATGGCCGCGCGGCGACCGAGGCCGATCTCCGCGCCATCCTGCATGAGGGCCGCCGCCGCTGCGCCGAGGAAGGGCGGGAGACGGTGCATGGCTTCCCCCTCGGCTTCGCGGTGGACGCGACGCCGGGGGTGGAAGACCCGCGCGGCATGATCTGTGAATCGCTCACCGCACGGCTGCATCTGGTGGATGCGGCGCAGGCCTCCTTGCGCAATCTCGGCGCCTGCCTCGCCCGCTGCGACCTGGAGGTGGAGGAGCTGGTGAGCGCGCCCTTCGCCGCCGGCCTCGCCACGCTGGTCGAGGATGAGAAGCAGCTCGGCGCGACCGTCATCGACATGGGGGGCGGCACCACCTCGCTCGCGGTCTTCGCCGAGGGACATCTGCTGCACACCGCGCAGCTCGCCATCGGCGGCTGGCATGTGACGAACGACCTGGCGCGGCTGCTCTCCACGCCGCTCGGCCATGCGGAGCGGCTGAAGACGCTGCATGGCGGCGTGCTCGGCGCGCCGGAGGATGAGAAGGAATGGCTGCCGGTGCCGATGGTGGGGGAGGCGGAGGACCAGATCGCGCGGGTGCCGCGCGCCATGGTCGTCGGCATCATCCGCCCGCGGCTCGAGGAGACTTTCGAGCTCATCAAGGACAAGCTGGAAGCCGCCGGGCTGGGCCAGGAAATGGGCCGGCGGGTGGTGCTGACGGGCGGCGCCAGCCAGCTCGTCGGCGCGCGCGAATTGGCGGCGCGGGTGCTCGACCGGCAGGTGCGGCTCGGCCGCCCGCATCCGGTGCGCGGCCTGCCGGAAACCGCTTCCGGCCCGGGCTTCGCCGCACCGCTCGGCCTGCTGGCCTGGGCGGCGGGCGAAGGCCGGCCGTTGCTCGATCTCGTGCCGGGGCCCGACCACGCCCCGGGGCTGTTCCGCCGTCTGGTGAACTGGCTGCGGGACAGGGCGTAGCGGGACGGGGCGCGCGCAGCGGGGAGCGTGCGACGCCCTGTGGATAGTGAGGAAGCTGTGGACGACTCGCGTTTCCCGGTGGGGGCCGGAGGACACGACTCGAAACCGTCGTTTAGGATTTGTGGAAGGGGGATTTCCGCATGACTCTCAACCTGACCCTGCCGGTGTCGCAGCACACCGATTTCAGCCCGCGCATCACCGTCATCGGGGTCGGCGGCGGCGGCACCAACGCGGTCAACAACATGATCGCCATGGGGCTCGACGGGGTCGAGTTCGTGGTGGCGAACACCGATGCGCAATCCCTGGTGCACAGCAAGGCGGAGCGCCGCGTGCAGCTCGGCCCGCACCTGACCCAGGGCCTCGGCGCCGGCGCGAAGCCGGAGATCGGCCGCGCTGCCGCGGAGGAAGCCACTGAGGAACTGGCGAAGCATCTCGACGGTTGCCACATGGTCTTCGTCACCGCCGGCATGGGCGGCGGCACCGGCACGGGGGCGGCGCCGGTCATCGCCCGCATGGCGCGGGAGCGCGGCGTGCTGACGGTCGGCGTGGTGACGAAGCCCTTCGACTTCGAGGGCCCGAAGCGTCGCCGCGCCAGCGATACCGGCCTCGAGGAGCTGCAGAGCTTCGTCGACACGCTGATCGTCATTCCTAACCAGAATCTCTTCAGGCTCGCCAACGAACGCACCACCTTCCAGGAAGCGTTCAAGATGGCCGACAACGTCCTCTACATGGGCGTCAAGGGCGTGACCGACCTGATGGTCAATCCGGGCGTGGTAAATCTCGACTTCGCCGATATCCGCACCGTCATGGCGGAGATGGGCAAGGCGATGATGGGCACCGGTGAGGCCGAGGGCGAGGACCGCGCAGTGAAGGCCGCCGAGGCCGCGATCAGCAACCCGCTGCTGGAGGACACCTCCATGCGCGGCGCCAAGGGCGTGCTGATCAGCATCACCGGCGGCTACGACCTGACGCTGTTCGAGGTGGATGAGGCAGCGAACCGCATCCGCAAGGAAGTGGATGAGGACGCCAACATCATCTTCGGCTCCTCCATCGACGAGACGATGAACGGCCGCATCCGGGTTTCCGTCGTGGCCACCGGCATCGATGCGGTACCGTCCCAGGCGGCGGCGCCGATCGGCCAGCCCACCGCCGGGGCGGCGAAGCCGGAGGCGCTGACCCTGGTGCCGGGCGGTCGCCCCGGCCGCCCGGCGGCGGCGCCGGCGGCCCCTACCGCACCGCAGGCCGGGGCGCGCCGCGTCGCCGGGGTGCCGGGCAGCTTCCTGCGCCCGGCCGCGGCGGTGGCGCAGCCGGCGGCGGTGCCCGCCGCTGCCCAGGCCGCGGCGCCGGCGGCCGGTCCTGCCCTGGGCCCCGTGCTGGTGGAGGAGCCCGCGCCGGCAGAGCCGCCCATGGCCCCCGCCGTGACGGCACCGGCCGCCGAGGCGCCGCGCCGGCCGCTGGTGGCCCAGCCGAGCGTCGCCCCGCCGCCGCCCCCGCCTGCCTCCGGCGGCCTGCGCGGGCTGTTCCAGACCGTCACCGGCCGTTCCGCTCCGCTGCTGAAGCGCAACCTGACCGAGCCGACCCCGCCGCCGGTGGCGCCACGGCTGGAACCGACGCCCGCCCGCACACCGGCGCGGCCCTCGCCGGAGGCAGAGGTTGGGCTGGAGATCCCCACCTTCCTCCGCCGCCAGTCGAACTGACGCCCGACGCCGGAAGGGCAAGGTTTTCGCCAGGGGCGCGCCGCAGGGCGCGCCCCTTTTCGCATTTCCGGTTCAGCGTGCCTGGCTGCAACCATTCCTGCTTCCTCCGGGCCGCGACCGCACCCTTTCCAGCTTTCGGCACGCCCCGATTGTGCGACGCAAAAACTTTTTACGATCAGTGTGTTATGGCGAAATATGAGGAAATAAGGCTTGACTCGCAACCAGCCCCTCCGGCTGGCATGACCAGCCTGGGTGCGCCCTCGGGGTCGCAGCCCCCTTAGGCATCACGTCCCAAGGGATACCGGGATCCGGTTAACAGGGCCTGGATGCCCGGCACAGGACAGGGGTTGGCATGGACGGTTTCTTCCCGCTCGAGACAGGTCGTCGCAAGACGCTCAAAGCCGCCATCGGCTGCGTCGGCACCGGCCTGCACAGCGGCCGCCGGGTCCGCCTCACCCTGCGCCCGGCGGAGCCCGGCACGGGCATCCGCTTCCGCCGCAGCGATATCGGCCTCGAACTGCCCGCGCTCTACGACCATGTGGTGGATACCAGGCTCTGCACCGCCCTCGGGATTCCGGGGGAAGGCGCCGATCGCCGTATCGGCACGGTGGAGCATGTGATGGCCGCGCTCGCCGGCTGCGGGGTGGATGATGCGGTGGTGGAGCTGGACGGGCCGGAAGTGCCCATCCTGGACGGTTCCGCCGCGCCCTTCCTGTTCCTGCTGGATTGCACCGGCCTCATCGCCCATGGCGGCGGCGCCGTGCCGGCCGAGGCGATCGAGGTGCTGCGCCCGGTGCGCGTCACCGAGGGCGAGGGGCCGGAGGCGGCCCGGGCCGAGCTGTCCCCCTTTCCCGGGGACAGGCTGGAGGCCAGTCTAACCATCGATTTCGCCAATACCGCCATCGGCCGGCAGAGCCTCTCGCTGCGCCTGACGCCGCAGGCCTTCCGCGACGGGCTGGCGGATGCCCGCACCTTCACCCTGGCCGAGGAAGTGGCGCGGCTGCGGGCCATGGGCCTGGCCCAGGGCGGCAGCCTGGCCAATGCCGTGGTGGTGGATGGCCCGCTGGTGCTGAACCCGGGCGGGCTGCGGCGGCCGGATGAATTCGTCCGCCACAAGCTGCTGGACGTGGTGGGGGATATGGCGCTGGCCGGCGCCCCGCTGCGCGGCCGCTTCACCGGCCATCGCTCCGGCCATGCGCTGAACAACCGGCTGCTGCGGGCGCTGTTCGCGGACCGGGCGAATTGGCGTGCCGTGCCGGGCCCGGTGCTGGGCGAGGGCGTCGCGCCAAGGCTGCCGGCCGCGGCTGCGGCGGCGGTGGCCTGACCGCTTGGGGAAGGGCCCTGCCCTCCCCCACCTCCCACTAAGGGCCGAAGGTCGTTCGAACCCTTGCGTCGGCTGGTTGAGCCTGTTCGCGCCGAACTCATGATTGCCAAAGGCCCTGCGGCCTTTGGCGGGGAGAGTTCGAGAGCGGCAGCGCCCCCCTCACCCCCAGGCCGGGCCCATGCTATAGGACGCTTCCGCATTGCATGACCGGCCCCTGATGATTCGTCGCGCCCCTCTTCTGCTGCTCCTCCTCGGCTTGGCCCTGCTGCCCGGCTGCAGCATGTTCAGCGCCTGGGACGGCCGCAGTTCCAGCCTCACGCGGACCGGGCCGGACCCGACGCGCGACCAGACCGCCGAGGGCCTTTACGGCGCCGGCATCGAGGCGCTGCAGGCCCAGCGCTACCAGCAGGCGGTGGACTATTTCGACCGGGTGGAGCGCGACCACCCCTATTCCACCTGGGCCACCAACGCCAAGCTGATGGCCGCCTATGGCGAGTACCAGCGCAACCGCTACACGGAGGCCATCGGCGCGCTGGACCGCTTCATCCAGCTCCATCCGGCGCATCGCGACATCGCCTATGCCTATTACCTCCGCGCCCTCTGCTACTACGAGCAGATCAGCGATGCGCAGCGCGACCAGCGCGGCACGGAACAGGCCATGGCGGCGCTGCAGGATGTGGTGAACCGCTACCCGGACACCGCCTATGCCCGGGATGCGCGGCTGAAGATCGATCTCGGCCGCGACCATCTGGCGGGCAAGGAGATGAATGTCGGCCGATTCTATCAGCGCCAGAAGCTCTACGGCGCGGCGATCGGCCGCTTCAAGCGGGTGGTGGAGGATTATCAGACCACCAACCATGTTCCGGAAGCGCTGCACCGCCTGACCGAGATCTACCTCGCCCTCGGCCTGACCGAGGAGGCGCGGCAGACCGCCTCGGTGCTCGGGCATAATTTCCCTGGCAGCCCCTGGTACCTGGACAGCTACGCGCTGCTGGCCGATGACCAGAGCCTGGCGGCGCCCAGCGGCGAGCGCCCCGGCTTCTTCAGCCGGGCCTGGAACTGGATCTTTTGAGCCGGGCCGGCTGAGCGCCCGCCGATGCTCGCCTCGCTGGCCATCCGCGACGTCGTCCTGATCGAGCGGCTGGACCTTGCCTTCGGCCCCGGCCTGACGGTGCTGACGGGCGAGACCGGCGCGGGCAAGTCCATCCTGCTGGACAGCCTCGGCCTGGCCTGCGGCGCCCGCGCCGAAGCCGGCATGGTGCGGGCCGGGCAGGCGCAATGCTCGGTCAGCGCGGAATTCGCGCCGCCGCCCAACCACCCGGTCTTCGCCATCCTCGCCGAGCAGGCGATGGAGCCGGAGGAGACGCTGGTGCTGCGCCGCGTGGTGCAGGCGGATGGCCGCAGCCGCGCCTTCGTCAATGGCCAGCCCGTGGCGGCCGGGGTGCTGCGGCGCCTGGCCGCCGCGCTGGTGGAGGTGCAGGGGCAGCACGACCAGGTGGGGCTGGCGGATCCCGCGACGCATGGCGGGCTGCTGGATGCCTTCGGCGGGCTGGACGCGCAGCGCCAGGGCGTCGCCGCCCTGCACCGCGCCTGGCGGGAGGCGGAGCGGAGCCTCGCCGCGGCGCGGGAGGCGATTGCCGCGGCGCAGCGGGACGAGGAATTCCTGCGCCATGCGGTGGAGGAACTCTCCGACCTCGCGCCGGAAGACGGGGAAGAGGAGCAGCTTTCCGCCGAACGCCAGAAGCTGCAGCAGGGCGAGCGGCGCAGCGAGAGCATCGCCGCCGCCCTGGCGGAATTGCAGCCGCGCGACCGCCGTCGCGGCGGCCCGGCCGAGGCGCTGCGCAATGCCGCCCGCTCCCTGGAACGCCTGCCGGCGCCGAATGAGGAGGCGCAGCCGATCCTCGGCCTGCTGGCCACCGCCCAGGACGCGGTGGCCGAGGCGGAGACGCTGCTGGAGCGGCTGCTGCAGGAGGGCGCACCCGATCCGCGGCGGCTGGAACAATTGGAGGACCGCCTGTTCGGCCTGCGCGCCGCCGCCCGCAAGCACGCCGTGGCGGTGGTGGAACTACCGGCGCTGCTGGTGAGCCTGAAGGAGCGGCTGGGCGCGCTGGATGCCGGCACCGGCCGCGTCGCCGCGCTGGAGGAAGCCGCCGCCGCCGCCCGCCGCGACTATCTGGCGGCCGCCGAGGCGCTGTCAACCGCCCGCCGCGCCGCCGCGGCGAAGCTGGAAGCGGCGCTGGGCAAGGAGCTGCCGCCGCTGAAGCTGGACCGCGCCAAAGTCTTCGTGGAGGTGGCGCCGCGCGAGGAAAGCGCCTGGGGTGCGGATGGCATGGACCGCGTTACCTTCCTGGTCGCCACCAATCCCGGCCAGGCGCCGGGGCATCTGCAAAAGATTGCCTCGGGCGGCGAGCTCTCGCGACTGATGCTGGCGTTGAAAGTTGTCCTGGCACGCGGCTCGCCGGTGCCGACGCTGATCTTCGACGAGGTGGATGCCGGCATCGGCGGCGCCACCGCGGCGGCGGTGGGGGAGAGGCTGGCACGGGTCGCGGAACGGCTGCAGGTGCTGGTGGTGACCCACAGCCCGCAGGTCGCGGCGCGCGGGGCACAGCAATTGCGGGTGGCGAAGCAGGTGAAGGGCGAAAGGGCGGCGACCGTCGTGGAGCCCTTGGGCAAGACGGAAAGGCGGGAGGAGATTGCCCGGATGCTGGCCGGGGAAAGGGTGACGGATGCGGCGCGGGCGGCGGCGGACAGCCTGCTGACCGGGGGGCTGCTGTGATCCGCGCCGCCGCGCCGCAGGACGCGCCGGCCCTTGCCGCCATGCTGCGGGCGCTGAATGATGAGCCGGGGCTGGCACCGGAACGGATCACGCCGGAGGGCGTGGCGCGCGACCTGATCGCCGATCCGCGGTGCCGCGTCCTGCTCGCGGTGGAGGGGGATCGCCCGGTCGGCCTCGCCACGGCGCACCCCACCTATGACAGCGGCCAAAGCCGCTGGGGCCTGTTCCTGAACGACCTTTACGTAGCGCCGGCGGCGCGGCGGCGCGGCCATGGCCGGGCGCTGGTGGCGGCCATGGCGGCGGCGGCTCTGGCGGAAGGCGGCGGCTTTCTCTGGTGGAATGCGGATGCGGGGGATGCCCTCGCCCTGGCCTTCCATCGGCACCTGGGCGCGGTGCGCGCGATGGTGGAGGATTTCACCCTGGCGGGGGAGGCGCTGGCGCGGCTGGCGCGGGCGGCGTGAGCGGCAGCCTGCGCAGCCGCCGCGTCGAGGATCTCACCGAGGTCGAGGCCGCCGAGGAGCTGGCCACCCTCGCCGCCGAGATCGCCGCCGCCGACATCGCCTACCACCAGCATGATGCGCCGGAGATCAGCGACGCGGAGTACGACGCGCTGCGCCGCCGCAACGTCGCCATCGAGGCCCGCTTCCCCGAGCTGAAGCGCAGCGACAGCCCGAGCGAGGCCCCGCCCGGCGCCGCCCCCGCTGCCGGCTTCGCCAAATCCCGGCACGGCACGCCGATGCTGAGCCTCGACAATGTTTTCGAGGCCGCGGATTTCGTGGAGTTCACCAGGACCATCCGCCGCTTCCTCCGCCTGCCTGACGAGGCGGTATTGCGATTCGTCGCCGAGCCGAAGATCGATGGCGTCTCCGTCAACCTCATCTACGAGAACGGCGCCTTCGTGAAGGGCGCGACGCGCGGCGACGGCACCGAGGGCGAGGACATCACCCGCAACCTCGAAACCTTCAGCGCGGCGGAACTGCCCCGCCGCCTCGGCCCCGACGCCCCGGCGCAGATCGAGATACGTGGCGAGGTCTTCATGTCGAAGGCGGATTTCCTCGCCTTCCGCGACGATCAAGCCCGCCTCTCGGAGGAACGCGAGCAGCGGCGCGAGCGCGGCGAGAAGGTGGGGCCGGAAATCCGCATCCCGGCCAATCCGCGCAACGCCGCCGCCGGCTCGCTGCGGCAGCTCGACCCGAAGGTGACGGCCGGCCGGCCGTTGCAGCTCTTCGCCTATGCGCAGGGCGCCTCCTCCACCCCGGTCGCCGAGACGCATTGGGCGTATCTGGAGGCGCTGAAGCGCTGGGGCTTCCGGGTCAACCCGCTCTCCCGCCTGTTGCCGGACGAGCATGCGGCGGAGGCCTTCCAGGCCGAGATCGGCGCGCAGCGGGCGAGCCTCGCCTATGACATCGACGGCGTGGTGTACAAGCTGGACCGGCTGGACTGGCAGAGCCGGCTCGGCTTCGTCGGCCGCACGCCGCGCTGGGCGACGGCCTGGAAATTCCCCGCCGAGCAGGCCACCACCGTGCTGCTGAAGATCGACATCCAGGTCGGCCGCACCGGCGCGCTGACGCCGCGGGCGGTGATGCAGCCGGTGAATGTCGGCGGGGTGATGGTGCAGCACGCGACGCTGCACAATGAGGACGAGATCGCGCGGAAGGATATCCGCATCGGCGACACGGTCATCCTGCAGCGAGCCGGCGACGTCATCCCGCAGATCGTCGGCATCGTGGCGGAGAAGCGGCCGGCGGACAGCCAGCCCTTCGTCTTCCGGGACACCTGCCCGGCCTGTGGCAGCCATGCGGTGCGCCCGCCGGGGGAGGTGGTGCGGCGCTGCACCGGCGGGTTAATCTGCCCGGCCCAGACGGTGGAGCGGCTCAAGCATTTCGTCAGCCGCAACGCCATGGACATCGAGGGGCTGGGCGAGGAGAACATCATTGCCCTGCACGAGGCCGGGCTGGTGAAGAGCCCTGCCGACATCTTCCGCCTGAAGGACCATGCCGAGACCATCAGGCAATGGGAGGGCTGGGGCCGCGCCTCCCGCAGCGAATCGAAGAAGCTGGCCAACCTGCTGGCCGCCATCGAAAGCCGGCGGCGGCCGCCGCTGGAACGCTTCATCTTCGCCCTCGGCATCCGCCGCATCGGGGCGCAGAACGCCAAGCTGCTGGCGCGGCACTACCACGACGTGGCGAATTGGCGGGCGCGGATGCTGGACGCCACCGTGATCGGCTCCGAGGCGCGGGAGGAGCTCGGCTCCATCCAGGGCATCGGCCCGGCCATCGCCACGGAGCTGGCGGAATTCTTCAAGGAGGAGCGCAACCTCGCGGCGCTGGACGATCTGCTGCGGGAGGTCTCGCCCTTGGCCGCCGCCAGCTTCGGGGACAGCGCCAGCCCCTTCGCCGGCAAGACCATGGTCTTCACCGGCACGCTCGATCGCACTTCCCGCGACGAGGCGGAGGCGGTGGCGGAGCGGCTGGGGGCGAAGGTGACGAAGAGCGTCTCGAAGAAGACCGATTTCGTCGTGGTCGGCGCGGAGGCCGGCAGCAAGGCGACGAAGGCCGCGGAACTCGGCATCCGCATGCTGACGGAGGCGGAGTGGCGGGAGATGGCCGGGCTGGAGGGCTAGAACGGTTTCACGCTGACTGTGCAGCGCGAAACCGCTCTAGCTTATGGATTGTAGAGTAGATTCACGCCTCCGGGCGATGCCGCCCTCCGGCGATCTGCTCTAGGCCAAAGGAGCTAGTCGCGGCGGGCGAAACGGGCCGCCCCCGTCAGGGCGGCCCGACAGTCTTCGGGGCCCGGCCGGGCCGGGCCCCGCACAGCGTCAGGGCCGGTGGCTGCGCGCCGGCGGCGTCGCCGGCGTGCCGGTGCCGCCGACATTCCCGGTCGGGCCGGAATAGGTGACGATCGGGCGGCCCGCCGCGTCGGTGCCGGTCACGGTCGGGGTGCCGGCCGAGGCGTTGGGGCTGCTGCCGCCGATATCGCGCACCTGCTGCTGGATCGCCGGGGCGCCGGGGCCGGCGGCGGCGCCGGCCGGCGGCGGCCCGCTGGGCGCGCTCACCTCAGCGCAGGCCGAAAGGGCAAGCCCGGCGGCAAGGCCGAGCAGAAGCTTGGATGGATGCATGGCTTTCTTTCTCTCTCCTTCCCGCCCGCGCGGTTCCCTTGCCGGCATGTAACCGGGCCAGGGACTCGTCGGTTACCACTGAGTCATCCGGCTCCGCCAGTCTGCCGTGAAATAATCGGGCGTACCACCCTCCCGCGGCCGTGATGATGCCTTCCGGGCATGAAGCTTCAAAGCTGTGGCCGGAATGCGCGGTCCGCCGCCGCCCCTTCCGCCATCGCCGAATCGACCCGATCTTCTCCCTGCCCCGGCGTCGCGGGGCCCGCCCGCCGCCGAACCGGCGTCCGGCGGCCCGGACCGCGCCCCTCCGGGGCTCCGCGGCCGGGCCGGCCGCGCCGAGCAAGAAGGACCGCGCCATGGCCGAGACCAACCTGCAGGTACTGCTGCGCCGCCGCCCGAAGGGCGAGCCGGTGCCGGAGGATTTCGAGATCGTCGAGACGCCGGTGCCGGTGCCGGCCGCGGGGGAGGTGCTGGTGCGCGCCCGCTTCCTCTCGCTGGACCCCTATATGCGCGGCCGCATGTCGGAGGCGAAGAGCTACGCCAAGCCGGTGGCGCTGGGCGCGGTGATGGAGGGCCAGACGGTGGGCGAGGTGGTGGCGAGCAACGCCCCCGGCTTCGCGCCCGGCGATACGGTGCTGGGCGGCTTCGGCTGGCAGCGCTTCTCCTGCGCCAGCCCGGCGCGACTGTTCCGGATCGACCCCGCCGAGGCGCCGCTCTCGGCCAGCCTTGGCGTGCTCGGCATGCCGGGGCTCACCGCCTGGGTCGGGCTCGAGGATATCGGCCTGCCGAAACCGGGGGAGACCCTGGTCGTTTCCGCCGCGTCGGGCGCGGTGGGCCAGGTGGTCGGGCAACTCGGGAAAATTCGTGGCTGCACGGTCATCGGCATTGCCGGGGGGCCGGAGAAATGCCGCTTCGTCACGGAGGAGCTGGGCTTCGATGCCTGCCTCGACCATCGCGGCGACCTGAATGCGCAGCTCGACGCCACCTGCCCGGAGGGGATCGACATCTATTGGGAGAATGTCGGCGGCGCGGTGCAGGCGGCGGTCTTCCCGCGCTTCCGGGATTTCGGCCGGATGGTGATGTGCGGCGTCATTAGCCAGTACAACACGGTCGAAGGGGCGGACAGCTTCGGCGGCCCGCCTGGCCCCAATCTCGGCGCGGTGGTGCGCAAGCGCCTGCGCATTCAGGGCTTCATCGTCAGCGACAATGGCTGGCCACGCTATGGCCAGTTCCGGCAGGAGATGTTGGGCCATATGGCGGCGGGCATGATGCAGTGGCGGGAGGATGTGGTGGAGGGGCTGCGCAACGCCCCCGCCGCTTTCATCGGCCTGCTGAAGGGCGCCAATTTCGGCAAGCTGGTGGTGAAGATCGATTGACCGGGATGGATGCGGCGCTGGCCGCGGCGCTGGCCGGGCAGCGCGTGCTGCTCTGCTACGGGCTGCTCGGCGAGCTGATGGTGCGGCTGCACGTGGACTACATGGCGGGGCAGCTCCTCTGGCTGCGCGGCCTGGGCGTGGACGTCGCGGTGGTGCCGCTGGCCACCGGCGCGCCGGTGGCGGGCAATGCGGCGGAGATCGCCGCCGCGGTGCTGGCGGCGGACCGGCCGGCGCTGCTGGTGGGCCACAGCAAGGGCGGGCTGGAAGCGCTGGCGGCGCTGCTGCAGCCGGGGGTGGCGGCGCGCTGCCGCGGCTTCGTCGCGCTGCAATCGCCCTTCCATGGCTCCCCGGTGGCGGATGCGGTGTGCCAGCAGAAGCCGCTGCACCTGGCGGCGCATCACGTGCTGAAAGCGCTCGGCCTGGGGGATGGGCGCGGGGTGCAGGACCTGACCACCACGGTGCGCGGGGCCTGGATGGCCGAGCATGAGGCGGCGATCATGGCCCTGGCCGCGACCCTGCCCATGCTGAGCCTGGCGACGGTGCTGCGGAGCGCCGAGGATTGGCAGGACAATGTCTACCTGCCGGTGGCGCGCTGGATGGAAAGGCTGGGGGCGGGGCCGAATGACGGGCTGGTGCCGGTCGCCTCCACCCTGCTGCCAGGGGCGCGGCAGGAGGTGCTGGAGGGCGGGCACCGGGCCCTGGTGGCGGAGGGCAGCGGCAGGGACCCGATCGGGGTGCTGCGGCGGGCGCTGGCGGAGGTGCTGGGGGCGGAAGATTGGGGGCGCTGCCCCCAAACCCCCGCCGGGGGGTGGACCACCCCCCGGACCCCGGTGTGAGTTTGCTGGTTCAACCCGCCGACTCGGGGCGGGTGCAGGGGGCAGAGCCCCCTGCCGGGGTGTGGGGCGGAGCCCCACCCCGCTACTCCGCCGCCACCTCCACCATCACCAGCTCCGCATCCTCGGTCGCGGTGATGGCGATCTCCGCCTCATCGACGATGCCGACGCCGTCGCGGCGGTTCACCGCCTGGCCGTTCACGGTGACGGCGCCCCTGGCCGGCACCAGATAGGCGGCGCGGCCCTTGGCGAGCGGCTGGACCACCGTCTGCCCCGCCTTCAGCGTGGCGGCCAGCACTGCGCCGTCCACGTTGATCGGCAGCGCCCCGCTGCCCTCGTCGCCGGGGCGGCCGCTGGCCAGCACCTCGAACCCCGCCTCGCGCTGCTCCTTCGGGAAGCGCTTGGCGCCCCAATTCGGCTTGGCGCCGCGGCGGTCCGGGATGATCCAGATCTGGAAGATGCGGGTGGTGTCGTCCTCCAGGTTGTACTCGCTATGCACCACCCCGGTGCCGGCGGACATGATCTGCACGTCGCCCGCTTCGGTGCGGCCCTCATTGCCCATGTTGTCGCGATGGGTGATGGCGCCGTCTCGGACATAGGTGATGATTTCCATGTCGCGGTGCGGGTGCGGGTCGAAGCCGGTGCCGGCGGCGATCTCGTCATCGTTCCAGACGCGCAGCTTGCCCCAGTTCATGCGCGAGGGGTCGTGGTAATGCGCGAAGGAGAAATGATGGCGGGCCTTCAGCCAGCCATGCTCGGCGCCGCCGAGGCTCTTGAAAGGACGGATGTCGATCATCGGTGTGCTCCGTCGGACGGGTTTGTCGTCCGTTGGCGCGGAAGATGGCGAGGCGGGCGGGCCGGCGCCATGCGGCGGGCGTGATCGCGGTCATTGGCGGGGGCTATGGTCGCCGCGGGGCGGTGCTGCCCGGCGTGACCGGCGGCGCTTCGCCCCCGATCCGGCTCCAACTCGCTGTTCGGACGCGTGATTCACGGTTTCGGCCGCTTCGATCTCAACCGATCGCGCCCGAGGCTCCCGCGCCGCCCGGCGCCCTGCCCCGCCCTTACCGCGGCAGGGACACGGGGCCAGGAGCACCCCCGGGGCCGCCACGGCACCGCGCCGCGGTGCCGCGGGGATTCACCGGCACATCAGCACCGGCATGTCGCTGTTCTCCAGCACATGCCGCGTCACGCCGCCCAGGATGAGCTGCCGCAGCCGGGAATGGCTGTAGGCGCCCATGCAGAGCAGATCGGCGCGGAAATCCCGCGCCGCGCCCAGCAGCCCGGCGCCGACATCCTTGGTCTGCGGCTTGAACTGCACCGGCTCCGCCAGGATCTCGTGCCAGCGGAGATAGGCGCGGATGCCCTCCACCTGCGGCCCGCGGCGCTGGTACTCATCGGCATAGAGCAGCCGCACCGCCTGCGCCCGGTGCAGCCAGGGCAGCGCCGCGGCGATGGCGGCGGCGCTCTCCGCGCTGCCATTCCAGGCGCAGCAGACGCGGGTGCCGATGGTCTGCGGCACATGCCGCGGCGCGATCAGCACCGGCCGGCCGGAATCGAACAGCACGGCATGCAGCGCGTCGGAGGAGGAGACATCCTCCTCCGCCTCCGGATGCGGCACCACGGCCATGTCGTAGAGGCGCGATTGCTGCGCCACCACGTCTTCCTCCCGCCCCGCGATGCTCTCGAAGGAGAGGGTCGGGCCGCCGGTCTTCAGCGCGCTCTCGGCGCTGTTCGCCAGCGTCACCCCGCCGGCATGCTCGGCGAAGCGCTCGAAGAGGGCGCGCACGCGGTTGGCGCGCTCGCCGCTCTCGCGTTCGGTCGCGGCCATCATCTCCTCGATCATGGCGCCGGAGAGGCCTTCGCCGGCCAACGGCGCCACGTCGCGCGCATCCACCCGCACATGCAGGCAATGGACATGCGCGTTCCATATCCGCGCGACCATCAGCGCGGTGGCAAGAGCCGCTTCCCCGGCAGCGGTTCCGGTCAGCGGCAGCAGCAGGCGACGATAAGCCATGGCGCGTCTCCCAAACGGCGCTTCCGTCGGCAGGCTAGTGTCCTGCCCGCGAAGTTCGCTGGCTTTCCAGCGAACGCAGCGGACAAGCGGGCCACTGAAAACAAAAGCCAGTGTCCCGATTCCGAAGTCCGCAGGACTGCGGAATCGGGACACTAGAGCATTTCCTGGCCCGGCGGAAACGCTTGCCGTTCCGCACCATGCGAACGGCGCAACCGGCCCTGCCGTTGCATCACGGCGGACCGGGCGGCCCGTCTCCGCCGCCGGCATCGAGACCGAGCGCCGCGCGCGCCGCGGGCAGCGGGTCTTCCGTCGCATCCAGCACATGCCAGGCGATCTCGCCCATATCCCGCGCCGCGGTCGCCGCCAGCACCGCCGCATCGGCATCCGAGGCATCGCCGCGCCGTCGCGCGATGCGCGCTTCCAGCACCTCCTGCGGGGCGGTGAGCCAGAAGCCGGTGAAGGGCGCGGTGCCGGCGGCCTGCTCCAGCGCGGCGCGTTCGGACGGACGACCGAACACCGCATCCGCCACCACCGCATGGCCGGCGCCGATCGCCTCCGCCGCCTGCGCGGCGAGTTCGGCGAAAACCGACTCGCTGGCCTCTGGCGCATAGGCGGCAGGCGGCAGGCGCTGCTCCGGCGGCACGCCGGCCTGGCGTTTGCGAATTTCGTCGCTGCGCAGCACCAGCGCGCCAGGCGCGGCGCCGAGCTCCGGTGCCAGGGCCCGGGCGAGTCGCGACTTGCCGGTACCCTGCAGCCCGCCCACCGCGACCAGGCGGGGCGGCGGCGGCGCGAGATAGGCCTCGGCGCGGGCGAGATAGGCCAGCGCCTCCTCCCGCCGCCCGCGTGCGCCGGCGACATGGGCGCGGATGATGGCCCGCAGCGAGAGCCAGGCCGGCAGCCCGGCCGCCAGCCCGATATCCCCGCTGCGCGCCACGTAGCGGTTCAGCACCCGGTTGGCGGCGGCGCGGCCCAGCCGGTGCTCGAGGTCCATCAGCAGGAAGGCGAGATCGTAGCCGGTGTCGATGGTGGCCAGCGCCTCGTCGAATTCCAGCGCGTCGAAGGGGCAGACCCTGCCCTGCCAGAGCAGCAGGTTCCCCAGGTGCAGATCGCCATGGCAGCGCCGCACCCGCCCCGCCGCCTGCCGCGCTGCCAGCACCGGGGCCAGCGCCGCCAGCCGGGTGGCCAGCGCCGTATTCCAGGCAGCGATGCGCGCCTGCGGCAGGCCGGCGGCGAGGGCGGCGCGGCGATTTCCCTCCCGCACCGCTGCCATGTCGTTCAGCGGCGCGGCGGCGGGCAGGGCGGCGTGCATGGCGAAGACGGCATCGGCCAGCGCATCCAGCCGCGCCCCGTCCAGCCCGCCCGCCTCCGCCACCGCATCGAGGAAATCGCCGGACGGCACGGCGGCCATGCGCAGCACCCATTCCACCGCCTCGCCCGGCCCGTCCAGCTCCACCCCGCCCTCCGGCGTGCGGGTCACGGGCAGCACCGCCTGGTAGAGGCCCGGCGCATGCGGCGCGTTCAGCGCCAATTCGCGCCGCAGGAAATGCTCCCGCGCCGCCAGCGCGGTGAAGTCGAGGAAGCCGAGGGCGACCGCCTTCTTCAGCTTCCAGGCATGGTCCGGGCCGACGAAGATGGCGGAGATATGGGTCTCCAGCGGCGCCGCCCCGGTCAGCCGCCGCAGCAGCGCCGCGATGGGCAGCTGCGGCGCCGGGATCACGGGTAGAGCGCCTCCACCCGCCAGCCATCGCCCTCGCGGTGGAAGACCTGCCGGTCATGCAACCGGAACTGCATGTCCTGCCAGAACTCCATCCGGCGGGGGATCAGGCGGAAGCCGGACCAGAATTCCGGGCGCGGGATCTCGCCGAGGCCGAATTTCAGCGTGTATTCGGCGACGGCCCTCTCCAGCGCAAAGCGGCTTTCCAGCGGGCGGGACTGCTTGCTGGCCCAGGCGCCGATCCGGCTGCCGCGGGCGCGGGAGGCGTAATAGGCATCCGCCTCCACCGCGGTGACCGGCTCCACCCCGCCTTCCACCCGCACGCTGCGGTGCAGCGACTTCCAGTGGAAGCAGAGCGCGGCATTGGGATTGGCCGCCAGCTCCTGCCCCTTGCGGCTTTCGAGGTTGGTGTAGAAGACGAAGCCCCGCGCATCGGCGCCCTTCAGCAGCACCATGCGGGCGGAAGGAACGCCGTCCTTCGTCGCGGTGGCGAGGCAGACCGCATTCGGATCGTTCGGCTCCGTCTTCGTCGCCTCCGCCATCCAGGCCTCGAAACGGGCAATGGGGTCGGCGGCGCTGCTGCTCATGGCGAGGATCCCGGAGCGGGTGGTGCGGGCCAGGTCCCCCTTGCCCGCCGGGCGGGGGTGTGCCACCACGACCGCCTCTCCGCAACAGCCCGGTTCCTTTCCCTCATGCCCGACGCGCCGCTCGCAGACGCCCCCACCGGCACGCTCATGGCGGGCAAGCGCGGCCTCGTCATGGGCGTGGCCAATGACCGTTCCATCGCCTGGGGCATCGCCCGGGCGGTCGCGGCCCAGGGTGGGGAGGTAGCCTTCAGCTACCAGGGCGAGGCGCTGGAGAAGCGCGTGCGGCCGCTGGCGGAGAGCATCGGCGCCCGCCTGGTGCTGCCCTGCGACGTGACCGATGAGGCGAGCATCGACGCCCTGTTCGCTGCGCTGCAACAGGAATGGGGTGGGCTGGATTTCCTGGTGCATGCCATCGGCTTCGCCAACAAGGACTACCTCCGCGGCCGCTATCTGGACACGCCGCGGGACGTCTTCGCCCAGGCGCTGGACATCTCCTGCTACTCCTTCGTCGCGGTCAGCCAGCGGGCGGTGCCGCTGATGCAGCCGGGCGGCAGCCTGCTGACGATGAGCTATCTGGGCGCCGAACGTGTCACCCCGCATTACAACGTGATGGGCGTGGCCAAGGCGGCGCTGGAGGCGAGCGTGCGCTACCTGGCGGCCGATCTCGGCACCGCCGGCATCCGGGTGAATGCGATTTCCGCCGGGCCGATCCGGACGCTGGCGGCCAGCGGGATCGGCGATTTCCGCTACATCCTGAAATGGAACCAGCTCAACAGCCCGCTGCGCCGCAACGTGACCATCGAGGAGGTGGGCGGGGCGGGGCTGTACCTGCTGAGCGACCTCGCCGCCGGGGTGACAGGCGAGGTGCATCATGTCGATTGCGGCTACCATATCGTCGGCATGAAGAATCCGGACGCGCCGGATATCAGCACGGTGTGACAATGGGCGGCCGGATAGGCTAGGATCGGCCCATGCCGGTGATCGCCCTGGACACCCATGCGGTGGTGAAGGAGCTGCAGGCCGCAGGCTTCACCGAAGCCCAGGCGGAAGCGGTGACGCGCGCCGTGCGGAAGGGGCAGGAGATCGATTTCTCCGATCTGGCGACCAAGGCCGACCTGGCGGAGTTGCGGCAAGCGACGAAGGCCGATATTGCTGGGCTGCGGCACGAGCTCGATGCTCACCGCCAGGCCACCAAGGCCGACATTGCGGAGCTGCGGCAAACGACCAAGGCCGATATCGCGGAACTCAAGGCCGATCTGCTGAAATGGGTCATCAGCGCCGTCGGGTTGCAGACCCTCGCTGTGCTCGGCACCCCCGTCGTGCTGACCCGCATCCTCCAGCACTGAGCGGCAGCCGCCCCTTGTCCCATAATTCCTTCGGCCATCTCTTCCGCGTCACCACCTGGGGCGAATCCCATGGCCCCGCCATCGGCTGCGTGGTGGATGGCTGCCCGCCGCGCCTGCCGCTGACGGAAGCGGACATCCAGCCCTTCCTGGACCGCCGCCGCCCCGGCCAGTCCCGCTTCGTGACGCAGCGGCAGGAACCGGACCAGATCCGCATCCTCTCCGGGACCTTCGAGGGGGTGACGACCGGTACCCCGATCGCCCTGCAGATCGAGAACACCGACCAGCGCAGCCGCGACTATGGCGAGATCAAGGACCGCTTCCGCCCCGGCCATGCCGACCTGACCTATGAGCTGAAATATGGCGTCCGTGACTATCGCGGCGGCGGTCGCTCCTCGGCGCGGGAGACCGCGATGCGCGTCGCCGCCGGCGCGGTGGCGCGCAAGGTGCTGGGGGCGGGCGTGACGATCCGCGGCGCCCTGGTGCAGATCGGCGCAGATAAGGTGGACCGCGCCGCCTGGGACTGGGCCGAGGTGGGCCGCAATGAATTCTTCTGCCCCGATCCCGCCGCCGCCGCGCGCTGGGAGCAGGCGCTGCTCGCCGCCCGCAAATCCGGCTCCTCCCTCGGCGCGGTGATCGAGGTGGTGGCGGAGGGCGCGCCCCCCGGCCTCGGCGCGCCGATCTACGGCAAGCTGGATGCCGAGCTCGCCGCGGCGCTGATGAGCATCAATGCGGTGAAGGGCGTCGAGATCGGCGAGGGCTTCGCCGCCGCCGCCCTCTCCGGCGAAGCGAACGCGGACGAGATGCGCATGGGCAAACAGGGCGAGGTGGTGTTCGGCAGCAACCATGCCGGCGGCATCCTCGGCGGCATCTCCACCGGCCAGCCCATCGTCGCGCGCTTCGCAGTGAAGCCCACCTCCTCCATCCTCACCCCGCGCGCCGCAGTGGACCGCTTCGGCCAGGAGGTCGAGGTGCAGACCAAGGGGCGGCACGACCCCTGCGTCGGCATCCGCGCCGTGCCGGTGGGGGAGGCGATGCTGGCCCTGGTGCTGGCGGACCATCTGCTGCGCCACCGCGCGCAGAACCCGGACGCGCCCGACCGCGCCCGCCTGCCGCGGAACTGACGCATCGCCGCCGCTTCAGGCCAGCAGCACATCCCCGGCCGAGAGGCTGGTGACGCCGTTCAGCACGACCCCATCCCCCTGGCCGAGATCGAGCGCGCCATTGCCGCCCGCCACGGTGAAGCCCGCCAGCACCTCGGCCAGGCTGCCGAAGCCCAGGCCGATGAGCAGCAGCTTGTCCGTGCCCGCAGCGAAATCGCCCACCACATCGGCGCCGGTGCCGCGGCGGAAGGCGAAGACATCCGCCCCCGCCTCGCCGAACAGCAGGTCATTGCCCGCGCCGCCATCCAGCGTGTCATTGCCCGCCCCGCCCAGCAGGTAATTCGCCGCCGCGTTGCCGGTCAGCGCGTTGCCCAGCGCATTGCCGGCGCCGAAGGCGGTGCTGCCCAGCAGCACCAGCGCCTCGACATTCTCCGGCAGGGAATAGCCGCCACCCGGGATGGCGGCCTGGACCGTGTCGCTGCCCTCGCCCGGCTGCTCGACGACCAGGTCGCCCGCCGAATCCACGAGGAAGAGGTCGTCGCCCGCCTCGCCAAAGAGCTGGTCGGCCTCGCCGAACCCGCTGGCGCCGTCCAGCGTGTCATTGCCGGCGCCGCCCACCAGCAGGTCGAAGGCGGCATCGCTGCCGCCGGAAAGGCTGTCATCGCCCGCCTCGCCCTGCAGCACATCGGCATCGGCGCCACCGAGCAGGGTGTCGTTGCCGGCGCCGCCGAACAGCGAGTCGAGGCCGGCCTCGCCCTCCAGCCGGTCATCGCCCTCGGCGCCATGGAGCACGTCTGCGCCCGCATCGCCGCGCAGCACATCCGCGCCGCCCCAGCCCACCAGCATGTTGTCGCCCTCATTGCCGATGAGGCTGTTGGCCAACTCGTTGCCCACGCCGGAGATGCCACCGGTGCCGGCCGCCAGGGCCAGGTTCTCCACCCAGGCGGAGAGGTAGAGGCCGACCGAGCTGGTCACGCCATCCGTGCCGCCGCCCGCCTCCTCGATGACCAGGTCGCCCGGGTCGTCCACCAGGAACCAGTCATCGCCGGCACCGCCCACCAGGCTGTCAGCCCCCCCGCCGCCATTCAGCGTATCGGGCCCGGCGCCGCCTTCCAGCGTGTCATTGCCGGCATTGCCCTCCAGCCAATTCGCCACGTCATTGCCGACGATGCCGTCATTGCCGACGCCGCCCCGGGCATTCTCGATCACCGCGCCGAAGGCGATGGCCAGGTTGTCCACCCCGTCATAGCTCGGGGTCGGCACGGCCGTGGCCCAGGCGGGAATCTCGAGGTGCCGCTCGGCCTCGGTCAGCCGCATCGCGATGCTGCTGAAATGCCCGTCGCGCAGGTCGATGCGGCTCGGCAGCACCTGGTTGCTGGTGTCGATGGTGTCGATGCCGCCGCCATCCCAGATGGTCTCGAACAGCGGGGCATTCGTGGCCCAGCCATAGAAGGTGGCGCCGGCATTGGTCGCCGTGTTGGCGCCGTAGAGATACTGCATGGCCGCGATGTCGTAGAGCATCGGCCCGCTCGGATAGAGCGTCCCCGTCACCCAGCTATAGGCGGAGGCATCGCCGGTGACGGTGACGATGCCGAGATTCTCCGGAATGGCGTAGGCCATGACGCTGGTACGCAGCGTGGCCTCCGCCGGGGGCAACGGGTCGGCGCCGTCCTGCGGGTGCTGCAGGCCCAGCGCATGGCCGATCTCATGCACCAGCACCTCATAGCCATAGGCGCCGGACGTCATCACGCCGTTCTCCGGCGCGTCGTTGATATAGATGTCGCCCATCCAGGGCACGGCGTTGTAGCCGGTGACGGTATTGGTCGCGGGGTTGTAGGTATAGGCGAAGCTCGGCGGGAAGGCGTAGCCGCCGCGATCCGCCATGCTTTCCTGGCCGAAGCGGAGCTGGCCGCCACCGCCGTCATCCGCCACTTCGGTGAAGGTGAGGTTCGCCACCGCCGCCCAGGCCGCCAGCGCCCGCCGCGCCCCGTCCTGCAACGCCGCGGTGAAGGGGACGAAGCCCGGATGGATGTCCGGGCTTTCATACTCCGGCACCGTCGCCATGAAGCTGTAGGTGAGGCTGACGGCGGTGCCGAGGCCAACACTCAGCGCAAGGTCGGTGCCCGCCGCCAGGGGAAAATTCCACCTTGTCGAGGTCCCGCCATCCTCCAGCAGGTAGAGAAGAGGGTCAAAGGCTGCCATCATCGCTGCTCCACCGACCGGGCGAGACTAAACCGCCTCCCCCAAGATTCGGTTGCCTGGCCCGACAAAACGGCGCTTGACGGCCATGCCGCCTTGGCGCTTTTCGGGCGGACGGAATTCCCCGAAGGAGAGCTGGCCCATGTCGCGTGCCAGGCCATCCGCGAGACCAGGTCCGGAACCGGGCCCCTTGGCAGCCTTCATCGCGCTCTGCGGCGATGCCGCCTGGGCCGGGCGGATGGCGGCGCTGAGTGCCCAGGGCCAGCCAGGCTCGCTCACCGCGCGTGCCGCGCAGCACCGTCACGCCCTGGAACTCGCCTTGGCGCGCATGGCGGATGGCCGCGCCCTGGCCCGCGCCGCCCCGGCGGAGAAGCGGCTCTGCGGCTTTGCCCGCGACCTGGTGGCCCTGGCCGAGACCTTGCCGCCCGCGGCGCGCGAGAGGCTGCGGGCCCGGCTGCTGGCCGGGCTGAGCGGGGAGGCAACCCTGCTGCCCCTGTTCCATCTGCTGCGCACCGCCGCCCGGCTGCGGGAGCAGGGCTTCGAACTGCGCTTCGACGGGCTGGCGGAGGATGCGCCCTATGATCTGCTCGCCCAGCGCGGCGGGGCGGTGGCCGAGGTGGTGTGCGAGACCGTCTCCGCCGAGGAGGGCCGGCCGGTGCATCGCGGCGACTGGTTCGCCCTGGTGGACCGCATCCATCCCGAATTGCAGACCTGGCTGGCGGCGCATCCCGGCCGCTATCTGCTGAAGCTGACCCTGCCGGAGGGGATTTCCGGCCCGGACCAGCTGGCCGGGCTGCAGCGCCGGATCAGCGAGATGCTGACCGCCGAGAAGCGCCAGGATGCCGGGGCACAGGCGATCCTGAAGCTCGATCCGCTGGTCCTGGCCGGGGCGCAATTACAGGACGCGGCGGGCGGGCTGCCGGCACGGCTGCGGCAGATCTTCGGGCATGAGGCGCATCTGGCCGTCACCACCGATGCCAGCAGCCGCAGCGTCTTCGCCATGGCCGCCCGGGCGGGGCGGGAGAACGAGATCAGCGGCGCGGTCTGCCGCCATTTGACCGGCACGGCGGAACGCCGGCTGAGCGGCAAGCACCCGGCCATCCTTGCCGTCTTCCTGGAGGAGCTGGAGCGCGGCGAATGGCGCGCGCTGCGGGAGGATCTGCAATTGGAAGGCGCGGTGCGGCGCTGGTTCACCACCCCCCCGGCGAGCGAGGTGGTGGCGGTCTCCTGCACCTCCCGGTTCGAGATGTTCGGGGCGGCGGACGCGGCGGGTGAAGGCGAGCTGCGCTTCCGCAACCCAAGGCATCCGGCGGCGAAGCATCCGGGCCTTTCGCCGGCTGTTCTCTCTTCCTTGTGATCGGCCTCCTTTCGGCTTCATAGCGGCAACCGGCTGATTTCTGCCACGTTTTCCGGCGGGAATCACCGTCGCCGAAGTATGGGGACCAGGATGAGCGAAGCCGAGATGGACGCGAAGCTGGCCGAGTTGGACCAGCTACTGAATGACCCTGACACGCGCATGGACCCCGACCGGGTCTGGGCCCTGCTGGCCGAGCTCAGCGGGGCGCGACTGCCGCAGATGGCGGGGTGTTGAGGGAGCGCCCTGCCCTCCCCACCCGCAAAGGGCCGAATGGCCCCTTGAATCCCCAGGTTTGGAGCCGACGGACCAGCCGCAACCTCATGGTTTCCAAAGGCCCTTCGGCCTTTGGCCGGGTGAGCCCGAGAGGGGCAAAGCCCCTCTCGAAATCACCGTCCCCGCACCATTCCCCTGAACACCCCGTCCCGCCGCACCAGCGCGTGGAACAGCGCCGCGCCCAGATGCAGCAGCACGGTGAGGAACAGCAGGTAGCCGAGCCAGCCATGCGCCGCCCGCAGCAGGGCGTAGAGCGCGGGGCTCACCGGCAGGATCGCCGGCAGCACCAGGCCCGGCGTGAGCACCACAGGGTATCCCGCCGCGGACAGCATGCCCCAGCCCAGCAGCGGCATGGCCAGCATCAGCGCGTAGAGTGCGACATGCGAGGCATGCGCCCCGGCCTTCTGCCACCCCGGCAGGTCCGCCGGCAGGGAAGGCGCGCCATGGCGCAGCCGCAGCCCGATGCGCAGCACCACCAGCAGCAGCAACGCGATGCCGAGCGGCTTGTGGATCGCCACCAGCCCGGCATAGCCAGTGACCGAGGCGACCATCGCCACGCCGATGAACAGCATGGCAAGGATCAGTGCCGCCATCAGCCAGTGCACGCCCCGCTGCAGCGGGGTGAAGCCGCGCCCGCTCATCTTCCGGCCCCCGGGCCATGTGCCAGGGCGGGCACCTGCCCCAGCTCCGCCTGCCGCCGCAGATAGGACGCGGCATAGGCCGGGGAGCGCGCCAGCAGGATGGGATCGCGCGAGGGCTCGATGCCGGCGGGCAGGACCAGCGGGTCGTAATTCACGTCCCGGCAGGGGCCGCTCGCCTCCTCCTCCGCCTGCTCCACCACCAGCGTGCCGAGCGTGACCTGCTCGCGATCCTCCGGCCAGGCGCGGGTGGAATCCTCGACGGGGTCACCGGGGGCGGCGAAGCGCGCCACCATCCGCCAGCGCAGCATGCCCTGGCGCAGCCGCGCCTCCAGGTCCCGGCTCAGGAAATCCGGGCCCATCGCCTGCAGCTCGGCCGGCGTCCTCGGCTCCGGCGGCACCGTCCCCAGCACGGACCAGCGCACCGCGCGCCTTGTGCCTGCCGCATCGACGAAATAGAAGGCGTTGAGCCCGTGGTAATCCTCCTCCGCATAGCTCGGCGTCCAGGGTGCGGAGCGGGCCCAGGCGAGGAAGGGCTGCATCTCCGGATGGGCGCTGACGAAGCGCGGCGTCGCCTGCGGGTCCAGCGGCCTGCCGGTCGCCTTGTCCACCCGGCCGGCCAGCGTCAGCTCGTAGAAGGCCTCCAGCGTCGCCACCGGGAAGACCGGCAGGTTGTTCATGCCGGTGCGCCATTCCTGCCCGTCCGGCGCAATGATGCGCAGCGCCATGCTGCGCACCCGGCCGCCGCTGGCATCCGGCGCCGCCGGATCGCCCGTGGCAATGGCGAGGCGGCCGACCACCGGATAGCGCCCGGCCGCCAGCATCGGCGCGGTGGAATAGCGCGCCCCCTCGCCGCTTGCCTCGAAGCTGCCGGTGAAGCAGATGCCCTTGGCGTGGTTGCGCCGGTGGCCGGTGGGGTCGCCGCCGCGCTCGCCCAGCGCGTCGACGATGCGGCCGGGGGTCAGCCGGCCGGGACTCAGCCACCCCCCGGCATAGGCGAAGCTGGCGCCGAGCGCGCCGAGCACCACGCCGATGGCGGCCAGCCGGCCATACAGGGCGGGCGGGCGCCGCGGCGGCGCCGGCTCGGGGGAAATATCCGTCATGCAATGCTCCTGGCCCGGCATGGGCGTGTGACGTGTCCCGGGAAGCCAGGCGGCGAGGCCATTCGGTCGCTGCCACGGGACGGGGGAGTTCTTCGCGCCATGGCATGCTCGGGTTACGGGCAGGGCTGGATGAGCGTTCGATAATCCATTGGATGAATGGGGCCCATCTGCAGCGGATATTGGGCAGGGCACGCAGCGAGGGGCATCTTCCGGGCCAAGGCGAGGGCGCAACGCCCCGCAGGAACCCCACGGAGACAGTACGATGTTCAGCAAGCTGATCCTCGCTTCCGCCCTGGCCCTCTCCACCTTCGGCGCGGCCCAGGCCGCGGGCCCCCGCCTGGTCGGCGGCGGCGAGAACGGGCAGGTGGTGTATGACGCGCCGTCCATGAATCTCGCCGGCGGCGGCGTGGCGGCGGTGACCGGCGGCGGCGCCGACCTGACCTACACCCATGACGCCACGAGCGGCGCGCAACGGCCGGCCGGCGCTGCCATGCTGATCGGCGGCGGCAAGGACGCGCAGGTGGTCCGCGGCTGACGGGCGGGGCTCCGCCCCCATGCCTCCAGCAGCGGCGCTGCCCATCGGCGGCAGCGCCGCCACCCCCGGCCGGGAGGAAGGCTCCTCCCGGACCCTGCCCCGAATCAGGCGAACGCCAGCAGCCGCCGCGGATTGCCGACCGTGATGGCGTCGATTTCGCTTTCTGAGAAGCCACGCTCGCGCATCAGCGGCAGGACATTCTCGAAGATATGGCCATAGCCATGGCCGCCCCAGCGGGTCAGCCGCGTGCGGTAGCAGATGTCATGGCTGATCACCACGCGCTCCAGATGGCCGCGGGAAATCAGGGCGCGGATCAGCTTCAGCCGTACCGCGTCGTTCGGCATGTCGATGGGCGCCAGCGCGTAGTAGCTCGCCTCCTGCCCGAACAGGTCGAATTCGACGACCACGCCGCTGTCGGCCAGGCGCAGCAGCCGGTCCTCGTCGAAGATGGTGCGGTCGATATGGCTGATGATGACGCGCGACGGGTCGGCGCCATGGGCGCGGATGAACTCCGCCACCTCCTGCGGCTGGTCCGGATGCCGGCCGGGGTGGACGTTCACCGCCGCGCCGGTCTCCGCCATGGCCAGCAGGGCGCCGGCCATGACGCGCTTCTCCTGCGCGGTCCAGGGCGCCTGGCAGCCGATCTCGCCGATGATGCCGGCCCGTATGTCGGTGCCCCAGGCGCCGAGCTGCACCTGGTCCACCATCTCCCGAGCGAAGTCCTCGGCGCTGCGCGCTGCATTCGCCGGATCCTGGTACTCATGCACGTAATGGCCGCAGCCCATGACGATGTGGATCCCGGCCTCCGCCGCCAGCCGGGCCAGCGCCGCGGGGTCCGGGTCCAGCCCGCCGCTGCTCAGCTCCACCACCGTCCGCCCGCCGGCTTCTTTCATCGCCGCCAGCTCGCCCAGGGCTGTCGGCTCGCAGCGGAAGCGCAAATTGCCCGGCACCTTGCGCTTGCGGCCGTAATTGATGGCGAAGCAATTGCAGAGGGTGATCTCCGGTCCCTGATCCGGCTCGGCCCGCATGGCGGGGGTGCGGATGTCCCAGATCAGGTGCTCATGCATCAGGGTCGGGCCCAGCTCGGCCGGCGCCACCGGCCCCAGCACGGTCTGGGCGCGGCCCCGCAACATCTCCCGCGTCATGCGCTGCCCTGCCTCGGCCATGCTCGCCCCTCCCGCTGCCGCAGGATGATCCGGCGGGCGGGCGATGCTGTCCATGGGTTGCCCGGGCGGCGGCAGGACGCTTAACTCGCAGCGCCCCGCAATGAGGGCCGGCAGGTGCACGGGCCTGCCGTGAGATCGGCCCGAACCAGGGCCGCGACGGTCAGAGGGGGCGCCGCAACCGGGCGCATGCGTGCTGCGGCACGGGTGCGTCTGCGCGAGGTGCCGCATGCGCTCTGCCGCCCGCCGCTCCCTGTTCCGCACCGCCGCCCTGGCAGTGCCCGGGATGCTTGCGCCCGGCCTGGCCGCGCCGCGCCTGGCCCGCGCCCAGGACGCCTGGCCGAACCGCCCTGTCACCTTCGTCATGCCCACGGCGCCGGGCGGCCCGGGCGACGTCATCGCCCGCCCCCTGGCGCAGCATCTGCAGGCGGCGTTCGGCCAGCCCTTCGTCATCGACAACCGCACCGGCGCCGGCGGCACCATCGCGCTGGAGTATGCGCTGCGCACGCGGCCGGATGGCCATACGCTGGTGGTGTACAGCAACAGCACCTACAGCATCGCGCCGCACCTCTACCCGATGCCCTATGACAATGCGACGGCCTTCGCCCCCATCGCGCTGATCGCCGAGGCGCCGAGCTTCCTCGTCCTGCATCGTACCGTTCCCGCCGCCACCCTGGCGGAATTCCTGGCGCTGCTGCGGCGGGAGCCGGAGAAGCTGGCCTTCGCCACCGCCGGCATCGGCTTCACCAGCCATCTTGCGACCGAGCTCTTCATGGCGATGACGGGCACGAAGATGCTGCACGTGCCCTATCGCGGCGGGGCGCCGGCCAGCCAGGCGATCGCGGCCGGAGAGGTGCAGGTGAATTTCATGGAAGCCGCCTTGGTGCGGACCCTGCTGCCCGCCGGCAATATCCGCGCGCTCGCCGTCACCAGCCGCCAGCGCCACCCGCTGCTGGCCGAGATCCCGACCCTGGACGAGGCCGGCGTGCCCGGCTTCGAGAGCGCGACCTATTGGGCGATGGTCGCCCCCGCCGGCGTGCCGGCGCCGATCCAGGCGAGGCTCGCGGAGGCGATGCAGGGCTGGATGGCGCTGCCCGCCACGCAGGCCATGCTCACCCATGCCGGCTTCATTCCGCTGAGCGGAGACCCCGCGACGCTGGCCCGCCACATGGCGGAGGACACGGCGAAATGGGGCGGCATCATCAAGGCGCGGGGGATTCGCATCACATGAAGGTCTGCATCTACGGTGCCGGCGCGGTCGGCTGCTATCTCGCGGGGCGGCTGCACCAGGGCGGCGCCACGGTGTCCATGGTGGCGCGCGGCGCAACCTTCGCCGCCATCGCCGCCGAGGGCGTCACCGTGCACACGCCGGCGAAGCACCTCCACGCCAGGGTCGAGGTCGCCGAGGATCCCGCCGCGCTCGGTCCGCAGGACATGGTGCTGGTCACGGTGAAGGCGCCGGCGCTGCCCGCCATCGCCCCGGGCCTGGCGACGCTGCTGGGGCAGGAGACGCCGGTCTGCTTCGTCATGAACGGCCTGCCCTGGTGGTATTTCCATGCCCATGGCGGCCCGCATGAGGGGCAGCGCCTGCCGCGCATCGACCCCGGCGACATCATGTGGCGCACCGTCGGGCCGGAGCGCGCCCTGCATGGCGTCATCTTCGCCTCCTGCGATATCGAGCGGCCGGGGGTGGTGCATATCGAGACCGCCCAGACGGCGCTGCACCTGGGCGAACCCGCCGGCACCACCGCCCGCGCCGAGGCGCTGGCCGCGCTGCTGCGCGACACGGATTTCACCGTGACGGCGGAGCCGAACATCCGCGCCCGCATCTGGTCCAAGCTGCAGACCAATATCTGCTCCGGCCTGTTCGGCTGCCTCGCCGACAGCCCGCCCAGGGCGATCTATTCCGACCCGGCCGTCGCCGATGCGGTGCGCCGCGTGGTGGCGGAGGTCGGCGCCGTGGCCGCCGCCCTCGGCCACCCCAGCCCGCTGGATGCCGAGGCGCTGCTCGGCCGCGCCCGCTCCCAGGGCCACAAGAGCAGCGTCGTGCAGGATCTGGCGCGCGGCGCGCCCATCGAATTCGACCCGATGTTCGGCGGCCCGCAGGCGCTGGCCCGCCTGGCCGGGGTGCCGACCCCGACGCTCGACCTGCTGATCGCGCTGGTGAAGGCCCGCGCGATCTCCGTAGGCTCCTATTCCGAACCCGAGGAACCCGTGCCGTGACCGCACCCCGCCGCATGAACCTGGTCGCCTACCTCAAGACCGGGCCGACCGCGAACCATCCCGGCGCCTGGCGGCACCCGGATTCGGACCTCGACGACATCTTCGCGCCGGAGCGCTACGAGCACCTGGCGCGGGTGCTGGAGCATGGCTGCATCGATGCCGGCTTCTACGCCGACACCTTCGGGCTGCCCGATATCCATGGCGGCAATTTCAACGCCTATCTGCGCTATGGCGGGCAGATCACCTATCTCGACCCGCTGATGATCCTGCCGATCATGGCGCGGGTGACGAAGTATCTCGGCCTCGGCGCCACCCTCTCCACCACCTTCATGAATCCCTACTGGCTGGCCCGCACCCTCGCCTCGCTGGACATGCTGACGGGCGGCCGCGCCGCCTGGAACGTCGTCACCTCCGCCACCAACCTCGAAGCCCGCAATTTCGGCATGGACGGCATCCCGCCCAAGGATCTGCGCTACGAGCGCGCCGACGAGGTGCTGGAAGCCTGCATCGCCCTCTGGGAGTGCTGGGACGAGGACGCCTTCGTCATGGACCGCGAGAGCGGCGTCTTCATCGACCCGAAGAAGGTCCGCTACGCCAATTTCGAGGGCCGCTACGTCAAGACCCGCGGCCCGCTGACCATCCCGCGCAGCCCACAGACCCGGCCGGTCTTCCTGCAGGCCGGCGCCTCCGACCGCGGCCGGGAATTCGCCGCGCGCTGGGCGGAGATGATCTTCTGCACCCCCAACAGCAAGGCCGACGCCATCGCCTTCCATGACGACATCAAGTCCCGCATGACGAAGTACGGCCGGCCGCCGGAGCACTGCAAGGTGCTGCCCTCCTTCGCCATGGTGGTGGGGGAGACGGCGAGCATCGCCGAGGAGAAGCACCAATACCTCCAGTCGCTGATCGACCCGGAGGCGCAGCTCATGCTGAACTCCTCCCTGCTCGGCGCCGATCTTTCCAAGGCCCGGACCAAGGAGGCGATGGTGGCCGCCCAGGGCAACCAGGGCATCACCGGCTCGGTGGACCGGGTGCTCCAGGTGATGGAGCAGGAAGGGATCAGCTTCGAGAAGGCGGCCAGCAAGCCGCGCGACCTTCTGGTCGGCACCCCGAAGGTGATCGCCGACCAGCTCGAGGACTGGTTCCTCGCCGGGGCCTGCGACGGCTTCATCATCTGGCCCACCGTTTTCCCCCGCATGTTCGAGGATTTCTGTAAGCTGGTGGTTCCGGAGCTGCAGCGCCGCGGCATCTTCCGCAAGGAATACCGGGGCCGCACCCTGCGAGAGAACCTGCTGAACCCCTGATGCCCCACCCCATCTTCCCGCAAGAGGAATTCGCCGCCCGCCTCGCCCGGCTGCGCGGCGCCCTGGCCGCGCGCGGCGTCGCCGCCGCGCTGTTCGACGAGATCGAGGCCATGGCCTGGCTCTCCGGCTATGGCTCCTCGCTGAACCGCTGGCGCTGCCTGGTGGTGCCGCTGATCGGCGAGCCCTTCATCCTGATCCGTGCCCTGGACGCCGCGGTTTGCCGGGAGCGCGCCGCGGGGGTGGAGGTGATCCCCTACCGGGACTGGGAGGACCCGGTGCCGGCGCTGGCCGCCGCCCTCGCCCGGCGCGGCCTGGCGGAGGCGGCGATCGGGCTCGATCTCAATTCCTATGCTCTTTCCGTCAACCGCCATGCCGCCCTCGCCGCCGCCCTGCCCGGGGCGCGGCTGGTCGATCTCGGCCCACTGGCGAACGAGCTGCGGCTGGTGAAGTCTCCGGCCGAGATCGCCCTGCTGCGCCGCGCCGCCGGCATCGCCGATGCCGCCCTCGCCCGCGCCGCCGCCGCCTGCCGCCCCGGCAGCACCCAGCGGGAGGTGGCGCGCGCCGCCATGGAGTGCTTCATGGAGCTGGGCGCCGATCCCTCCGCCCCCGGCCCCATCACCGCCGTCACCGGTTGGGACTTCCTGCACGGCCATCTGGAGGACGCGCCGCTCCGCCCCGGCGGCGTGGTGCATATCGAGCTGACGCCGCGCATCGAATGGTACAGCGCGCGCATCATGCGCTGCGTCTCCATCGGCCCGCCGGAACCCGCCCGCGCCCAGGCGGCCGAGACGCTGGCCGCGCTGCAGGCGCAGCAGATCGCCGCCATGCGCCCCGGCGTCCTCGCGGCGGAGGTGGATGCCATCCTCCGCCAGGGCGTGGTCCAGGCCGGGCTGCGCGCCAGCTACGACAACATCACCGGCTACACGCTCGGCCTCTACGCGCCGCAGACGCCACGCACCAGCGACTTCACCCGCATCCTCCACCCGGAGGCGCATTGGCCGCTGGAGGCGGGGATGGTCTTCCACGTCTATGCCTCGGCCGGCGGCGCCGCGCTCAGCGAGACGGTGCTGGTGACGGAGACCGGGCCGGAGATCCTCACCGGCGCCCCGCCGGGGCTCCTCATCGGTGGCTGAGGCACAGGCCGTGCTCGTCATCGGCGCCGGCGTGGCCGGGCTGGCGACGGCGCTCTACCTCCGCCGGGAGGGGTTCGCCGTGACGGTGCTGGACCCGCTCGGCCCCGCCGGCGGCGCCAGCTTCGGCAATGCCGGGCTGCTGAGCCCGGAGACGGTGGTGCCCATCGCCCTGCCCGGCATGCTGCGCAAGGTGCCGGGCTGGCTGCGCGACCCGCTGGGCCCGCTGACGGTGCGCCACGCCTACCTGCCACGCGCCCTGCCCTGGCTGCTGCGCTGGGTGGGGGAAAGCCGGCTGGCGCGGGTGGAGCAGATCTCCAACGCACTGCGCGCCCTGCACGGCCCCTCCCTGGAGTGCTGGCGGGAGCTGCTGGGCGAGCCCCTGGCGCGCGAGCTGATGCGCCGCACCGGCCAGGTGCAGGTCTGGGAGGGCACGGAGGACACTGCCAGCCAGCGCGTGGAGGCGGCGCTGCGCGAACGCCATGGCATCCGGGCGGAGAAGCTGGGGCCGGAGGAGCTGCGCCAGCTCTTCCCCGGCATCGCGCGCGACATCACGCGCGGGCTGCTGGTGCCGGGCAATGGCCATCTCGTCAGCCCCCCCGCGCGGTGCGCAGCCTGGCGGAGCTGTTCCTCGCCGAGGGCGGGCGCATCCTGCCGGAGCGGGCGATGAAGCTGGTCCCCTGCCCCGGCCAGCGCTGGATGGTGCTGAGCAACACCGGCAACCACGCGGCGGACTCCGTGGTGCTGGCCGGCGGCGCCTTCGCCGGCGCGCTGCTGGCGCCGCTCGGCCTGAAGCTGCCGCTGGAGACGGAGCGCGGCTACCACGCGCACCTCCCCGCGCCCTCCATCGAGCTGCGCCTGCCCATCATGCAGAAGAGCCGCGGCTTCGGCCTGACGCCGATGGAGGATGGGTTGCGCGCCGCCGGCACGGTGGAGATCGCCGGGCTGGAAGCGCCGCCCGACGAGCGCCGCGCCGCGCTGCTGGAGACCCAGGCGAAGCGCCTTTTCCCGGACCTGCGCACGGGGCCGGCGCGGCTCTGGATGGGCTTCCGCCCGTCCTTCCCGGACAGCCTGCCGGTGCTGGGGCCGGCGCCGGGGCATCCGGGCCTGTTCCTCTGCTTCGGCCACGGCCATTTCGGCATGACGGCGGGCCCGCCCTCGGGGAAGCTGGTGGCCCGCATGATCGCCGGCGTGGCGCCGCCCATCGACCCGGCACCCTATGCCGCTGCGCGGTTCTGACGGGCTGGCCTCCGAGGCCCCCTAGAGCGGTTTCACGCTGACTGTGCAGCGCGAAACCGCTCTAGCTTATGGATTGTAGAGCAGATTCACGCCTCCGGGCGATGCCGCCCTCCGGCGATCTGCTCTAGCGACGAGCCGGCACTGCGGCTGCATCCCCGGCCGGGCCGCGCTCTGGCTCCGCCCCTTCGGAGGCTGCGCGTTTCCGCCCGGCGGATTCGGATGCCTGTCCAGGCATGGCGCGACACCGGCTGGCCACGATGAAGGCCATGGACGATCCGGTCCGTGCTACCAGCCTCGCGCGCCTGGCCCGGGTTGCCGCCATCGGGCCATGCAGCCAGCGACGGGCCGGGCCACGCCATGGCCTCGGCGGGCGCACCGGCCTCAGGGCAGAACGGGGCTCTCGGCGGACGCAATCAGTTCGGCGAGTTCAACGATGCGCCGGGCCCGCGCGGCGATCGGGTAGTCCACGAAGCGGCCGTCGATCTGGATGGAAGCCACACCTTTTGCCTCCGCCTCGGCGAAAGCGGCGACGATCCGCCGGGCCCATTCCACCTCGCCCGCGGCCGGGCCGAAGGCGGCATTGGCAACCGAAAGCTGGTCGGGATGGATGCAGAGCTTGCCCTGGAACCCCAGCGCAGCGCCGCACCGGCAGGAACGGGCGAAGGCCTCCGGCTCCTGCAGGCTGGCGAAGACGGTATCGATGGGCGCCTCCAGGCCGGCGCAGCGGCTCGCCAGCACCACCTCGCTCCGGGCAGGGGCCAGTTCGGCTTCGTCGGAGGTCCAGGTGATGCCGAGATCCAGCGTGTAGTCACCCGCCCCGAAGGCGAGCCGCCTCACCCTGCCGCCGAGCGCCGCGGCGGCCGCAGCCAGCGCCCGGCACCCGGCCAGGCCGCGCCCCGTCTCGATGATCGGCATCAGGTCCAGGCTGCGCTCCGCCAGGCCGTGCTGCCGCTCCAGCGCCGTCATCGCCCAGTCCACGGCGATAAGCTGGCCCGGCTCCTCCAGCATCGGCAGCACGATGCCGTCCAACCAGGGGCCGATCACGGCCTGCAGGTCCCCGAAGCAGAACGGCGTGGCAAAGCCGTTCACGCGGACATAGGCACGTCCGCGCCGCGGCTTTCGGAGCGCCACCACGACCAGCTCCCGCGTCGCTTCCTTGGCGGAGAGCGCCACGGCATCCTCGAGGTCGAGGATGACGGCGTCGGCATCCATCGTCAGCGCCTTCTCGACGCGTCGTGCATGGTCGCCCGGGGCGAAGAGGAAGGTCCGGTTCGGTCCGCTCGTCATGCCGGCTTCTCGCCCAGCCACTCCGACAGGATCTCGGCGGCCTGCGCGCCGAGGGACGGCCCCAGCCAGCGAATGGCGCCGGGCGTTCCGGTGAGTCGCGGCACCGGTGCCGGCACCGCCAGGCTGCGGCCCAGGCGCGGCTCGAAGACCTGCGCGATATTGCCGCGGGCCGCGTAGTGAGGATCCGCGAAGATCTCGTCGATGGCATAGACCGGCCCGCAAGGCACCTGGGCTTGTTCGCAGGCCGCGAGCACCGCATCGCGCGTCATGCCGCGGGTCCAGTCGGTGACGATGCCGTCGACCTCCGCCCGCGCCGCCTCGCGCTGCGCGATGCTGGCGAAGCGGTCCGGCCCGGCCAGTTCAGGCCGGCCCATGGCCGCGCAGAGCCTGGCGAAGATCTTGTCGCTGGTGCAGGCGATGGCGATCCAGTGCCCGTCGCCGCTCGGGTAATGGCTGTGCGGCACGACGTTCACGGTCGCCGCGCCCATGCGCTGCCGCACCTTGCCGAGCAGGTCATAGGCAGGGGCGAGTTCGTCGAGGATCCGGAAGACGCTTTCGTAGAGGCCGATATCCACCACCTGGCCGGCCGCCCCCGCAGTGTCGCGCGCCCGCAACGCCATCAGCACGCCGACCGCGCCGTAGAGGCCCGACATGTAATCGGCGAGCGTCGCGGAGCCGGGGGTGACCGGCGGCCCTTCAGGGTCGCCGGCGAGGAAGGAGATGCCGCCGAAGGCGTTGGCGATGCGCCCGAAGCCCGGCCGCCCGCTATACGGACCGGTCTGGCCATAGCCGGAGACGCGCAGCATGACGAGGCGCGGATTGATCTCCCGCAGCATGTCCCAGCCCAGCCCCCAGGATTCGAGCGTGCCGGGCTGGAAATTCTCGCAAACCACATCGGCCACGGCGACGAGGCGCTTCAGGGTGGCAGCCCCCGCCGCCGTGCGGAGATCGAGCGTGATGGAGCGCTTGTTCCGCGCTTCGCTCAGCCAGGGCAGGCTGTCGCCGCAGCTCGTCATGCTGCCGAAGCGCCGGGTCGGGTCGCCGCTGCCGGGCAGTTCCACCTTCACCACATCGGCGCCGAACTCGGCCATCAGCGTGGCGGCATAGGGTGCGGCGATGAAGGTGGCGAGATCGAGGACACGGATGCCCGCCAACGGTCCGCGTGCCGCTCCGTCCTGCGGGGTCGTATCTGGCTGCATCGTCTCATCCATTTGTCCGGACACACTGGATGAGTTGCCGAAGCTTCGTCAAGGGTGAAGCGGGGGCGGAACGCTGGATCTCCGCCGATCAGGGCCATGATCCGGATGTCGCACCCCATCCCACACCGGTGTGGCGATCAACCGGAACCGATCAATTCCAACTTGACCGTACAAATATCCTGCACTCTGAATGCGCGCCGGAACGCGGAGAAGGGAGGAGCAAGTGCACAGGGAACCCAGGACGGAGGACCCGCCGCGCCATGCAGCGGCTCCGGCGGCCGGACGTCGACGCGTCATTGCCGGGTTGCTCGCCGCCGCCAGCCTCGCCTCCCCGGCCTTGGCGCAGGATTATCCGACGCGGCCGGTGCGCCTCATCATTCCCTTCCCGCCAGGCAACCTGGCCGATCTCACGGCACGGCTGGCAGCCGAGGAGATCCAGCGGCGCCTGGGCCATAGCTGGGTTGTCGACAACCGGGCCGGCGCCAGCGGCGGCATCGCCATCCGCGCCGTGATGCAGGCGCCGCCGGATGGCTACACCCTGCTGCTGAGCTCCGTATCGCCCATCGCGGTGAACCCCGTTCTCACCGCCAACCCCGGCTACGATCCGCTGCGCGACCTCGCGCCGATCCTGCTGATGGGCTGGACCGGCTACCTGCTGGTCTGCAGCCCCGATTTCCCGGCAAAGACCCTCGCTGATGTCGTACAGGTGCTCCGCGCGGCACCGGCAGGGCGCTACGCCATGGCCACGCCCGGCAGCGGCACGGTGACGCATCTCGCCTCGGAGCAATTCATGCTGCAGACCGGCACGCGCATGGAGACCGTGCCCTATCGCGGCAGCGGCGCCGCGCTGATGGATGTCGCCAGCGGCCGCGTTGCCCTGATGATCGACGCCATGAGCACCGCCCTGCCCCAGGCCCGCGGCGGGCAGGTGCGTGCCCTTGCGGTGATGCAGCAGCGCCGTTCCCCCCTGGCGCCGGAGATCCCGGCTGTCTCGGAGCTCGGCGTGCCGGAGATCGCCGGCATGGAGGTTCGCGCCTGGACCGGCCTGCTCGGCGCCGCGGCAACGCCGCCCGAAATCGTCGAGTACTGGAACCGGGAGCTCGGCAAGCTGCTCGCCGAGCCCGCCATCGCCGAACGCTTCGCCGCGCAGAATGTTGAGGTCGCGCCCCCTGAGCCGGCCGCCCGGTTCCGGGAGCTGATCGCGGCGGAGCTGACCCGCTGGCGGCGCGTGGTGCGGGATGCGAGGATCGAGGTACAGTAGGCGGCGCTCAGCCTTGCCGCCGGAGCGTCACCTCATAGGTGAAGCGGTCGGCTGGATGGAGGTTGAAGGCGACCTCCACCAGCTCGCCGCCGACCAGGCGATAGGAACGGCGGACGTTGATCGCCATGCTGCCGGGCTGACAGCCGAGCTCGGCGGTCAGGGCCTCCGGCATCGGCTCCGCACGCAGCACCTGCTGCACCTCGCCGATGCGCACGCCGTACATCTCCTCGATCCAGGAGTAGATAGTGCCGGGCTTGCGGCCGATCATCAGCGCAATGCCGGCATAGTCCGAGAGAACGAACACCTCGGTCCAGCAGATCGGCGCGTCCTGCCCGGCGACGGTGCGGAAGCCCTCGACGCGGAGCCAGCGCTGGCCAACCCGGCAGCCGATCCGCGCGGCCAGCAGGGCATCCGCCACGACGAGCCCGCTCTTGTCGACCTCGTAGCGGGCCTCGGTCGCGTATTGCAGCAATTCCTCCACGGAGGAAACCGAGGAGGTGTAGAGCGGCGGCGCGGCGCCGCGGCGAAGGACCGTCGTGCCGGCGCCCTGGCGCGAGGCCACCAGCCCCTCCTCCCGAAGCTGCCGCAGGGCCTCGCGGATGGTGTGCCGGCTGCAGCCGAAGCGGCGGCAGAGCGCATCCTCGGTCGGCAGCCTGTCGCCGATGGCGTAGGTCCCGGCGAGGATCTCCTGCCGCAGCGCGTCGATGACCGTGCGGTACAGGGGCGGCGTGTCGCCGCCGACCGCCCGCTCCTTGCCTGCGCTGCGCTCGCCCATCCGCGGCATCTCTCCACGGCGCCATGCCGTTCCGGATTTGTCAGAACAAGCGGCTGCGTTTGGGTGGTTCTCGGGCCGATGTCAAGCATCGGCGAGTCCGGGCAGCCTGCGCAGCGCCGCTTCTGTCCGCTCAAATATGACTTGTACGTACAATACCTCCATGCAATAGCAATGGCCAGGCCGAAGGAGGGCTTGCCGCCATGAACCTGGTCACCAGGCACCATGAGTTGGACGAACGCGATGCGGCGCAGCTCATCCTGGCCATCGACCGCTGGCTCGAGCGCGAGGTGAAGCCGGTCGTCAAGGCCTACGACCACGCCGACCGCTACCCGACGCCCATCGTCGAGCAGATGAAGGAGCTCGGCCTGTTCGGCGCGACGATCGGGCAGGGCTATGGCGGCCTCGGCCTGCCGGCACGCCTCTATGCCGAGATCGTCATGCGGATCGCCGCGGTCTGGATGTCGATCACCGGCATCTTCAACTCGCATCTGATGCTGGCGCTGGCGATCGAGAAATTCGGCACCGAAGCACAGAAGCAGGCCTGGCTGCCGCGCCTGGCGACCGGCGAGGTCCGCGGTGGGCTGGCGCTGACCGAACCGGATGCGGGCACCGACCTGCAGGCCATCCGCATGACGGCGCGGCGCGATGGCGACCACTATGTCATCAACGGGGTGAAGACCTGGATCTCCAACGGCATCGAGGGCAATTGCGTGGCCCTGCTGGTCAAGACCGACCCGCATGCCGCGCAGCGCCACAAGGGCATGAGCCTGTTCATCGCCCCCAAGCAGGCCGGCTTCCGGGTCGGCCGCAAGCTGGAGAAGCTCGGCTACAAGTCGATCGACAGCGGCGAGCTGATCTTCGAGGATTACCGCATCTCGGCCGACCACCTGATCGGCGGCGTCGAGGGCCAGGGCTTCTACCAGGCGACCGGCGGGCTCGAGCTGGGCCGCATCAACGTCGCCTCGCGCGGCGTCGGCATCGCCGAGGGCGCGCTGCAGCTGGCCACCGAATACGCCCAGATCCGCAAGACCTTCGGCAAGCCGATCTGCGAGCACCAGGCGATCCAGTTGAAGCTCGGCGAAATGGCAACCCGCGCCCGCGCCGCCCGGCTGCTGACGCTCGACGCCGCCGCCGCCTTCGACCGCGGCGAGCGCTGCGACATGGAGGCCGGGATGGCGAAATACTTCGCTTCCGAGGCGGCGCTGGAGAACAGCATCGAATCGATGCGCATCCACGGCGCCTATGGCTATTCCAAGGAATTCGACATCGAGCGGCTCTACCGCGATGCGCCGCTCACCTGCATCGGGGAGGGAACCAACGAGATGCAGCGCATCATCATCGCCCGCCAGCTCATCAAGCGGAATCCCGCGTCGTGAAGCCGCTGCAGGGCATGCGGGTCGTCAGCATCGAGCAATTCGGCGCGGCGCCCTATGGCACCATGCTCCTCGCCGAGCTCGGCGCGGAGGTGATCAAGATCGAGAATGCCGAGACGGGCGGCGATCCCGCGCGGCATGTCGGGCCGCATATGCTGGGCCCCGCCGACAGCCAGTATTTCCAGGCCTGGAATCTCGGCAAGCGGAGCGTCACGCTCGACATCAAATCGCCCGAGGGGCGCCGGCAATTCGAGGCGCTGGTGCGCAGGGCCGATGCCGTGGTGAACAATCTGCGCGGCAATCTCCCTGGCCGGCTCGGCCTTGACTACCTGGCGCTGAAGCGGGTGAATCCCGCCTTGGTCTGCCTGCATATCTCCGCCTATGGCCGGGACAATGAGCGCGCCGCCTGGCCGGGCTATGACTACCTGATGCAGGCCGAGACCGGCCTGATGAGCCTGACCGGCGAGCCGGACGGGCCACCGGCGCGGGTCGGCGCCTCCCTGGTCGATACGATGACCGGCATGACCGGCATGATCGGCCTGCTGAGCGCGGTGCTGCAGGCCAGGCAGAGCGGCATCGGCTGCGACGTGGACACCTGCCTGTTCGACGTGGCCATGCACCAGCTCTCCTATCCCGCCATGTGGTATCTGAACGAGGGAGACGCGTCGCGCCGCCTCTCCCGCAGCTCCCACCTATCGCTCGTGCCGGTGCAGACCTTCCCGACCGCGGATGGGTGGATCTTCGTCATGTGCATGACGGAGAAATTCTGGCGCGTCTTCTGCGACGGGATCGGGCGGCCGGACCTGCCGGAGGATCCGCGCTTCGCCAGCTTCGGGGCGCGGCGCGACAATCGCGCTGCGCTGACGGCAATACTCGATGCCGAACTGCGCAAGGCGCCCACCGGACGCTGGCTCCAGATCCTGGGAGGACAGCTACCGGTTGCCCCGGTCCATGACCTGCCGGAGGCGCTCGACAGCAGCTTCGTCCGCGCGAACGGCCTGGTGCGCAGCGTCCCGCATCCGGCGAAGCCGGAGATGCAGGTGCTGGCGAACCCGCTGAAGTTCAACGGTGTCCGCCCCGGGCAATCGGCCTGTGCATCGCTCGGCGCCGACAATGCTGCGTTGCTGCAGCAGGAGGAGCCGGCCACGCCGGCCGGCGGCGCCGCATGAAGCTCGCTGGTCTCCGCGTTGTCGACCTCTCCTGGTTCCTGCCGGGGCCCTACCTGACCATGGCGCTGGCCGACCATGGCGCCGAGGTGATCAAGGTCGAGCCGCCCGGCGAAGGCGATCCGGGCCGGCGCATCGGGCCGCCGGACGGGCGGACCAGCGTCTTCTTCCGCAACACCAATCGCGGCAAGAAGAGCCTGGTCCTCGACCTGAAGCAGGAGGTTGACAGGGATGCGCTGCTCCACCTGTGCGACACCGCCGATGTCATGGTCGAGTCCTTCCGCCCCGGCGTCGCGGCGCGGCTCGGCGTCGGCTATGCGCAGGTCAGTGCCCGCAATCCAGGCGTGGTCTACGTCTCCATCAGCGCCTTCGGCCAGGACGGTCCCTATCGCGGCCGGCCGGCGCACGACCTGGCATTGGAAGCAGTGAGCGGCGTGCTGGGCCTGACCCTCGGCGAGGATGGAAGGCCGGCGATCCCCGGCATCCCGACCGCCGACATCATCAGCGCCCTGCAGGGCCTTTCCGGCGTGCTGATGGCGCTGCTCCGGCGCACCAGCACGGGCCGCGGCGACTATCTCGACCTTGCCATGCATGACGCGCTGGTGGCGGCCTGCGCCAATGTCGTGGGCCCGACCTTCGCGGCGGATCGCCAACCCATCGTCAAGCAGGAACGGACCACCGGCGGATCCGCCTTCTATCGCATCTACTATACGCGAGATGGCCGGCAGCTCGTTCTTGCAGGGCAGGAAGAAAAATTCGTACACGCTCTCCTGCGAGCACTCGGTCGGCCGGACCTTGAGGCGCTCTGCGCCCGGGGACCGGGCACGCATCAGCAGCCGGTGGTGGACTTCCTGCAGGAGACCTTTCGCCAGCGGGACCTGCAGGATTGGCTGGACTGGCTGGGTGGCCTGGATGTGTGCTTTGCGCCGGTGAACACGCTGCCCGAAGCCTTCAGGGATCCCAACCTGCTGGCGCGCGGGATGGTCCTGACGGACGAGACTGGGCGCCGCCACATCGCCCCGGCCATACGCTTCCGCGAAGAGCCGCCGCAGCCTCGCCTGCGGGAGCCGCTGCTTGGCGAGCATACGGAAGAGTTGCGCAGCGCCCTTGCGACGGGCACTGCCTCCCGTCGCTAGATCACGCAAGATTCGGCACCGGAGAAGGATCATGGTGGGTATCGCGAAGCAGGTTGGACCGCAGCGTTGGCGGGAAAGCTTCGGCCGCTACTACGAGGATTTCGAGCCGGGCGATGTCTATGAACACCGGCCTGGCCGGACCATATCGGAGGCGGACAATACCTGGTTCACCCTGCTGACGATGAACACCCATCCGCTGCACTTCGACTTCGCCTTCGCCGCCAAATCCGAGTTCAAGCGGCCGCTGGTGAACAGTTGCCTCACCTTGTCCATTGTCGTGGGGATGAGCGTCAGCGATCTCAGCCAGAAAGCGATCGGCAATCTCGGCTGGAACGACATCCGCCTGACCGCGCCGGTCTTCATCGGCGATACGCTCTATGCCGAGTCGGAGGTTCTGTCCAAGCGCGAGTCGGCGAAGCGCCCGACCCAGGGGATCGTCACCGTCAGGACGACGGGGAAGAAGGCCGACGGCACCGTCTTCATGACCTTCGAGCGCACGATGCTGGTGCCGAAGCGAGGACATGCCGTGGACGACATGGCCGAGGTCTAGCGATGCAGCCCTTCCCCGCGGCGGAGCCGGCCGTTGCGCGAATAGTCGACCTGGCCATCACGTCGCGCCGGAGCGTTCGGGGTTTTCTGCCTGATCCGGTTGCGGCCACGACGATACGGGAGATCCTGGCGGTGGCCAGCCGTGCCCCGAGCATGACCAACACCCAGCCCTGGCGGGTGTATGTGGTGACGGGCGCGGCGCGCGACCGGCTGTCGGCTGAGATCTCCGCGTCCCATGCTCGCGGCGAAGAGCCGGAGGCGGAGTATGCCTACTATCCGCGGGAATGGCGCTCGCCCTATATCGACCGGCGCCGACAGATCGGCTGGGCGCTCTACGGGCGTCTCGGCATTGCCAAAGGCGACCGGGAGGCAATGGCGCGGCAGCACCGCAAGAACTACGATTTCTTCGGCGCCCCGGTTGGCATGATCTTCACCCTGGATCGGTCGCTGGGCTACGGTAGCTGGCTCGACCTGGGCATGTTCATGCAGAATGTCATGATCGCTGCCCAGGGCCGCGGCCTGGACACCTGCCCGCAGGCCGCGTTCAAGAGCTATCACGCAATCATCCGCCGGCTCCTGAATGTGCCAGAGGAAGAGATCGTGGTGTGCGGGATGGCGCTGGGAATGGCGGATCCAGAGGCACCGGCCAACCAATTGCGATCGCCGCGTGAGCCGGTGGAGGCATTCGCCAGCTTCCTGGACGATTGAAAATGGCTGGGCGGGGGATGCGCCGGCCGGCACCCTGATCGGACGGCGTGGCGAGAGAGGCCGGGAGCGAACGGTCATAGAGAGAGACCGAGTCAAGCTGAAGCCTACAAGCGGAGCAAGGTCAGCAATGCCGCCAGACCAGGCGGCGAGTTCGGGCCTGCGGCTTCGGGCCGCTGACCTGGACCGTTCGGCCTGACTGTGTCAGCCGATACGGTCCAACATATCTGAGCCGGCGCTTCACGGCCTGAGCGTGCCCATCTCCGCTGTGCACGCTCAGGCCGATCACAGGCTAAAGCAAGGCATTAGGCAGCCAGGTGATCAGCTCGGGGAACACCATCATGATCGCCAGCCCAACTGCCTGAAGCAGAATGAAGGGTATGACAGCTCGATAAATGTCTCCCATCGAGATGCTGGGAGGCACGCAGCTCCGCATATAGAACAGGTTGAAGCCGAAGGGCGGCGTCAGGAACGCCATCTCCATATTCACCACAAACAGCACGCCGAACCAGATCGGATCGAAGCCAAGGCTTACGATGATCGGGAAGAACAAGGGCGCCGTGATGATCATGATGCCGAGCGGGTCGAGGAAGCACCCCATCAGGAACCAGACCATCTGCATGCCGATGACGACGCCCCACCGCCCGCCCGGCATGATGGAGAGCGCATCTCGCACCAGATCCTCCGCCCCGATCGCCGTGTACAGGGCGGTGAACAAATTGGCCGCGAAGACGATCCACATGACCATTGCCGAGAGCCGCAAGGTCGTCTGCGCCGCGTCCGAAACGGCCTTCCAGTCCAGGCTGCGGTTGGCCGCAGCGCACAACATTGCGCCCAGCGCGCCGATGCCCGCGGCTTCCGATGGCGTGGCAAGGCCGATGAGCAGGCTGCCGAGAACCAGGGTGATGAGGAGCAGGGGGAACCCGACGGCTTTCAGGGACCTGATCTTCTCCCCCCAGCTTGCCCGCTCCTCCGGCGGCAAGGCGGGACCCATCGCTGGCCTGAGGTGACAGGCGATGAGCGAGTAGAGCACGAACAGAGTGACCAGGATCAGGCCGGCCGGCAGCCCGCCGAGAAACAGCTTGCCTACGGAGGTATTGGTATAAAGGCCGAGCACGATGAACAGCACGCTCGGCGGGATGAGAACGCCGAGGGCACCACCCGCCGCAATGGTGCCAACTGTCAGATGCTTGCTGTAGCCGTAGTTCAGCATGGAGGGCAAGGCGACCACGGCCATGGTCACGGTCGCCGCGCCTGAGACGCCGACCATCGCCGCGAAGATCGCGCAGACGATAACAGTGCCTACGGCGAGCCCGCCCCGCACCCCGCCAAGCCATTTATGCATCAGCTCATAAAGGCCGCGCGCGATGCCGGAGCGCTCCAGCATGCAGCCCATGAAGATGAACAGCGGGATGGCCAGCAGCACGAAGCTGTTCGCCGCCGCGAAGGCGCGGATCGCAGCCAGATGCAGCGCCGAAGGCCCCCAAAGGAAATAGGTGCCGATCACCGCCGCCGCCCCGAGTGCGAAGACGAGCGGCAGCCCCGCCACCATGAGCACCAGGAAGACGCCGAAAAGGAGGACGGTCTCGAACTCGATACCCATCAGCTCAGCTCCCGCCCCAGGGTCGCCCGCACCGCATCGCGGACCAAATTCGCCAGGACCTGGAGCGTGAGCAGACCGGCGCCAACCGGCAATGCCAACAGCCATGGCCAGAGCAGCGCAGCCCAGTCCGTCGAGGTACGCCGCCCGCTCGCCATGGCCTCGGCGACCATCGCGCTCCCTTCGATGACAAGCACGGCGCAATAGAGCAAGGCGAAGGGCGCGGTCAGAATGTCGAGGATGGCGCGTCCGCGCGGTGAGAACCGGGAATACACCACGTCCATGCGGACATGGTCGCCATGCAGCAAGGCGAAGCCGCCACCGAGCAGGATGAAAGTGGCGAAGAGGTAGGTCGACAGCTCGGTACCCCAGACGGTGGGGGCCGAAAAGCCATAGCGCAGCGTCACCTCATAGGTGATGAGGATGGTAAGCACGAGGATGAGCAGCGCGACCACGCGGCCGATCCACAGATTGACGGTGTCGATGGCGCGCACGGCCCCTGCGATTGCCCGCATTCCTGCAACCTCCGATTTCGTGAATGGCTGGACCGGCGGGGCATGAGTCCCGCCGGGGAGGCATCAGAAATCGGCTGGCCGCTGCGCCAGGAGCGTCCGGGTGTCGTTGATGATCTTCAGGGCGCGCTTGGTGTAGTCGTCATCGCCGGCCAGGCGCGGCAGCAGCTCATCCGACATGGTGCGGATGCGTTGCACGTCTTCAGGCGGCAGGACGATGATCTCCACTCCAGCGGCCTTCAGCTTGTCGAAGGCCCGCGCCGACTCTCCGATGGCGAAGGCGTAGCGCTCCAGCGCATAGACGCGCACTGCGAGCGTCATGACATCCTGCAGGTCCTTCGGCAGCGCGTCGAAGGCCGCCTTGTTCATGAACATGTCCTCGGCGTCGGCGTGAATCAGCGACGGGCCGGTATAGAATTTGCCGACCTCATGCAGTTTCGCCGCCATCATGCCGTAGGGCGAGCCCCAATTGGCGGCATCGATGACGCCGGTGGACATGGCCGTGTACATCTCCTCGCCCGGGATGGTCACGATGGAGGCGCCGAAATTCTTCCAGATCTCGCCGGCGATGCCGCCGGTGCGGACCTTCATGCCGCGGAAATCTTCCAGCCGGCGTATGGGACGGCGGGAGATGGTGCTGCCCCAGTCATCCGAATAGACCGGCCCGAGGAATTGCACGCCGACGGTGGTGAAGGCCTCCCGCACCAGGTCGGTCATGCCGCCCTCGAACCAGAGATAATCGTACTGCTCGACGCTCCTGAACGCGAAGGGCACGCCCCAGCTCCACTGGGTGAAGGGAAAGCGGCCACGCCAGTAGAGCTGCGAGCCATAGCCTATGTCGACGACGCGGCGGCCGACCGCGTCCAGCATGTCGAAGGTCGGCACCAGAGCGCCTGGCGGGAAGGGCGTGATCTGGATGCGCCCGCCCGACATCTGGTTCACGCGCTGGATGAAGCGCGGGACCAGCCGCTCCCACTCCACTGTGCCTGCGCCCAGGAAGGACTGCATGCGGAACCGGAATTGCGCGCGTTGCGCAGAGGCGGGAAGGGAGGCTGTGGCCAGGGCAGCGCCCGTAGCGGCCGCCGCCAGCAGCGTCCTGCGGTCCACGCCCATGCGGGTCAAGATATCCTTGGCGGGTGAGGTCTTGTCCGTCATCGCGCTCGGTTCCTCTCCTCGGTGGGTCGTCCCACGCTTGGTTCATTTCATGATCTTGGACCGGGCAGGCTGCGCGGCCTGACCGCGGTGCCGGCCTCGGCAGGCATCCGTCGAAGACAAGGCAGCGGGGGCGCCGATCTCAGGAGGCCCGAGATGGGACGCCTCGCCTCGTCAGCTCCTGTACAGCGGCTTGGAATGGGATGCCGGCACGCCGGGCTGCCGACCCGCGAGGGCCCGCTGCCGCGGTGAATGTTCGGCATAATGCCCTCCGAGCACGGCAGCGACTGTGCGACGCAAGCGGGGAGGACAGGGCGTAGAGCGCGCTTCGGCTAGGTTGTCGTACACCGGCAGGACGTTCCTTGTATTTTATGTTATGGTAGCGCTGAATTTCTCGCTGCGGCAAGGGCTGCGCAGCGTCCCGTGCCCAGCGGCGCCGTGCCTGCAGCAACGCGCGTGCATGCAGCAGCAATTGTCGCCGGCAAGATGCCCGCAGGCTGGCGCAGTCAGCGCCCCAGCAGGAATCCCTTGTAGCCCTGCGCGGCGATCTCATCACACTTCCGGCGATACGCGGCCACGCCGCCGACATAGGGCATGAAGACGCGCGGCTTGCCCGGGATATTGGCGCCGACATACCAGGAATTCGCACGCGGATAGAGGGTCGCGTCCGCGACCTCGTTCACATGGCTTACCCAGCGATCCTCGGCATCCTGCTCCGGCTCGATGAAGGCAAGCCCTTTCGTCTGCAGATGCGCGAGGCAATCGGCGATCCAGTCCACATGCTGCTCGATGGAATGGATCATCTGGCTCTTCACGCCCGGGCTGCCGGGGCCGGTGATGACGAACATGTTCGGGAAGCCCGCGACCATCAGGCCGAGATAGGTGCGCGGCCCCGCCAGCCATTTCTCCGCCAGCGCCTCGCCGCCCTCGACCCGGATGTCGATCTCCCGCAGGGCGCCCGTCATGGCGTCGAAGCCGATGGCGAAGGCGATGGCGTCGAGTTCGTATTCCTGCCCGGCCGTGCGCAGGCCCCGCGGCGTGATCTCCTCGATCGGCGCGCTCTTCACATCGACCAGGGTGACGTTGTCGCGGTTGTAGGTCTCATAGTAGTTGGTGTCGGCGCAAAGCCTCTTGGACCCGATCGGATGGTCTTTCGGGGCCAGCAGCTCCGCCACCGCCGGATCCCGCACGATGCTGCGGATCTTCTCCCGCACGAACCCGGCTGCCGTCTCGTTTGCCTTCTCATCGACCAGGAAGTCGTTGTAACAGTTCAGGAAGCCGATGGTGCCACCCGCCTCCCAGAGCTCCTCGTACTTCCGGCGCCGCTCCTCCTCGGACACCGCCAGCGCCGATTGGGTGGGGATTGGGTAGCCAGGCACGCCGAAGCCGGTCTCCCGGGCCTCCCTGACGCGCTGCGCATAGCGCGCCTTGTGCCGGCGTTCCCTCTCGGGGTCCATCGGTGCATTGCGCGCCGGCAGGCTGAAATTGGCGGTACGCTGGAAGACGAACAGGTGCTGCGCCTGCTGCGCGATGAGCGGAATCATCTGGATGGCGGTCGAGCCCGTGCCGATGACACCCACGCGCTGGCCGGTGAAGTCCACACCGTCATGCGGCCAGAGCCCGCTATGGTACCATTGGCCCTGGAAGGTCTCGAGCCCCTTGAAATCCGGCACGCGGGGCGTGGAGAGGTTGCCCGTTGCCATGACGCAGAAGCGCGCGGTGATGCGCTCGCCCTCCCGCGTCTCGAGTGTCCAGCGATGGGTGGCACGGGCATAGCTCGCCGACGCGATGCGCGTGTTCAGTTGAATGTCGCGGCGCAGGTCGAAGCGATCGGCGACATGGTTGATGTATTCGAGGATCGCCGGCTGCGTGGCGTAGCGCTCCGGCCAGGTCCAGTCGTTCTGCAACTCCTCGGAAAAGGAGTAGGAGTATTCGAGGCTCTCGATGTCGCAGCGCGCGCCGGGGTAGCGGTTCCAGAACCAGGTGCCACCGACGCCGCTGCCGGCCTCGTAGACGCGGGCCGTGAGGCCGAGGCCACGCAGCCGATGCAGGGCGTAAAGCCCGGCAAGGCCGCCGCCGACGATCGCCACGTCGATCTGGGCGGCCGATGCAGGCTTCCGGCGTTCAGATACCGCTTCGAGTTGTGCCATCTTGGATCGCCTCCCATTGGCTGGACCGATGGACGCGCATGCGATGTTGGCTGGAACGGACCAACGGTGCCGGCCGGCCGGAGCTGCACCTGGTGGCGAGCTGCCGCAGGCGCGCTCGCAGGCGCCGCAGCCACGGCTGGCGCCCCGTCGTGTGCTGTCCGCTGCGCAGTCGCCGCCCGCCGGCGCTGAGCGAGCACCAGCTCTTCATGTCGCTCCTCCAGCCATGTCGGCCCCTGAACGAGGCGCTTGTTGCGTTCGGTTGCTTGTGAGAAGCATCTTGATTGCCGACCAGCCTGTCAACAGTCGACAATCCAGAGAACCGGTGCGGGGCGCACGCCATTCAACCGGCCGATGGTCGGGAGTGCTGATGCCGTGACCGCCATCGCCAGTCGAACTCAATGCCTTCGTGGCAAAGAGCATGGCACCAGATGCCGACCTGAAGGATGTCTTCTACGGCTGCATCCCCTTCGTGCTCATGGAGCTTGTTATCGTGGGGTTGCTCATCGCCTTTCCCCGGATTTCGCTCTTCGCCCTCTCCCGCTGAACGGGCTTGCGCTACGCCGATGCGGGCGGACCGGACACTGCGGTCGGCCGTTGTTGCCACTCGCCAACTCAAGCTACCCCCGGCTTGCGCGAAAGGGCTCCAGTGCCCTGCTTCCGAAGCCTGCGGACGCCGTCCTCAGGTCGCTGGCCGTTGTTTCAGTGGCGTGCTTGTCCGCTCCGTTCGCCGGAAATCCAGCGAACTTCGCGGGCAGCACACTAGCTGTGAATGAGCGGGCAGCCACCCTCCTGCAAGGGGCGGAAAGCCTGGTCTGCCGGCGTGGTGCTGATGCGCTCGTAGTAGTCCCACGGGCCACGGCTTGCCTCTGGCGACTTCACCCGGAAGAGATGCACGTCATGGAGCTTGCGGCCGTCCGGGCGTATCGCGCCTGGGCCGAAGGCGTCGTCATCCGTCGGCAGGGCCTTCATGCGGGCGACAGTCGCGGCGCCGCTCTGCTTCGCCGCGGCCGGTCCCATGGCCGCGACCGTCTTCAGATAATGCGTTGCAGCGGAGTAGCAGCCGGCCTGATTCATGTTCGGGTGGATGCCGCCGGTCTTCTGCAGTACGCGGCTGGTGAAGGCCCGGGTGCGATCATTGAGATCCCAGTAGAAGCTCTCGGTCAGCAGCAGGCCCTGCGCGGTGGGCAGGCCTATGGCGTGCACATCGCTGACGAACATCAGCAGCGCGGCGAGCTTCTGGCCGGAGCGGGTAATGCCGAATTCCGCCGCCTGCTTGATGACGTTGACGGTGTCGTCGCCGCCATTGGCCAGGCCGATGACCTTGGCACGACTCGCCTGCGCCTGCAGCAGGAAGGAGGAGAAGTCGGATGTTCCCGGTGCGGGATGCGCCACCCGGCCCAGCACCTTGCCGCCGGCGCGGCGCACCGCCTCTCCCGTATCCCGCTCGAGGGCATGGCCGAAAGCGAAATTGGCCACGATGAAGAACCAGCTGTCGCCGCCACTGCGCACCAGGGCGCCGCCGGTGCTGGCTGCCAGCATCCAGGAATCATAGGTCCAGTGCACGCCGTTCGGCGTACAGGCCTTGCCGGTGAGGTCAGCGGTCGCCGCGGCGGAATTCAGGTGAATCCTGTCCTTCTCCCGCGCGACGTTCTGGACGGCGAGGGCAACCGCGCTGTTCGACACGTCCATGACGACATCGGCGCCATCCCGGTCGAACCACTGCCGGGTCAGGTTGGCCCCGATATCCGCCCGGTTCTGATGGTCGCCGGTCAGGATCTCGACATTGAAGCCATGCGAGGGCGGGTTGAAATCCTCCACCGCCTGGCGGACGCAGGCGACGGAGACCGGGCCGCTGGTGCTGCTGTAGGGCCCCGACTGATCGCTCATTACGCAGATCTTGATGGTCGGCGCAGCGGCGCCTGACTGGGCTCGAGCCCCCGAATACAGGAAGGCGGGCATGGCTCCGGTCGAGGCCAGGAATTGCCGGCGGGTCAGCAGCATGAGATTGGTTTCCACCCCGTGGAGTCTTGGATGCCGGTTGAATGCCGCCTTTCCGGCGACCGTCGGCAGTGAGCCGACGTCGTGAAAGGCGTAGCCAGCCGGTGCATCGTTCGCGTCATGCTTGCGACGAACTGCCGATCGGTCAAGTCTGGCAACCTGCCTGAGCGCAGGGGTTGACAGTAGGTGCTGCACGCACGGAGGCTGCGCGCGGGGAGACGCCGCTACAATGAAGAAGCATCTCAACTGCCTGTTCCGGCTGACATGGCTCGTTCTTGCGCTGGTTGCCTGGCCGGACGCCGCTTCCGCCTACCCTGAACGACCGGTGCGCATGATCGTCGGCGCCGCTGCCGGCGGGTCGAACGACCTGGTGGCACGGCTGCTGGCGGAAGGCCTGACGGCGCGGCTGCCACATCCGGTGGTGGTCGAGAATCGCTCCGGTGCCGCCGGCATGATCGGCCTTGAGACCGTTGCCCGCGCTGCGCCCGATGGCCACACCTTGCTGCTGGTCAACACCGCCCATGCCGGGCTGCGGGTCTTCGTGCCCAATGCCAGCATCGACCCGCACACCGGCGTGACGGCCATCTCGGTGCTTGCCGAATCGCCGATGGTGATGCTCGTCGCCAATGCCTTCCCGGCCGCCGATCTGCGCGGCTTCGTCGAGGCCGTGCGCGCGGCGCCGGGCCGCTTCGCCTATGGCAGCACCGGCGGGGGCGGCACCCTGCGGATGGGGGCGGTGCTGTTCCTGCGCGCCACCGGCCTGAACATGACCGAAGTGCCGTATCGGGGCGGCGGACCGGCGCAGCTCGACCTTGCGGCGGGGCGCATCGCGATGCTGTTCGATGTCGGCGTCACCTCCTTCCAGACCGCGCGCAGCGGCTTGGCGCGGGCCTTCGCCGTCACCTCGGCGGCACGCAGCCCCGCTGCGCCGGAGGTACCGACGCTCCGGGAATCCGGCATCGATGCGGAGATGACCGTCTGGCAGGCGGTGATGGCGCCGGCCGCGACGCCCCGGGAGCTGCGCGAGGCGGTGCAGTCGGCGATCGCGCAGGTGCTCGCCGACCCGGCGCTGCGCAGCCGCTTCGCGGAGCTTGGGGCCGACCGCGTGCTTGGTCTTGGCGTGGGTGAGAGCGAAGCCTATCTGGCGGCGGAGGTGCAGCGCTGGGAGACGCTGCTCCGCGCCAGCGAATTGAAATAGCCGGGCGCAGAACCGCTGGGGGCGGTCGCCGCGTCGGCATGCCCCGCGGTCCGCCACGCCGCGACGCATCGGACGGCGCCGCCGCTCGCGCCCGATCCTGCTCCCATCTTCCCTCCTGACATCCCAGGAATCCAGGCGCCATCGAAGCCGGTTCTGCACCGACGGTCATGAAAGCGGCTTTCTCCCCTGCGCAGGGCTGCTAGGCTGATGCCAAGGAGCCGTCACTCGGCCGAATGGAGGAAATGTCGCATGGCGGATGCGCAGGCGAGTTGCGGTCAGGCCCTGTCGCAGGCCGCCGCACCGGGTGCCGGCCTGACGGTCGGTGCCCTGTTCCGGCAGCAAGCCCTGCGCAACGGCAGCAGCATCGCCCTTGAGGGCAATGGCCGCAGACTGAGCTACGCCGCACTTGGCGAGCGTGTTGGCCGCCTGGCGCGAGCGCTGGCGGCGCGGGGCGTTGGCCGCGGCGACCGGATCGCCCTGCTCTCGGAGAACCGCCCTGAATACCCCGAGCTGCAGCTCGCAGCGGCGACGCTCGGCGCGATCCTGGCCTGCCAGAACTGGCGGCAGGCGGATCCCGAATTGCAGCATTGCGTGCGCCTTGTCGCGCCGCGTCTCCTGATCGCCTCCGAGCGTCAGGCGGGCCGCCTCGCCGCCATCGATCATGGCGTGCCCTCGGTGCTGCAGCTCGGCGAGGAGTATGAAGCGCTGCTCCGCGCCGCGCCGCCCGGCGAGGTGCCGGACCTGGCCGAGCCGGAGGATGGCCTGCTCATCCTCTATACCAGCGGTACGACGGGGTTGCCGAAGGCGGCGGTCATCAGCCACCGCGCGATGATTGCGCGCAGCATGATCGCCCGCATCGATGGCAGCTTCTTCCCGGATCGCACCTTCGTGGCCTGGACGCCGCTGTTCCATATGGGGGCGACGGACAGCACCCTCGCCGCGCTGATGCATGGCGCCAAGGTGGTGGTGCTGGAGAGCTTCGATCCTCCCGCCATCGCGGCTCTGCTGGAGCGGGAGCCGATCGGCTGGCTGTCGCTGATGCCCGGCATGTTCGCCCGCATGATCGAGGAATTGCGGCGCGCGCCGCGCCGGCTGCAGCCGCTCGGCCTTTGCGGCGCCATGGCGGACCTCGTGCCGCGGCACGAGATCGCCGAGATCACCACCCTGCTGCAGGCGCCCTTCCGCAACTCCTTCGGCTCCACCGAGACCGGCCCCGCACCCTTCAGCCGCGGCCGCATTCCCATCGGCACGGCGCCGGAGCGCCTCTCCAAGCTGCAGAGCTCCTACTGCCTGGTCCGGTTGGTGGACCCCGAAGGGCGGGACGTGCCGGATGGCGAGCCGGGCGAGGCCGCCTTCCGCGGTCCCAGCCTGTTCAGCGGCTATTGGGGCGACCCGGCGGCGAATGCGGAAGCCTTCCGCTCCGGCTGGTACCACATGGGCGACGTGCTGCGGCGCAATCCGGACGGCACCTACGATTTCGTCGACCGCCGCAAGTACCTGATCAAATCGGGCGGCGAGAACATCTACCCGGCGGAGATCGAGCAGGTGCTGCTCGCCTCGCCGCGCGTAGCCGAAGCCGTGGTGGTGCGCCGCCCCGATCCGCGCTGGGGCGAGGTGCCCGTCGCCTTCGTCGCGCCGCGCGAGCCCGACCTGACGGAGGCCGAGGTGCTGGCGCTCTGCCGCGGCCGGATCGCCGGCTACAAGGTGCCGAAGGCGGTGCGCTTCCTGCCGGAAGCGCAGTTCCCGCGCAGCACCAGCGGCAAGGTCCAGCGGCACCTGCTGGAAGCCCGGCTGCAAGCCGCGGCGGAGACCGCCGCCAGGGAGGATGCGTGATGCATCGCCGCGACCTTCTCCTGTCCTCCCTGCTTGCGCCGGGCGTCGCCGCGCGGGCCGGCGCCCAGACAGCGGGCGGCGTGCCGGACCGCCCCATCACCATCGTCGTCCCCTTCCCGCCCGGCGCCCTCTCGGACATCATGACGCGGGCGCTCGGCCAGCGCCTCGGCCAGGAACTCGGGCAGACCATCGTCATCGACAACCGGCCCGGCGCGGGAACCTCGGTCGCCTCCGCCTATGTGCTGCAATCCCGGCCCGACGGCACGACCCTGCTCATGGGCTCCAACAGCCTGGCGACGAACCCGACCGCGCTGCCGCAACTGCCGCCACGCGATCCGGAGCGGGAGCTCGCCCCGATCGGCCTCGCCTATATGAGCGCCTTCCTGCTGGTGGTGCGCGACGACTTTCCGGCGCGCGACCTCGCCGGGTTCATCGCCTACGCCAAGGCGCATCCGGGGCAGGTCAATTTCGCCAGCTCCGGCGTCGGCGCGGTCAACCACCTGGCACTCGAGCTGCTCAACCGCTCGGCCGGCATCGCGCTGGAGCACATCCCCTTCCGCGGCGGCGCGCCGGCGCTGATCGAATTGCGGGCCGGGCGGGTTGCCGCCTTCCTCGCCACCCCGGCCGACGTCGCGTCGCAACTGCGGGATGGCTCGCTCCGCGCCCTTGCCACCACCACCGCCCAGCGGCTGGACCAATTGCCGGATGTGCCTGCCATTGCCGAGCTGCTGCCGGGCTATGAGGCGGTGTACTGGCAGGCCCTGTTCGCCCCCGCCGCAACGCCGGAACCGGTGGTCCGGCGCCTGGCGGAAGCCTTGCAGGCGGTGAAGGCGGATGCGGAATTCCGCGCGAGCCTGGCCGCACGCGGCGTCTCGCTGCTGCCCGGCGGGCCGCAGGAGCTGCGCGACTACCTGCGACGGGAAACCGCCATCTGGGGCCGCGTCATCCGCGAGGCGAACATCACCCTGGAGTAGCCGGGCGCAGCACCGGCAGGGTCAGCCCCGCCTCGTTCTGCTCGAAGCCGATCCGCAGCTTCAGGCCCGGACGCAGCGCCTCCGCCTCGGCATCCCGCAATTGCGCGAGCAGCCGCACGCCTTCCGGCAGATCGGCCGTCACCAGCACATAGGGGAGATCCGCCCGGAACGCCGCATGGAAAGGGTGATGGGCCACGGTCCAGCTATGCACCGTGGCCTCGCCCGAGGCCTCGACCCAATCCGTCGCCATGGAATGGCAGGCGGCACACATGGGCTGCGGATAGTGGCGGATGCGGCCGCAATCGGCGCAGCGTTGCAGCATCAGCCGGCCCTGGGCCAGCCCGTCCCAATAGGGCTGGGTGTCAGGGCTCGGGTCGGGCATGGGCTTGCCCGGCATCGTCTGGCTCATCGCTGTCAGCCTCGCGTCATGATGGCGAGCGTCCCGTCGCCGAGGTCGCCATAGCCGGTGACGAGACCCACCTCGGCATCCGGCACCTGCGCCCGGCCAGCCTCGCCGCGCAATTGGCGGACGAGCTCCACCACGTGGTTCATCCCGGCAATATGGGCCTGGGAGAGCAGCCCACCATGCGTGTTCACCGGCAGCCGTCCCTTGAGTCCAAGCGCGCCGCCCTCGACGAAGGCGCCGCCTTCGCCCTTGCCGCAGAAGCCGAGATCCTCGAGCTGGCAGAGGACGATGTAGGTGAAGCAGTCGTAGATTTCGGCCACGTCGATATCGGCCGGCGTGACACCTGCCATGGCGAAGGCGCGTGGCGCTGCCTTGGCGAGGCCCAGGCGCGTCATGTCGGCGCGCTGGGTGATGGCGCTTGGCGAATCCGGATGCCCTTCGGCCATGCCGGCGAGCAGGACCCGCGGCCGGCGGAGGTCGCGGGCCCGGTCGGCAGCGCTGACGACCACCGCGGCGGCGCCATCGCTCTCGAGGCTGCAGTCGAACAGCCGCAACGGGTCGGCGATCATGCGCGAGGCCTGATGGTCTTCGATGCTCAGCGGCGTCGTCATCCGGGCATTGCCGTTGAGGATGGCATGCTGCCGCGTGGTGACGGCGATCTCCGCCAACTGCCGGCTTGTGGTGCCGAACATCGCCATGTGGCGCCGGGCCATCGGCGCGTAGTATTGCGCCGGGGCCAGGGCGCCGCTCGGGGCCTCGAACTCGCCCACGATGCGGAATTGCGGCATCTGCTGGATGCGGGCGCCGATCCTCTGTCCGGTCCGGCCGGTCCGTCCGAGCGTCAGCAGCACATGCGAGCAGATGCCCGCGGCAACGGCAGCGGCCGCGCATTGCAGCGCGGCCACCGGCCCCGCGCCGCCGAGCGGCGTGCCGGTGGAGAAGCGAAGATCGGGAATGCCGAGATTGGTGACCAGCTCCTCGGCGACGACCGGGCCGCCGGGCGAAGGCATGACGATGCCGTCGATATCCCGGGCCTGAATGCCGGCATCCGAAATCGCTTTGAGCGCAGCCTCGAGCTGCAGCGAGAGCGCGCTGCGCCCACCGGCATCGCGTGTGTAGTCGGTGTCACCGACGCCGATGACCGCCGCCTTGTTCGCAAGCTGCATGCGTCCCTCCCGGATTGGCCCCTGGTACCGAAGGCAGCCATCATTGCCTCCAGGCTAGCCGGGACAGGTCGGCTGGACCAGCTTCGCCGATCTGCAAGGAGGTTCAAGACCCGATGTCTGAAGGGCGGCCAGATTGCGCGCATCCGGCTCGTTCCATATACGGGTAAGTTCGGATGCCGAAGGTGCCTTTCGGTCAGCTTTGCCTGCTGCCGCCGGGGACGATGCTGCCGGAGAGCGGGCCTTGCCCTGGCGCACGCCCTTTGGCCGGCAAAGGATAGGGAGGAGGACCCGCATGGTAGCCGGTGAAATATACCTTTCGCGTCGAATGGCCTTCGCCGCCGCCCTGCTCGCAGCACCCTTCGCGGCCCGCGCCCAGCCCGCGGCCTATCCGGCGCGCCCTGTCCGCCTGACGGTGCCGTACCCCGCAGGTGGCACGACCGACGTGGTTGCGCGCATCGCCGCCGAGGCCCTGTCGTCCCGCCTGGGCCAGCCGATCGTGATCGACAACCGACCCGGCGCCGGCGTGACCGTCGGCACGACCTTCGTGGCCCGGGCCGCACCGGATGGCTACAGCCTGCTGGCCACCACCCTGGCGCATGCGACGAACCCCAGCCTCTTCAAGTCGCTGCCCTATGATTCCGAAGGGGATTTCGCGCCCGTCGGGATGATCGGCCTGACCCCTTGCGTGCTGGTGGTGAATCCGCGGTCGGAGGCACGCGACCTGGCGACCTTCATCGCATTGCTGCGCGCCGAACCCGAACGCCACGCCTATGGCTCGGCCGGGGTTGGCAGCCCGATGCACCTGGCGCCGGAATTGCTGGCGCAGATGACCGGCACCACGGTGCGGCACGTTCCCTATCGCGGCGAAGCGCCGGCGCTGAACGACCTGGTGGCTGGACACATCACCTTTGCGATCGACCCGGTCACCGCCGCCGCCCCCCTGGTGCGCGCCGGCGCTCTGCGCGCCCTGGCGGTTGCTTCGGCGCGGCGCGCCGGGATCCTGCCGGATGTACCGACATTCGCCGAGGCCGGGCTGGCCGGCTTCGAGGCCTATACCTGGACCGTGGTGATGGCGCCGCGCGGGACGCCGCCGGAGGTGGTGGAGCGACTCAACCGCGAGCTCGGCGCCGTCCTGCGCATTCCCGAGGTCCGTGGCAGGCTCGCGGAGCTTGGCGTGGAGATGGAGCGCGTCCTTTCACCCGCCGAGACCGGTGATTTCATCCGCGCCGAAGCGGCGAAATGGGCGCCCATCGTCCGTGCGTCAGGGGCCTCGCTGGACTGACCGACGCAGCGGCCGCTGGACAAGCGGCCATGGCCGATGGCCGATGCGATCCGGAGTTTGACGGACATTCTCTCCTGTGATCCGCTGCGAGCCATGACCGGCCTGCCTGGCAGAACCGCGCAGTTCAAGGAAGCAGGATGACCCGTATCAGGGCCTCACATCGGAAGGGCTGCTGTTGTGCCCCGGCTGCTGGTAGCCGCACATGACGCAGCCCCCATCCGGAACCGCCGCTCAACGGATGGCTCAGTTCGCCGTCAGCGCGCGGTGGGAAGCATTGCCGGAAGCCGTTCGGCGCGAATCCGTGCGGGCCTGGCTGAATTTCGTCGCCTGCGCCACAGGCGGCGCATCAACCTCGATCATGCACGCCGCCATTCGCGGCGTGCTTGCCATGGCGCCCCAAGCCGTGGTGCCAGTGTTCGGGCGGCCGGAGCGCGTCAGCATGGCCGACGCCGCGCTGCTGAACAGCATGAGCACCTCAGCCTACACCTTCGACGACACGCATCTCTCCACCATCACGCATCCCACGGGGCCCGTGGCCGCCGCCCTTGCCGCGACGGCATACGCGCTCCGGGCTGCGGGCCGGCCCGTCTCCGGCCCCGAATTGCTTACCGCCCTCATGGTGGGGATGGAGCTGGAATGCCGTGTCAGCTGCGCCATCGCGGCGGGCAAGGCCAACCAGGGCTGGTACATGACCGGATTGTCCGGCGGCATCGGTGCCGCCGCGGCGGTCGGCCGCTTGCTGCATCTGCGTCCGGAGCAACTCGCCCATGCCATCGGCCTGGCTGCCGCGCAGGCCTGCGGCACGCGTTCCGTCCATGGCAGCATGGCCATCACCTACGTGCCAGGCGTTGCCGCGCGCGACGGGCTGGTCGCCGCCTATATGGCCCAGGCCGATTTTACCTGCAGCCCAGGCGCCATCGAAGGGCGGAACGGCCTGCTCCAGGTGCTCACCGGGGCGCATGATGCCGCGCCGATCCTGGATGATCTTGGGTGCAGCTTCGAGGTCCTGAACAACACCTACAAGCCCTATCCCTGTGGCATCGTCATCCATCCCGCCATCGACGCCTGCCTGGCCCTCGTGCACGAGGATGGCGTGATGTGCGAGGCGATCGAGCGGGTCGAGCTGCGCGTCCACCCCGATGCGCTGAATCTCTGCTGGCGGAAACTTCCGGAGACGGAGTTGGCAGCCCAGGTCAGCCTCTACCACTGGGTGGCTGCCGCCCTGGTACGTGGCGCAGCAGGTATCAGTGAAGGCGAGCATTCCTGCGTTGCCGATCCAGCTGTTAGCAGTTTGCAGAAGCGCTCGGAGGCGCGGCCTGACCCCGGGCTGCGCGATAACCAGGCCGTTGTGACCTTGCACCTGCGGGATGGCCGCATGGTCGAGCGTTTCACCGAGAACGCCGTCGGCAGCGCCACCAACCCCATGACCGACACGCAGCTCGTGGACAAGTTTCGCAGCCTGGCACGGCGTAGCCTCGAGGCCGACCGCGTCGAGCGCCTGCTGGAGCTTTGCCTGGCCATGCCGGCGCTGAAGGACGTTGCTGAAATTATCGAAGCCGGCGCCCGTTGAATGGAGATGGCCGGTCCTCGGCGGGCTGCACTATGGGCCAGTTCTTCGCGGCTGCGCCTGCAGGACAGGGGCGGTCCGTCGCGCGGTCCAGCGTAGTCAAGAGGGCGTAGGACCCCGCGCCCGATGCCAGGGCGTCAACCCCAGGACGATCGCCAGGCAGCGGGCGCGAGGGGACGTCGCCGATCGGCGCATCGGTCCGGCCGAGCCGCACTCGATCACGCTCTCAGCCGAGGATGAGGCGACCGTTGTCGCCTTCCGCCGCCACGCCCTTCCGCCACTGGACGACTGCCTCCACGCTCCGCAGCCCACTCACCCGACGCGCTCGGCGCTGCATCGCGATCTCAAGCGCCATGGCACTTTCCGCCTGCCCGGGGCCGAAGTCCGCCCGCAAGCGCTTCAAGGCCTTCACTCTTCGCATCGACATCGCCGAGAGCAGAATCGGGCGGGGCAAGCGTCGGTCGATGCCGTCCAGCCCTTGCCGGCACACTCCATCTGGACGGGCTTGCCGACGCATTCTGCAAGACACCCCGCCACCGCTGGTGACCGGCAATCATAATCCCTCTGTCATCGCCCTGCCTCAGTCCACGCGATACAGCCTGTGTAGACATGTTGGGACAAGCCCGGTGTGACACAGCTCGAGATCGAAGGCGTGACGAAACGCTTCGGCGAGATGGAGGTATTGCGGTCCGTCTCGCTCCGGGCCAGGTCCGGAGAGTTCGTCAGCCTGCTCGGCCCTTCCGGCTGCGGGAAATCCACCTTGCTGCGCATCGTGGCCGGGCTGGAGCAGCCCGATGCCGGCAGCATCCGCCTGGGCGGACGGGAGCTTCGCGGTGTCGCCGCCAGCGAGCGCGACGTGGCCATGGTGTTCCAGAGCTTCGCTCTCTACCCGCAGATGACGGCGCGCGAGAACATCGCCCTGCCGCTGCGCGTGCGGCGGTTGACGCGGCTGCAGCGCTTCGCGGGCCGCCTCGGCCTCAGCCCGGCCGCCCGGCGCATCGGCGCCGAGATTGATCGCCAGGTGGAGGCGCTCGCCCGCACGCTGGAGATCGGGCCTCTGCTGGGGCGCCGCCCCGGCTCGCTCTCCGGCGGCCAGCGCCAGCGCGTGGCGCTCGGCCGCGCGCTCATTCGCCAGTCCTCCCTGCTGCTGATGGATGAGCCGCTGTCGAACCTCGACGCCCGGCTGCGGCTGCAGACGCGCGACGAGATCGCGCAGATCCAGCGCCAGTTCGGCGTCACCACCCTCTTCGTCACCCATGATCAGGCGGAGGCGATGGCCGTCTCCGACCGCATCGCGGTGATGCTGAAGGGAGAGATCGCGCAGTTCGGCACGCCGCAGGAAATCTACCGCACCCCGAGTTCCCTAGCCGTTGCGGAGTTCGTCGGGGCCACCCGGCTGAACCGCTTCGAGGCCGTGGCGTGGCCCGACGGCGCGCTGGCGCTGGGCGGGCTGCCGCTGGGGCTCGCGGCTCCGGCCCTGGCCGGTCAGCGCGTAACCCTGGCCTGGCGGCCGGAGGGGCTTTCCCTGGCCGCCTCCGGCCTGCCGGTCACGGTGCGGCGGCTGGAGGACCACGGCGCCGACGCTTTCCTGCACGCCGAATACGAGGGCCGGCCCGTGGCGGCGCGGCTGCGCTCCGGCCATGGCCTCGCGGTCGGCGATACCGCCTGGCTGCGGCCGGCGCCGGAGGCCCTGATGCTGTTCGACGCGGCGGGCATGAGCCACCCCTGCCGGCCGCTGGCGGCATACGTCCATGCCTGAGACCCGCGACCAGCGCCGGATGGGCCTGCTGCTCGCCAGCCCGGCCGCGCTGCTCATGCTGCTGCTGCAGGTGCTGCCGTTGCTGCTGGTCCTCGGTACCGCCTTCACCGACTGGCAGCTTGGCGGCGATCCACCGGCTTTCGTCGGGCTCGAGAATTTCCGCGCGCTGCTGGCGGACCCGGATTTCCGGGCCTCCGTGCTCGTCACCGCGCGCTATATCCTGATGGTGGTTCCCGGCGCGCTGGGCCTCGGCCTCGGGCTCGCGCTGCTGCTGCAGGGCTGCGGGCGTGGCCGCATGATCTATCAGACCATCTTCTTCCTGCCCTACATCGCCACGCTCGCGGCCATGTCCATCGCCTGGCAGATGCTGCTGCACCCATCCTTCGGTATGGCGAACCAGGTGTTGGCGGCGCTCGGCCTCGGCGGCGTGAACTGGCTGCGCGACGAGGCCACCGCCCTGCCGGTGCTGGCACTGATCGGCGTCTGGCACGAGACCGGCTTCGCCATGGTGTTCTTCCTGGCGGCGCTCACCTCGGTGCCGGCCGAGCTGCACGATGCCGCGCGGCTCGACGGGATGGGCGGCGGCTGGGACCGCTTCTGGCTGGTGACGGGGCCGCACATCGCCTCGATCGGGCTGTTCGTGCTGGTCGTGCTCACCGCCCATGCCGTGATGGTCTTCGACACCGTGGCGCTGCTCACCCAGGGCGGGCCCGGGAACGCCACCCGGGTGCTGCTCTACGTCATCTACCAGGAGGGCTTCTCCTTCTTCCGCAGCAATGTGGCGGCCACCGCCACGGTGTTCTTCCTCGCTTTCACCCTGACGCTCGGCGTGCTGCAGCTCCGGCTCGGCCGGACGAGGGGCGCGGCATGATCCGTCTCCGGTCCGCCTTCCTGCGCCACAGCCTGCTGATCCTGGCCGCCCTGCTGATGCTGCTGCCGGTCGCCTGGGCGCTGCTCGTTTCCACCCGCGCGCAGGACGCGATCCTCGGCGCCCAGCTGCTGACGCTGCCGAGCTGGAGCGCCATCGCCGCCAATTATACCCGGGCGACGAGCGCCACGCCGCTCTTCGGCTTCATCGGCAACGGCGCGCTGGTCTGCACGCTGATCCTGTTCTTCCAGGTACTGATCATGGTGCCCTGCGGCTATGCGCTGGCCAAGCTGCGCTTTCCGGGCCGGGATGCGCTGTGGGGCGCGGTGCTGCTCGGGCTGATGGTGCCGGCGCCGGTGCTGGCCACGCCGCTCTTCGTCATGGTCGCGACGGCGGGCCTGATGGATACCGTCGCCGCGCTGGTCGTGCCCTGGGTCGTCTCCTCCCTCGGCATCTTCCTGATGCGCCAGTTCTTCCGCCGCGTGCCCGACGAGCTGATCGAGGCCGCACGGCTGGACGGGCTCGGCGAGATCGACCTGCTGGTGCGCGTGCTGCTGCCGCTGGCCCGGCCCACCCTCGGCGCCTTCGCCATCATATCGCTCGTCGCGCATTGGAACGACCTCTACTGGCCCTCCATCGTCGTCACCTCCGCCGAGCGCGCGACGCCGCCCTTCGGCGTGATGCTCTTCCAGACCCAGGAGGCCGGCACCGAATACGGCGCCCTGATGGCCGGCAGCCTGATCATCGCCATGCCGCTGATGGCCGCCTTCCTGCTGCTCCAGCGCCGCTTCGTCGAGGGCCTGGTGGCCATGAAATAGCCGCCTCCGCTCGTCCTGAACCCATTTCATCGGAGAAGATCATGCAACGCCGTTCCATCCTGCTCGGCAGCGCCGTCCTGGCCGCGCCGCGCCTGGCCCGCGCCGCCACGGAAGTCACCGTGCTCTACAGCCAGCCCGGCCTGTACAAGGAGGCGCACGAGACCATCGTCCGCGAATTCATGCGCCGCCAGCCGGACATCGCCATCCGGCTGCTCGCGCCAGCCCGCGCCTATGAGGAAGCGGCAAGTGCGGTGCTGCGCGGCGCCGTGACCAATTCCATCCCGGACGTGGTCTATAACGGCACCAACCTGCTGCACCTCTTCGTGGACCGCCGGCTGGCCGTGCCGCTGGATCCCTACATCGCCGCCGACGAGGGCTTTGCCCGCGACGGCTACATCCCGGGCATGCTCTCGACCGGCCATCTGGCCGGCAAGCAGTATGCCATTCCCTTCGCCCTCTCGACGCCCATCACCTTCTACAATGAGGAGCTGGTGCGCCGCGCGGGCCTCGACGCCGAGGCGCCGCCCACCGACTGGCCCGGCACGCTGGCCTGGGCCGAGCGCATCACGGCGCTGGGCGCGCCCGTCAAGGGCATCGACATCAAGTGGCAGACCACGGGCAACTACCTGTTCCAGGCGCTGCTCTTCTCCCATGGCGGCAAGCTGCTGAGCGAGGACGGAAAGCAGGTCGGCTTCAACTCGCCCGAAGGGCTGCGGGCCTTCCAGCTCCTGCAGGAGATGGTGGTGCGCGGCGGCATGGCCGACGCTTCCGCCGAGCAGGCGATGCAGGACTTCATCGCCGGCAACATCGGCATGCACCTCACCTCCTCGGCGAACCTGAACACGCTGACGGCGCAGATCGGCGAGCGCTTCACGCTGCGCACCGCGCCCTTCCCGGTACCGCGCCCCGACGCGCGCATCGTCTCGGGCGGCGCGGCGGCCACGCTTTTCGCGCGCGGCGAGGAGAAGCGCCAGGCGGCCTACAAGTACATCCGCTTCGCCACCGGCCCGATCGGACAGACCATCATGGTCAACCACATCGGCTACCTGCCCTGCAGCCAGGTCGCGATCGACACGCCGGAACTGCTCGGTAGCTACTATGCGCGCAACCGCAACACCCGCACCAGCCTCTCGCAGTTGCCGCGCGCCACGGGCTGGCTTGGCTTCCCCGGGCCGAACAGCCTGAAGGCCATCGACGCGGTCTATGCCGCGATGGAATCCGTGGTCGCACGGCGCGCCACGCCGGAACAGGCGCTCGCCCGCTCCGTCGAGCAGGTGAACGCGCTGCTGCCACGCTGACCATGCGGCCGATGCTGAGAGCGGCGCTGCTGGGGGCGTGGCTGGCGCTGGGCATGTGGTTCGCCGCCATCCTGCTGCCCGCCCCGCCGCCGGACCTTCCCGGCGCCCTTTCGCTCGGTGAGGTGCAGCGGCTGCTGCGCCGGCTGGCGCTCGCCACCTCGGAGGCGGGGCTCGCCCTGCTGCCGCAGGCGGAGATCAGGCTGGACGGCCGAGCTGCTCCCGTCGTCGCCCAGGCGGAGGAGCCGCGATGAGCGCCGGCATCATGGGACGCGGGCTGCCGCTCTACATGCAGCTCGCGCAGCAGATCGGCGACGAGATCCGCGCCTCCTATCGGCCAGGGCAGCTCCTGCCCTCCGAGGGGGCGCTGACGGAGCGTTTCGGCGTCAACCGCCACACGCTGCGCCGTGCGATCGCGGAGCTGATCCAGGACGGCGTGCTGGAGCGCCGGAAGGGCGTGGGCAGCTACGTGCTCGACACCGGCATCGAGTATCCACTGCAGCCCGGCACCCGCTTCACCTCGACGCTGACGGAGCTCGGCCACAGCACCGGCACACGGCTGCTGGAAGCCGGACGGGAGGTGGCGAGCGGTGGCGTGGCGCGCATGCTGCGTGTCGAAGAGGGGGCTCCCGTGCTCCGCTTCGAGACGCTGCGCCTGGTGGACGAGCGCCCCTTCTGCCTCATCACCCATTTCCTGCCGCGGGCCCGGCTTTCCAAGCAGGCCAACGGCTATGCCGGCGGCTCCCTGCATGCCTGGCTGGAGATGCATCACGGGCTGAAGCTGCGGCGGGAGAGCAGCGTCATCAGCTCCATCGCGCCGCGCGGCAACGATGCCCGGCTGCTCTGCATCGGCAACCGGCAGCCGGTGCTGCGGGTGAAGACCCTCAACGTCGAGGCGGCAAGCGGCATCCCGGTCGAATACGCGCTGACGCGCTTCCGTGGCGACCGCGTGCAGCTCCTCGTGGATTTCTGATCGATGACACCGCAAAGCCCGGCCTCGGGCGAAGCAAGGCTTTTTCGTCGCTTTCTTCCGCCGCCGCGTGTGTAGACACGGCAGCGGTTTCAACAACAGGAGAACCGCTCATGCCCGTACAGACCGAAATCGGCGTGCTGGAATTCGCCCCCGGCCCGATCGGCGGCCCGCTCGCCTGGCGCGCGGCCGATCTCCAGCGCGACCAGAGCTGGATACACCGCCTGACCGAGGAGGAGGTCCAGGAGCTGGAGGCAGCCACCCAGGCCAGCCGCCACATCGACATCCTGGCGCTGCGCCGCGAGGACTTCCCGCTGCCGAAGCTTGCGCCGAAGATCGCGGCGCTGCGCCACGACATCCTGCATCGCCTCGGCTTCGCCTATATGCGCGGCCTGCCGGTCCACCGCTACGACACCGAGACGCAGATGCGGATCTATTTCGGCCTCTCGCTGCACCTGGGCGATGTCGTGCCGCAGAACCGCAACGGGCACATGCTGGGCCACGTCATCGACATCGGCACCGCGCATGACGACGTGAACAAGCGCCTGACCCAGACCAATGCCGAGCTTGCCTTCCATTCGGATGCCTGCGACGTGGTCGGGCTGATGTGCATCCACACGGCAAAGGAGGGCGGGTCCAGCGCGCTGGTCAGCGCCATCGCGGTGCATGACGAGATGCTGCGCGTGGCCCCTGACCTCTGCCACGCGCTCTACGAGCCGCTGACCTGCGACCGCCGCGGTGAGGTTCCGGCGGGCAAGCATCCCTGGATGCGCATCCCGCTCTTCATGTGGAAGGACGGCAACTTCACCGGCTACGCGCCGCTGGAGGCCTATCTGCACTCGGCCCGCCGCTTCGAGGAGGCGCCGCCGATGACGGAGCGGCAGTGGGAGGCCATGCGGCTTTTCCTCGAACTCTGCAATTCCGCCGAATTCTGCGCACGGATCCCCTTCGAGCCCGGCGACTTCCAGTACGTGCAGAACCATGTGGTGTTCCACGCCCGTACCTCCTTCGTCGACTGGCCGGAGGTCGAGCGGAAGCGCCACCTGATGCGCATCTGGCTTTCCCTGCCGGATGGGCGCGAGCTGCATCCCGCCATCGCCGAGCGCTGGATCAACATCGAGCGCGGGACGGTGCGCGGCGGGGTGAACATCCCGGGACGCAAGGCGCTCAACATCCCGCTGAACCCGCTCACGCCGGCCTTCGCCTGAGCGCTACAGGTCCCCGGCGCGGCGCAGCTCCGCGATCAGCGCGCGCAGCGCCGCGTCCGGGACCTGGTTGGCGCGCAGCACCAGGCTGATGGGCCGCTGGAGCGGCGGGTCCAGCGGGCGGGCCTCCATCTCCGGATGCTCCACCCGGACAGCCATGCCGGGAACGATCGAGCAGCCCAGCCCCGCCGCCACCAGCTCCTTGATGGCGGCGATGCTGTCGAACTCCATGCCGGGGGCGACCGCGAGCCCTGCCTTCTGGAACCAGGCATCGGTCAGGTTGCGCGTCGTGCTGCCGCGGGAGTGCAGGAGAAGAGGCCGGTTGGCCAGATCGTCGGGCCGCGGACAGGCAGGCAGGACGCTGCCAAGGCCCCGAGGCAGCAGGGCCTGGAGCGGGTCGTGGAACAGCAGCTCGGCGATCAGGCTCGTCGGCACCTCATCGGGCGTGGCGGTGACGAGGGCGACGTCGAGCGTCCCTTCCACGAGCGCCTGCAGCATCGGCGCGGTGTTGCCGGTGCTGACCGCGATCTCCACCCCGGGCAGGGAGTGGCGGGTGCGGCGCAGCGGGCCAGGCAGGAAGTAGATGCAGGCGGTCGCGCCCGTGCCCAGCCGGACATGCCCCGCATCGCCGGCACGAAATCGGCCCCCTGCCTCGTGCAGCCGCTTCACCGCCGCGAGCACCTCCCGCGCCGGCTCCAGCAGCGCCTGACCGGCCGGGGTGGGATGCAGGCGGGTCCCCAGTTTCTCGAAGAGGCGGACGCGGAGCTGGCCTTCGAGCTCGCGCAGCTGCTGACCCACGGCGGGCTGCGTCAGGCCGAGATTGCGCGCCGCGGCGGCGACGCTGCCCAGCTCGACCGTGACGAGGAAGGCGCGCAGCTGGCGCAGGGTGAGACCATGCATCGCCGGTGAGTATCACCCGGGTGCGGGCGCTGCCACGGGGCTTCGGCGAGACGGTTCCTCCTTGCGCGCGTCCAGGGCCCCGGCAGTGCGCCGCCTGTGGGACCGGCCGGCCGCGACGCTGGCCAGGCACGCCTGAATCGGCGACGCGCTGGTCAACCCATGCCTGGCTGCCGTGCCCGACGCCGAAGACCGCGCCGAGCCTACTCCCTGCGGATATGCCGGCCTCCTGCGCCACCGCAACCCAGCGCGACTTCTCCCGGGCCAGGAAGGCATCGAGCTCCGCAGCCAAGGTCACGAAGGGTTCCGCCCCGCGTTGACGCAGACCGGCAGCATAACCGGGATCGTTCGTCACGGCTGACGAAACGCTTAATCCGGAATGTGCAGCCCCCACAGCCTGCCGGAGGATGCCCCGACCCCGGCGCGGGAGGCGCATGCCGCCTTCTGGCAGGCACGGCGCGAGCGGCAGGCGGAGATGGACGCCTCCATCGCCCGCAACGCCGAGGTCGAGTTCCTGCACGACCGCCCCTATCCGAAGAAGGGCGCGGTGCGCGTCACCGGCCCCTTCACGGTAGAGAGCCTCTCCCCCCACCGCGTCCTCCCCGCCGATGAGGAGGACGAGGCGGTGGTGGAGGCGCTGGCCGCCGAGGCCGGCGAGGCCCCACCACCCCGCCGCCGGCTGCGGCCCAAATCCGAAGCCGACGCCGGCACCGGCGACGACTTTGTCACCGCCGTGCTGGACAACCTGGCCAAGGCCGGCGTGCAGAACACCAAGAAGAACGAGCGCCTGACCTTCGCCACCATCCGCCCCTGGCCCGGCAAGGGCCATGTCGCGGCCGAGGCCACCTACGAGGAGGCCGGCCAGCAGCGCCGCGCCGCCATCGTCGTCGGCCCCGAATACGGCACGGTCGGCCAGGAGCTGGTGCGGGAGGCTGCGCGCGAGTGCCGCGACTGGGCCGACGCCCTTGGCGACCTCTTCAATCAGTTGAACAACCGGCAGAAGGTCAGCGCCAACCTTCTCACCGATCAGCATGTCGAGGCGGTGTCCGTCGACGGACGGACTCTCCTCGTGATCGAGGTGCCGCAGGGAATACGCCGACACAAACCCGTCTACATCAACGGCAACCCGATGACCGGGAGCTATCGCCGCCTGAATGACGGCGATCGCCAATGTGACGAAGAAATCGTCAAGCGGATGCTTGCCGAGCAGACCGAGGAGTCCCGAGACAACAGGGTCCTGAAGGGCTTCGGTTTGGAGGACCTGGATTGGGAGAGTGTGCGCGCCTACCGCCAGATGATGCGCGACCGCTCACCCACCCATCCTTTCCTTGACGCGCCCGACGAGGAGTTTCTTCGCAAGATCGGCGCTGTGCGGCGCGATCGTGAGAGTGGGACCGAGGGCCTGACCGTCGCAGGCCTGCTGATGTTTGGCAAATCCGAGAGCATTCAGGACGAGTTCCCGAACTACTTCCTCGATTACCAGGAGCGCGCCAATCCGAAGGCGGAGCAGCGCTGGGTGGATCGCGTCACTCTCGACGGTACGTGGTCGGGAAACCTGTTTGATTTTTACCGGCGCGTCTACCGCAAGCTGGTGGCCGACCTGAAGGTTCCTTTCGCGCTGCAGAATGGCCAGCGGCAGGATGAGACACCCGTGCACGAGGCGCTGCGGGAGGCACTCGTCAACACCATCGTTCATGCAGACTACACCGGTCGCGCGTCGGTGTTCGTTGTGAAGCGGCCTGATATGTTCGGCTTCCGTAATCCTGGGCTGATGCGCGTCCCTGTCGCTCAGGCAATTGCAGGGGGTGAGAGCGACGGCCGTAACCGCACGCTCCAGAAAATGCTTCTGCTCGTCGGCGCCGGCGAGCGAGCTGGATCAGGGGTGCCGAAGATCCATAAGGGCTGGGCCGAGCAGCATTGGCGCCCGCCTGTCCTCTATGAACGCGAGCAGCCCAGCGAGCAGACCCTGCTTGAGCTCCGCATGCTTGACCTGATTCCAGCAGACGCTCTCGCGCGGTTGCGGGCGCGGTTTGGGTCCCGGTTCGACGCGCTTTCGAGGGATCAGCGGCTCATCCTGGCGGCGGCTGCGACGGAGGGCTTCGTGACGCATGCGCGAATGCTCTCGATCTGCGACATGCACCCGACAGACCTCACTCGGCTGCTCCAGGGGCTGGTCCAGGAGGATTACCTTGTGCAGTCAGGGCGGCGGCGCGCTGCGGTTTATAGGCTGCCGGGGATGGTCCTACCGAACCCCGATACCGTCTTTGGCCCGCCCACCGAGGGTGCGGAGCTCGCGGGGAAAGGTTCGGAGCTGTCGACGAAAGGTTCGGAGCTACCGGGCCAAGGTTCGGAGCTTGACTCCGCACCTACCAGCGGCAGCCTAGGCCGCCAGGTAGAAGGGCTTCCATATCCCCTGATTGATGCCCTCGAGGGCTTGGACGCGGGGCTCCGGCGACAGCTCGAGGAGATCTCGGAGCCAGTCCGAACCAGCGGACGTGTCGCACCAGAGACAACCCGCAGTGTGATCACGCTCCTATGTCGCGAGCGTTACCTGACCATTCGGGTTCTGTCCGCCCTGCTCGGCCGCGACGAGGATTACCTCCGGCAGCGGGTACTCAATCCTCTCGTCCATGAGAGGGTGCTGGAGCGTGCCTTTCCGCAATCGCCGAACGACCCCCGCCAAGCCTACACCGCCGCTGACGTCGCCCCACCGGCGTCGCCTTCGTAATGGCTTTGCGAGAGGGTTCACCCGAGGATGAGTTTCAGCGCCGGTTTCGCGTGAATGGGCATAGGGACCGCGAACATTGGCCGCTCGACTTGGAAAGAAGATCCTATATTTACAAAGCGATAGACCTTGTAGACTGAAGCGGCCAAGTCCCAAGGTTTGGAGAGAATCCGCCCTCCGGAGAGAATTTCGGCCCCTCCCGGTGTCCGCACTCCCAAGGTTCACGCACCAACCCTGGCGCAACCTGCGGTTCCAGGCGCCGGCCGCCCAACCGGAGAACGAATTTGCAGGAATGAATGGTGTGGCGAGAGGAACCGGGCGCTAACATTCTCTGGACCGGCAGCCGGCGCGCGAATCGTTAGGCACTCGGATGGCGGTTGGTCGGCCAGTGCGGTCCCTGCGCGGGGATGAAGCGGATTGCCGCCTGCAAACCGGCCGGCTCGAAGTGCAGCTCGACGCTGCTGCCGGGTCCGAGGTCCATTGCGAGGCCGCGCTCCAGCAGCCGGGTGCCAAAGCCCCGCCGATCCGGCGGCCTTGCCACCGGCGGGCCCTCCGTCTCTGCCCAATGAATCGTCATAGCTCCATCCGCTCCCGCCTCGCACCGGATCTCGACCCGGCCCTCGGAAACGGAGAGCGCACCGTACTTGGTGGCGTTGGTGGCCAGCTCGTGAAAGGCGAGTACCAGGGCCTGCGCCTGCCGCGGCGATACCGTCACGCCGGCGCAACCGCCCCGGATGTTGAGCTGAACGGCCCGGCCGGTCCCCAACCACGGCGCCAGCGCATTCTGCGCGGTGTCCCCGATGCCGGCCGGCTCCCACCCGCGCGCCGCCAGCATGTCGTGCGCCCGCGCCAAGGTCCGCAGCCGCGCTCCGAAGTGCTGGGCGAAGCGCCGAGGATCACCACCGACCCCCTTCAGCGTCTGCGCGGCGAGCCCCTGAACGGTGGCAAGGATATTCTTGACGCGGTGGTTCAGTTCGGCCAACAGCAGGTCCCGATGCCGCTCGCTCTCCGCCAGTTCGGCGTTTGCCCGGCGAAGCTCCGCGTTCAGCGCCTCGGAACTGGCAAGATCAGTGCGCGTGTCGGCGAGCTCGTATGTTCGCACCTCGGCATTCTTTGCGGCACGGCTCTCAGCGGCGGCAAGCTCAGCCCGCAGGCGTGCGTTCTCCGCTTCCAGCTCTGCCTCGTGCCGGCTTGATCTCGCGGTCATGCCCGCTCAAGGCCCTGGGGATGCCGCCGGCACGGCACCTCATCGCGGCCCGGTATGAAGGTGCGTTTCCCCGGCGGCCCGCACGGACGGGGTGATCCTCGCTGCCCCCGAGACAGTGCACATGCCACCGCGACTGGCCCTGTCCGGGATGCGCTCAATCCAAAGCGGTCCGATCAACACGTCTTCCCTGGTCATCGATAACAGGCGCGCCATTTTCCTTGCGGAAGGCGCCCTCCTGTGGAGCGGGCAGGATGTTCAGGACCGTCTCCGATGGCCGGCACAGCCGCACGCCAAGCGGGCTGACCACGATCGGGCGATCCATCAAAACGGGGTGCCGCAGCATCAGGTCGATCAGCGCGTCGTCAGCCCACTTGGCGTCATCGAGACCGAACTCCTCGTACGATGGCACTTCCTGGCGCAGCAGGTCACGCACGGGGATGTCCATGCGCCGGAGCAAGCCTACGAGCGTCTCGCGCGAGGGCGGTGCCTTCAGGTACTCGATGGTCTCCGGCTCCTCGCCACTGTTGCGAATGAGCGCCAGAACGTCGCGTGACGTGGCGCAGTTCGGGTCATGGTATATTGTGATCGTCACAGTGTTCCCCCGATCCGGACTGCCTCAGGGCAAGGACCCTGGCCCCACCGTGAGCCATCATCCGCCCGATGTCATGTCGCGCTGTTCCCCTCGGTCGCGCTGGTCTGCCTCAGAGTCGGCGGTACGTCCGGCAGGGCGGCGCGGGCCCCGCTCAGGGCCAGGCGTCGTCGGAACCGGCCAGCGTGAGGGGCCGCCGCCGAGGCTGCGCTTCGGCTGAGCAAGCCTTGCCCGCCGCGAAGACCATCAAGCCCTCTATTGGGCAGCGCCTCCTCGGCCTGTTTGAAGGTCACCATGCGGCCGGCCTCCTCGTCCCACAGCAGGTGGCCGGGCGCCGAGAAAGCCTCACGCAGCGTGACCACCCGCGCAGTGGCGAAGGCGGGGTGCGCGTCGTGGCAGGCCTCCAGCAGGTAATTCGGGATGCGCGGCGCGAAGTGGTGCACGTGATGGAAGCCGAGGCTCGCCGTCAACCACCGCAAAACCGCCGGCAATTGCAGGTAGGAGCTGCCCGCGAGTGACGCGGTCACTCGATCCCAGGCCGCGTGGCGCGCCCAATGCACCCCCTCAAAGCGGTGCTGCACCGAGAAGAGCCAGACGCCGGCGATGCTGGCCGGCACCATCACGGCGAGGACGCCGGCTGTCACCGGCCAGATGCCGAGCAGCGCCGAGAAGCTACCGTAAAAGGCGAGCAACGAAAGGTTCGTCAGGTGCACGCTGCGGTGCTCCCGGCCCCAGCCGACCGGTGCGTCATACGGGACACGGTAGAGCACGAGGAACACCAGGGGCGGGAATACCAGAAGCATGAGCAGCGGATGACGCAGGATGCGGTAGGCACGGCGCCGCCCGCGACCCATGGCCCGGTACTCGGCAACAGTCTCGCAGGTCGAGTAGATGTCGGTGCCGCGGTCGCGGCGGTCGAGGTCGTTCCAGACCGCGTGGTGCCCGGCGTGCTGCCGTCGCCAGTGCCCGTAGGGCGTGAAAGTGAACAGCGAGCAGAGCCGCCCAACAAGGTCGTTGGCGCGCGGTGCGCGGAACAGCGAGCCGTGCCCGCAATCATGCTGCAGGGCGAAGACGCGCACCGTCAACCCTGCCGCCGGCAGGCCTAGCGCCAGCACCCACCACCAGCCCAAGGCGAGGCCGGCCTGCATCGCCGCGAGCAGCGCCAGCAAGGGCAGGAAGGTCGTGGCGAGCTGCAGCGCGGCGGTCCGGGGCGCGGCCTCCTGGAAGCGGAGGGCGACCGTTCTCAACTCATGCCGATCGGCACGGGTCTGCTCCGCAGGGGGACGGTTGGCGTCGGTGCCGGCGACCCCCGGCATCAGCCCCTGCCTTCGGGCCAGGTGACGAAGAGGCCGACGTCGCCGAGCACGCCGCCCGGGAAGTTCAGGATCCGGGCACCGAGCCCGAAGCCGCCCGGTCGCAGGGCGTCGTGCCAAAACTCGAGGAACACCCGCGCGCCGGCCGGCAGCGTGTCCTGCCAGCCGGGAAGGCGGTTGTTGATCCGCCGCCCGCCGTCCGTGCAGTAGTCGGAGGGGAACGACACCAGCATCACCTCCCGCTGACCGCCCTCGAACGCCGCCTTGACCTTCGAGATCGTGTCCACGCGGTCGGCGTCGGTCAGGCCGCGGGCCTCGAAGCGGCCGCGGTTGCCGGCCCGATGCTCGTCCTCCCGCCGCGCGGCCTCCACCGCCGCCGCCTCACTGCGCCGCTCCCGCTCATCCCGCGCCGCGTACATCGCGTCGAGGGACAGAAAGAAGAGTGGCCGGGAACCCTCGGCCGCGGGCCGGGCTCGCCGCTCGTTGCCCCGGGCACCGCCGGCATCGCTCGGCTGATCGGCATTCATCGGATGCGTTCTCCTCAGCTTGGGTTCCAGGCGGAGGCGCCGACATCACGCGCCACCGCCACCAGTTGCGGCGGAACCGGCCATTCGGCCGTCCGCCGTCCGACAGCGCCGGGTTCGGGGCCAACCACCGGCAGACTGCTGAGGGAGTACCGCCTACGGCGACGCAGGAACGGCGTGGACGGCCCAGACCGGGGCAAAGCCCACGGTGCCGTAGACGGCCGTCAACATGACGGCGAGCGTCAGCGCGCAGGCCAGCATCATCAGGCGAAAGCGGCGCTCGGACACATGGCCGACAAGTCCGGCGGGGTTCGGTTGCATTCTGACCTCCTTGGCCGCGTGCTGCGGCGTTCACTCTCCACCTGACTGCTCCCCCCGGGCGCCCTGCCAAGCCGGCGTCACGACCCCACCGTGATGCGGTCCAGCACCTCGGTGACGCCGGGGGCCGCCCAGGCGATGCGCTCGGCCAGATCGCGCTCGCGCCAGCTGGACACGCGCCCACTCAGGACGACCTTGCCTCCGACCGCGCTGATCACGACTTCTGTCGCTCCCAGCCCGGCCTCGCGCACGAAGAGCGCCTCGATCCGGCCAGCGACGTCGCCGCTCTCCGCGTCGCCGCCGTAGGCCTCGGCGACACCGCGGGTGGCCTCGGTGGTCCGCCCGTGCCGCTCCACCGCAACCAGGTTGGTGACGTCCACCACGCCCTCGATACCGGCGGCCAGCCGCTCGGCGGCGGAGCGTTCCGCCTCAGTGCCGACCGAGCCGCTCAGCGTGATCCGCCCCCGCGCGATCCGCATCAGGATGCGCTCGCGTCGCAGCGGGGCGGCCGAGAAGAGGGCTCGCAGCGCCCGTTCGGCGATCGCCTCGTCCAACCCGTCGGCCTCCGGCGGGAGGCGGACCTCGATTCGTGGTGCGACGGCACCGGCCTGGGCCTGCATCCGCCCGCGGCCGGGTTCGGTTTGGGCCGCCGGCGGCTGGGCCGCGACCCCGTGCGCGGCGGTGGCGATGCCCGCCCGCTGCGCTGGCGTGCCCTGCGCTCCGGGCCACGCGGGCGTCTCGTCCATGTTCGGCCTGATCCTGTCCTCGCCCATGACGGCCTCTCCCGCCGAACCGCGTTCCGCCGCTAGCGCTTCTTCGCAGGCGCGGGCGCGGCGGCCTGCGCCCGTGCGGTCGCGAAGGGGGACGCGGCGGTGATGACCTTCGCCTTCGGCTGCTTGGGCTTCTTCGCCTCCCGGCTGCTCCGCTTCTGACCCTTGGCCATCGCTCTCTCCTGTGATCGGGGCGCACGGCGGCGCCGGCCGTCCCTGGGGCCTGGTGGATACGCCGCCAGCGCCAGTGGCCTCGTTCGGGTCGCTCAGCGGGGAAGCCTCAGGGCGCTGCCCTTGTGCCGCATCCAACGGACCGCACCGCGGGCGGACGCGAGCGCGGCCAGCGCGGCACACGACATCAAGGCGATGCCGGACATACCGATGTGGCCAGAGGGGCGTTCCGACCTGAGCTGACTCGCCCTCGCGTGACGATCCGCGGCCCATCGCACCGGGTCGCGGGCCTTGGCGGCATGCTCCGGCATGCCCTCGTTCTCGCTCCGCTCCTCGGCGGTGCGGTCGGCGATCTCGTCGTTGAGCTTCGCGTTCATGACGGCTGTCTTTCCAAACGGCACATTCGGCCGCGTTGATCGCGGCCCGGCGCATGCTCGCGGTACGCAACGGTCCGAGCGGTCGCGGGTAAAGTGCCTGTCCACATGAGATCGTGATTCGGGCCCGGGAATCACAGTATGCGAGGAAGCACCATCGCGTGCTCTCTGGCGGCCTCCGCGCCGGGCGAGGACATTGAGGAGGCATCCGTGCCGCCGTGCTCCCTTCCCGCTGGCCCCTGCCGGGACCGGGCACGAGGTCCCCCGGACTTGCCGCATAGGAGGCCGCACTGCGCCCCGTGATGCTCTCCGCCCTCATGGTCCTGGCGGTTCCGGGCACCAGCACCGCGGCGGCCGTTCCGGCCGGTGTGTGGCTCATCGACGAGAAGGCGGCCGTGCAGATCTTCGACTGCAGCAGTCAGTTGTGCGGCCGGATCCTTTGGATGCTGACGCCGCGTGATCCCCAGGGCCAGATCAATCGAGACCGGCACAATCCCGACCCGGCGCTGCGGCAGCGCCCGCTGTGCGGGCTGACCGTCCTATGGGGCCTGCGCCCCGCCGGCCCCGACCGCTGGGGAGGCGGCTGGTTCTATAACCCGGACGACGGGAAGACGTACCGGGTCTCGGCAGAACTCCGATCCGCCGACCTGATCGTGGCGCGGATCTATGTGGGGATCCCGCTCTTCGGCGAGACGAAGACCCTGGTCCGGGTCGCGCACGGCACATCGGAGGGATGGTGCTGAGCAGGAAAGGCGGGCCCGCGGCGCGAAGGCGGCGCGACCGGCGCCACCGGAACGGCCCCGCTCTGGTCCAGCCCATGTCCCCGCCGTCGGAGGCCGTCGGCGACGACGGGATCGCCAGGGCTCCGGGCCGGAAAGCCGCCGGCGTGCGGCTGCGCCGCTTCGGGGAGGCACCACGCCGCCCGGAGGGCGGCGAAGGACGGAAGGACGATGGTAGGCACCCCGGCCGGACCTGCATCCGTCCGGCGGCCTTTCGCGGCGACGAAGCGGCAGCACCGTTACAGCGCCAGTGCTTCGGCCTCCCAGGGGCCGCGGGCGAAGTGGACCACCTCGAAAGTCTCGTCGTCAGCCCAGAGGACGCTCAGCACCTGCGTCCCGGCGCGCCACACATCGAGGCCGTAGGGCAGGTCCGGTCTCGTGCGCTGCCGCTCGAGGGCATGCCGGTAGCCCGGGGACGACGCCTCGCCCGGCGACAGGTCGTTGAACGGGGTCCAGTGCTCGACGGTCCAGGCTTCCGTCCGCAGCGCGACCAGCCTGACCGCGCCGCTCTGGACCTCCAGGATGCCGCAGTCGCGGACGAGCGGCAGGAGGTGGTCGCGGATCGCCAACGCCGGGCCGTCGCCGGAAGACACGAGCCTCAGGGTCATGCACCCCTCCACCAGGGTGTTGTCATCGGATCGGCTGACCATGCCGGGGCCAACGCCCGGGCACCCCACCTGCTTCCTTCACCCCTTCGCAAGCGGAATCTGCCCCTGTCCGCGGCCATCCTGCCTGGCCCCGGCCGTCCGATGCCCTCACCGGCCGTCCGCGACGGCGAGACGATCGCCGCCGCCGCGGGCCAGCCAGGCCAGCAACGCGAGGCCGCCCGCCGCCGAGAGGACGGACGCGCCCAGGATGCCCAGCTTGGCGGCGTCGAGCAGCGCGCCCTGGAACGCCAGGCCGGCGATGAACAGTGCCATGGTGAAGCCGATGCCGGCGAGCATGCCGCCCCCGGCCAGCGCACCCCAGCCGAGCTCCGCCGGCCGCGCCGCGAGGCCCGAGCGCACCGCCAGCCAGGCGAAGGCTACCACACCGATGGGCTTGCCGAGCACGAAGCCCGCCACCACGGCCAGGACGACGGAGTCCGTGAGCGCGTCGAGGGAGAGCGGCACCCCGGCGTTGGCCAGGGCGAAGAGCGGCATGACGCCGAAGGCGACCCAGGGGTGCAGCGCGGCCTCGAACCGCTCGACCGGGGACAGCGCCTCCCGCGCCGCCTTCCCGGCCGAGCGTAGCGCCCGGCGATCCTCGGCGTCACCGCTCCAGGGGCCGCCGCCCGGCGGATGGGCAAGGACCCGCCCCAAAATGGCGCGCAGGCGCCGGTCGCTCACCCAGCCGCGGGTCGGCGTTAGCAGCCCGAGCGCTACGCCGGTGACGGTGGGGTGAATCCCCGACGCGTCGATGGCAAGCCAGACCAGGACGCCAGCGAGCACGTAGACCGGGACGCTCCGCACGCCGAGCAGCGCCATGCCGCGGACCACGGCAAGGCCGATACTGCCGACCGCGAGCGCGGCCCAGTCAAGCGCGCCGCTGTAGCCGATCGCCACGACCAGGATCGCGCCGAGGTCATCCACCACCGCGAGCGAGAGCAGGAAGACGCGCAGCCCTTGCGGGGCGCGTCGCCCCAGGAGCGCCAGGCAGCCGATGACGAAGGCGGTGTCCGTCGCCATCACCGTGCCCCAGCCGCGCTCGCCAGGCTGGCCCAGCTGCAGCGCAAGGTAGAGCGCCGCGGGCGCCAGCATGCCACCCAGCGCAGCTGCGACGGACAGCGCGGCGACGCGCGGGTTCCTGAGCTCGCCCAGGACCAGCTCGCGCTTGAGCTCCAGCGAGACGACGAAGAAGAACAGCGCCATCAGGCCGTCGTTGATCCAGTCCCTCGTCGGGTGCACGAGCGCAAGCGGGCCGAGCTGGACGCCGATGGGCGTCTCCCAGGCGGCGAGGAAGCCGTCGGCCAAGGGCGAGTTGGAGAGCGCCAGCGCCGCGGCGGCGGCCAGGAGGAGGACCAGGCCGCCGGCGGTCTCGATACGCAGGAACCGTGCCAGCGGCTCGGTGACCCGGTCGATGGGCTCCCTGGGCAGCCGGCTGAGCCGCGGGTCGTCCTTCTGGTCTCGACCCATCCCTGCCACCCCCGACGATGATCTTCGGGATATGGTGACGCCATCGGACCGCCGCAGCGCGCGGACGGCAGGCGCGGAATTAAGGCGCGCGTGTCGTGGACCGGAGCGTGCATGTCTGCAACCCGACAGGGAGAGGTTGGTCCGTTGCGGCCGCGGGCATGTATGCTCCGACCCGAGATGCTGGCGCGCAGGCCCACTTCCGCGGTGCTGGACGAGCTGCTCGGCGAGGCGCCGACCGCGCAGGTGACGCTCGACTGGCTGATGGCGAGGCTGGGCGACCGTTCCTTCGGCCTTGTCCTGCTCCTCCTGGCGCTCCTCGGCCTGCTCCCCGGGGTGTCCGCGGTCGCCGGCGTGCTGCTCATGGTCCCCGCAGCACAGATGATCCTGGCGCGCCCCGGCCCGGTGTTCCCCCGCCGCATCGCTGCCCGACGCTTCGAGGCACGGCGGCTGGCCCGAACGGTCCGCCGGATCGTGCCGGCGCTGCGTTGGCTGGAGCGATTCATCCGCCCGCGCTGGACCACGCCCTTCGAGGCGACGAAGCGCGTGGTCGGCGCCGTCGTCCTGCTGCTGGGTGGTGCCCTCCTCGCCCCGGTGCCGCTGAGCAATGTCCCGC
>NZ_SRXO01000028.1 GCF_008360935.1 Siccirubricoccus phaeus
GCACGCTCACGCAGATCCTCGGAGTATGGCCGCATCCTGGCTGGCCTCCATCGCCCAGCCCAGAGCTTGAATCAGATCTCAGCCCGTTTCGGAACCCCCGATTCAGAGCAAACACAGCATGCTCTAGGGCGTATCGGCCCCGCGCCGCAGGATCTCGGCGAGCACGCGGCTGATGCGCAGGCGGACGCTCGGCCGCTCGGGCGCCACATGGGTGACGCGCTCGGATCGCCCGGAAGCTCCGCCCTGGGCCACCTTGCCGCCCCGTTTCGTCACCACCCGGAACACCCCGAACCGCCGCAGCCGCACCTCGGCCCGATTCCGCAGCGCGTGGGTCATGGCATCGAGCACGATGTCCACAGCCTTCTCCGGCAGCCGGACGAATTGCATCGCCGGCGCGCTCTCATCGGGCCAGTCGGCGGGCAGCATGGGGGCGAGGCATCGGCGTCGCCTATGCGGCCGCGTGCCGCTGGCTCTCGTCGGTCGAATATGTCCACCCCGACGGCGAGCCCCAGGACCTTGCGTGGCTGCACTTCCGGAACTTCGACCCCGCGAGCGGATATCTCGAGCTCAAGGCCTACCCGAAGAGCGAGGTCGATGCCTGCGGCACGGCCGGCGATCTCAAGGCCTGCATGCGGAAGCGGACGCCCAGCGCGATCGAACCTCCCATTCCCTTCGCTGTGCGCGACGGAAGGTCCTGGGTCGCCGGCGCCCGGTTCGACCGGGCGCTGCTCTGCCATTCGCCTGAGTACACTCCCCGGGCCGCGGATGCGCTGATCGGGATCTTCAGCGACTACATCGACTTCCGCTGATGCCCCGGGGTGAGCGGCCCAGGCAGCGAGACGGATGGCATAATCTTAGGGCTTGATGCATCGAGGTCCGAGGTATAGCTTTCTCCCATGGACGTCGCCCGCCGAGCCCCTTCTCCCCGCGTCGACTACGCCTCCCGCGACTACTGGGCGGGCACGATCAAGATGGGCCTGAGCAAGTTCTTCATCCTGCGCGTCCTGCACGACGGGCCGCTGCACGGCTACGACATCGCCCGCCTGGTCGAGCGCACAACCAACGGCTGCTGCTCCCCCACCGAGGGCACGATCTATCCCGTACTCCGCGAGTTCGAAGCCGGTGGCTTCGTCACGGCGACCGAGGAGGTCGTCGGCGGCCGCCAGCGGCGGGTCTATGCGCTGACCGACGCCGGGCGTGCTGCCTTCCGCGTGGCGCTGAACGCCTGGATGGAGGCGACCACCGCCCTGCAGGACACTGGCCACGCCTTTGCCGCCGACCGTGCGCGGGCAGAGCGGCGATCCGGCGGGGAGTGCTGCGCGTGACCCGATCCGCGTCTTTTCGTGTCCGGATACCTCGTCCCTCTATGCATCGAGGAGCATCTCAATGAGCGAGCCCAGCCTGCCCGTTGTTGTGATCGGCGCCGGCCCCGTCGGTCTCGCTGCCGCCGCGCAGCTCCTCGCCCGTGGCCTCGAGCCCTTGGTGCTGGAGGCCGGACCCGACATCGGCCACGCGGTCCGCGCCTGGGGCCACGTCCGCATGTTCTCGCCCTGGGAGTTCAACATCGACGCCGCCGCGCGCGTGCTGCTCGAGGCCGAGGGCTGGTCGGCGCCTGACCCGAGCCACTACCCGACAGGAGCGGAGCTCGTCCGCGACTACCTGGCTCCGCTGGCCGCGACGCCGGCGCTGCGAGGGCGCATCAGTACCGGCGCAAAGGTGGTCGGCGTCGCCCGGCGCGACTTCGGGCGGCTGCATGACGCCCCCGGCCGCGACACCGCGCCCTTCATGCTGCACGTCGAAAGCTGCTGCGGCGTCCGGGCGATCGAGGCGCGCGCGGTGATCGACTGCTCCGGCACCTGGCACGCGCCGAACCCCGCCGGCAGCCACGGCATGCCCGCTCCCGGCGAGGCGCGGCACGCGGCCCGTATCGCCTACGGCATCCCGGACGTGCTCGGAGCCGAGCGCGCGACCTATGCGGGCGGGACGACGCTCGTCGTCGGCGCCGGGCACTCAGCGATGAACGCGGTGCTGGACTTGGCCGAGCTAGCGAAAGGAGCGCTGGGCACCCGGATCCTCTGGGCGTTCCGCCGCCCGCTCGGCGCGGTGAACTTCGGCGGCGGCGCGAAGGACGGGCTCGCGCAGCGCGGCGAACTCGGGGCCCGCGCCCAGGCGCTGGTCGAGACCGGCGCCGTGACCGCTCTCGCGCCGTTCCTGATCGACCGCATCGCCGACGCCGAGGGCCGGCTTGCCGTCACCGGCCGGCAGGAGGCCCGCACGACGACGGTGCAGGCCGACCGGATCATCGTCGCCACCGGCTTCCGGCCCGACCTCTCCTTCCTGCGCGAGGTGCGGCTCGGCCTTGACCCGGCGGTGGAGGCGACGCCGGCGCTCGCGCCGCTGATCGACCCGAACCTGCACTCCTGCGGCACGGTGCGCCCGCACGGCGAGGCGGAGCTGCGCCACCCGGAGGCCGGCTTCTACATCGCCGGCATGAAGAGCTACGGCCGCGCGCCGACCTTCCTGATGGCGACGGGGCACGAGCAGGTGCGCTCGATCGCCGCCTTCCTCGCCGGCGACATCGAGGCGGCGCGCCGGGTCGAGCTGGTGCTGCCGGAGACGGGCGTCTGCTCGACCGACCGCGCGCCGGCCGGAGCCGCGGCCTCCTGCTGCAGCCCCGTCGAGGCAGCCCAGCCGGTGCTGGCGCCAGTTGCCGCCGGAGGTGGCTGCTGCGGCCCGGCGAAGGCGCCGGCGCCGAAGGCCGGCGGCTGCTGCGGCTGAGGCTGCGCGGGTGAGCACCGGATCCGACGCCGCGCCCCGCATGGCGGTGATCTCGGCCATCGGGCTCGGGCAGATCCTGTCCTGGGGCTCGACCTACTACCTGCCGGCGGTGCTGGCGGTGCCGATCGAGCGGGACACGGGCTGGTCGCTCGGCTGGATCTTCGGCGCGCTGTCGGTCGGGCTGGTGGCGTCGGGCCTGGTCTCGCCGCTGGTGGGACGGCTGATCCACCGCCACGGCGGACGTCCGGTGCTCGCCGGCGCGGCGGCGCTGATCGCGCTTGGGCAGCTCGGCCTATGGGCCCCACCGAACCTCGCGGCCTTCGTCGCCGCCTGGGTGGTGATCGGGCTCGGGATGGGCGCCGGGCTCTACGACCCGGCCTTCTCCACGCTTGGCCGGCTCTACGGCGAGGCGGCGCGGTCCGCGATCACCAAAGTCACGCTGTTCGGCGGCTTCGCCAGCACGGTCTGCTGGCCGCTGACCGCCTTGCTGGAGGCGTGGGTCGGCTGGCGCGGCGCGTGCCTCGCCTACGCCCTCGTCCACGTCGCGGTGGTGCTGCCCTGCTACCTCCTCGTGGTGCCGAGGGAGGAACGGGCCGCTGAGGTGCCCTCCGCCGGCACAGTGGGCGCACGGCCCGGCCATCTGCCGCCCGAGCAACGCACGGCCTTCAACCTCCTCGCCGTGGTGTTCACCCTGGCCTACGCGATCATGACCGTGATCGCGGTCCACCTGCTCACGCTTCTGCAGGCGCGCGGTCTGGAGCTCGCCGCAGCAGTCGCCCTTGGCGCGCTGGTCGGCCCGGCGCAGGTCGGCGGGCGCGTGCTGGAGATGGTCTTCGGGCGCGGCGCGCACCCAATTTGGACGCTGGTGGTCTCCAGCGGTCTGGTGGCCCTGGGCACGATCCTGCTGCTCGTCGCGCCTGGCTGGGCGGCGGCCGCGATCATGCTCTACGGCATCGGCAGCGGGCTGCGGTCCATCGTTCGGGGCACAGTGCCGCTCGTGCTGTTCGGCAAGGAGGGCTACGCGATCCTGATGGGCCGGCTCGGCGTGCCGACCCTTATGGCGACGGCGGCCGCACCGATGCTCGGCGTCTGGGCGCTGGACGCGTTCGGTCCGGAGGGCACGCTCGTGGCACTGGCCGTGGCGGGCGTGGTGAACCTGGCCCTGGTCGCCCCGCTGGTGCCGATGGCGCTCAGGCCGAGCGGCCGAGCCGCCGCAGGATGACGAGGCCGGCCAGCGTGACGAGCGCGAGGTGCCCGAAGGCCAGCGCCCAACCCGTCGTGCCGGTTCCGGCGAGGTCGAGCGCCAGGCCGACGCCGATCGGGCCGAGCAGGCCGCCCGCATAGCCACACATGCTGTGCAGCCCCATGGTCGCGCCGCGCTGGTCCTTCTCCGCCGCCTGTACCGTGCCCGCGGTGAGCGCCGAGCTGTCGAGGTAGATCGCCGCGTTCCAGGCCAGCACGCAGAGCGCGGCGAGCGGCGCCGAGACGAGCAGCGACCATCCCGCCAGCAGGGACAGCGCGGCGGCTCCCCCCATCGCGGCGGCGACCACGCGCGGTCGCCCGAAGCGCTGCGCCGTCTCGTTGCCCGTGATCGAGACGGCGATGCCGACCAGCCCGGCGGCGGTGAAGAGCACGCTCGGTCCGGGCAGCCACGCCGGGGCGCCGTGCAGCGCGACGGCGGCCGCGAGGAAGGTCACGCCCCAGGCGCGCAGCGCTGCCAGCTCCCAGGTGTGCACCGTGTAGCCGGCGATCCAGGCCATGGCCGCGCGGTTGCGCAGCACGGGCCGGAAGTCGAGCAGGGCGGCCGGCGCCGCGGCCGGGCGCGGCGCCGTGCGGGGCATCACCGCCAGGCCGATCGCGAACGCCACCACCGCGCAGGCGGCGCCGAAGGCGAAGGCGGCGGGCGGTCCCCCGAGCGCGTTGAGCGCGCCGGCCACGGCGAAGGACGCCGCGCCGGCGATGCCCACCCCGGCGGCGTGCCAGGTGACGGCCCGCGACTGCGCGTCGCCCTCCAGCCGGTCGGCGATCGCCTTCAGGCCCGGCATGTAGCAGCCCGCCCAGCCGACACCGGCCAGGGCACGGAGCGCCAAGCCGCTCCAGAACCCCTCGGCGAGGATGGCGAAGCCCAGATGCGAGAGCGCCGTCGCCCCGGCACCGACCAGGTAGACCCGCCGCGCCGGCACGCGGTCGGTCAGCGCGACCAGCACCGGCACGGCCAGGACGTAGGCCCCGAAGAAGGCGCCGATCAGCCAGCCCGCCTCAGTGGCCGAGAGCGACCAGGCCGCCAGGTAGTGCGGCAGCAGCGCCGGCAGAGTGAAGGCGCCGATCTGCACCAGCACCTGCGCCGCGACCACGGCCGCCGTGAACCGGGCGGCCGGCGAGAGGCTGGAAAGGGAGAACACTCGCCGATCCTATGCTCGGAGCCGAAACGGGGACACCCGATGTTGCCTGCACCCGTTCTGTCCGTCATTCTCGACAGATGGACGAAACATCTGCCGTCGAGGCCCTTGGCGCCCTTGCCCAGGAAACCCGGCTCCGCGCCTTCCGCCTGCTGATCCGCCAGGGGCCAGAAGGTCTTCCCGCCGGCGAGGTGGCCCGTCGCCTCGGCGCCCCCCACAACACCATGTCGACGCACCTCGCCATCCTCGCGCGGGCCGGCCTCGTCGCGTCCCGGCGCGAGAGCCGGCAGGTCATCTACGCCGTGGAGGCGGGCGGCGTCCGCGACCTGATCGGCTTCCTCGTGGAGGAGTGCTGCGGCGGACGCCGGGAGGCCTGTGCGCCGCTGATCGAGGCGGCGCTGCCGCTGGCCGCATGCTGCCCGGGGGAGAGGCGAGCATGAGCGACGCTGCGCCCCGCCGCCTCTCCTTCCTGGACCGCTGGCTGACCCTCTGGATCTTCGCCGCGATGGCGCTCGGCGTCGCGCTCGGCTCCCTGGTGCCCGGGCTGCCCGCGGCGCTGGAGGCCATGTCGGCGGGCGGGACCAACATCCCGATCGCGGTCGGGCTGATCCTAATGATGTACCCGCCGCTGGCCCGCGTCCGCTACGAGGCGCTGCCGCAGGTCTTCGCGGACCGCCGCGTACTGACGCTGTCGCTGGTGCAGAACTGGGTGATCGGGCCGGTGCTGATGTTCGCCCTCGCCGTCCTCTTTTTGCGCGACCAGCCGGAATACATGACCGGCCTGATCCTCATCGGCCTCGCACGCTGCATCGCCATGGTGCTCGTCTGGAACCAGCTCGCGCGCGGCGACGGCCAGTACGTCGCGGGGCTCGTCGCCTTCAACAGCATCTTCCAGCTGCTCTTCTTCGGCGCCTACGCCTGGTTCTTCCTCTCCGTCCTGCCGCCCTGGCTCGGCCTCGAGGGACGGGTGGTCGAGGTCTCCTTCGCTACCATCGCCGGCGCCGTCCTGCTCTACCTCGGCGTGCCCTTCGCGGCCGGCTTCCTGACCCGACGCCTGCTAATCGCCCGGAAGGGCGAGGACTGGTACGCGCGGGCATTCCTGCCCCGCATCGGGCCAATCACACTCGGCGCGTTGCTCTTCACCATCGTCGCCATGTTCGCGCTCAAGGGCGGCGAGGTGGTGCGGCTGCCGCTCGACGCGCTGCGCATTGCCCTGCCGCTGGCGATCTACTTCGTCGTCATGTTCGTGGTCTCCTTCTGGATGGGGCGGCTGATCGAGGCCGATTATCCGCGCACCACCGCCATCGCCTTCACCGCGGCGTCGAACAACTTCGAGCTCGCCATCGCGGTGGCGATCGCCGCATTCGGCCTGGCCTCTCCGGTGGCCTTCGCGACCGTCATCGGGCCCCTCGTGGAGGTCCCGGTGCTGATCCTGCTGGTGGGCGTCGCGCTGCGGCTTGGACGCCGCTGGTTCCCGCCGACCGCCCCGACGTGACGGAAGTGCCCGACGTCGTCGCGCCGGAGGCGCGCGATGTGGTCGTGGTGGGCGGCGGGCAGGGCGGGCTCGCGGCGGGCTACTTCCTGCGTCGCACGCCCCTGTCCTTCGTCATCCTCGACGATGCCGCTGCCCCAGGTGGCGCGTGGCAGCACGCCTGGGATTCGCTCACCCTGTTCTCGCCAGCGCAATGGAGCTCGCTCCCAGGCTGGCCAATGCCCCCGCCGCAGGGCGGCGGTTACCCGCCGCGGGACGCGGTGGTGAGCTACCTCGCCGCCTACGAGGCCCGCTACGCGCTGCCGGTGCGTCGACCCGTGCGCGTGGCGGCGGCGCGGCGCGATGGGGATCGCCTCCTGGTCGAGGCCGCGGACGGCCGATCCTGGCGTTCCCGCGCCGTCCTCAGCGCCACGGGCACCTGGGGCAGCCCCTGGATTCCCGACGTGCCCGGGCGCGATGTCTACCGGGGTCGGCAGGTCCACTCGGCGCACTACCGGCGGCCAGAGGACTTCGCCGGCCAGGCCGTGCTGGTGGTGGGCGGCGGGAACTCTGGCGCACAGATTCTCGCCGAGGTGTCGAAGTTGGCGCGGACCACCTGGGTGACGGAGCGCGACCCGGCCTTCCTGCCGGATGACGTCGACGGCCGGGTCCTGTTCGAGCGCGCGACGGCCCGTTGGCAGGCGGAGCGCGAGGGACGCCAGCCACCCGAGCCGCGCGGCGGTCTCGGTGATATCGTCATGGTGCCGCCCGTGCGGGAGGCGCGGGCGCGCGGCGCCCTGACACGCAGCCTGCGGCCCTTCGCACGCCTCGAAGCGGACGGCGCAGTCTGGTCCGACGGCACCCGCGTGCCGGCCGAGGCGATCATCTGGTGCACAGGCTTCCGCCCGGCGCTCGACCATCTTGCGCCGCTCGGCGTGCTAGGGACGGACGGCCGGTCTCAGGTTGAGCCGGACGGGCGAGCGACGTCCGAGCCTCGGCTCTGGCTGCTCGGCTACGGGGACTGGACGGGTACCGCCTCCGCAACGCTGGCCGGCATCACCCGGGCCGCGCGCGGCGCCGTGGCTGCGATCTCGGACGCGCTGACCCTCGACGCAGCCAGGCCAGAGCCTGCCGCGGGATCGCCGGCATTGCCGTAGGCACGGTGGCCGACGGCGTCGTCATCCAACCTTCACGCACAGCTGCATTAATTCGACTATGCTGGAAGCATGGATAGTGGCGAGGCCGCGGCCGGCTTCACCGCCCTCGGGCAGGGCACCCGGCTCGAACTGATGCGCAGCCTGCTGGCGGCCGGCCCTTCCGGCCTACCGGCCGGCGAGATCGCGGCGCGGCTCGGCGTGCCGGCCTCCACCCTATCCTTCCACCTCAAGGCGCTGGAGGCGGCTGGCCTGGTCGCCGCGACGCGGCACGGCCGCAGCCTGGTCTACGCCGCTCAAGTCGCGCGGCTGCGCGCGCTCGTCGCCTTCCTGGCCGAGGCCTGCTGCGGCGGCGATCCCGCCCGCTGCGGCGACTTGAACCGACTTTTCGACACCGATGGGGAGACTACCAGGATGGAGAAACCCGTGTTCAACGTGCTGTTCCTCTGCACGCGCAACTCGGCCCGCTCGATCATGGGCGAGGCCATCCTGAACCGCATCGGCGAGGGCCGCTTCCGAGCCTTCTCCGCGGGCTCCGCGCCGTCCGAGAGCGGGCCGCTGCCCGAGGTGCTGAGCCAGCTCAAGGCGCTCGGCCACGACGTCTCGGCGCTGCGATCGAAGTCCTGGGACGAGTTTACCGGCGTCGCGGCACCCCGCATCGACTTCGTCATCGCCCTCTGCGACACGCTGGCGGGCCGGCTCTGTCCCGACTTCGGGGAAACGACCGTCACCGCCGCCTGGCCGCTGCCCGACCCGGCGAAGTTCACCGGCAGCGCGACCGAGCGCGCGACGCTGCTGAACGAACTCTACGCCGCGCTGCACCGCCGGCTCGGCATCTTCACCAACATCCCCTTCGCCTCGCTGGACCGCATGGCGCTAAAGGCTCGGGTAGACGAGCTGGCCGACCCGCACGCGATGGCGCGCTAAACGACAAGACCGGGAGAGCTGGGATGAGGGTCGGCATCAGCGGCATGGGCCGCATCGGGCGGCTGGCGCTGCGCGCCGCGATGGGCGCGGCGGATCGGCTGGAGGAGGACCCACGGCGGGGCAACCGGCTGGAGGTCGTCCACCTCAACGAGATCAAGGGCGGCGCCACGGCCACCGCCCACCTGATCGAGTTCGACAGCGTGCAGGGCCGCTGGCGCGCGCCGATCGCGGCGGAGGGCCGGGACGCCATTCGCATCGGCGACCGGCGCCTCTCCTTCTCCGAGCAGTCTCATCCGGCCGAGATTCCCTGGGGCGATCTGGGTGTGGACGTCGTGCTGGAATGCACCGGCAAGTTCCTCGACCCCGAGGCGATCGGGGGGCACCTAAAGCGCGGCGCGAAGCGGGTGATCGTGGCGGCGCCGGTGAAGTTCGACAGCGTGCTGAACGTGGTCGTCGGCGTGAACCACCACCTCTACGACCCCGCGCGGCACCCGATCGTCACCGCGGCGTCCTGCACCACGAACTGCCTCGCCCCGGTGGTGAAGGTGGTGCACGAGGCGATCGGCATCCGCCACGGCCAGATCACCACTATCCACGACCCGACCAACACCAACGTGGTGACCGACGCCCCGCACAAGGACCTGCGGCGGGCGCGGTCCGCGATGCTCTCGCTCCAGCCGACCACGACGGGCAGCGCGACCGCGATAGCGCTGATCTACCCGGAGCTGAAGGGCAAGCTGAACGGCCATGCGGTGCGCGCGCCGGTGCTGAACGCCAGCCTGACTGACTGCGTCTTCGAGATGGCCCGGGAGACCTCGGCCGAGGAGGTCAACGCGCTGTTCCACGCCGCCGCCGCGGGCCCGCTCGCCGGCATCCTGGGCTACGAGGCGCGGCCGCTGGTCAGCGCCGACTACGCCCGCGACACCCGCAGTTCCATCGTGGACGCGCCGAGCACCCTGGTCACCGATGGCACGCTGCTGAAGGTCTACGCCTGGTACGACAACGAGATGGGCTACGCCTGCCGCATGGTGGACCTCGCCTGCCACATTGCCGAGGCAGGGATCTGACGGGATGAGCAGCAGCGCCGCCGTCCCGTCCTCCTCGGGGACCCGCAACTACGCCATCGTCACCGCGGCCTATTGGGGCTTCACGCTGACCGACGGCGCGCTGCGGATGCTGGTGCTGCTGCACTTCTTCCGCCTCGGCTATTCGCCCTTCACGCTGGCCTTCCTGTTCCTGCTCTACGAGGCCGCAGGGATCGGTGCGAACCTGATCGGCGGCTGGCTGGCGACGCGGTTCGGCATCGCGCGCATGCTGGCCGTCGGGCTGACCACGCAGATCGCCGGCTTCCTGCTGCTCTCGGTGGTCTCGCCCGCCTGGTCGGCCGCCCTCTCGGTCGCTTGGGTAGTCGCAGCGCAGGGTATCTGCGGTGTGGCGAAGGACCTGACCAAGACGGCGAGCAAGAGCGCGATCAAGCTGACCGCCGGCGGGGCGTCCGGGCGTCTGTTCAAGTGGGTGGCGTTCTTCACCGGCAGCAAGAACGCCATGAAGGGCTTCGGCTTTTTCCTCGGTGGCCTGCTGCTGGAGGCGCTGGGCTTCCGGGGCGCGCTGTGGGCCATGGCGGCTGCGCTGGGCGTGATCCTCGCCGGCGTGGTGCTGTCGCTCCCGCCAATGATGGGGAGGGCGAAGGCGTCGAAGTCCGCACGGGAGCTTTTCTCGAAGAACCGCGGTGTGAACTTGATGGCGGCCGCACGGGTGTTCCTGTTCAGCGCGCGGGACGTGTGGTTCGTGGTCGGCCTGCCGGTCTTTCTCTATGCCTCAGGGTGGACGTTCACCATGGTCGGCGGCTTCCTCGCGGCGTGGACGATCGGCTACGGCATGGTCCAGGCGGCCGCTCCGGCCTTCGTCCGGCGCAGCGCTGACGGCTTGTCGGCGGAGGTTCCCTCCGCGCGCGCTTGGTCCCTGGCGCTGACTGCCGTGCCCGCGGTGCTCGCCGCGATGATGATCGCAGGCGTGCCGGCGCCCGAGTTCTTCGTGCCGGCGGGACTTTGCGTCTTCGGCGTCCTCTTCGCGGTGAACTCCTCGGTGCACTCGTATCTGGTGCTGGCCTACGCCGGCAGCGAGAAGGCGGCGGAGGACGTGGGCTTCTACTACGCTGCCAACGCGGCTGGCCGCTTCGGGGGGATCCTGCTTTCTGGGCTTCTTTATGAACTGGCTGGCCTCACCGGCTGCTTGATCGGCGCGTCGACGCTGCTGGCAGTCTGCTGGGCGATCACGCTCGCCTTCCCGCTCCGGCGGGATCATGCGGCCGTCGCCGGCGCCGTCGCAAAATGACGTGCATCAGCATCCCAGACCTCGGTCTCTGAGAGAGGCGGGTCGAGACCAGGTCTATACAATCCGGGAAGGCCAGCCTCGGGCGTTCTACCGCTAGCTATGACCTCCATAGCGACCATTGCGAATTGACACTATTCGGTTAAGTATCACAGTCGACAAGCATGAGGGCAGGCTGTGGGCGACCTGGCGGGAGCGCGTGGCAGACGAGAACCAAAGGCCAGACGTGGCTTCTGGGACTGGCGGCGGGAATACCGCACCGGTGATCGGCGGAGCTAGGGAGGTGCCCTCGGGGGGCCGTATTCCTTCTCGGACGCCACATCTTCACCGATGGGAGGGGGATGTGGTGGGGAGTGGCACGCCATCGCTGGCGGCCGGAGCTGCGCGCGGGGCGTTGTCGCTTTCGACCCAGGGCTGGTGGCCGAACGCGGTGGCGATCGGCGCCGAGGACTGTCTTGGCCTCGCCCGCCGGCCCTACATGGCGACGGAGCGCGTCCTCGCCTCCGGTACCGGCACGGCTAACGGCTACCATCCCCATCGCCCCGCCGCTGCGCGCCGTTGCCCCGCTCGCCGAGCCGCTGGTGCTCACCACGCCGACCATCGCCATGCGCCTCGCCTCCGACGACGAGGGCGCCAATCCCACCCGGCCGGGGCGCTTCACCCTCAAGGAGGAGGACGCCGCGGTATGGGACTGGAACCCGGCGGTCGATGAGCGCGTGACAGGGCGTAATCCTGTTGTGGTCCTGCTCAACCTGGGCGTCATCGCTGCACCCGCCAGCATCACGGCGGAGACGCCCCGGACGACCGCCTTTGCCGTCCTGGTCGTGTGCCGGGCCGCGGTCGGCTCCCGTATTGTCGGCCTGGAGCGCGGCAGCGGCATCGGTGCTCTACCGCAACTGCAGCAGCCGCTCCCGAAGCGGGCGGTGCCAGGACGGGTGAAAACCTGCACCGGGCTCAGGCCCACCCGGGCAGAATAATCTGCATAAGCGGAAATCTGTCTGGTGGCCCGAGAACGAAGTCCTGCGGACTTTGTCGGGCCACTAGGCCGTCCCGTCGCGGTCCGGCTCCTCGGTCGCCTTCGGGTCCTCGAGGCCAGGGCGGTCCCGCCGCGTCGGGAAGACGTCGACCGGGCCGCCGAAATCGGCGCCGCGCTCGGCGCGGTCGCCCGGCTGGGCATCCCCGGTGCCGATCGGGCGGTCGATGGTGCCGGCGGCGCGCTCACGCGGGGCAGGAGGGGGTTTCTGCGTGTCGTTCATGCCTGGGCAACGCGGGGCGGGGGGCAGGGTTCGGGCCGCGGCGGCGGTTGCCAGGGCGGGTGGGCCCGGGCGAGGCTCACGGCCTGCGAAAGGGAGGCATGCCATGCTCGAACTCCGCCCCTGCTGCGAATGCTGCGGCACGGATCTGCCGCCGGAAAGCCTGGCGGCGCGCATCTGTTCCTATGAATGCACCTTCTGCGCCGGCTGCGCGGAGGGGGTGCTGGCCGGCGCCTGCCCGAATTGCGGCGGGGAACTGGTGCGGCGGCCCATCCGCCCAGCCGCGCGGCTGCTGAAGCATCCGGCGAGCACGGTGCGGAAGGTGAAGCCGGAAGGCTGCGTGACGGCGTGAGTCGGGGCGTTGCCCCGAACCCCAGCAGGGGGCGTTGCCCGTTGGACGACCCCCCCCCCGCGAGGGAAGGCTTCCCCCCGGACCCCGCCGTGAGTCGGATGGTTCAACCCTCGGGTCCAAACCTCACATCGGGTCCGGGGAGGGGTCCCCCGCCCTGGCGGGGGGGGGCGCACAGCGTCCAACGGGCAGCGCCCCCGACCTGGATCATGGCTTTCCTGGAACCGAGCCCCCCAGCCCCAGCCCCAGCAGCCGCCGCACCAGCCGCAGCGCCCCCGCATCGCGCGGCGGGTCCAGCAGGCGAGAGAGGCTCCACCGCCCGTGCCGTACCCTGGCGCGCAGCAGGCTGAGCTCGCGGAACCCCGCCTCGCCGTTCCGCCGCCCGAAGCCGGAGGCGCCGGTGCCGCCGAAGGCCAGCGCCGGGAAGCCGGCATATTCCACGCAGCGCCCATGGATGATGGCGCCGCTCCGCACCGCTGCGGCCAGCCGCGCCTCCTCCGCCGCCGAGGCGCCGAAGAGGTACACCGCCAGCGGCGCCGGCCGCGCGCGGAGCCAGTCCAGCGCCGCCTCTAGCCCCGCCAGCGGCTGCAGGGCGAGCACCGGGCCGAAGATCTCCTCCTGGTGCAGCTTGTGGTCCGCTGGCGCCTCCGCCACGGCGAGGGCAAGCCGTCGCCCCGGCCCGTCCTCCCCCAGCCTTGTCAGCCGGGCGTCGGCGCAGAGTGCTTCCAGCCGCGCCGCCTGCCGGTCATTCGCCACCGCCGTCTCCGGCCGCGCGATGCCGGTGGCGCGGCAGGCGGCGAGGAAGGCCTCCCGCTCATGCCCGATCAGCAGCACGGTATCCGGCGCGACGCAGGTCTGCCCGGCATTCAGCGCCTTGCCGGCGAGGATGGCGCGCGCCGCCTCCTCCAGCCGCGCCCCGGGCAGCACCAGGGCGGGGCATTTCCCGCCCAGTTCCAGCGTCACCGGCACCAGGTTGCGGGCGGCGGCTTCCGCCACCTTCCGGCCGGTCGCGGTGCTGCCGGTGAAGACCAAATGGTCGAAAGGCTGGGCGGCGAATTCGGCTGAGACCTCCGGCCCGCCCTGGACGCAGCGGGCGATCTCCGGCCCCAGCGCCTCGGCCAGGATGTCGGCGATCAGCGCGGCGGTGGCGGGCGTCGCCTCGGAGGGCTTCACGAGCAGCCGGTTGCCGGCGGCGAGCGCATCGATGGCCGGCAGCAGGGCGAGCTGCACCGGGTAATTCCATGGCGCCATGATGCCGACGATGCCCTTCGGCACCCATTCCTCCCGGGCGCGGCTGGGCCAGAAGGGGAAGGGCACGGCGACGCGACGCGGCCGGGCCCAGCGGCGGAGGTGGCGCCTGGCATGCAGGGCGGCATCCGCCACCAGCTTCACATCGGCCAGCAGCGTCTCCACCGCGCTGCGGCCGCCGAAATCGGCGTCGGCGGCGGCGGCGATCGCTTCTGCCCGGCGGCGCATGGTGGCGGCCAGGGCGGCGAGCAGGGCCCGGCGCCGTTCCAGGGAAAGCGGACCGTCCCTGGCTTCCACCTGGCGCAGCGCGGCGAGGTCGGGGAGCATGCGGCTCCCTCGCGTGGCGGGCTGGCGAAAGCAAGGAAGAAAAGATCGGGGGCGCTGCCCGTTGGACGCGGTGCCTCCACCCCCCCCGCCGGGGAGCGGACCCCTCCCCGGACCCCGGTCCGAGTCCTGGAGCCGCGGGTTACACCTGCCGCCTCGGAGCCTGCCGCAAAAGGGTCCCTGGCCAGCATATCGGCCAAGGCTTTTTCCTCCCGGCCAGGATTGTGGCACGCCCGCGACGGCGCCTGCCCATGCTGGAGGCACCGGCAAATTGGCGGGCTTCATGCGAACGGCATGCTGGCGCATGACTCCAGGTCGGAGAAACCCGCCGAGACGCACCGCGGGCCCTTTTGCGACAGCCCCTCAGGACGGCAGCCGGCCGTGCAGCGCCCTTGCCGCCGCCTGGCCGGAGAGGACCGCCGCCTCGATGGTCGCGGGCAGCACCGGCTCCGTCCAATCCCCCGCCAGCGCCAGGTTCGGCAGCGGCAGAAGGGGCGGGCGCAGCGCCGGCCCCGGCAGATGCCGCGGCGTGGCGCGGCGTTCCTTCACCACCCGGCAGGGCGGCGGTGCCTCCGGCCACTCCCCGGCCAGGCCGAAGGCCAGGGCCGCCCGGCGCAATTCCGCCCAGGCGCGCGGCGCCAGGCTCTCCTGCTCCTCCCGCGCCGCCGCATCGCCAGCGGAGACGGTGACGGAAACCCCCTCCGGCCGCACCAGCACCCATTGGCACAGCGCCGCCAGCAACCCGAGGAAGCGCACCTTCTCCTCCCCTGGCCCCTGTCCCTGCCGGGCGAAATGCAGGTTCACGATCGGGGCATAGGCGGCGGGCGTTTCCAGATGCGGCAGCAGGCGCTGGCTTTCCCAGGGCGGCGTCGCCAGCAGCACCGCATCGCCGGGGCCGAGGGCGACGGCGTCTTCCCCGAAATCCAGCGCCGCCACGCGCCCGCCCTGGGTGACGAGGCGGCGCAGCCGGGCGCCGGCGCGGAACCGCGCCCCGCCGGCTTCCAGCGCCGCCACCGCCGGCGCCACGAGATCCGGCCCCAGCCCCCGCCGCGCCACGAAGAGCCGCGTCGCCCCGCGCCCGCCCAGCCGCCGCAGCACCGCGCCGAGGCGGCGGGCGGAGGCTTCCTCCACCGGCGTGTTCAGCGCCGCCACCACCAGCGGATCGACGAAGCCGCGGAGGAATTCCGGATGCGCCGCGAGCGCCGGTCCGACGGCGCGGTCCGGCAGCGGCAAAGCGAACTTCGCCAGCGCCAGCAGTGCGCCGGCGGAGAGCCCCGGCGGCCGCAGCGCGGGATCGCCCCAGGCGAAGGGAGAAAGGGCGACGCGGAAGGCCCTGCCATCCCGCAGATCCAGCACCGGCAGCCCGTCCGGCTCCGGCTCCACCCAGCCTTCCCGCGCCCCGATGGCGGCGAGGAAGCCCAGCGCCGCGCGGTTGGCGCCGAGCAGCGCATGGGTGCCGTTATCCGTGCCGTCCGGCAGGGCGCGGCAGCGCCCGCCCGCCTGCGGCGAGGCTTCGTGCAGCGCCACGGCGCGGCCAGCCTTGAGCAGCGCCAGCCCCGCCGCCAGCCCCGCCACCCCGGCGCCGATGATGTGGACGGTCATGCGGCGTCGCGGCCCGCCTCCGCCGCCCGCCTCACGCCACCCGCCCGAAGCCGAGCGCCATCCAGGCCATGCGCAGCTTCTCGCCCTTGGTCAGGCGCGGCCGCGGCCGGGGGCCGGACCAGCCGCGCGCCAGCAGCCGCTCGAACAGCCGCCGATACCCCCACATCATCACCGCCGCCGGCAGCAGCGCCTTCCGGTCGAACCGCCCGATCTCCTCCGCTGCCCGGGCGAAGCCCGCCTCCGCCTGCACCGCCAGCCCCTCGCAGATCGCCGCGAAATTCGGATGGCCGATGATCTCCGCTGCGGGCCCGTCCGGGATGCCCGCCGCCGCCAGCAGCGCCAGCGGCACATAGACCCGCTCCCGCTCGGCATCCTCATCCACGTCGCGCAGGATGTTGGTGAGCTGGAAGGTATGGCCCAGCGCCAGCCCGAACCCCTCCGCCTCCGGCGCGCCGAAGATCCGCACCGCCATGGCGCCGACGCTGCCGGCGACGCGGCGGCAATAGAGGTCGAGCTCCGCCGCGGTCGTCAGCCGCAGCCGGTCCGCCGCATCCGTCTCCATGCCGGCGATCATCGCCTCGCATTCCTCGAGCGGTACGCCATAGGCCCGGCGCGCCCAGGCCAGCTCGCGGGAGAGCACGCAATCCGGCGCCATCAGCTTGCCGCGCCAGGCGGCGAGGCAGCGGCGCTTCTCCGCCTCCGGCATCGCGCCGTCGGCGATGTCGTCCACCGCGCGGCAGAAGGCATAGACCGCCCAGAGCGCGCGGCGCCTCTCGCCTTTCAGCGCCGCCATGCCGCGGGCGAAGGAGGAGCCGGCGCGGGAGACCCGGCCGGCGACGATCTCCGCTTCCGCCCGGGGCTTCCGCAGCGCCGCCAGCAGCGCCCCGGCGAAATCCGCCTTGGAGAGCGCGACGCGCCCCAGCACCGGGTCGGCGGCGCGCAGCCGCGCCAGCAGCCGCCGGGCGCAGCCGATGGTCATGGCGCTCTGGATCGCCAGCCGCCGCGCCTGGAGCAGGCGCGGCAGCGCCTCGGCGCGATCCAGCGCCTCCTCCACCCGGTCGAGCGCCGAATCCAGCACCTCCCGCCGCCGCGCCGTGTTCGCCGGGTCGAAGAACCCCGCCTCGCCGCCGGCCAGCGCCATCCAGGACTCCGGCAGGTAGATGCGGTCCAGCGCCGCGCGGTCCGGCACCAGATCCTGCAGATGGTTCAGCACCTGCAGTGCGGTGCAGAGCGCATCGGCGGCGGCATTCGCCGCCCGGTTGCCGCCATCGCCATGCAGCCGCAGCAGCATGCGCCCCACCGGGTCGGCGGAGCGGCGGCAGTAATCCTCCAGCTCCGCCCAATCCGCGTAGCGGCGCTTGGTCGCATCCTGGCGGAAGGCGGAGAGCATCAGCCGCGCCTCCTCCACCCCGACGCCGGTCTGGTGCAGCTGCCGCGCCTCGGGCACCTGCGTCTCGGGGTCGTCCAGCGCCCGCTCCATCGCGTCCAGCCGGGCGATCTTCTCCTCCGGCGGCAGGTCCGGGCTGTCGCCGATATCGTCGGCCACCCGGACGAAGCGGTAGAAGGCCATCACCTTCGCCCGCAGCGGCCTGGCCAGGATCAGCGAGGCGGTGGGGAAATTCTCGCTGTCATGGTCGCGCGTCGGCGTGGCGGCGACGGCGAGGCTGCCGGACTCGAGCTTGGTCGGTGCGGACATGATGCGCGTCTCAGCCCCGGGCCATGGCGGGGCAGGGCAGGGGGCGGCGCGGCGGAGTCGAGGGCCTCATGCCCCCCTTGTGGCCGGATATGCGCGGCCTTTCCAGCCCGCCTTCCGGCCGAGCGCCGCCCGCCCCAGCGCATCCCATTGAATCGCCAGGGCGACCAGCACCGTCAGCGGGTGCAGCGGCACGCTCCACCAGGGCTCGCGCACCCGCCAGGTGAGCAGGGCGCGCAGCCCGAGGGAGAGGCCGAGCGCCGCCCAAGCCAGCCCCGCCGGCAACAGGGCGAAGGGGGCGAGGTGGCCGCCCGCCAGCAACAGGGTCCAGACCGGCAGGCCGAGCGGCGTCGCCATCCCCTCCCGCGCATTCTTCACGAAGCCGGCCCAGGCCTCGCCCAGGCCGCGATACATCCGGCAGGTGGCAAGCGGCGCGCCATCCACCACTTCCGTCCGCAACCCGGCGGCGCGGCAGCTTCGGGCCAGGGCCATGGCCTCATGCAGCACGCCGCGCAGCGCGGCATGGCCGCCCACCGACTCATAGGCGGCGCGCTCGCAGAGCAGGAGCTGGCCGCAGGCGGCGGCCAGCGCCGGGTGGCGGGTGAAGGCGCGGCCGATGCCGGGCAGGTAGCCCAGCAGCAGCAGGTTGATGGCCGGCACCGTCAACGCCTCCCCCAGGCTGCCGATCGCCTGGCACGGCACGCCGGAGACCAGCGCCACCCGCCGTTCCACAGCATGCGCGGCCATGGCGGCGGCGGCCTGCGGCGCCAGCCGCACATCGGCATCGAGGAACAGCAGATGCGTGCCCCGCGCCGCCTCGGCCAGCTTCGCGCAGGCATGCACCTTGCCGGTCCAGCCCGGGGGCAAGGGCGGCGCCGCCAGCAGCCGCACCCGGGCATCCGCCGCGGCAAGCCGCGCCACGATCTCCCCGGTGCCGTCCGAGGAGCCGTCATCCATCACCAGAATCTCCACCGCGACGCCCTGGCTGGCCCGCGCGGCTTCCACGCAGGCGGCGATGTTCGCCGCCTCGTCGCGCGCCGGGATCAGCACCGAAACCAGCACCCCTGGCGCCGGCACAGGCCGCAAGCGCGGCAGCAACAGCAAATTCGCCGCGGCCAGCAGCACGGGCAATGCCGCCAGAAGCAAAACCGCACAGGCCATCGTCACCGCCGGCCAAGGGGGGCTTTGCCCCCCTTGAACCCCCCACCAAAGGCCGAAGGGCCTTTGGAAACCATATTTTCCCCGCCCTCCAACCCGTCCGCCCGGGGATCATGCCGCGGGTCGAACCGACGCCCGCGCACCAGCGCACCCAGCCGGCGCCACACCTGGTACACGCCACCCATCCCCGCGCGCCCGCGCAGCACCGGCAGAAAACGCGACGGATCGCGCGCCATGGCATCCGTGGCCAGGCGATCCATTACCGCCTCCAGCGCGCGGGCCAGCGCCGCTTCCCGCGCAACGCGATCCATGGCGGCCAGGGCCGCACCCTCCAGCGGCGGGCCGAACGCCGCCAGCATCTCCGGCGCCTGCTCCGACCAGAAGGGGTATTCCAGCGCCAAAGGCAGAAACCGTGCCCTCGGCGCCAGCTCCGCCAGCCGCACCAGCCCCGGCGCGATCGGCACCGGGCGCTGCCGCACATCCACGAAGCGGCCCGGCGCATTCAGCCACAGCATATGGCCCGGCAACGCCAGCACCTCCTCCGCCACGCGGAGGAAGGCCAGCGCCCCGAGCACCGAATGCTGCGCCACCCCGAACACGCCGATGCGCCGCATGAAGCCGTATTTCGCCAGCGCCTCGGCATCCATCGGCGTCATCATCCGCCGCCCGGGAAACAGCGCATCGGCGAGCAGCAGGAAGGCCACCCCATCCCACCAGGAGGGATGATTGGCATAGACCACCAGCGGCCCGTCCCACCCCGCCTCCGGCACCCCCCAGGCCGCCAGCCTGACCGCCCGCAGATGCCGCCGGGCGTGCCGCGCGAAGGCGCGGCAGAAGAAGGCGTGCCGCCAGGGCGAGAACAGCGCCGCCGGGCCGGGCCCCGCGCCCCGCGCCGCCGCCGCGCCCCGCCTCGCCACCGCCCGCTATTCCGCCGCCAGCCCGGCCCGCAGCGCCTCCCGCTGCCCGGCCCGCTCGGCGTCCGCCGACATGCCGCGCCCGCCGAAATCCTGGTCCAGCGCATCGGCGGCGATCCAGCCGGACATCATCACCATCGGCATCCCCGGCCCCGGATGCGCCGCCCCGCCCGCCAGATACAGCCCCTTCACCGTTTTCGAGCGGTTCCCCGGCTTGAACGCGCCCAGGAAGGCCCCGTGCGAGGCCAGCCCGTAGATCGCCCCCTGCAGCACCCGGTAGCGATTATGGATATCCGCCGGCGTCAGCCCGCTCTCCACCACGATCCGCTCCTCGATATCCTCCAGCCCGGCCGTGCGCTTCAGCTTCTCCAGGATCACCTGCCGATAGGCCGGGAAGATCCGCGCCCAATCCTGCCCCGGCCGCAGATGCGGCGTGTGCACCAGCACATAGAGCGCCTCGCCGCCCTCCGGCGCCACCGAGGGATCGCTGATCGAGGGCGCCGCCAGGTAGCAGGTCGGGTCCGGCGCCGGCTCGCCGCGGCCATAGATGGCGTCGAACTCCTCCTCCGCGTCGCGGGAGAAGACGAAATCATGATGCGCCAGGTGCTCGTAGCGCTGCTTCAGGCCGAGATAGAGCACCACGCCGGAGCAGGCCGGCTCCGGGTGTTTCCGCGCATAGCGCTCCCCCACCTCGCCGCCCACCAGCTCCCGATAGGTGCGGACGGCGTCCATGTTGGAGATGACCGCCTCGCAGGGGAGGCGTTCGCCGGTGGCGGTCCGGACCGCCGCTACCGCCCCGCTCTCCAGCTCGAACCCTGCCACCTCCACGCCGGTGCGCAGCTCCACGCCCAGCGAGGCCGCCAGCCTCGCCAGCCCCTCCGCCACCGCCCGCGTGCCGCCCAGCGGATACCAGACGCCCTCGCTCGCCTGCATGTCGCCGATCGAGCACAGCACCGCGGGCGCCAGATAGGGGCTGGAGCCCACATACTGGCAGAAATGGTCCAGCATCTGCGCCAGCCGCGCATCGGGCACATGGCCGCGGATCACCTTCGCCATGCTCTGGCCCATGCGCAGCGCCAGCACGTCCCGCATGGTGCCGGGGGCGAGGTTGCTTTTCAGGTCGATGGTGTCGAGCATCGACTCCACCGGCTTCCAGAAGAAGAATTTCTCCGAGACCTCGTGCAGGTGCCGCGCCACCTGCTGGAAGCGGACATAGCCGCTTCCCTGCTGCCCCTGCGGCGCGAAGCGGTCCATCGCCGCCGCCATGGTGCCGACGTCTTCCAGCAGGTCGATCCGCGTGTTGTCGGCGAAGAAGCAGCGCCATTGCGGGTCGAGGCGCAGCAGCGGCAATTCGGCCGCCTGGTCGCGCCCCGCCTCGGCATAGATCCGGCGCAGCACGCGCGGCACGGTGAGGATGGTGGGGCCCATGTCGAAGCGGAAGCGGCCGCTGCCATCCGGCGCCTCCAGATGCAGCACCGCCGCCTTGCCGCCCAGCCAGGCATTGCGTTCCAGCACCACCACCCGGTGGCCGCGCGCCGCCGCCACCACGGCCGCCGCCAGCCCCCCCAGCCCGCCGCCGACCACCACCACCCGTACCATGGGTCTCTCCCTCTTCCGCGCGCGGGCCGCAGGCCGGCCTGAGCATGGCGGGCCGTCGGGGCGGGCTCAACCGATGATCGGCCTGGCCGGAGCTAGAGCGTGATCGGTTGAGGCCGGGGAAATCATGCGCTGGAACAGTCGTCACGCGGCGGGTCTTCCACCGGCGCATTCCCTACTCCGCCGGCGTATAGGCCGGCGCCAGCCCGGCCAGCCCGCCGCCTTGCGGCGCCGGGCGCAGCCCGAGATCCCGCGCCAGCAGCCCGGCGGTGATCCGCGCCCCCTCATAGATCACCGGCAGCCCGCTGCCGGGATGGGTGCCGCCGCCCACCAGATACACCCCCTCCACCCCGGCGAAGCGGTTGCGCGGCCGGAAGCCCAGCATCTGGCCCAGATCATGGCTGAGGTTGAAGGTGGCGCCGAAGCCCACCGCGTAACGCGCCTGCCAATCCTCGGGCGTCACCATCACCTCGGCGCGGATGCGGGGTTCGATGTCCGGCAGGCCGATCGCCCGCAGCCGGTCCAGCGCCAGGCGGCGATAGCGTGGCGCCTCGCGCGCCCAGTCGATGCCCGCCCCCCGGCGCAGATTGGGCACCGGCACCAGCAGATAGAGGCTGCTATGCCCCGCCGGCGCCATGGAGGGATCGGTCGCGCCCGGATGGTGCAGATAGAGGCTCGGCATATCCGGGATCTCCCCGGATTCGATCTGGCGGATGTTGCGCCGGTACGCCTCCGCCAGAAGCACGGTGTGGTGGGCAAGACCGGGGAAGCTGCCCTCCACGCCGAGATAGAGCATGAAGGTGGAGCAGGAATAGCGCGCCGCGGCGATCCGCCGGTCCGGCCAGAGGCGCCGCAGCGCATCCGGGATCAGGCGCGGGATGGCGTGGGCGAAATCGGCATTCACCACCACCGCGTCCGCGGCATGGCGCGCCCCGCCCGATTCCACCCCCACCGCGCGGCGGCCGGCGAAGGCGATGCGCTCCACCGGCGTTTCCAGCCGGATCTCCACCCCGAGCCTCGCCGCCACCCGCGCCATGGCGGCGGCGACCGCGCCGCAGCCGCCGCGCGGATGGAAGATGCCATGCTCGTATTCCAGGAAGCTGAGGATGGTGAACAGGCTGGGGCAGCGGAACGGGCTCATCCCCAGATATTTGGACTGGAAGGAGAAGGCGAGGCGCACCCGCGGGTCGCGGAAATGCCGGGCCAGATCCTGGTCCAGGCTGCGATGCGGCCGCAGCAGGGCCAGGCTGCGCAGCAGGGACGGGGAGAGGTGGTCGCACAGGCCGCAGAAGGGCCGTTCCAGCACCGGGCGGAAGGCCTCCAGCTTGCGGCGATTCTCCGCCAGGAAGCCGTGCAGCCCGCGCGCATCGGCGGGGCAGAGCCGGGCGATCTCCGCCTCCATCCGGGCGAGGTCGGGCGTCGCGTCCAGCGTCGCGGCGCCCTCGAAGACCAGGCGGTATTGCGGGTCCAGCCGAAGCAGCTCCACCTCCGCCGCCAGCTCGGCGCCGCAGGCGGCGAAGATCTCGGCGAGGATGCGGGGGTAGAGGAAGAAGGTGGGGCCGAGGTCGAAGCGGTAGCCGCCCGGCGCTTCCAGCGTGCGGCTGCGGCCGCCGATCGCCGCATCCTTCTCGAACAGGATGACGCGCGCCCCCTGGGCGGCCAGCAGCATGGCGGCGGCGAGGCCCCCGGGGCCGGCGCCGATGACGGCGATGCGGGGGCGATGGGGCCAGAGCGCAGGCGAGGCGGGCAGGGCGGTCATGCGCTACCGATACGGCCTTGTCCCGCGGCGGCGCGTCAATGGCCGTGCCGCAAGGAACCGCCTACTCGCGGTTGCGTGACCTGGAGGGCGTTTCCGCCAAGAGTGGGGAGGGCCGGCCGATGCCGGGGGGAAAGCCCCCGGCATCGTCAGCCGTCAGGCGCCGAGGCGGAGGCCGCCGCGCATTTCGTCGAAGCCTTCGCGCTGGGCTTCGTGGTCGGTGAAGAGGCCGGCAACCACCAGGGCGGCAAGGCCGATCAGGAACGGGAACATGGTCGAGGGATCCTTACGGGTTGAGTTCCTCCCTACCCTCGGCACTCAATGTTGCAGTGCACCATGGCGTTTTCAAGGCGGAATTGCTGCGTTGCGTCTCACGCATTATGCCCGGATGTGGCAGGGCGTGATCGCCGCTGTCCCACCACCATGCCGGGGCCACGCCAAGCGTGATCGCCGCTGTCCCACCACCATGCCAGGGGCCACGCCAGGCGTGATCGCCGCTGTCCCACCACCATGCCAGGGGCCACGCCAGGCGTGATCGCCGCTGTCCCACCACCATGCCAGGGGCCACGCCAGGCAGGATCGCCGCCGTCCCACGCCCGTATCGGGACACGGTAGGCATGGTCGCCGCAGTCGTCTCCAATGCCTGGAGGCTCCATGCCTTGAGGCGGGGGGGGCATGACCGCCCCCGTTGAAACCGGCCGCCTGATGCCCGCCGCGGCTTTGCCGCGGCGGGCTGTGCGAGTCCTCGGAAAGGCAGCGCCTCCGGGGCCCCCACGGCGTCGCGCAGCGACGTCGTGGGGAGCTAATCCGCGCGCCAGCCGAGGCGCCGCTGCAGCCAGCCGCGATAGGCGAGGCTGGTCGATTCCGGCGGCGGGGCCAGTTGCGGGTATTCCGCCCCCGGCAGCAGCCGCAGCCCGGGCACCAGCGCCGCCCTGCCTTCCTCCACCCAGCGTTGCGCCGCGCCGCGCCACAACGCCACGGTATTGCCCGGCGTCAGCGCCGGCAGCACCACCATGGCCTGCAGCCGGGCATGCGCCGCGGCGATCAGCAGCGCGGCGCGCAGCTCGGGCGGGCCGGCGGTCTCCAGCAGCGGGCCCAGCGCGGCATCCAGCGCCAGCCAGGGTTGCAGGCCGAGCGCCGCCAGCCGGGCAGGGGCGTCCGCGCCCTGCAGCAGCAGCGCGTTCACCGCGCCCTCGCGCAGCGCCGCCTCCGCCGCCGGGCCGCCGAGGCCGGCCACCGGCCGGGCCGGCACGCCCAGCAGGTCCAGCGCCAGCAGCGCCGCCATGCCGGGATGGTCCGGCGTGGGCAGGGCGATGCGCGCCGGCGGTGCGCCCCGGGCCGGCGGCGCGTGCGGCCCGGCCAGCAGCACCGGCGCCTCCGCCCCGCAGACCGGCAGCCAGCCGGAGGCCTCGAACCGCGCCCGCGGATCGCCGATCAGCCGGGCCTGCAGCGCCGCGCCGGGCAGCACCAGCAGGGCGCGGCCATCCGGGGCCGCGGCCGTCGCGAAGCGGTTGGCCGCCGTCACCCCATCCGGCCCGCCCAGCACCACCGGGTGCAGCGCCACCGCCGTGGTGGCGCCGCGGGCCAGCGAGGCCGCCAGCCGTACCGCCCATTGCGCCAGGGGGCCGTCCCCCGGGCCCGGCACCAGCAGCTCCGCCGCGGCCGGCAGCACCGCTCTGGCCGGGCTGGCGGCCAGCAGCGTGGCGGCGGCGGCGGCGAGGAGCGGGCGGCGGCGCATCACCCGCTCAATCGTCGTAGCGCAGCAGCGTCTCGCATGGCACGTCCAGGCGCTGGCGGCCTTTGAGGAAGGTCAGCTCGATCAGCGCCGCGGTGGCCGGCACCTCCGCCCCTGCCCGGCGCAGCAGGGCGACGCCCGCCGCCATGGTGCCGCCGGTGGCCAGCAGGTCGTCCAGCAGCACCACCCGCTGGCCGGGCGCCACCGCATCGGCCTGCATCTCGATCCGGTCCGTGCCGTATTCCAGCGCGTAGTCCAGCCCGACCGTCGCGCCCGGCAGCTTGCGCGGCTTGCGCAGCATGATGAAGCCGAGGCCGAGTTCGAGGGCCAGCGGCGCGGCGATGAGGAAGCCGCGGCTTTCGATGCCGGCGAGCAGGTGCGGCTGGTAGGGGCGGATGGCGGCGGCGAGGCGCGCCATGGCGGCCTGCCAGGCCGGCCCGTGCCGCAGCAGGGTGGAGATGTCGTAGAACAGGATGCCGGGCTTCGGGAAATCCGGAATGCCGCGGATATGGGCCTTGAGGTCGATATCGGCGGTCTCGCCGGGGCTGAGAGGCATGGGCCGGGAGCACCCTTCGCTACGGTTGCGCCCGCCGGGGGCGGCGCGGGAGGTTGCTCTTACCGCACCCGTCCGGCGCTGTCGCCACCCGGGCGCTTCAGCGCTGGCCGGCGCCCCAGAACATCAGCCAGCGGGCCGGCCAGGCCCAGGCGGTGCCGGCGATGAGGAAGAAGGGGATCTGCAGCGCCCAGTGCAGGCTGAGCACCCAGTCCGCCGCCTGCAGCACCAGGACGACATAGAGGAAAAAGCCGAGAAGCCCGGCGAGGCTGGCGAGGAGGATGCGCGGCATGGGCGCCAGATGCACCGCCGCGGCGCTGGCGCCAAGGGATGAAAAACCCCGCCAGCCCTTGCGGGGGCTGGCGGGGCTTCCCGGCGGCGCCGATTTGGTCGGAGCGAGAGGATTCGAACCTCCGGCCCCTGCGTCCCGAACACAGTGCTCTACCAGGCTGAGCTACGCTCCGTCGGCCGCGGGTGGCGGGGTATAGCCTTGGTGGTGCTGTGCGGCAAGCGGGTGTTGAGGAAGCGCTGCTCCCCTCGCCGGGCGCAGCGCCCCCCACGCCCAGGCCCGAAGGGGCCCTGGAGCTTTGCGCCTCGACCGACGGGTCCAGGACCCAAGGTTTCCAAAGGCCCTTCGGCCTTTGGCGGGGTGAGCTCGAGAGGGGTCGCGCCGTAGGGCGCGCCTTACGGCGCAACGCCCCTCTCGACTACAGCCTTTCAGCAGGCCCCCCCGCCGTCACCGGCGCCGCTTCCAGCATGGCCAGCGCCGCCGGCACATCCGGCACCACCCGGAAGAACTCCCGGTTGTCCGGCGCGACGAAGCCATGCGCGATCATCGCATCCACCAGCGCCACCACCGGCCGCGCCCAGCCGCCGATATCCAGCAGGATGATCGGCTTCGCATGCAGCCGGAGCTGCCGCCAGGTCAGTACCTCCACCGTCTCGTCCAGCGTGCCGAGCCCCCCCGGCAAGGTCACGAAGGCATCCGCCAGCTCGAACATCCGGCGCTTGCGGCTATGCATGGAATCGGTGACCTCAATCTGCGCCAGGCGCGGGGAGGGGCGTTCCAGCCGGGTGAGGAATTCGGGGATGATGCCGCGCACCGTCCCGCCCGCCTCCGCCGCCGCCTCCGCCACCGTGCCCATCAGCCCGATGCCGCCGCCGCCATAGATCAGGGTGATGCCGCGGGCGGCCAGGCCCTGGCCCAGCGCCCGCGCGGCCTGGGCGAATTCCGGGTTGGCGCCGAGGCGGGAGCCGCAGAACACGGCGGCGGAGCGGATGGCAGGGGGCACGCGACTCTCCTTCGGCCGCCAGCATCCCGCGGCGCAGGGGCCGGGCGACGCTGGCCATTGTCTGCAGCGGCCTGCCGATGCCGCCGGGCAGGGCCCGGGACCGGCGAAGGCAGGGCACCAGGGCGACGCCCCGCCGGCCGGCCCGCCTGGGGGCTGCCCGACCGGGCATAAGCTGCTCTGGTTCCTTACGGTTCCGGGGCAGGGCGGCCATCCGGAGGGTCACCCCGAATGGCCGCCCTGCTCCGGCCAGGCGCCCTATAGCCGGTCCGGCGCCGCCGCCCCACCGGCATCTCGCCGGCGTTCCGGCCGAACGGGACGACCGTTCCGGTGAGGCTTGCCAGGGCGGGGCGAAATCTGTCCTCTCTGCCGCGCGGGCCGACGGGAGCCCAGGGAGAGGCGAATGCGGATCAGGCATTGGGTGGCGGTGCTGGCCCTGACGGGCCTCGCAGGCACGGCGCTGGCGCAAGGCAACGTCATCGCCGAGCGGCGGGAAGGGCTGAAGCGCATGGGCGCGCATATGGAAGCGATGAAGCCGGTGGCCGATGCGCGCGGCGATGTCCGCGCCCTGGTGCCGCGGCTGGACGACATGCTGGCCTTCTTCCGCACCCTGCCGGGCCTGTTCCCCGCCGGCTCCGGCGCCGGTGACACCAAGGCGCGGCCGGAGATCTGGCAGAATATGGGGGATTTCCAGGCGGTGAATGCGCGGATGGTCGGCCAGGTCGAGGCGCTGCGGACGGCCGCCGCGGCAGGCGATGCCGCCGCCTTCGCCGAGGCCTACCGGGTGACCGGCGCGCAATATTGCGGCGCCTGCCATCGCAATTACCGCGCCCGCTGAGGTGGGGCGGGGGCGGGGGCGGGGGCTTTGCCCGTTGGCGGCAATGCCGCCAACCCCAGGCAGAGGGCGCCGCCCTCGGCACTCCGCCGGGGAGGGGACCCGTCCCCGGACCCCGGCGGGAGTTTTGCAGCCGCCGCCAGCACCTGGCCGAAGGCTGTCGGACCTGGCGCTGCCCGGCCGCTTTGCGGCAGGCTAGAGCAGATCGCCGGAGGGCGGCATCGCCCGGAGGCGTGAATCTGCTCTACAATCCATAAGCTGGAGCGGTTTCGCGCTGCACAGTCAGCGTGAAACCGCTCTAGCCCAGCGAGCTCAGGCCGAAGACGATCGCCGCCGCCGCCGCCAGCAGCAGCAGCGCCAGCAGCGGGGAGCCGAGGCGCGGCGCCGGGATGCTCGCCGGCAGCCGCTTCCAGCCGGTGACCATCGGCCGCACCAGGTCGTGCCGCTTCACCAGCGCATAGGCCAGCACCGCCAGCACATGCAGCAGCACGGCGATCTGGAGCAGGCTGAAGATGCGGTGGTGCAGCCCGGTCAGCCGGTCGCTGACATCGCTCTCCACCAGCTTGGCCAGCGGCCCGTAATCGCCGTAGCCGCTATCGGCGAACAGGCCGGTGAGGGGCTGGGCCAGCAGCAACCCCAGCAGCACCAGCACCATCCAGCCGCCGGCGGCATTGTGCCCCACCTCCCGGTCCGGCTTGCCCGGGCGGAATTCCGCCAGATGGCGCAGCGCCGCGACCGGGGAGCGGAGGAAATGCCGGAATCGCGCCGTCTCCGAGCCGAATACCCCCCAGGCCAGGCGGAACAGCACCAGCGTCAGCACGGCATAGCCGGAGAGGAAATGGATCTGCATCCGCCCGGCCTGCACGCTCCACCAGCTAAGCCCGAGCAGCACCAGGATGACCCAGTGGCAGAGCCGCACCCAGCCATCCCACACCTTCACCGGCCGCACTGCCTCCGCCGGGCCTTCCGTCTCCGCCGCCATGCCTGCCGCTCCGTGCCTGACCATTCCGGGAAGCACGGCTGCCGGGGGCAAGGCAAGGCGGCCCGCGCGGCCCGTCGCCGCCGGGGTTTTCCGCCCCCGAGGTTTTTTCCCGCCGAGGCCCGGCAAGCCACTGCACCGGCCGGATATCTGGCCTATGCTGGGCCCTGACTCGCAGGGCGGTGGGGGCGGTGATCACTCGGCAATTGGCAACGGCCGGAATCGGCGTGGCGGCGGCGGGCGGCCTGCTCTGGACGGTGATGTCCGAGCGGGGGCAGGGGCTGCTGCGCCCGGTCCCCACGCCGCAGCCCCAGGCCACCGCCCCGGCCGCGGCCGCCGTCCCGGTGCCGGGCATCGCCGCCCCGGCGGTGACGCCGGAAGCGCGGCCGGATGCGCCGCGCTTCGACGTCGCCCGGGTGGGCGCCCGCGGCATGCTCGTCACCGCCGGCCGCGCCGCGCCGGGGGCGGAGGTGGTGCTGCTGGAAGCCGGGCGGGAGATCGGCCGCACCCGGGCCGATGCCCGCGGCGAATGGGTCATCCTGCCTGGGGAGGCGCTGGCCCCCGGGCTGCGCGAGCTCGCCCTCACCGCCCGCCGCGCCGGGGAGGATCCGGTGCCGGCGCAGGAGACGGTGCTGCTGATCGTCCCCGCCCCGCCGGCCGCCCTGGCGGAACGGCCCGAGCCGGGCGCCGGCGGCCAGCTCGCCGCCGAGGCGGCCGGCCCGGCGCCTGACGGCGCCTTGCCCGGTGCCGGTGCCGCCGGCTCGGCCGAGGCCGCTTCCGCCCAGGCCCGGGCCCTGCTCCTGCCCCCCACCAGCGGCCCCGCCGCCGCGCCGCGCCTGCTGCAGGGCGAGGCCCCCGCCGGCGACCCCGCCCGCCGCCGGCTGGAGCTGGATGTGGTGGATTACGACGAGGCCGGCGGCATGCGCTTCGCCGGCAGCGCCGCCCCCGGCGCCCGGGTGCGGGTCTATGTCGGCAGCGAGCATGCGGGCGATGCGGTGGCCGATGCCTCCGGCCGCTGGCAGCTTGCCCCGGAGCACCAGCCGCCGGTCGGCCGCCACACCCTGCGCGTCGACCAGCTCGCCGATGCCGGCACCGTCGCGGCGCGGATCGAGGTGCCCTTCCAGCGCGACCGCATCGAGGACGGGGCGGTGGTGGATGGCCGCACCGTGGTGCAGCCGGGCAGCAATCTCTGGCGCATCGCCCGCCGGGTCTATGGCCGCGGGGTGCGCTACACCGTCATCTACCAGGCCAACAAGAACCAGATCCGCGACCCGCGCTGGATCTACCCCGGCCAGGTGTTTCAGGTGCCGGACGCGCCCATCGCCGCCACCCCGACATCGGCGGTGCCGCCCAGCGCCAGCCGGTCCAGATAGGGGTCGATCTCCAGCGCGAAGCGCACCATGGAGGAGACCAGGCTGACCGCCGTCGGCGGATCGGCGAAGGGCGCCTCCGCCTCGATCCGGATGCGGTGGTCCGGCAGCAGCCGCAGCCGCCAGCCTTCCGGCAGGGCGTTGCGCATTTCCGCCAGGGTGGCGAAGGCGCGGGGCCGGTCCACCGCCCGGTCGGCCGTGGAGGGGACCCGCGCGGCGATGGTGGAAAGCTGCAGGCCGCGGGGCGAGAACCCCGCCTCGCAGCGCCGGCCGCGCCAATGGAAGCGCATGGCGGGCCGCACATCGGGCTCGCGCGTGTCGAGCGTGCCGTCGCGATGGACGGCGAAGGGGCCGAGGGGCAGGGGCGACATGCCGCGAATACTTGCCGCGGACAGGTGAACGCAGGATAAACCGCGCGCATGTCCCTCGGTCATAGCCTCAGCCTGGTGCTGGCCCCGCCGCACCCGGCCGGCCGTCCCTTCATCCTCGGCGGTGCCGTCGTCGCCCTGCTCGGCCTGCTCTGGCTGGGCGCCTGGCTGTTCTGGCTGGGGGCGATCTTCGCCCTGTTCTGCCTGTATTTCTTCCGCGACCCGGAACGGGTGCCGCCGCACCGGCCGGATCTGGTGCTGGCGCCGGCGGATGGGCATGTCGTCTCCATCGTCCAGGCGGTGCCGCCGGCGGAGCTGGGGCTGGATGCGGCGCCGCGCTGGCGGGTGGCGATCTTCCTCTCCGTCCTCGATGTGCATGTGAACCGGGTGCCGGCGGATGGCACGGTGACGCGCATCGCCTATCGCCACGGCGCCTATCTCAGCGCCAACCTGGACAAGGCCAGCGAGGAGAATGAGCGCAACGCCATCGCCCTGAAGCTGGCGGCTGGCGGCGATCTCGCCGTGGTGCAGATCGCCGGGCTGGTGGCGCGCCGCATCCTCTGCGACATCCGCGAGGGCGATGTGGTGCAGGCCGGCGAGCGCTTCGGCATCATCCGCTTCGGCAGCCGCACCGACGTGTATCTGCCGCATGGCGTGAAGCCGCTGGTGGAGGAGGGCCAGACCATGATCGGCGGCGAGACGGTGATCGCGGAGCTGAGCGTCGCGGCGCCGGGGGCGGCGGCATGAGCGGCGCGCAACGCCCGCCCGGGCTGCGCGGCAGGCTGCGCCGCTTCCGCCCGCGTACCCGGCCGCGCTTCGCCGGCCTCTCCTTCAACCGGCTGATCCCGAACATCCTCACCATGCTCGGCCTCTGCGCCGGGCTTTCCGCCATCCGCCTGGCGCTGGACGCGCAATGGGAGAAGGCGGCGGCGCTGGTGGTGGTCGCGGCGGCGATCGACGGGGTGGATGGCCGGCTGGCGCGGCTGCTGAAGGCGACCACCCGCTTCGGCGCGGAATTCGACAGCCTGTCGGATTTCCTCTGCTTCGGCGTGGCGCCGGGGCTGATCCTCTACCTCTGGTCGCTGCATGGCGGCGGCGGCTTCGGCTATGCGCCCTGCATCTTCTTCGCCGTCTGCTCCGCCCTGCGCCTCGCGCGCTTCAATGCCAGCATCGTGGAGGTGGCGGCGGTGCCGCTGGCCGGGCCGCCGCCCAAGCCGGCCTTCGCCCAGAGCTTCTTCACCGGCGTCCCGGCCCCGGCCGGGGCGGGGCTGGCGCTGTTCCCGATGTTCGCCGCCCTGGCCTTCGGCGCCTGGGGCTGGGAGGGGCTGGCGGCGGCGATCCGCCACCCGGCGGTCTCTGCCGTGATCCTGCTGGCGGTCGGGGCGCTGATGGTCTCCACCCTGCCGACCTGGAGCTTCAAGAATTTCAAGATCCCGGCGGGCTATGTGCTGCCGCTGCTGCTGGGCGTCGGTAGCTATGTCGCGGTGCTGCTGACCGAGCCCTGGGCGGCGCTGGCGGGCGGCGGGCTGATCTATGCCGGGATGCTGCCCTTCTCCCTGCGCTCCTACTGGCGGCTGGAGCGGGAGGCGGAGACGATGCTGGAGCCGGTGGTGGTGGGCGAGGGGCGGGAGCGCCCGGGGGGGTGAATGGGGCTCCGCCCCATGGGCATGGCAGTGAAGGTCGGGGGCTTTGTCCGTTGGCGGCAGTGCCGCCAACCCCCCCACCGGGGAGGGTACCCCTCCCCGGACCCCGGTCTGAGTCTTGGACCCGACGGTTGAACCTGCCGACTTGAACCGGGGTCGGGGGCCACCCCTCGGCGGGGGGTGGCGGCACTGCCGCCAACGGGCGAAGCCCCCACCGGCTTTGGCGGGGGCGGTACGTCGGGCAGAGTCCCAGTCCTTCCTCCCCTTATTCTTGTGCTTCCAAAACCGGCCTTGCAGGGCAGCCGTGACGGTTGCCCCCCATTGCCCGCCCATCCGGTAGCTTGCTAGGTTTTCGCGCGAGAAAGCGGGACGATCGGCCCGCCCAACGAAAACAACGTCCAAGCCATACGGAGTTCGCGCGTGACCGAGCCCGAACTGCTCACTGTCGAGATCAACGGCTTCCCCACCCGCATCTGGCGCAAGGGCAGCGGCAAGCCCCTGGGCTTCCTGGCCGGCTTCGGCGGGCTGCCGCGCTGGGTGCCTTTCCTCGATGCGCTGGCGGCGAAGCGTACCGTCATCGTGCCTTCCCTGCCGGGCTTCCCGGGCGGCGATCGCGGCCATTCGGTGCTCGACACCCATCTGGACTGGGTGCTGGCCACCCGCCGCCTCCTCGGCGCCGCGGGGCTGGATGGCGCCGATCTGGCGGCCAGCTCGGTCGGCGCCTCCCTCGCTGCGGAGGTCGCGGCGCTCTGGCCGGAAACCCGCCGGAAGCTGGCCCTCATCGCCCCCTTCGGCCTGTTCGATGAGAGGGACCCGCCCACCGACCCCTGGGCCCAGCGCATGACCGACCTGCCCGGCCTGCTGACCGCCGACCCGGAGCGCTGGAAGGCGCTGAAGGCGGTGCCGGAAGGCGCCAATTCCGTGGAATGGCCGATCGAGCAGACCCGTGCCAGCGAGGCCGCCGCCCGCATCTTCTGGCCGCTGGGCAATACCCGCTTGGAGAAGCGCCTGCCGCTGGTCTCCGCCCCCACCCTGCTGCTCTGGGGGGAGCAGGACCGGATCATGCCGCGCAGCTACGCCGCCCGCATCGCCGGCCTGCTGGGCGGCCCCAGCGAGACGCGTATCATCCCAGGCGCCGGCCATCTGGCGGAGCTCGACGCGCCGGAGGCGGTGGCCGCGGCGATCCTTGCCTTCACGGAGTGACCCCCATGCCGATCGACCCCGGGGCGCAGAGCGTCCTCGACCTCATCAAGCAGCTCGGCCGGCCGCCGATCCATACGCTGACGCCCGCCGAGGCGCGCGAGGCCTCGGCCAAATCCCGCACCATCCTGCAGCCGGAGGGGGAAGCGGTGGCCGAGTGCGAGGACATGGAATGCCCCGGCCCGCGCGGCCCCATCCGGCTGCGCCGCTACCGCGCCGCCGGCACGGCGGCGGCGGAGAAGCTGCCCTGCCTGCTCTATCTGCATGGCGGCGGCTGGGTGATCGGCGATCTGGACAGCCATGACCAGCCCTGCCGGCTCCTCGCCAATGCGGCGCGCTGCTGCGTCATCGCCGTGGATTACCGGATGGCGCCGGAGCATCCCTACCCGGCTGCGGTGGAGGATTGCGCCGCCGCCCTGCGCTTCGTGGCGGCGCAGGTGGAGGCGCTGCGCCTCGACCCCGCCCGGCTGGCGGTGGGCGGGGACAGCGCCGGCGGCAACCTGGCCGCGGTGCTGGCGCTGATGTCGCGCGACGGCGAGCTGCCGCCGGTGGGATTCCAGATGCTGCTCTACCCCGCCACCGACATGGCGGGCGAGCACCCGGCCTATCAGCGCTTCACCGAGGGGCTGATCCTGACCGACAAGACCATGCGCTGGTTCATCGACCATTACGTGCCGGAGAAGGCGCGGCGCTATGACTGGCAGGCCTCGCCGCTGCGTGCCGCCAGCCTCGCCGGGACCGCGACCGCCTATGTGATGACCGCCGGCTACGACCCGCTGGTGGATGAGGGCGCGGCCTATGCCCGGCGGCTGGAGGCGGATGGCGTGCGGGTAACGCATATCCATATGGCCGACCAGATCCACGCCTTCCTGACCATGGGGAAATTCGTCCCGGCCTCCGATCTGGCGCTGCGGCAGGCGGCGCTGGCCGTGGCGCATCACTGGGCGCATGGTTGATGGTGAAGGCCGGGGCGCTGCGGCCCCGGGCCTTTGGCTGTGCTTCCGGAGCTTGCGGTTCCGGCGGTGGCGCCGGCCGGGCTTGGCTGACCGCACCGGGCCTTGCGCGGGTCCGGGGCAGCGTCCGGCTGGCTGGGCCCGCGGATAGGTCCGGCGGGCTCGGTGCCCCCGGTCCGCAGGCCTGCGGCTCCGGACGCCGGCCTGTGTCTTCAAAGGTCTGCCTGTCCGCTCCGTTCGCCGGAAATCCGGCGGGCTTCGCGGGCAGGATACCAGGCGCGCCGGGCATTGTGGTTCCGGGGCAGGTATCCCCCTCCGGCTGAGGCCGTCCGGGGGAGATGGCTCCCGGCAAGGGGCCGGAGCGGTTGCCGTGACCCGAAGCGGGTAGGCACCGCCCCGGCCGAGGACCTCCAGGGCAGGACATAGAAACCATGGCAGGCATGCTGGAAGGCAAATCGGCGCTGATCACCGGGGCGGGCTCCGGCATCGGCCGCGCCGCGGCGCTGGCCTTCGCGCGGGAAGGCGCCTGGGTGGCGGCGGCGGACCTCACGCTGGAGACCGCCCAGCGGACCCTGGCTGCCATCGAGGCAGCGGGCGGCCAGGGCGTCGCCATCGCCTGCGACGTGACCGACGACGCCGCCGTCGCCGCGATGGTGGCGGCCACGGTGAACGCCTTCGGCGGGCTGGACTGCGCCTTCAACAATGCCGGCATCGCGCCCTACCAGGTGAACGCCATCGGCGTGGCGACGGCGGATATCGAGGAGGCGGCCTGGCAGCGCATCCTGGACGTGAACCTCACCGGCGTCTGGCGCTGCCTCAGGCATGAGGTGGCACAGATGCGCCGGCAGGGCGGCGGGGCCATCGTGAACACCGCCTCGATCGGCGGGCTGGTGGGGCTGCGGGGGTCTTCCGCCTATGCGGTCAGCAAGCATGCGGTGCTGGGGCTGACGAAGACGGCCGCCATCGACCATGCGGCGGACAACATCCGGGTGAACGCGGTCTGCCCGGGCTATATCGAGACGCCGATGACCGAGGAGTCCATGCGCCGGGCCGGGGAGCGCATCCTGGCACGGGTGCCGATGGCCAGGCTGGGCCAGCCGGGCGAGATCGCCGAGGCGGTGGTCTGGATGTGCTCCGACCGCGCGAGCTTCGTCACCGGCGCGGCCTGGACGGTGGATGGGGGCTATACTGCGGTGTGACGCGCTCTAGTGGCCCGATTCCGCAGTCCTGCGGGCTTCGTTCTCGGGCTATCAGCTTTTGTTTTCAGTGGCCTGCTTGTCCGCTGCGTTCGCTGGGAGTCCAGCGAACTTCGCGGGCAGGACATTAGGGGAAACCGGGTTCCGTTCCCCCTCCGCCGCCGGCGAGCAGGATCAGGAGGGGGGCGCCCGAGGCCGGCAGGGCCTCCTGACGGAACCGTCCCGGCTGGCCGGCTGCAGCGCACCGGGGGCCCGCGCGGGGATCAGCCCTCGGCCTGCATCAGCTTGTCGCGGAAGGCGGTGACCTTCTCGCGCAATTCGCGCATTGCGTCGGGGTTGGCGCCGCAGCTCTCGCCGACCCAGTAAGGCTTCAGCGCCTTGGCCTTCTCGCGCAGCGCCTGGCCCTGTTCCGTCAGGCGGACGCGCACCTGGCGCTCATCCGCCATGTCGCGGGTGCGCCGGACCAGCCCCGCCGCTTCCAGCCGCTTCAGCAGGGGCGTCAGCGTGCTGCTCTCCAGGAACAGCTTGTCGCCGATCTGCCCGACGGTCAGGTCGTCCTCCGTCCACAGCACCAGCAGCGCCAGGAATTGCGGGTAGGTGAGGCCCAGCTTGTCCAGCACCTTCTTGTTCGCCCGCCCGACCGCCTGGGCGGCGGAGTGCAGGGCGAAGCAGAGATAGTCGTCGAGCCTGGGCAGCGGTTGGAGGTGGGACATGGGATGGCTCCTCGGAGGGTGCCGTGTGACTGTGCCTCTTGCTTAGAGCGTGATCGGTTGAGGTTGAATCGACCGAAACCGTGAATCACGCGAGCGAACAAAGAGCTAGAGCGGGGCGGGTGAGCGCAGCTCAACCGATCCCACTCTAGGCATATAAATCGTGCACGACAAACGCGTGAAGGACATAAGCGCATGGCAGCCATGCAGTCTTGTCTATCGTGCACGATCTAATCGCCGCGTATCAAGAGGCCAACCAACGCGGCGCCCGGCCAACCCGGCCAGCGCCAGCTCTCCAAGGAGATGTTTCCATGATCCGCACCGCTCTGCTGGCCTCCGCCCTGGCCTTCGCCACCCTCACCGGCGCCCAGGCTGCCGGCCCCCGCCTCATCGGCGGCGGCGACAATGCCGAGCTTGCCTATGACGCGCCGAGCGCGAACGTGACCGGCGGCGGCGCTGCCACCCTGCTCGGCGGCGGCGACAACACCCGCGTCGCCTATACCGGCCCGGTGGTGAGCGCCGCCCCGAGCGGCCTGGTCGCCCGGCTGGTGGGCGGCGGCGTCGATCGCCAGCTGGTCTATGAGGTGCCGGCGGCGGGCCATGCCAGCCTCGCCGGCACTCCGGCCCGTCACGGCGGCTGAGCCCCTCTCCTCTCAGCCGCCCGCTGGCTGGGCGCCCCCCTGCCCCAGCCAGCCGAGCCAACCGCGCCAGGGCGAAAGCCCTGGCGCGGTTGGTGTTTTCGGGGAAGGGGAAAGAGGGCGCTGCCCGTTGGCAGCAGTGCCGCCGACCCTCCGGACCCCGGTTTGAGTTTCAGCCCGTGGGTTGGACCCGCAGACTCACACCGGGGTCCGGGGAGGGGTCCCCTCCCCGGCGGGCGTTTGGGGGCAGAGCCCCCAATCTTCCCGCTGCAGAAGCTGGATCCGTATCGGCCTGGCCATGTCCGGCCCGATACGGTCAATAGGCCCGGGGAGCCAAGGATTGGCCGCCTGAGCGCGCCGGCCTCGGTGCCCACGCTCGACAGGCTCTCCAAGGAGGCGTCGTGACGCGGCGCACGGCCTCCGCGCGGCGGCGCTGGGTAGCGCCCCGGCCGGGGACCTAGCGAATCGGCTGGCCCAACCTTCGGTCGGGATCGGGCGAGCCCCCTTGGCGGCAGGGCCTGGCGGCGCTGCCGCCAAGGGGCGGAGCCCCGTTCGGCGAATGGGCCCGGCAGGACTCGAACCTGCAACCAAACCGTTATGAGCGGTCCGCTCTGACCATTGAGCTACAGGCCCCCGCGGCACAGATGCCGGGCGGCGCGGGCGAAGGCAAGCGCGGCGCTTTGCCGATTCCGCCGCCGCGGCGTTATCCCCGGCACGAAGGAGATGGCCATGACCGATGACGAGATCCGCGACATCCTGCTCACCACCCGTCGCATCGCCGTGGTCGGCGCTTCCGAAAAGCCGGAGCGGCCGAGTTTCGGCGTCGCCGGCTTCCTGGTCTCCCGCGGCTATGAGGTGACGCCGGTCAATCCCGGCCTGGCCGGCAAGGCCATCCATGGCCGCCCGGTGGCGGCGCGGCTGGAGGAGGTCGGGCCCCTCGACATGGTCGACGTCTTCCGCCGCTCCGAGGATGCCGGGGCGGTGGTGGAGGAGGCGATCCGCCTCGGCGCCCGCACCGTCTGGCTGCAGCTCGGCGTCCGGGACGATGCCGCCGGCGAGCGCGCCCGCGCCGCCGGGCTGCGCTTCGTCCAGGATCGCTGCCCCGTCATCGAATGGCGCCGGCTGGGGCTTCCCGATCACATTGCCTAAAATTCATCTTTAACCGTTTCGACGCTTGAAACGCCCACAGCGCCGGGCCACCTCGCCGCCGTGGCCCGCATCGCGCGGGGCCAGGAGGCTGAGGGACCCCATGAACGACGAGGAACGCCGGATCATCACCCAATTCGTCGAGCGGATTGCCGGGGTGGCACCGGCGCCCTCCGCCTCCGCCTCCGCTCGGCCCTGGGGCGGCGGCAGCGTGCCGCAGACCGCCCCTAACCTGCCGCCGGTGGACCGAGAGGCGGATGCGCTGATCGCCGACCTCTTCGCCCGCTACCCGGAAGCGCGCTACCGCATCGCCCAGACCGCCTTCGTCCAGGAAGCGGCGCTGGTGGAGGCGCAGAACCGCCTTCGCCAGATGGAGTGGGAGCTGGAGAATGCCCGGCGCGAGGCCCAGGCGGCGCAACAGGCGCCGCGCGGCGGCGGGCTGTTCGGCGGCATGTTCGGCGGCGGCGGCGGCAATCAGCGCCCGGCGGCGCCCATGCCGCCGCCGCCCCAGCCGGTCTATCCGCCGGGTTACAACCCCGGCATGCTGCAGCCGCAGCGCTCCGGCCCTGGCTTCCTCGGCACGGCGCTGACCACGGCGGCGGGCGTCGCCGGCGGCATGGTGCTGGGCAACATGCTGATGAACGCCTTCTCCCAGCACGGCGCCAGCGCCGCCACGGCGGCGACGGACCTGGCCGGCGGCGCGGCCGACGCCCTGCCCGCCGCCTCCCCCTGGTCGGATCCCGGCGCGGCTGCGGCGGCGGCGGGCTGGGGCGCCGATGGCGGCGAGAAATCCGCCTGGGGCGGCGCCGAGAAGGATTTCAGCCAGTCCGACGCCACCCCGGCCAGCTATGACGACAGCAGCGGCGGCTACGACGATGGCAGCGGCTATGATGATGGCGGGAGCGGCGACGAGGACATCTGATCCCTGACGCTTCCTCATTGATCCCGCGCATGGCATGAGGGATCCTCATGCCATGCGCATCCCCGACCTTGACCTCGACCTGCTCCGCGCCTTCACCGCCGTGGCGGAGCGGGGCGGCTTCACCGCCGCCGGCCAGGCGCTCGGCCTGACCCAATCCGCGGTCTCCCTGAAGATCAAGCGGCTGGAGGAGCTTTGCCGCCGCCGCCTGCTGGACCGCACCAGCCGCAGCGTGGTGCTGACGCGGGATGGCGAGACGCTGCTCGCCTATGCCCGCCGCATGCTGGCGCTGAACGACGAGGCGGTGCGGCGGCTGGTGGCGCCGCCGGTGACGGGGCGGCTGCGGCTTGGCGTCGCCGACCATTTCCTGCCGCGCAGCCTGGCCCCCGTGCTGGCCCGCTTCGCCGCCACCTTCCCGGAGCTGCGGCTGGAGGTGGAGGTGGGCCGCAGCCACGAATTGCGCGCGGCGCAGGAGAAGGGGGCGCTGGACCTCGTCCTCGGCAAGCGGCGAGATGGCGAGACGCTGGGCAGCCCGATCTGGACCGAGACCGTCATCTGGGCCGCGGCGCCCGGCTGGCTGGTGCCGGAGGGGCGGCCCCTGCCTTTGGCCATGCTGCCCCAGGGCTGCATGTTCCGCGAAAGGGCGCTGGCCGCCCTGGCCCGGGCGGGCCTCGCCTTCGAGGTGGTCTTTACCTCGGCCAGCCTGCTCGGCCTGGCGGCGGCGGCGGAGGCGGGGCTCTGCGTGACGGTGCTGGGCCGCGCCGGGCTGCCGCGCGGGCTGGCGGAGCTGGAGGGGCTGCCGGAGCTGGGCGTGGCGGAGATGGCGGTGTTCGGCGATGCCGCCGGGCGCAGCCAGCTCGTCCAGCCCCTGGTGCGCTTCATCCGGGAGGCGGTGGAACGGCCGAGCCTGCCGCTGGCGGCGTGATGCCTGTCCCCCGCAGGCCCGGGCGGGCCGAACTGGAAATGTCCAATCCGGGCGCTTGCTCTCCCGCCATATCCGAGCCCGCCATATCCGAGGCTGCCGAGCTCCACGAACGGGATTTTCACGCCTGGACGCAGGATCAGGCGGCGCGGCTGCGCGCCTGGCCGGAGGCGCTGCGGCCCAACGCCCTCGACATCGCCAGCCTGGCCGAGGAAATCGAGAGCATGGGCCGGTCCCAGCGCGGCGCCGCGCAAAGCCTGGTCCAGCAGATCATCCTGCACCTGCCGAAGCTGCGGGGGCATCCGGCACAGGAATATCAGCGGCGCTGGCAGAAGGAGATCGACAGCCTCCGCGACCAGATCGGCGTGATCTTCGAGGAGAATCCCTCGCTGCGCGTGCGGCGTGCGGAGATTGCCGCCACTGTCTGGGCACGGGCGCTGCGGATCTTCCAGCGCGATCTGCGGCGGGACGGCCTCGACCCCCGCCCCGCCCTCGCCTGGCTGGCCGAGCCGGAGGAAGCCTGTTTCGACCTGGATGCGGAGGTGCTGGCGGAGGACTGGTTCCCGCCTCCGCCCGGGGCCTGAGCAAAGGGGCTTCGCCCCCCAAACCCCCGGCAGGGGCGCTGCCCCTGCACCCCTCCGGGGGGAAGGCTTCCCCCCCGGGCCCCGCCCTGAGTCGGCAGGCTGAACCGCGTCACGCGGCCAGGATCAGCTCCGCCGCCTTCTCCGCCACGCTCAGCACGGTGGCGTTGATGTTGCAGACGGGGATGTCCGGAAAGACGGAGGCATCCACCACCCGCAGCCCAGCCACGCCGCGCAGCCGCAAGGCGGCGTCCAGCGGGGCGCCAAGCGGGCCTTCATGGTCGCCGCCCATCCGCACCGTGCCGCAGGGGTGATAGACCGTGCCGCCGGTCTCCCGGGCGAAATCCAGCAGGTCGGCATCGCTCTCCGCCGCCGGGCCAGGGCGCGCCTCCGCCGCCACGATGCCCTGCAGCGGCGCCGCGGCCATCCAGCGCCGCGCCAGGCGCAGCCCGCGCAGCACGCAGGCGCGGTCGCCCTCCGTCGCCAGGTAGCGCGGCGCGATCACCGGCGCCGCCGCCGGGTCCGGCGAGGCCAGCGTCACGCTGCCCCGGCTTTCCGGCCGGCACTGCCAGACGCCGAGCGTCATCCCCGGCTCCGCCTCCGGCACCCCGATCCGGATGCCGCCGAAGCGCCGCCCGGGCTCCGGCGGCAGCGCCTCCCAGGAGAGCGGGCCGCCATTGATCTGGATGTCCGGCGCCTCCAGCCCCGGCGCGGTGCGGGCGAACAGGCTGAACATGCCGGGCGACCAGGTCAGCACCCCGTCGCCCTTCGCCGCCCAGCGCAGCGCCTCCAGCGGCAGGCGCCAGCCGGCGATGCGGTGATTGGCGGAAAGCCGCCGCTGCGCCAGGCGGAAGCCGAGGCGGATGATGTAGTGGTCCTGCAGATTGGCGCCGACGCCCGGCATGTCCCGCAGCACCGGGATGCCCAGCGCCTGCAGCGCCGCCCCCGGCCCGATGCCCGACAGCATGAGAAGCTGCGGCGAGCCGATGGCGCCGGCCGCCAGCACCACCTCCCGCCGCGCCCGCACCACCTGCTCCGCGCCGCCCCGGCGGATGGCGATGCCGGCGGCGCGGCCATCCTCCACCACCACCCGCAGCGCCAGGGCGTTGTCCAGCAGGGCGAGGTTCGGCCGCCGCAGCGCCGGCACCAGATAGGCCCGCGCCGCGGAGATCCGCCGCCTGCCGCGCCGCGTCTGCTGGAAGGGGGCAAAGCCCTCGCGCTCCGGCCCGTTCATGTCGGCCAGCACCGGCAGGCCGATCGCCTCCGCCGCCTGGCCAAGATGCCCGAGCAGCGCCGGCGTCTCGGCCAGGTGCTCCACCGGCTGCGGGCCGTCCGTGCCGCGTGCCTCGCCGCCGGCGGCGAAGGATTCGTGCTTCCGGAAATAGCGCAGCAGCTCCTCCCAGCCCCAACCCGTACAACCCTTCTGCGCCCAGAGGTCGTAGTCGGAGGGATGCCCCCGCACATGGCCGAGGCCGTTGATGGAGGAGCAGCCGCCCCAGACCTTGCCGCGCGGATAGTCCAGCGCCCGCATCGCCGTGCCTTCGTCCGGCGCGGTACGGTAGCCCCAGGTCAGGCGCGGATGGTTGAGGATCCTGGCGTAGCCGGCCGGGATGTGGATCCAGGGGTGGCGGTCGGAGCCGCCGGCCTCGATCACCGCGACGGTGGCGCCGCCGGCGGAAAGCCGGTTGGCCAGCACGCAGCCGGCGCTGCCCGCGCCGGCGATCACATAGTCGAATTCCATTCCCGGCTTCTATCATCCGGGGCCTGGCGCCACGAGGCGGCGGCGCCTGGACAACGCCCCGTCAATCCTTTTCCGATTCTAATTTCCCGGCAAGATGCTTAGGATTCCAGCAGCATTCCCGGCCTAGCTAGCCGCCGGACCCCTCCGGTCGGAACCCCAGAGCGTGCAGCGATTCTACACTTGCCTTGCCGAGCAGCATGACCCGGCGCTGCTGGCGCTGGCGGTCGTGATTTGCGCGGTCGGCGCGCATACCAGCTTCGTGCTGCTGCGCGCCGCGCAGACCGCGGCGGCGCGGCGCTGGCGCTGGGTGGCGCTGACCGCGCTGGCCACCGGCACCGGCGCCTGGTCCACGCATTTCGTCGCCATGCTGGCCTTCGCGCCCGGCCTCCCGGCGGATCACGGGGCCGGCCTCACCCTCGCCTCCCTGGCGCTGGTGGTGCTGGTCTGCGGCTTCGCCTTCCAGCTTGCCCTCAGCGGCCGCGGCTGGCGGGAATGGGCCGGCGGGGTGCTGGCCGGGCTCGGCATCACCGCCATGCACTATGCCGGCATGGCGGGCTACCACCTGGTCGGCGTCCTGCTCTGGGAGAAGCGGCTGCTCACCCTCTCGATCGCGCTCGGCATCCTGCTGCCCATGCTGGCGGTATGGCTGGCCCTGCGCCAGCCGCGCCCGCTGCCCCGCCTTCTCGCCGCAGCGCTGCTGCTGCTCGGCATCTGCGCGCTGCATTTCCTCGGCATGGCGGCGCTCATCATCCTGCCGGAGCCGGGCGGAGCGCCGCTCGCCGCCGCGGCCAGCGCGGACTGGCTGGCCGCCGCCGTGGCCGCCGCCAGCGGCATCCTGCTGCTGCTGAGCCTTGCCGCCGCCGCCCTCTCCCGCCGCGCCCACCGGCGGGAACGCCAGGCGGAGCAGAAGCTGCGCAGCCTGGCGGATGCTGCGGTGGAAGGGCTGCTGCTCTGCGAGGAGGGCCGGATCACCGGCTCCAACCGCAGCCTGCAGGGGCTGCTGGGCCGCGCCGATGAATGGTTCACCGGCCAGCGGCTGGAGGCGCTGCTGCCCCCCGGCCAGACCCTGCCCGCGGCCCTGGCGGCGGAAGGGCGGGCGGAGGCGGAATTCCTCGCCGCCTCCGGCGAGATCATCCCGGTCGAGCTGGTCACCAGGCCGCTGCTGCACCACGCCCGGTCGCAGCAGGCGGTGGCGGTGCGGGATTTGCGGGACCGCCGCCGGGCGGAGGCGCGGATCCGCTTCCTCGCCCAGCACGACCCGCTGACCGGGCTGCACAACCGCGCCGGCTTCGGCCTGGAGCTGGAACGCGCCCTGGCGCTGCACGGCCGCAGCGGCCAGGGCTTCGCCCTGCTCGCCCTCGACCTCGACCGCTTCAAATGGACCAATGACACGATGGGGCATCAGGTGGGGGATGCGCTGCTGGTCAAGGTCGCCGCCCGGCTGCGCGCCGCGGTGCATGCGACGGATGTGGTGGGGCGGCCGGGCGGCGACGAATTCGCCGTGCTGCAGCTCGACACCAGCCAGCCGGAAGCCGCGACCGCCCTGGCGCAGCGCTGCATCGAGCTGCTCTCCCGCCCTTTCATCGTGCAGGGTCAGGTGCTGAACATCGGCGCCAGCGTCGGCATCGCCCTCTACCCGCAGGATGGCACGGACATCGCGACGCTCGCCCGCAATGCCGATCTCGCCCTCTACCGCGCGAAATCCGAGGGCCGCGGCACCCACCGCTTCTTCGAGGCGGAGATGGACACCCGCATGCAGCGGAGGCGGATGCTGGAGGTGGAGCTGCGCAGCGCGCTCGCCCTGCGGCAATTCCACCTGGAGTACCAGCCGCTGCTCGGCCTCGACGGCGATACGGTGACGGGGTTCGAGGCGCTGATCCGCTGGGCCCATCCGGAGCGTGGCCTGATCTCCCCGGCCGAGTTCATCCCCCTGGCGGAGGAGACCGGCCTCATCATCCCGATCGGCGAATGGGTGCTGCGGGAGGCCTGCCGGGAGGCGGCGGGCTGGCAGGAGCCCGCCACCATCGCGGTCAACCTCTCGCCGCTGCAGGTCCACAGCCCCGGCATCGTCGAGGCGGTGCGCGGCGCCTGCGCCGCCGCCGGCCTCGATCCCCACCGGCTGGAGCTGGAGGTGACCGAAACCGCGCTGCTGACGGATACCGACCACAGCTTCGGCACGCTGCGGGCGCTGAAGGCGCTCGGCGTCCGCATCTCGATGGATGATTTCGGCACCGGCTATTCCTCGCTGAGCCATCTGCGCCGCTTCCCCTTCGACAAGATCAAGATCGACCGCTCCTTCGTCGCCGATCTCGGCGAGAACGCCGATTCCGCGGCGATCGTCGGGGCGGTAATCGTGCTGGGGAAGAGCCTCGGCATGCTGACGACGGTGGAGGGGGTGGAGACGGCCGGGCAGCTCGCGCATGTCCGCGCCCGGGGCTGCGACCAGGTGCAGGGTTTCCTGGTCGGGCGGCCGATGGCGGCGGATGCGGCGCGGACCCTGCTGGCCCGGCGCCAGGCAGCCTGAGGCGAAGCGGATGGCGGAGCCGCTCTACCGGCTGCTCTACCGCAGCAAGGTCGCGATCCTCGGCACCACGGAGGAGGTGCGGGCGGAGGTCGCGGCCATCCTTGCCGGCGCGCGGCGGCACAACGCGGCCGCCGGGCTGACCGGGGCGCTGCTGCATGAGGGCGCGACCTTCACCCAGGTGCTGGAAGGCGAGCTCCCGGCGCTGGAAGAGGCCTATGACCGCATCAGCGCCGATCTGCGCCACACCGAATTCGAGCTGATGCAATTCGCCCTTGTGCCGGAACGCGGCTTCGGCGGCGAGGCCCTGGCCTTCCTGGCGCCGGCAGAGCTGGACGCCGCCGGGCTGGCGGCGCCGGGCGATGCCGCAGATGCGGCGAATGGCGTGCTGCGGCGCATGGCGGCGATCCTGGGCCGGCAGCAGGCGGCGCCGGGCTGAAAGGCAGGGCCAGGGCTGCGCCGCTACCTTCGGCCGCTCGCTGCCGCGCCTGGGCCAAGGCCACCGTCATCCCCGCAGCAGCGCCGGGTCGCCGCACTGCCGTTCCGCCGCAGCGGAAGCGCGCCATGCTCCATGCACCGCGAACGGTGCTGTCCCCCAGGCCGGCCGGGCGCCGGACCGAAGCCGCGCGCCCGCTATTCCGCCGGCGCCGGGGCGGCCGCTCGCTCCGCCCGCGCACTTTCCTGCGCCCCGCCGGCGCAGAGCAGGGACAACCCCAGCAGCCCCGCCACCACCGGCAGCACCAGCCCGGGATGGCCGAGGTCGATCAGCAGCCCCATCGGCACCGGCGCGATCGCCGAGCCGAGCGGCAGGGAGGAGGAGACGAAGCCGAACACCTTGCCGATCTCGCCCGGCGGGCAGGCTTCCTTCAGCATCACGTCGCGCGGGGTGCGGGAGATGCCGAGGGCGAGGCCGCCCACCACGGCGACCACCAGCAGCACCGTCTCCGGCAGCTTCACCAGCCCGAGCAGCAGCAGCACCGCCATGGCCAGCAGGGTCAGCACCGTGACCAGGGCGTAGAGGTTGCGCTTCGACTTGTCCGCGATCCAGCCGCCGATCAGGTTGCCGCCCGTGGTGCCGGCCATATAGGCCGTCAGCGCCGCGGAGGCGGCGAGCACCGGCGTGCCCCAGAGCTGCCCCAGCACCGTCACCAGCCAGGACTGGATGCCGGAACCGGCGACGGAGGAGAGCAGGAAGAAGGCGAAGAATAGCAGCATCGGCCGGCTGAACAGCAGGGCATGGCCGGCCGGGCCCTCCGCCTGCTTCGCCGGCTTCGCCTGGTCCTGCAGCACGCTGGTCTGGGCCAGGATGGCGGCGACCACCGGCAGGCCGAGCAGCCCGACGGTCAGCAGCGCCATGCGCCAATCCATCCCCGTCAGCAGCAGGGCGATGACCGGCGGGGCGGCGGCGAAGCCGAGATTGCCGGTGAAGGCGTGCAGGGCGAAGGCGCGGCCCATGAAGCCCTTGCTGACGCTCCCGGCCATGATGGCGTAGTCGGCGGGGTGGATGACGCTGTTGCCGATGCCGGAGAGCACGGCGAGGCCGAGCACCACCCAGTAGCTGGGCGCGAAGGCCATGCCGGCGACGGACAGCGCCATCAGCAGCGTGCCGCCCACCAGGAAGGGCCGCGCCCCGTAGCGGTCCACCCAGAAGCCGACCGGCGTCTGCAGCAGGGCGGTGGTGGCGGACATCAGCGCGACGGAAAGGCCGAGCGTGGCGTAGGAGACCTCGAATTCCGCCTGCCACACCGGGAAGAGCGGGGCGAGGCAGAGCATGTAGAAATGCGAGAGGAAATGGCCGGTGCCGATCAGGCCGACGATGCGGGCGTCATGGCCGCCGGCGCCGGAGGAGGCGGTTGCGGGCATCTGGCTCATCTACAGGGCCCCGAGCTTGCTGCGGGCGCCTGGTTGGCGCCGGCGGTTCCGGCGCTTCCGGGTTACCCCCAAGGTCGGCGGGGCGCAACCGGGTACGGGGCTTCCCCCGCTTCCTGCCCACGAGTCGGCCGGTTCGGCCGGCCATCTCCGGAGGGCGGGAAGGGGCGGGGGCGGCGGCGGGGAGGGGACCCCTCCCCGGACCCGGCGCGAGTCCGCCGGCGGGGATGGGGCTGCCCCGTGCCGAGCTCAGTTCACCGCCCGGTCCACGCTGCGGCCCAGCCGCTCCACCGGCCCGCGCGGCGGGTCCACCGCATCCCGCACCTGCTCCCCGGCGCGGTCCAGGTTGCGCCCGGCGCGCTCCGCCGGGCCTTCCCGTTCGCAGGCAGCCAGGGTGGTCAGCAGCAGGGCGGCCATCAACAGCAGACGCATCGTCATTCTCCGGTTGCGATGCCGTTCCATCGCGCCAGAGCCCGAGCGGTTCGATCACGCGACCGACAGTCGCCCAGCCGACCGGTCCAAGCCGGACCTGCCGTTGCCGGACGCGGCTCTGCCGCGGCCCGCTGTGCGTGGCCTGGGGTAGCACGGTGCCCTGGGGCCCCCATGACGGCGCGCAGCGACGTCATGGGGAGGATTCAATCGCTTTCCGGCGGGATGACGTTGGTGCGCTTCCCCTCCACCAGCACGTCGCGCATCGTCTCCACCCCCTTCACGCGGATGTCCTGCCAGGCCTCCGGCGTGTGGAAGGCGATGTGCGGGGTGATGATGAGGCGGCCGCGCAGCCATTCCTCCTGCGCCCGGTAGGCGCGCAGCAGATCCGGCACCGGCGCCTCCGGCGGCTCCACCGGAATCACGTCGAGGCCGGCGCCGGCGATGTGGCCATCCTGCAGGCAGCGCCCCAGCGCGTCGATATCGAGGATCGGGCCGCGCGCGGTGTTCACCACCACGGCGCCTTTCGGCAGCAGGCGCAGCTCCCGCTCCCCCACCAGCCCCCGGGTGTGGCGCGTCAGCGGGCAGTGGAGCGAGAGCACGTCGGATTGCGCCAGCAGCTCCTCCAGCGTGCGGGCGCGCTGGATGCCCAGCGCCCGGTCCCAGCCATTCGGCTGGTGGGGATCGTAGAACACCACCTTGTAGCCGAAGGCCTTGGCCCGCAGCGCCGCGGCGCTGCCGATACGGCCGAGGCCGATGATGCCGAATGTCTGCACCTCCTGCCGCCGCACGATGGCGGAGGGGAAGACGGCCCAGGGCGCCGGGTGCGGGCCGCGCTGCGTGTCGTGGTACAGGGTCAGGCCGCGGCGCAGTGCGACGGCCAGCAGCACGGCGAATTCCGCCACCTCCTGCGTGCCGTAATCCGGCAGGTTCGCCACCAGGATGCCGCGGGCGGCGCAGGCGACACGGTCCACGCGATCATAGCCGACGCCCATGCGCACCACGACCTTCAGCTTCGGGAAGCGCGCGATCTGCGCCGCCGGCACCCACATGCGCAGGGTCATCAGCCCGTCCACCTCGGCCAGCAGCGAATCCGGCAGCTCCGCCAGGCTGGATTTGGCATGGCCGCGGAGGATGCGGACGCCAGGCCCCAGGATCTCCTGCTCGATGGTGGTGTCCGGATAGAGCCCTTCCGGCTCCAGCACCGTGAGCATGCGCGCTCCTCCCCTTCCTTGCTCTGCGAGAGAGGGTAGGGGGGGCCCACCGCGCAGTCGAGAGACGGCCATCGAACGCCCTGCGTCCGATCCCGCCAGGGCCGAAGGGCCCTTTGGACCCTTGAGGCTTGCGGTTGAGCCGCCGGACCTGAAATTCATGGTCGCCAAGGGCCTTTCGGCCTTTGGCGGGAGGAGTTTGAGGAGGGCAGAGCCCGCCTCAAGCCGCCTCAGAACAGCGCACTCGGCGCCACCGTACTCCCCGTGCCGCCTTTCACCTTCAAGGGCTGCACCATCAGCGCGAAGGGCCCCGGCTGCCGCGCCGCAAGCTGGTCCAGCTTCATGTTCTCCAGCAGGTGCACGCCGTTCACCACCAGGGCGATCTGGTGCACCGGCAGCGAGGCCTGCGGCATGGTCTTGGACGGCGCGCATTCCACCGGCCAATTATCCGCGCCCATCAGGATGGGGTTGCGCTGGATGACATATTCCGCCGCCGCCACGCCGATCCCCGGGCAGGACCTGACGTAGCGCGCATTGTCCCGTGCCCAGAGGGTGCCCCAGCCGGTGTGGAACAGCACCGCATCGCCCTCCTCGATGCGCAGATTCTGCCGCTGCTGCGCCTGCTCGATGTCGGCGACGGTGATCTCGTAATCGTCGCCCAGCACCGGCACACCCTTCAGCGCCGCGATATCCAGCAGGATGCCGCGGGTGAAAATGGTGCCGACCGTGTCCACGCCCATTTCGGTGAAGCCGGTGCGGGACATGATGCCCGGCACCTTCACGCAATTATAGGTCTCGTCCCCGATCGTCTGGTGCGGGAACATGTCGAGCTGGGTGCCCACCTGGCCGATCTCCGTCACCACCAGCTCCTCATTGGAACCGCGGCGATTGGCCTGCGGGTTCATGAAGATCTGCTTCAGATGGACGTCGAAGCGGCGGGTGCCGAAGAAGGGCATGGCCTCGGAGAGGGTCTGGCCCAGCTCCACGATCTCCCCGGTGCGGATCAGGGCGGCGGCGCGCCTGGCGCGTTCCGGCGTCATCAGGTTCATCGCGCCGCGGCGATCATTCGGCCCCCAGCGGCTGGGGCAGCGCTGCGCCGCATCGGGCGGGGTCCAGCCTTGGGCCTGGACGGGCGTGGCTGTCAGGCCGAGATGCGCGCCGCCGCAGGCAAGGCAGCCGAGCCCCCCGAAGAGGGTCCGGCGCGACAGGGTTTTCATGGTGTCCTCCCAGGCTGCGTTCGTGGTTCTTGGGCGGCATGGCCGCCCGCCCAGGCTGGCATATCCGCCGCCGCCCTTGCCACCGCGAACGCCCGGCGCAAGATCGCGGCCCAGGAGTGGAGGCAAGGCGGATGGTGGCACGGCGTACCCTGATCACCGGCGCGGCGAGTGGCATCGGCGCGGCCTGTGCCCGCGCCCTGGCCGGGCCCGGCGTCGCCCTGGCCCTGCATACGCGGAAGAACCGCGCGGGGCTGGACTCGCTGGCCGCCGAGCTGCGGGCGGCGGGCGCCGAGGTGCATGTGCTGCTCGGCGACCTGGCGCAGCCGGAAATGCCAGGCGAGGTGGTGGCGGCGGCCGCCGCGGCGCTGGGCGGCCTCGACGTCCTTGTCTCCAATGCCGGCTTCGCCGACCGCACGCCGGTTTCGGCGCTGAGCGACGCCGCCTTTGCCGCCAGCCATGACGCCATCGCCTTCGCTCTGCTGCGCCTGGCCCGTGCCGCGCAGCCGTATCTGGCGAGGGGGACGGACCCGCGGCTGGTCGCCGTCTCCTCCTTCGTCGCGCATGTCTTCCGGCTGGAGCATCCGGTCTTCGCTGCCTCCGCCGCGGCCAAGGCGGGGCTGGAGGCGCTGGTGCGGGCGCTGGCCATCGAATGGGCACCCGGCATCACGGTGAATGCGGTCTCGCCCGGCTATACGGAGAAGGATCCGGGCGCGCATGCCGCGCTGAGCCCGGACGCGAAGGCGGAACGCTGCCGCCACATCCCGCTCGGCCGCTATGGGCGCACGGCGGAGGTGGCGGCGGCGGTCGCCTTCCTCGCCTCGCCGGCGGCCAGCTACATCACCGGCCAAGTGCTGCGGGTGGATGGGGGCATCACGGCCTAGAGCATTTTCAAGTCCGGCGGAATCGCCGGACGACTCGGAAAATGCGATCGAACAAAGGGCTGGAGCGGGTTCGCCGAGCGCAGGCGAGGTGAAACCGCTCCAGCGTCCCGATTCCGAAGTCCTGCGGACTGCGTTCCCGAGCCGCTAGAGTGGTTTCACGCTGACTGTGCAGCGCGAAACCGCTCTAGCTTATGGATTGTAGAGCAGATTCACGCCTCCGGGCGATGCCGCCCTCCGGCGATCTGCTCTAGCCTTGGTTTTCAGGTGGCCTGCCTGCCCGCGAAGTTCGCTCGAAATCCAGCGAACTTCGCGGGCAGGACACTGGAGCGTGATCGGCTGAGGTCGAAGCGACCGAAACCGTGAATCACGCGACTCGACAGGAGCCGGAGCGGGGCGGGTGAGCGAAGCTCAACCGATCCCACTTCAGAACGGATCGTCCCGGGCATGCTTCGCCAGCCGGGACGGAACGCCGCTGCCGCGGCGCCGCGGCCGCTGCGGCAAGCCACCTTCAGGCCAGGGCGTCGCTGGTGAGGAAGGCGACGCCCGCGGCGCTCAGCCTGCGCTTCGCCGCGTCGATGGTGGTGCCGCCTTCCGCCGGCAGGCCGATGCCGCGGCAGGCATCCTCGATCACCACCACCTGGTAGCCGAGCTTCGCCGCATCCTCCGCGGAATAGGCGACGCAGTAATCCGTGGCGAGGCCGGCGAGGAAGACGCGCCGCACCCCCCGCGCCTGCAGCCAGCCATGCAGGCCGGTGGTGGTGCGGCGGTCATTCTCGAAGAAGGCGGAGTAGCTGTCGATCTCCGGCCGGAAGCCCTTGCGCACGATCAGCTCGATGCGCGGCTGGGCCAGCTCTCGGTGCAGCTCGGCCCCGGCGCTGCCCTGGATGCAATGGTCCGGCCACAGCGTCTGCGGGCCGTAGGGCATCTGGACGGTCTCGAAGGGCTGGCGGCCGGCGTGGCTGCTGGCGAAGCTGGAATGGCCCGCCGGGTGCCAGTCCTGGGTGGCGAAGGCGTGGCGGAAGCGGGTTTCCAGCAGCCGGTTGATCACCGGCACCACCTGGTCTCCGCCGGCGACGGCCAGCTTGCCGCCGGGCATGAAATCCGGCTGCACGTCGATGACGCCGAGCATGTCCGTGGTCTGGTCGATGCGCGGGATGGCCATGGTCTGGGCTCCGGCTGGCAGGGCGGCGAGCGTCGGCAAGGCGGCGAGGGCGGAGCGGCGGGAGATGGGCATGGGAACCTCCTCGGCGGCGCGGCAGGCTAGAGCAGATCGCCGGAGGGCGGCATCGCCCGGAGGCGTGAATCTGCTCTACAATCTATAAGCTAGAGCGGTTTCGCGCTGCACAGTCAGCGTGAAACCGCTCTAGAGCGTGATCGCTCGAGGTGGAATCACCGAAAGGCGTGAAGCGCGCGATCACCCGGCGCGCCCGCGCGCCGCCTGGCCATGCTTGCCCCGCCGCCCGCCCCCGGAGCGGGATTGGTTGAGCTTCGCTCACCCATCCCGCTCTGGCTCATTGTTGGGTGGCGTGATTCACGGTTTCGGTCGCCGCGACCTCAGCCGATCACGCTCTAGTCCAACTGCACGCCGAGATCGGCGACGATCGGCCGCCAGCGCTCCATCTCCTCGCGGATCAGCCGGTTCATGGTGGCCCGGCTCTGGAACAGGCCCAGCGTGCCCTGGGCGCTGAAGGCCGCCTTCACATCGGCATGGTCCACCGCATGCTGCAGCGAGGCCTCCAGCCGGTCCAGCACCTCCACCGGCGTGGCGGCCGGGGCGACGAAGCCCTGCCAGGATTCGATCACCAGCTCCGGCATGCCCTGCTCCGCCGCTGTCGGCACCTCCGGCAGCAGCGGGTTCCGCGTGCGGCCGAGATAGGCGATGGCCCGCACCCGGCCCGCATCGATCATCGCCTTGCTGACATTCACCCCATCGACCATGAGCTGCACGCGGCCGCCCAGCATGTCCTGCAGCGCCGGCGCGCTGCCGCGATAGGGCACATGCACGATGTCCAGCCCCGCCTGCCTGGTGACCAGCGCGTAGCCGAGATGGGTGATGCTGCCGAGCCCGCCCGAGCCGAAATTCAACTGCCCCGGCCGCGCCTTCGCATAGGCGATGAATTCCTGCAGGTTGCGCGCCGGCAGCTCGGCCGGGATGGTCACCAGCAGGGCGTTCAGCGTGACGGCGCCGACCGCCGTCAGGTCGGTCAGCACGTTGAAGGGCAGGCTGCGGTAGAGCAGCGGGTTGACCGAGATGACGCTGGTGTTGACGTGGCAGATCGTATAGCCGTCCGCCGCGCTTTTCGCGGTGAAGTCCAGCGCGAGGTTGCCATTGGCGCCGCCGCGATTCTCCACCAGCACGGGCTGGCCCAGCACGTCCGGCATGCGCTGCGCCAGCGGCCGCCCCACCTGGTCCGAGCCGCCGCCCGGCGGGAAGCCGATCACCATGCGGATCGGCCGGGTGGGGAAGCCTTGCGCCCGCGCACCGCGGGCAAGGAAGGGCAGGCTGGCGGCGGCCAGCAGGCTGCGACGATTCATGGACGGTTCCTCAAGTCCGGCGGCGCCCTGCTTACCGCGGATCGCAGGGCGCCGCGACCCTGCCGGCTGGCGCGCCTGCCGCCGCGGCGCCAGCCTTCGCCCGGCACAGGAGATCACGATGCCAGCCGCATGGCGCGCCCTTCGCGGCGCTGGGGCTGCCGGGCGGGCTGCGCATCTTCGGCAGCGCGATGCAGGCGATGATCGCGCTGGTCGGCGCCAGCCGGTGAGCAACTCGTACCCGCGGCCCTGATCGCTGACCCGTGCAAGGCGCCCTCCGGCGCTGCCTGCACGGCCTTATGCCGGTCAGCCCGTTGGCATCACACCGGGGGCCGGGGAAGCCTTCCCTCCGGCAGGCATTGGCGGCACTGCCGCCAACGGGCAGCGCCCCTGGTGAGGGCATGGGCGCGAAGCCCCCATCACCTACTCCTCCGCCGAAAGATCCTCGTAGAGCAGCCGCGCCTCCGGCGCCGGCCCCCGCCGGTCCCCCAGCCCCACCACGCGCCAGATCTTCACTACCCCCCGATCCGCGGAGCCGAGCGCCAGGGTCAGCACATCCCCCGGCCGCAGCCTGGCATGCGCCTTCTGCGTCGGCTGCCGGTTGATCCGCACCGCGCCGGCCTCGATCAGTTTCGCGCAGGCGCTGCGGGTGCGCGCCACCCGGGCGCACCACAGCCACAGATCCAGGCGCTGCCAGTCCCGATCCTCGCCCGGCGCCGCCACGGTTCAGCCAGGCCCGGGCCGCATCAGGTGCCGGACCGCAGCTTGAGCTGGGCCAGGACGGCGAAGGGCGAATCCGGATCCGGCCCGGAGGGCGCCGCCGGCTTGGCGGCGGGCGGCGGGCCGCGATCCTCGTCGCGCCGCGGCGGGCGGTCCGGGCGGCCTTCGCCGCGCGGGTAGCGGGGGCCCTCGCCGCGCGGCGGGCGGGGCCCGTCCTTGCCGCGATTCTTGTCCCCGCCCTTCCAGGGCGCGCCGGGGCCGCGGGCTTCCATCACCACCGGCCGGCGCCGCATCTCCTGCGGGATGGGCGGGCCGTAGAAGATCATCTCCGGGCTGTTCGGCGGCGGCAGCGGGGGCAGGGGCGGCAGGACATTCTCCGGCCGCTCCCGCGCCTCGCGCGGCGGGCGCCGGTCGAAATCCCGGTTGCCGAAGTCGCGGTTGCGCTCGCGGTCCCGCGGCGGGCGGCCGTCCTGCGGCCGGGGCCCCTCATGCCGGCGGCCGTCCTGGCGCTGGTCGGGGCGGCCCTCATGCCGCGGCGGGCGCTCGCCGCCCTGGTGTTCCGCCCGGCGCTCGCCCTGGTAGCGCTCCCCGTCCGGCCGGCGGGCTTCGCCGTGGCGCGGGCCGCCATGGCGCTGCCCGTCCCGCGGGCCCTGGCCCTGGCGCGGGCCGCGATGATGCTGCGGCCGCGGCTGGGCCACGCGCAGCGGCGTCGGCGGGCCGTACTGGCCTTCCTCCAGCGGCACCGGCTCCAGCAGCCGGAAGCCGAGCGCCGAGAGCGCCACCCCCAGCATATCCGCCTTCACCCCCAGCCGGCTGGCGAGGTCGGGCGGCGGCGGCGCCGGGGCGCGGCGGGTCAGGTAGGCCAGTTCGCCGGCGATCCGCTCCGCCACGTCCAGCCGCAGCAGCACCGGCCCGGCCGGCAGCCAGCCCATGGCCTGGGCGAAGCCGGAAGGCCAGCCGGCCGGCGGCGGCGGGTTCGCCTCGCCTTCCGCCGCCTCGCGGAGCTGCAGCGCCACCAGCCCGGGGGCGGGCAGGGCCGGCGTCTCGATATTGCGGATCAGCGACCAGATCTGCGCGCGCAGCGCCATGGCGCGCGGCTTCAGCGCCTCCGGCACGAACAGCGCATAGCGCCCGGCCCGCACGCCGATCGCCTTCAGCTTCTGCCGCAGATCGGGCGGCACCGTGCCATCCGTATTGCCCGGCGCCAGGCCGAGCGATTCGCGGAGCTGATAGGCCGGGCCGCGCAGCGCGCCCTCCGCCTCCGCCTTGGCCTCCACCGTGGTGAGGATGGCCAGCTCGCGGGCGATCAGCCCCTCGACATATTTCGCCAGCCGGGCCCGCACCCTCTCCCGCTGCGCGCCGTCGAGGAATTCGGAGGGGAGCACCTCCACCTGCGGCTTGGAGGGCTCGGGCCCGGGGCGCAGCCGGGCGATCTCCGCCACGCTGCCATGGCTGTTCCAGGTGATGCGGTGATGGGGCGTCAGGCCGAAGGCCTCGTCCTTCGCCGTCTCCACCGCGGCGACGCGGCGGGGCATCTCCTCCTTCAGCGCCAGCCGGGCGGCGCGGAGGATGAGCTTGCGCTGCTCCTCCGTCTCCGCCTCCGCCTCCGGGTGGAAGAGGAAGCCGGAGACCTTGCCGACCGGATGGCCTTCCACCACCACCTCGCCCTGGCGGGTGACGGCGGAGACCAGCTCCTCGCCCTCCACCTCCTCCAGCCGGCGGATCAGATGCGCGGCGCGGCGATCGACGAAGCGCGCCGTCAGCCGCTCGTGCAGCGCGTCGCTGACGGCATCCTCGGCCTTGCGCGCCTCGGCCTGGAAGCTCGCCGCATCGCGCGTCCAGTCGGCGCGGGCGGCGATGTAGGACCAGACGCGGATATTGGCGAGCCGCGCCATCAGCGTGTCGAGATCGCCCTCGGTGTTGCCGCATTGCGCGATCTGGCCGGCCACCCAATCGTCCGGCAGGGCGCCGTCCTCCGCCAGGTGGCGGAAGATGCGGCCGCAGAGCCGCATATGGCTGTCATCCGCCAGCTTGCGGAAATCCGGCACCTGGCAGGCTTCCCACAGCAGGGCGACGCGGCTGCGGCCGGCGGCCAGGGCGCGGATCTCGCCCTCGCGCGCCAGCATGGACAGGGTGATGTGGTCGTCCGCGTCATGCCCCTTGCTGAGGCCGGGCTGCGGCGGCGGCGCCGCCAGGCTGTCCAGCAGCGCATCGACGCTGGTGAAATCCAGCTCGCTGTTGCGCCAGGCGAGGGTCTGCAGCGTCTCGAAGTGGTGGCCCTCGATCTTCTCGACCATCTCCTCCGGCAAGGGCGGGCACTCGCCCGTGGTGCCGAAGGTGCCGTCGCGCATGCCGCGGCCGGCGCGGCCGGCGATCTGCGCGGCTTCCTGCGCCGTCAGTATCCGCGCCACATGGCCGTCGAATTTCTGCAGGGCGGCGAAGGCCACATGGTCCACATCCATGTTCAGCCCCATCCCGATGGCGTCCGTCGCCACCAGGAAATCGACCTCCCGGTTCTGATAGAGCGCCACCTGGGCGTTGCGGGTGCGGGGCGAGAGCCGCCCCATCACCACGGCGCAGCCGCCGCGGCGGCGGCGGATTGCCTCGGCGATGGCATAGACCTCCGCCGCGCTGAAGGCGACGACGGCGGAGCGCGGCGGCAGCCGCGTCAGCTTCTGCGGCCCGGCATGGGTGAGCTGGGAGAGGCGCGGCCGCGTCTCCACCTCCGCCTGCGGCACCAGGCGCTGCAGCAGCGGGCGGATCGTCTCGGCGCCGAGAAACATGGTCTCCACCATGCCGCGGGCATTCAGCAGCCGGTCGGTAAAGACATGTCCGCGATCTGGGTCGGCGCAGAGCTGGATCTCGTCCACCGCGACGAATTCCGCGCGGCGGTCGAGCGGCATGGCCTCCACCGTGCAGGCGAACCACTTCGCCTCGGGCGGGATGATCTTTTCCTCGCCGGTGATCAGGGCGACGTGCTTCTCGCCCTTGGCGGCCACCATGCGGTCGTAATTCTCGCGCGCCAGCAGGCGCAGCGGGAAGCCGATGATGCCGCTGCTGTGCGCCAGCAGGCGGGTGATCGCCAGATGGGTCTTGCCGGTATTGGTCGGGCCCAGCACGGCCTTCACACGGGCGTCAAACATCATGGGGGTGGGGGCTCGGCATGATGGCGCCATGCATGGGCCGGGACGCGCGGCTTGGCAAGCGTTCAGGCATCGGCGCGGCGGCGCGGCGGCGGCACCGGCGCGTGCGGCGCGGCCATGCCGGCGGAATTCCGCCGGACCCGGCCGGTAGGGCGGCGCCCTCATGCCGGTGGCGGAAGGGAGGAAACATGGTATCCCATGCCGGTGAACGCCGCCGCGCCCTGCCCGCCGCCTGCCGAATGGTTCCGCTTCCGCCTGACCTGGTCCTGGGTCGAGCATGTGTGGAAATCCGTCATCCTCCACGATCACGCCGTGCTGCGGCCGCTGCTGCAGGAGCTGCTGCCGGAGGATGGCGTCGCCATCGATATCGGCGCGCATGGCGGGCAGGTGACCTGGCTGCTGGCAGCGCTGACGCCGCGCGGCCAGGTGGTGGCGGTGGAGCCCAGCAGCTACGCGCGCGCCGTGCTGCGCGCCGCGCTGGCGCTGCGGCCGCGGCGCAATGTGCTGGTGGTGGCGGCGGCGCTCGGCACGGCGGCCTCGCTCGGCGTGCTGGCGACGCCGGTGAAGCGCGCCGGCGCCATGGGCTACGGCCTCGCCAGCCTGGCCCCCGACCCCGCCCGGGCGGTGGTGCGGGAGGTGGTGCCGATCGTCACCCTGGATGCGCTGGCGGCGGCGCTGGGGCTGACGCGGCTGGATGTCCTCAAGCTGGATGTCGAGGGGCATGAGGGGGCGGTGCTGGCCGGGGCGGAGGCGGTGCTGGCCCGGTTCCGCCCGGCCATCCTGCTGGAGATCGACGATGCGCGGCTGCGCCGGGCCGGTGGCTCCGCCGCCCAGCTCCGCGCTTTCCTGGCGGCGCGGGGCTATGCCGGGCAGCCGCTGCGGGCCGGCACGGCGGCGGAGGCCGATGGCGACTGGCTGTACCGCCCGGCCGCCTGACCCGCTGCCGTGACCGCCGGGGTGCCCGCCCGCTTCGCCCTGGTCTTCGCCGCGCAATTCGTGGCGCCGGGCATGCTGCTGCCCTTCCTGCCCGCGGTGCTGGCCGGGCATGGGCTGGGGGCGACGGAGATCGCCACGGTGCTGGCGGCCGCCTCCGCCGTGCGGCTGGTGGCGGCGCCGGCGGTGGGGCGGGGCACGGATGGCTGGGCGGATGCGCGCGGCGTGCTGCTGCTGGCCGCCGCCGGCGCCACCTGCACCGTCACCGGCTACGCGCTGGGCCAGGGCTTCGCCGCGCTGCTGCTGCATGCGCTGCTGCATGCGCTGGTCACCGCGCCGGTGATGCCGCTTTCCGATGCGCTGGCGGTCTCCGCCTCCCGCCATTTCGGCTTCGATTACGGGCGGGTGCGCTCGGCGGGCTCGGCCAGCTTCATCCTGGCGGCGGTCGGGGCCGGGCTGGCGGTGCAGACGCTGGGCGTGACCAGCGTGATCTGGCTGGCCGCCGCCGCCTATGCCTGCACCGCGCTGGCGGTCGCCCGCCTGCCGCGCCTGGCGGCGGGCAGGGGTGGCGGGGGCGGGCTGGCGGCCCCCTTCGCCGATGCCGCCTTCCGCCGCCTGCTGCCGCTTTCGGCGCTGGTCCAGGGCAGCCATGCGCTGGTCTATGGCTTCGGCACGCTGCACTGGCAGGCGGCGGGGCATTCCCCCGCCATGGTCGGGCTGCTCTGGGCGGAAGGGGTGATGGCGGAGGTGGTGCTGTTCCTCTGCGGCGGCCGGCTGGTGGCGCGGCTGGGTCCGGCCCGGCTGGCGGCGCTGGCGGCCGGGGCAGGGGTGCTGCGCTGGGGGCTGCTGGCGGAAACGACATGGCTGCCTGCCTTGGCCCTGGCCCAGCTCCTCCATGCCCTGACCTTCGGCGCCATGCATCTGGCGGCGATGCGGGTGCTGGGCGCGCTGCCCCCCGGCCAGGCGGCACGGGCGCAGACGCTGCATGCCTCGCTGGGGGTGGGGCTGGCCTCCGGGGTGCTGACCTTCCTCGCCGGGCCGCTCTACGCCGCCTGGGGCGGGGCGGGGTTCTGGGCCATGGCGGCGCTCTGCGCCCTGGCCCTACCGCTCAGCCTCAGGCTGCAGGCGGCGCTGCGCTGAGGGCATGGGCGCCCTGCCCCTGGGGCATGGACGCCCGGCCCTTGTAACCGCTTCTCGCGCGGCAACTTTACCGTAACCTGATGGGAACAGCGGCGCCCCGCCGCCCGTTTGCCGATAGCGGCCGATGCCGGCCGGCGGCGGCGCGGCCGGGCGCCGGGAAAAGGGCGGAATCTCCGGTGCCACGGGCCGGCAGGGCTGCGGCACCCGTGAGGCCTCCGCCGCTGCGGAGCCGTGAGGAATGCTGCTGCACCTTGCCCTGACCCGACTGATCCGCACCGGCACCCTGACCGTGCGCTACCCGGACGGCGCCGAGCGCCGCTATGGCGGCGGCCCCGGCCCGGCGGGCGGCATGCACATCACCGACTGGCAGGCGGCGCGGCGCCTGGCGCTGGACCCCAACCTGGCGGGCGGCGAGCTCTATATGGAAGGCCGGCTGGTGCCGATGGAGGGCGGGCTCTACGGGGTGATCGAGGTCTGCATGGTGAACCTCGAGACCCAGGACACGCCGACGACCTGGCTGCTGGAATGGGGGCGGCGGCTGCTGCGGCGCCTGGCGCAGTACAACCCGGCCGGCCGGGCGCGGCGCAACGTGGCGCATCACTACGATCTCGACTCGCGGTTGTTCCGGCTTATCCTCGATGCCGACCAGCAATATTCCTGCGCCTACTTCCCGACGGGGCGGGAGACGCTGGAGGAGGCGCAGGCGGCGAAGAAGCGGCATATCGCCGCCAAGCTCTGCCTGGACCGGCCGGGGCTGGAGGTGCTCGACATCGGCAGCGGCTGGGGGGGCATGGCGCTGACCCTGGCGCGGGACTGGGGGGCGCGGGTCACCGGCCTCACCCTCAGCACGGAGCAATTGGAAGTGGCGCGTGCCCGGGCGGCGGCGGCGGGGCTGGCGGAGCAGGTGCGGTTCGAGCTGCTGGATTACCGCGCCTGGCAGAAGCCGGTCGACCGTATCGTTTCCGTCGGCATGTTCGAGCATGTGGGCATCGGCCATTACCCCGGCTTCTTCCAGGTGGTGCGGCGGGCGCTGCGGCCGGACGGGGTGGCGCTGGTCCATGCCATCGGCCGGACCTCCGGGCCTGCCTACACCAATCCCTGGCTGGCGAAATACATCTTTCCCGGCGGCTATTCCCCGGCCCTGTCCGAGGTGCTGCCGGCGGTGGAGCGCAGCGGGCTGTGGGTGACGGACCTGGAGATCCTGCGGCTGCATTATGCCGAGACGCTGCGGCATTGGCGCCGCCGCTTCGCCGCGCAGCGGGAGACGATCCGGGCGATGTATGATGAGCGCTTCTGCCGGATGTTCGAATTCTACCTGGCGGGGAGCGAGCTGGCCTTCCGCCGGTCCGACCACATGGTGTGGCAGATGCAGTTGGCGCGGGACCGGGTGGCGGTGCCGCTGACGCGGGACTACATCAGCGCGGCGGAGCGGGCGGCGGTGGGGTAGCGCGGCGAGGGGTGGCATGGAGGTTGCCCTGGCGGGGCAGGGCGTGTATCCACCCGGCGCCTGGGCGCCCCCTGGGGGCCTGCCGACATAGCTCAGCGGTAGAGCAACTGATTCGTAATCAGTAGGTCCGCGGTTCAAATCCGCGTGTCGGCACCACTCCCGGCAGGACGTTGGGCTGCGGCGCGAAGGCGTCGGAACTTTCTCCAATTACCTTCCAGTGCGCGTCTTCCATGGCTGGCGTTCTCGCTTGGCGAGACCGCTGGCTCGGATCGCGGCGAGGGGGGGCCCGCCACGGGCGGCGTGCTAGCCGTCGCATCCGCTGCGCGCGCCGTCCCGCGTCCATCGGTCCGCCCGTCACCTTCCGTATCTGCCCGCCAAACGCCACCGCCTCGGCCGGCCGGAGCGCCTTCGCGCCTCCTGGGAACCCGCTGCTGTCGCTTGATGGGGCGCCTTTCACTCGCCCGCATGGCCTGCTCCGGCTAGAGCAGATCGCCGGAGGGCGGCATCGCCCGGAGGCGTGAATCTGCCCTACAATCCATAAGCTAGAGCGGTTTCGCGCTGCACAGTCAGCGTGAAACCGCTCTAGGTTTCACGCAAGCGAGGTGGCGCGCCGGGAAGCGCCCGCCAAGCTGCGCCGCATGAAGGTGCTGGACCCGCCCACGCTATTCCTCAACAGGGGCAGGCCGGCATGGCGGCGCTGCGTGGCGGCCGGCGCGACGGCGCTGCCGGGGCAGGCGGGCGCGGCCCGCGCCACGCCCCCACCGCCACGCTCCACCGCGCCCCTCGCATCGCCTCGCCCTGCCGCCTGGCGCCGGCAGGCGGAAAGGACCGAAGCCATGACGGAGCAGCCCAAGGACAGCCTCCCCGCCATCCTCGCCGGCCGCAAGGCGCTGGTGGTCGGCATCGCCAATGAGTCCTCCATCGCCTGGGGCTGCGCCCAGGCCCTGCGCCAGGCCGGCGCCGAGATCGCCGTGACCTATCTGAACGAGAAGGCCCGGCCGCATGTCGAGCCCCTCGCCCGGCGCCTGGAGGCACCCATCCTCATGCCGCTCGAGGTGCGCGACGCGGCGCAGACGGACGCGCTGTTCGAGCGCATCGGTGCCGAATGGGGCCGGCTGGACGTGCTGATCCACTCCATCGCCTTCGCGCCGAAGGAGGCGCTGCACGGCCGCGTGGTGGACTGCCCGCGCGACGGCTTCCTCGCCGCCATGGAGGTCTCCTGCTGGTCCTTCCTCGACCTCGCGCGCCGCGCCGAGCCGTTGATGCGGGAGGGCGGGACGATGCTGACGATGAGCTATCTCGGCGCCACCGAGGTGGTGGAGAATTACGGCGTCATGGGCCCGGTGAAGGCGGCGCTGGAATCCGCCGTCCGCTACTTGGCGGCCGAACTCGGCCCGCGCGGCATCCGCGTGCATGCGATCAGCCCCGGTCCGCTCGCCACCCGCGCCGCTTCCGGCATCCGCGATTTCGACGCGCTGATGCAGCGCGTCTCCGCCCGCGCCCCGGCACGGCGGCTGGTGACCATCGAGGAGGTCGGCGCCGCCTGCGCCTTCCTCGCCAGCCCCTACGGCGCCGCGATGACCGGGGAGACGCTGTTCATCGATGGCGGCTACAACATCCTGGCGTGACGCGCCGGCGAAGGAGGGAAGAGCATGCCGACACTGTCCGGCCACGACCTGAGCGCCGCTTCCGTCTGGACCTACATCACGCAGAAGCGGGAAGCGGCGGCGGCGGCGCAGCGCAGCCATGCGGCGGCGCTGAAGGCGGAGCGGGAAAAGCTGCACGCCGCCTTCCTGGAACGCGAGCTGGCGCCGGACTGGAAGGAGCGCGTCGCCGCCATGGTGCAGCGCGCGGTGGATGCCGGGGAGAAGGAGGTGCTGCTCTTCCATTTCCCCTCCGACTGGCTGCCGGACCAGGGCCGCGCCATCACCAATGGCGACAGCGACTGGCACGAGAAGCTGGAGGGCTTCGCGCGGCGCGCCTATGACGCCTATGCGAAGGAGCTGGCGCCGAAGGGCTTCCATCTGAAGGCGCAGATCATCGACTGGCCGGGCGGCATGCCGGGCGATGTCGGCTTCATCCTGCGCTGGCCGACGCCGGAAGAGGCATAAGGCCCTGCCCTGCGGCGCCGCCTGCCCGGCGCCTGGGGCAGCGGGCTTCCTCGTTCAGTACTTCGCCGCCGCCGCCGCGATGGCCTCCCGGTCGAAATCGTTCACCGCCTCGACGAAGCGGTTGGTCCAGGCGCTCTCCAGGTCGAAATCGGCGGGCAGGTTGCCGGCCTCCCGCAGCATCCCGGCCAGGCGCTGCCACAGCGCCGGCCGCATCTCGCCGAACCGCGCCCCCGGTTCCAGCCCGTAGCGGATGAAGCGGGAGAGGAAGACATGCTTCGCGTCCCGCATGATCTGCGCCTCGTCGCCCGTGCTGGGCTTGGTCTGCGGGTACATGCGCCAATGGATGCGGATCGCCGCCTCGGGATTCGCCATGCCGAAGCTCACGCCCTTGGCGATGCCGCGGCACATCTTCACCACCAGCTCGGGAGTCTTCTCCACCACCTCCTCCCGCGTCGCGACGCAGAGGCCGAAGAGGTCCGGGTAGTAGCTCGGCTTGAACTCCACGAACTCCATGCCGCGGCTTTCGAGGCCCGCCACCGCCGTGTCCCAGGCCATGTAGCCGGCGATGTCGCCGCGCCGCAGCGCCAGCAGCACGGGCGCGCCGGTGCCGACGGCGACGCGGGTGATGTCCTTGTCGATGTCCAGGCCCACCTCCCGGAAGGCGCCGGTGCCGTAGGGATCCGGCCCGATCACCGGCACGCCGATCGTCTTGCCCTTCAACTGCGCCAGGCTGGTGATGCCGGCGGCTTTCGGCACCACGATCATCGAGATGGGCTGCCGCGCATGCAGGTATACGGCCTTGATCGGCAACCCGCGGGCGCGGGCCATCAGAATGTCGTCGCCGCTGAGCCCGACGAAATCCACCCGCCCGGCGCTGAGGAGCTGCACGCCGGCAGTGCTGCCGGCGATGCCGAAGATGTCGACATCCAGCCCTTCCTCGCGCCAGTAGCCCAGCGCGGAGGGCAGGGAGGTATGGCCGGCATGGCCGGTGGAGATGTCCGTGGTGGTCGGGCCGTAGCTGGTCTTCATCAGGGCCTGCGCCATGGCGCCGGAAAGCCCGAGCCCCGCCGCCGGCAGGGCCGCCACGAGAGTCCTGCGATGGATCACGCCCTGTCTCCCCTGCTGTCCCGGGGCGGCATGGTCCACGCGGCCGCCATGGCGGCCAGGGCAGCAATTCGCATGCCACGGCACCTGGCCTGGGATGCGGTGCGGCCCGTACCGCTGGCGGGGTAGAGCCCGATAGGGTGGCGCGAACCGCACCGCCACCGGTCGGCCGGTTCGCCCGCGGGTCTGAAGCTCAGACCGGGGTCCGGGGACCGGTCCGGTCCCCGGCGGGAGTGCAGAGGGCAGCGCCCTCTGCCGGGGGCCTGGGGGCGGAGCCCCCATCCTCGCCTGACTTGCCCGTCGCCCCCGCTTCCGCCAAACCCCGCGGCGCATGACGTTCGCTGCCTTCCTTCAGCACCTGGCCTTCGCGCTTTGCCTGGCCGGGCTTTCCGCCACCGCGGTGCGGGCGATGATCGCCTTCCCGATCCTCGACCACCCCAATGCCCGCTCCGCCCACACCCGTCCCACCCCAAGGGGCGGCGGCGTCGGCGTGGTGCTGGCCTTCATCGCCGGCATGCTGGTGCTCTACCTCGCCGCCGATTTCGCCCGGCTGGCGGAGCGGCAATTCCTCGGCGTCATCGCCGCCGCCATCGCCATTGCCGGCGTGGCGCTGGTGGACGACATGCGCACCCTTTCCGCCCGGCTGCGCTTCGCCTGCCAGGTGGCGGCGGCGCTGGTGGCGATCGGCAGCGGGCTCACCCTCTCGCGCATCGCCATCCCCTATGTCGGCTATGCCGAGCTGGGGGTGCTCGGCCCGGTGCTGACCCTCCTCTGGATCCTCGGCTGCACCAATGCGGTGAATTTCATGGACGGGCTGGACGGGCTGGTGGGCGGCACGCTCTTCATCGCCTGCGCCGCGCTGGCCGCCATCGCCGCGGTTTCGGGCGGCTGGTTCGTCTATGCCGCGGCGCTGTTCCTGGCGGCGGGCTTCGCCGGCTTCCTGCCCTTCAACCTGCACCCGGCGCGCATCTTCATGGGCGATGTCGGCAGCCAATTCGCCGGCTTCATGCTGGCGGTGCTGGCCGTCGCCGCCGCGCGCTTCGATGCCACCCAGGTCAGCTTCCTGATCGTGCCGCTGCTGCTCTTCGGCCTGCTCTGGGACGCGGCCTTCACTTTGGCGCGGCGGGCGGCGATGGGCGACCGGGTGGGGGCGCCGCACCGCACCCACCTGTACCAGATGGCGCAGCGCAGCGGCCTGCCCGTACGCGCCGTGGCGGCCACGCATTGGGGCTTCGCGCTGTTCCAGGCCGGGCTGGCGGCCTGGTTCCTCACCCCGCCGGGCACGCTGAAGCCGCTGGTGGTGCTGCCGGCGCTGGCGCTGCAACTGGCCTGGACGCTCTGCGTCGCCCTGCTGGTGCGGCGGGCGGGGCTTAGCTGGCGGGGGTGAAGGTGAATTCCAGCGCCAGGGCGGGCACTTCGGCGCCGACCCATTGCTCGGCGCGCAGCACCTGGCCATCCGCCGCCGTCACCCAGTAGCGGTTGGTGAAGCGCCCCTCGCCGGCGGTGCGGCAGCGTTCGGTCACCAGCAGCACTTCCGGGTTCTCCTCGGTCGGCTTGCCCTGCAGCCGGCATTCGACGGAAACGCCGAAGCGCATCCCCTCCGGCTCTCGGTTCGCGCGCATGAGGTCCACCATCCGCCGCGCCTGCACCGCCGGGCCGAGCAGGCTGCCCGGCGCCTCCAGCGGGTCCGGCCCGTCGAAGCGGGTGGCCACCAGCATGTCCCCGAGGCCGGAGGTGGCGACCACCCGCCCGCCATCCGTCGCGATGACGATGCCGGAGGGGGTGCGCCAGAGCCGCCTGGTGCCCAGCTCCTGCAGCAGCACGGCATGGTAGGCGCGGCGCCCGACCCAGACCCGGATCACCCGGTTGCCATTGGCCGAGACCTGCTCCTCCTCCGTGGGGAAGGGCAGGCGCTGGGCGACATCCTGCCAACTGACATCCGGGAGGACATTGCCGAGCCTGGGCAGGCCCGGCCAGTCCTGCGACGCGCTGCCGCAGCCGAGCAGCGGCAGGAGACAGGCCAGCAGGGCGAGGCGCGCAGGCATTGGCGCGAATGGTAAACGAAACGCTAGGGAATTGGCCAGCGGTGATGCGGGTTCGCCCGTTGGCGGCAGTGCTGCCCCGGCACGGGCCGCTGCCCGCATCGAACGCATGTGTTCGATCCCCCGCCGGGAGGGTGGACCACCCGGACCGGTGGGAGTTTGGCCGCGTAGGTTGAACCTGGAACCCGGTCCAAAGGCGCCGCGGCGATGCGGGGCGGTGCTTGCTCACTACATCATATAAGCATATGCTTATATGGCGTTGGTCCCGCGCGAGCGGGTGAAAAGGGAACGCCGTGCGGGCAACGGGGGCCGACCCCCGAAGCTCCAGTCGGCGGCTGCCCCAGCAACTGTCGGCGGGAAGAGGCCGGCCCGGGCTGCCCCCAAAGGGGCAGCGCCACTGCGCGATCCATCGCGCGGGAAGGCAGGGCCAGCTTCGCAGGGTGGGGGGCGTGATCGCCGAAGGGCGCGATTCACGTCACCAGACGAGCCTGGAAGGCACGGCGTGCGCGCAGGCGAACGCGGCGCCTCCCGGCCGGCCCGGCACCCGCAAGCCAGGAGACCTGCCGGCGCCGCGCACCCCGCCCCGCGGGGGCGTGCCACCCTGACGGCCGGGCTGGGCGCACCGGGCGACGGAGAGCTGACACATGACCATCGCCAGCACCCTGGGCTATCCCCGCATCGGCCGGCGGCGCGAATTGAAGGCCGCGCTCGAATCCTACTGGTCCGGGCAGTCCGACGAGGCCGCGCTGCTCGCCGCCGCCGCCAGGCTGCGCGAAGCCGCCCGCACCCGCCAGCAGGGCAGCGGCATCAGCCACATCCCCTCCGGCGATTTCGCCCTCTACGACCATGTGCTGGAAACCGCGCTGGCCTTCGGCGCCATCCCGCCCGGCTATGGCTGGGACGGGGAAGGGCCGGCGAGCCTCGCCACCCTCTTCGCCCTGGCCCGCGGCGCGCGCGGCACGGCGGCGGAGCGCGCGGCCGGCATCGCGCCGGAGGCCCCGGCCCTCGAGATGACCAAGTGGTTCGACACGAACTACCACTATCTGGTCCCCCGCCTCGGCCCCGATACGCAATTCCGCCTGGTGCAGGACCGCTGGACGGAGGCGCTGCGTGAGGGGCTGGCCGCCGGCACCCGCACCCGCCCGGTGGTGCTCGGCCCCGTCTCCTTCCTGCTGCTCGCCAAGGGGGCGGAGGGCACCGCGCCGCTTGCCCTGCTGCCCAGGCTGCTGCCGGCCTATGCGGCGCTGCTGCGGAACCTGGCGGAGGCCGGCGCCGCCTGGGTGCAGCTCGACGAGCCCTGCCTGGTCACCGACCTGCCCCCAGGCGCGGCGGAGTCCTACCGCACCGCCTACCGCGCCCTGGCCGAGGCGGCACCCGGGCTCGGCCTGCTGCTCGCCACCTATTTCGGCGGGCTGGAGGAGAACCTGCCCCTGGCCGCCGCCCTGCCGGTCACCGGGCTGCATCTCGATCTGGCGCGGGCGCCGGAGCAGCTTGCCCCGGCGCTCGAGGTGCTGCCGCGGGATCGCTGGCTCTCGCTCGGCTTGGTGGATGGGCGGAATGTCTGGCGCACCGATCTGCGCGCGGCGCTCGGCCTGGCGCGGCAGGCGGCCGAGGCGGGCTTCGGCCAGCGGCTGATGGTCGGCCCTTCCTGCTCCCTGCTGCATGTGCCGCACAGCCTGGCGGAGGAGACGGCGCTGGACCCCACGCTGAAGCGCCGCCTCGCCTTCGCCGAGGAGAAGCTGGCGGAGATCGCCCTGCTGGCGAAGGGCGTGACGGAGGGCGATGCCGCCATCGCCGCCGCCCTGGCCGAGAGCGACGCCGCGGTGGCCGCCGCGCGCCAGGACGCAAGGCTGCACGACCCCGCCGTCGCCGCCCGCCTGGCGGCGGTGACGCCGGAAATGGAGCGGCGCGAAAGCCCCTATGCCGAGCGCGCCAAGGCGCAGCAGGCACGGCTGAAGCTGCCGCCCCTGCCCGTCACCACCATCGGCTCCTTCCCCCAGACCGCCGAGGTGCGGGCGCTGCGGGCGAAGCTGGCGCGCGGCGAGATCACCACCGCGGAGCATGATGCGGGCCTTGCCCGGCTGACCGAGGCAGCGGTGCGCTGGCAGGACGAGATCGGCGTGGACGTGCCCGTCCATGGCGAGTTCGAGCGCAACGACATGGTGAAGTACTTCGCCGAGCAGCTCGCCGGCTATGCCTTCACCAAGCATGGCTGGGTGCAGAGCTATGGCAGCCGCTGCGTCGCGCCGCCCATCCTGTGGGGCGACGTGGCGCGGCCGGCGCCGATGACGGTGCGCTGGGCCGCCTACGCCCAGTCCCTGACGCAGCTTCCGATGAAGGGCATGCTCACCGGCCCGGTGACCATGCTGCAATGGTCCTTCGTCCGCACCGACATCCCGCGCGAGGCGGTGTGCCGGCAGATCGCGCTGGCGATCCGCGACGAGGTGGCGGATCTGCAGGCCTCCGGCATCGCGATCATCCAGATCGACGAGCCGGCCTTCCGCGAAGGGCTGCCGCTGCGCCGCGCGGCGCAGCCGGCGTATCTGCGCTGGGCCACGGCCTGCTTCCGCCTGGCGGCGAGCGTCGCGGCGGATGCGACGCAGATCCACACCCACATGTGCTACAGCGAGTTCAACGACATCATCGCCCATATCGCGGCGATGGATGCGGACGTGATCTCCATCGAGACCGCGCGCAGCGACATGGAGCTGCTGCGGGCCTTCGCCGAATTCGACTACCCGAACGCGATCGGGCCAGGGGTGTGGGACATCCACAGCCCGCGCGTGCCGGGGGCGGAGGAAATGGCGGGGCTGCTGCGCCGCGCGGCGGCGCGGGTGCCGGTGGAGCGGCTCTGGGTGAACCCGGATTGCGGCTGCAAGACGCGCGGCTGGGCGGAGGTGCGGCCGGCGGTGGAGAACCTGGTGCACGCGGCGCGGCGGCTGCGGGCGGAGGCGGTGGGGTAAGGAAAAAAGGAAGAATGGGGGCTCTGCCCCCATGCCCCCGCCGGGGAGGGGACCCCTCCCCGGACCCCGGTGTGCGTTTTGCGGTTGAACCGTCGGGTCTGAAGCTCAGACCGGGGTCCGGGGCCAGGTCCTGGCCCCGGCGGGGTGCAGGGGCAGAGCCCCTGCTGGGGGTTCGGGGGCGAAGCCCCCGCCTACTCCGCCGGTGCCGCTCTTCCCCCTCGCCATTGCAGCGCCAGCAGCACGGCGCCCAGTGCCAGCCCCAGCCAGTGCGGCGCCGGCAGCGCGTCGCCGAAGCTGCCTTCCACCAGCGCCGGGAACACCATCAGCAGCCCGGCGATGCCGAGCCCCGCGCGCTCCCACCTCGCCAGCGCCCGCCGCGCGTAGCCCTGGCAGGCCGCCGCCATCGCCGCCAGCCCGGCCGCCGCCAGCAGGATCTGCCACAGCACGTCGCCCCAGCCCATGCCCGGCTTGAAGGCTAGCAGCAGCCCTACCCCATCGGGGTCGGTGACGAAGACGAAGGGCAGCACGAAGGCCGGCAGCGTGTATTTCCAGGCCTGCAGCGTGGTGCGGTAGGGACCCGCCCCGGTGATCGCCGCCGCGGCGAAGGGCGAGAGCGCGGTGGGCGGCGAGACCTCGCTGAGCACCGCATAGTAGAAGACGAACATATGCGCCGCGTAGTCCGGCACGCCGAGTTTTATGAGTGCCGGCGCCGCCACCACGGCGCAGATGATGTAGCTGGCCGTCACCGGCACGGCCAATCCCACGACCCAGACGATCAGCGCCGTGTACAGCGCCGTCACCACCAGCGACCCGCCCGCCGCCTGGATGGCGATCTCGCTGAATTTCAGCCCCAGCCCCGTCAGGGTGATGACGCCGACGATGATGCCCGCGCAGGCGCAGGTGGCGGCGATGCCCACGGATTGCACCGCGCCGGCGGCCAGCGCCTCCACCAGCCGCTTCGGCCACAGCGCGCTCTCCCGCCGCAGGAAGGAGAGCAGCACCGCCACCACCATGGCGTAGAGCACGGAGAGCGTCGGCGAATAGCCGAGCACCATGAAGACGACGATGGCGACGAGCGAGGAGAAGTGGAAGCCGTATTTCTTGGTCAGCGCCCAGGCGCCCTCGGTGACGATGGCCTCGCCGCTCCGGCCCGCCCCTGGGCCCGCCGCGCCGATCCGCCGCTGGTCCAGCTCCACCATGAAGAGCAGGGAGGCGTAGTAGAGCACGGTCGGCACCGCCGCCATGCGCAGCACTTCCAGATAGCCGATCTTGAGATACTCGGCGATCAGGAAGGCCGCCGCCCCCAGTACGGGGGGCGAGATGATGGCGCCGAGCCCGCCCGCGGCCAGCAGCCCGCCCGCATCGTCCGGCCGGTAGCCGACGCGCCGCATCATCGGCCAGGCGACGGTGCCGAGCGTCACCGTGGTGGCGACGCCCGAGCCCGAGGGCCCGCCGAGCAGGAAGGAGGACAGCACCACCGTCCGCCCCGCCGAGCTCGCCCGCCCGCCGGTGGCGGCGAAGGAGAAATCGACGAAGAATTTCCCGGCGCCCGACATCTGCAGGATGGCGCCGTAGATGGTGAAGAGGATGATCAGGCTGGCCGAGACATCCACGGCCGTGCCGAAGATGCCGTCCAGCGTGATGGTCAGGTGCGGGATCAGCCGCTCGGTATCATAGCCCTGATGCTGCCAGGGCGGCGGCAGATGGTTGCCGAAGAAGGCGTAGAGCATGAAGCAGCCGGCCACCACCGGCATCACCCAGCCGGTCGCCCGCCGCGCCACCTCCAGCACCAGCACCACCAGGATCCAGCCGACGACCAGATCCTGGTATTCCGGGAAGACGTAGCGGTCGATCAGGGGCTCCGTGCCGATCGCATCGCCGCCCCAGAGCAGGTACCAGGTGACGTAGAGGGCGGCCGCGATCAGCAGCACGTCCCAGGGCATCAGCCGGTGCCGCCAGCGCCGCGCCACGGGGAACAGCAGGAAGCCGAGCCCCATCGCGAAGCCGACATGGACGAAGCGCAAGGTCGTCGTCGGCACGATGTCCCAGGCGGCCCAGAGATGGAACAGCGCCATGGCCAAGGCGAGGCCGGTGCCCAGCCAGCCCAGCCAGCCGGAGAAGCGGTTCTGTGCCCCCTCCTCCTCCTCGATCAGCGCCTCGACGCGCTTCGCGGTACTATCGTCCAGCGCCCCCTTGGGCACTTCAGGCGGCAGGCTGGGTGTTGGATTCATCTGGACGTCTCTTCGGGCGGGGCGGCCGCGGAAGGCCGCCCCTTATCCCAAACCCGTCCGATTCAAAAGGCCAGCTGGGTCCTGAGCGCCAGGGTGTGGAAGCGCTGGCCGATCTGCGTGGTGCCGGCGGCATTCAGCCGGTCCACGTTCACGATGTCCCAGTTCAGCACGAAGCGGAGGTAATTGGTCGGATACCAGGAGAGCGAGGTCCCGATCACCTCCTGCCGCCCGCCGAAGACGCCGCCGGTCAGGCTCTGCGGCTGGCCGCGTGACACCTTGTCGTTCAGGTCGATGACGCTGTAGCGGGCCGCCAGCTCCCAGGCGCCGGGGCCGCCGCCGGCGAAGCTGAAGGGCTGCGCCGGGTTGGGCCGGCTGAAGGCGCCGTTCGAGGTGCTGTAGCCGTGCCGTTCGCCGGTGATCACCCAGCTCGCCTCGACATAGCCGCCCTCGAAGGTCAGGTCGGGGCGCGGCGCGGCGCCGGCATCGGATTGCTGCACGCCGATCTGGTAGTATTCGCCCATGAGCAGGAAGTTGCGCCAGCGGGCACCGAACTCGCCGCCGACCACATAGGCGCTGTCGGCCGGCAGGCTGCCGGTGTCGATCAGGCGGTTCTGGTCGATCCGCATCTCCACCCGGTCCCGGAGCTGCAGGGTCTGGCCGCTGGACTGCCGGCGGATGTCGAAGGCGTAGGAGCCGGAGACGCCGAGATGCACATCGACGTCCGGGGTGGCCACGGGCCGGCCGGCGACGCGGCCGACGAAGCCGGTCTGGCCGCGCACCGTCTGGCTGCTGTTGGTGCCGTAGGCGTCGCCGGTCAGGGCGGCGGCGGCGAAGAAGCGGTTCTGGGCCCAGCGCACGGCGAGGGAGGAGCGGGAATCGCCGGCCGAGATGCTGCGGGCGACCTCGACGATGCTCGGCCGCTCCAGCATCAGGAAGTCGTTGGAGCTGACCGAGTCATAGAGGGTGATGTAGGGCTTGTAGTAGCCGAGGGTCAGGGTCAGCGGGCGGATCGGGTTCCAGTTGAAATTCGCCTCGTACAGCGTCGGCGTGCCGTCCGGCGAGCCGCCGAAATCCGGCGTGACGTTCAGGGTCACGTCATCGAAGCGGAAGGTGAAGGGGATCCGGGCGCGGCGCAGGTTCTGGCCGAAGGAGTTGATGTCCGGCACGCCGCGGTTGTTCGGCGTGCCCGGGGCGCCGCGGATGGCGCCGCCGACATCCCACTGCACCTGGCCGCCGATGGAGGCCTGGAAGCGGCCATCGGCCGAGGTGAAGGTGGGGCGGCCGCCCGGCATGGAGAGGCGTACCTGGTCCGCGGCGGGCGCCGGGGCGGGCGCCGGCACGGTGGCGGCCTGCTGGCGGGCGGCGGCGGCGTCGGTGCGGGCGCGCGCGGCTTCCTCGCGCGCCGCGCGGGTCTCGGCTTCCCGCGCTGCGGATTCCCGGCGCAGCCGGGCGAGTTCGCCCTGCAGGGCGCGGATCTGCTGCTCGATGGATTGCAGCCGCGCGGCGTCCTGGGCGAAGGCTGGCGAGGACAGCAGGGCGAGCCCCGCCGCCGTCAGCAGCAGCCAGGCCCTGGTATTCACATGTGGCATCGACACAGGGGCTCCCCGTTGTGTGAGGTCCCCGGAAATCGCCAGACAACGCCGGCGGAGACTATGGATGAAAGGATGACATTGCACTCCTGGCACGGATTGCCCAGGTTTTCATCCCAGTGTCATCCTAAAGGCGGTGGTTTTCTCAAGTCAGCCTTGCGCTCTGCGCATGAGGAATTCTTGGAAGGACGATTGTCCAAGAAATTCGTTGCCATGGGCGAGGGGACCAGCGGCGGGATCATCTGTCCCATCCGGGACCAGTACTATGACAGTTCGGCGAGGCGGAGATGCAGCACGTGGCGCGGCCATGCCCGGGGCAGGCTGGCGGCCCCGTGGCGCCGCCGGGAGGGCAGCGCCGCCATGTCCTCGGCAGGGCTGGGCGCGCGGCGCCCCGGCCGCGTCCGGTCCTCTTCCCCGGCGCGTCCGCGGCGTCCGGCGCGTGATGCTCGCTTTCGCTGACGCCGCACGTCAGGCTTCGGTTGTCGCAACCTGGAGCGGTCCGGCCCTGAGCAGCGCCACGCCGACCATGCCGGCGTGACGCCGCCCCGGCCCATCACCCTGGCGCGGTTCGAATCGCCGGGCGATTCCGCCCGGCCTGACATGCTCCAGTGTCCTGCCCGCGAAGTTCGCTGGATTTTCCAGCGACCGCAGCGGACTAGCAGGTCACTGAAAACAACAGCCAGTGTCCCGATTCCAAAGTCCGCAGGACTGCGGAATCGGGATACTAGAGCGTCTTCACGCTGACTGCGCAGCGTGAAGACGCTCTATCTTATTGATGATAGAGCAGATTCACGCCTCCGGGCGATGCCGCCTTCCGGCGATCTGCTCTAGAGCGGGGCGGTTGAGCTGCGCTCACCCGCCCCGCTCTAGCTCATTGTTCGGTCGCGTGATTCACGGTTTCAGTCGATTCGACCTCAACCGATCACGCTCTAGCCCCGGAACAGCGCCTCGATCGCCGCCGGGTCCAGCTCCTCCACCCTCGCCGGCGTCCAGCTCGGCGTGCCGTCCTTGTCCACCAGCACGCTGCGCACGCCCTCGCGGAAATCCGGGTGCTTGTTCACCACGCTGCGGGTCAGGGCCAGCTCCATCGCCAGGCATTCATCCAGCGAGGCGCCGGCGCCCCGCCGCAGCAGCAGCAGGGAAACGGCGAGGCTGGTGGGCGACATGCGCCGCAGCACCTTCACCTGCTCCGCCGCCCACGCCGTGCCCTCGGCCTCCAGCGCCGCCAGGATGCCGGCGACGCTGTCCTGGGAGAAGCAGCGGTCGATCGCCGCGCGGTGCGGCGCGAAGCTGGCCTCCGGCGGGGTTTCGGTGAATTGCGCCACCACCGCCGGGTCGCCGCCCAGCAGCGCCTGCCGCAGCGCCGGCAGCTTCGCCCGCTGCACGAAATGCGTGGCGAGCCCCGCCGCCACCGCATCCCCGCCGCGCAACCGGGCGCCGGTCAGGGCCAGCCAGGTGCCGATGGCGCCGGGCAGGCGGGGCAGGGAATAGCTGGTGCCGACATCGGGGAAGAGGGCGATCGCTGTCTCCGGCATCGCCATCAGCGCATGCTCCGTCACCACCCGCGGCGCGCCATGGATGGAAACCCCGATGCCGCCGCCCATGCAGACGCCGTCGATGAGGGAGATCCAGGGCTTGCCGAACAGGGCGATGCCCCGGTTCACCGCATATTCCTCGGCGAAGAAGGCCTCGATGGCGGCGGTGTCCCCGGCGATGGCGAATTCCCGGATGCGGCGGACATCGCCGCCGGCGCAGAACGCCTTGCCGCCGGCGCCCTCCAGCAGCACCAGCTGCACCGCCGGATCGTCCTTCCAGGCGTCCAGCGCCGCCTGGAAGCCGCGAATCATCTCCAGGTCCAACGCGTTCAGCGTCTTCGGCCGGTTCATCAGCAGGGTGCCGGCGGCGCCCTCCAGCCGGGTGACCAGGGTAGGCTCGGCGGTCTCGCTCATCGGGCGGCGTCCCCTCTCGCTATCCGAGGGGATCGCCTAACCCGCTAGCGCCGCGTGAGCAACCCGACCACCGCCGCCGTCACCGCGGCGCCGATCAGCCCCTTCTTCGCCGACTGGCTCTTCAGCAGGGGGGCGAGCAGGGCGGCGCGCGTCGCCTGGTCGCCGATCTGCTGCAGCGCATCGTCCCGCACCCGGGCGGCGCCGAGCGCCACCGGATCCTCCACCCCGCGGGCGGCAAGCCAGCCCAGCACCGCCAGCACCACCAGGTCGAACACCGCGAGGATCAGCGCGGCGGCGATGCCGCTGCGGCCTTCCGCCAGCCAGATCAGTGCCGCCACATGCAGCATGACCAGCAGCATCAGCGCGAAGGCGGCGGCGGCAAGGCCGAGCGCTGCCTGAATGGCGTAGCCGCGGCCCATCCGCCGCCAGCGCAGCCCTTCCGCCTGCGCCGCCACCCGGAGAAGCCGGAAGAATTGCATCTCAGCGCTGGTCGCGCGGATAGACGTAGGTGTTCCCGCCCATCAGCCGGCCGATCAGGTAACCGCCCACCGCCGCCACCGCGACGGCGAGCAGCGGCCGTTCCCGCACCGTCTCGCTCAGCGCGTCGGCGCGCTCCTCGATACTGGCGCGGGCGCGCTCGGCGTAATCCTGCACCTGGTCGGCGGCGCCGGCCAGGGCGGGCGTCACCCGTTCCGCCATCAGCTTCTCCACCTGGGCGCGGAGCTTCGCCAGCTCCTCCCGCGCATCGTCGCCCACCCGGGCGGCGCCTTCCTTCGCCTGGTCCTTCAATTTGCGGGCATCCTGGGAGAGGTCGTTGGCGGCGCTGCTGCTGCTCATCGAGACGGCTCCTTGCGTTGGGGTAACCTTGCCGTTGCAACGCCGCCCGGCCTTGCCGGGTTCCGCCGGATGCGCTGACTGCAAGCCGGGCGGCAGGGGAGCGTGCTACCATGCAGGATACAGCGCCGGTGCTGGAGGTGGAAGGGCTCGGCCTGCCGGGGGCAGGGCTGCGGGCGCTGGATCTGCGGCTGGGCGCGGGGGAGGTGGTGGCGCTGCTCGGCGCCGGGGCCGGGGCGGTGCTGGCGGTGCTGGCCGGCCAGGCGAGGGCTGCGGCGGGGCGGGTGCGGCTGCCGGGCGGGCCGCCCGGGCTGCTGCCGCCGCCGGCGGCGCTGTTCCGCAACCGCACGGTGCTGGAGAATCTGGCGCCCGGCCTGGCCGGCTGGCCGGCGGCGGAACGGCCCGCCCGGGCGGCACGGCTGCTGGCCCGGACCGGGCTGGAGGGGCAGGAGGGCAAGCGCCCGCCCCAGCTCAGCCCGGCGCAGCAGCTTCGGCTGTGCCTGGCGCGGGCGCTGGCGCCCGGCCCGGCGCTGCTGCTGCTGGACGATCCGCTGGCCGGGCTGGACCCCGGCCCGCGCCGCGCCCTGGCGCTGGAATGGCGCAGCCTGTTCCGCCGCCTGGGCCAGGCGGTGCTGCTGACCACGCCGGAAGGGGCGGAGGCGATGGCGCTGGCCGGGCGGCTGCTGGTGCTGGAGGCCGGCGAGGTGGTGCAGGAGGGCCCGCCCCAGGCGCTGTATGACGCGCCGGCCACCGCCTTCGTCGCCGGGCTGATCGGCGAGAACAACCGCCTGCCTGGCACCGTGCTGGCGCTGGAGGAGGATATGGCCCGGGTGAGGCTGGATTGCGGGCCGGAGCTGGAGGCGCGGCTGGCCGATGCCGGCGGCCCGGGCAGCCGCTGCATCGTCGCGGTGCGGCCGGAGAAGGTGGCGGTGGCGGCCATGTCCGCCGAGGAGCTGGGGGAGGGCGCCCTGCCGGCCAGCCTGCAGGAGGTGGTCTTCCTGGGGCCGGAGGTCCGGCTGGTGCTGGGGGTGGGGGAGGGCGGGGTGCTGGTGGCCCGGCGGCCGCCGGGCGGGCGGCTGCCGCGGGTGGGCGGCCCGGCCGCCGTCGCCTGGGATGCCTATGCTGCCTTCGCCTACCGCGAGACCCCCATGATCTTATCCCCATGACGACATCCCCATGACGTTGCTGCGCAACGTCATGGGGGCCCCTGGAGGGGCTGGGCGAGCGGCGCGTCGCACGGCCTGAAGCGGCAAAGCCGCGGCAGGGCAGCAGGCGATCCGGTTCGCAGCGCCGCCACCAGCCCCGGCGGCAGGAGGCTCGGTGCGGGCGACGAGGCAGCACGGGGCGGCTTGGGGCCGGCGGCGCGCATTGTGGGGACGGGTGCCCTTGGTGGATGGGCGACGAGCCAGCATGGGGCGGCTGGCGGCTGGCGGCGGGCACCGAGGGGAGGGCGCCCGTCGCGGGCGGGCGACAGGCCATGGTGGGCTGGCGCCGCCGCCGATGCCCGGCAGCCTATGGCCGCAGGCAGCATCGCCCTTGGCGGGGTACGGAGGGCCGCCCATCTTGGCCGCAACCATCAAGGGAGACCGAGGATGCCCGCCACCGCCGCCCGCCGCGCCCTGTTCCTGGGGGCCGGCGCTGCCCTCACCCTCGCCTTGCCACGCCGGGTCTTCGCCCAGGCGGCGGCACCGGCATCCGCCCCGCCGCCTTCCGGCCCCTTCACCCTGCCGCCCCTGCCCTATGCCAATGACGCCAATGAGGCGGCGATCGACGCCCGCACCATGCAGATCCACCACGACCTGCACCACGCGGCCTATGTGAACAACCTGAACGCCGCGCTGCGCGAGCACAGCCAGCTCCACGCCCTGAAGCTGGAGGATCTGCTGGCGAAGCTCGGCGAGCTGCCGGAGGGCATCCGCGCCGCGGTGCGCAACAATGGCGGCGGCCATGCCAACCACACCATGTTCTGGGGCGTGATGGGCGGGCGCGGCGGCCAGCCTTCCGGCGAGCTGCTGGCGGCGATCGACCGCGACCTGGGCGGCTTCGACCAGTTCCGCACCCGCTTTGAGCAGGCAGCGAACACCCAATTCGGCTCCGGCTGGGCCTTCGTCACAGTGACGCGGGAAGGGCGGCTGGCGATCCAGCAGAAGCCCAACCAGGACACGCCGCTGATGGAAGGCGGCCGCGCGCTGCTGGGCAATGACGTGTGGGAGCACGCCTACTACCTGCGCTACCAGAACCGCCGCCCGGAATACACCCGCGCCTGGTGGAATGTGGTGAATTGGGATTCCGTCGCGCAGCGCTACGCCGCCGCCAAGGCCGGCACGCTGACGATTTGACCCCCGCAAGGTCGCTGCGCGCCCTTGCGGGAGCCCCGGAGGCGCCGGGCGATCGGCGCCTCGCACAGCCTGGCGCGGCAAAGCCGCGCCAGGGCAACGGGCAGCGTGGGCGGCAAGGGGGAGCGGGGCGTCCGGCGGCGGGAACTTGGGCGCAGGGGCGCGGTTGAGGCCGCATCCCCCTGACCCCGAGGTGCCCCATGGCGTGGATCCGGCTGAAGCCGCTCTCGCAGCAGACCATCGTCATCACCGGCGCCAGCTCCGGCATCGGCCTGGCCACCGCCCGGGCCGCGGCCCGGGCCGGCGCGGCGGTCTTCCTCATCGCCCGCAATGAGGAGGCGCTGGCGCATATCGTCGAGGAGCTGCGCCACCGCGGCGCCCGCGCCGATTACGCCGTGGCCGATGTCGGCAAGCTGGAGGAGCTGGAGGCGGCGGCGAAGAAGGCCGAGGAGGCCTTCGGCGGCTTCGATTCCTGGGTGAACGATGCCGGCACCTCGGTCTTCGGCGCGCTGGAGAAGCTGCCGCTCGAGGATCACCGCCGGCTGTTCGAGACGAATTACTGGGGCGTGGTGCATGGCAGCACCATCGCGGCGCGGGCGCTGCGCCGGCGCGGCGGCGCCATCATCAATGTCGGCAGCGTGCTCTCCGACCGCGCCATGATGCTGCAGGGCGCCTATTCCGCCACCAAGCATGCGGTGCGCGCCTTCACTGACGCGCTGCGCATGGAGCTGGAGCGGGAGGGCGCGCCGATCAGCGTGACGCTCATCAAGCCCTCCGGCATCGAGACGCCCTTCCAGGAGCATGCGAAGAACCTGCTGGGCACGCCGGGCGTGCGGATTCCGCCGCCGGCCTATGACCCGCGGCTGGTGGCGCGCGCCATCCTACATGCCTGCGCGCATCGCAAGCGGGAGATCGTGGTGGGCTTCGGCGGGCATGCCATCTCGCTGATGGGCAACCTCTTCCCGCGTGCCACCGACCGGGTGCTGGAAGCGGTGGGCTTCAGCGCGCAGACCACGCAGAAGCGGCCGAAGCCGGCGCGGGCGGACAACCTTCACGAGCCGCGCGAGGACGGGACGGAGAAGAGCCTGATGCGGCCGGTGGCGCCGCTGCGGCGCACCAGCCTGTTCCTGGAAGCGCAGCTCCATCCGGCGCTGACCGCGACGGTGCTGGCGGGGCTCGGCGCCCTGGCCGCCGGCGCGCTGGCGGCGCGCGGCCAGCGGCGGATGCCGGCGCCGCGACGCCTCGCGCAGCGCTGGCACTGAGGCGACGGGCCTGAAGCGGCTTCACCGCTTCAGGCTGCGTCCTCCGTCGTGGGGAATGTCAGAACAGCAACCCCTTCTTCAGCAGGCCGTGCACGCCCTTCTCGCCATTCACCGTCTGCGTCACGTGGAAATCCACGCAGAGGCTGCAGAGCTGATAGGCATCGGCGGCCGAGAGGTTGGAGCGGGAGACGATGAAGGCGATCATCTCCCGCAGCGCCTGCTTCATCGCCAGGTCCAGATCCTCATGCATGCCCATGCTGATGAAATGGGTAGCGGTTTCGGCGCGCGGATACTTCAGCACCGGGTCGCGGGCGCCGCCGCCCTTTTCCAGGCTCAGGCGGAAATGGCCGGTGAGGCAGATCTCCAGCGCGTTGATGCAGACCTCGCCATCGCCCTGCACCCCGTGGCCGTCGCCGGCCGAGAAATTGGCGCCGGGGACGAAGACCGGGAGGTAGAGGGTGGCGCCGGCGCCGAGCTCCTTGTTGTCCAGGTTGCCGCCATGGGCGCGCGGCTCCTTGGTGGAGATCACGCCCCACTCCTCCGGCGGGGCGACGCCCATGACGCCGAAGAAGGGGGCGAGGGGCAGGGTGATGCCGGGGCCGACGGGGACCTGGCCGGTCATCGCCTGCCTGTCCACCGGGATGTGCAGGACGCGCTTGTAGGGGAAGTCCTCCGGCAGGGTGCCCATCAGCGGGCGGAAGGCGCAGAAGCCCCAGTCGCAGCCGAGGTCGATGCGCTCGATCTCAACCTTCAGGCAATCGCCGGGCTCGGCGCCCTTCACGGCGACGGGGCCGGTCAGGATGTGCGGGCCGAGGCGGGGGACGCCGGCGGCGTGGATGGCGGCGAGGCGGGGCGGCAGGGAAAGGCCGCTGGACGCGGGCGGCATCACCTCCGGCCCGCCGGAGACGCATTCGAGGATGACGAGATCGCCCGGATCGACCTCCTTCACCGGCTTCACGGCAGCGTCGAAGGCGCCCCAGCGGATGTTCTCGAGCGTGGGTTCGATGTGATGGGTGGCGGGCAAGGGCGCGCTCCTCGGCGTTGGTCTTGGGGGGCGTGGCATTTTCCGTGCCGCGGTGTCGAGGAGGGCTCTGCCCTCCTCGAGCTCCACCCGCCAAAGGCCGAAGGGCCTTTGGAAACCATGAATTTTAGACCCGAAGGTCGAACCGCAAAACTCAAGGGTTCAAAGGGCCTTTCGGCCCTTTGCGGATGGGAGCTTGAGGGAGGGCAGAGCCCTCCCTCAACACCTACTCGGCGGCCTGAAGCTGCATCTGCTGCGCATAGGCTTCCAGCGGCGCGCAGGTGCAGACCAGGTTCCGGTCGCCATGCACATTGTCCACCCGCTTCACCGGCGGCCAGAATTTATGCGCCCGCACGAAGGGCAGCGGGAAGGCGGCTTCCTCCCGGCTGTAGGGATGCTTCCACTCCGCCGCCATCACTTCCTCGGCGGTATGGGGCGCATTCTTCAGCGGGTTGTCGGCGCGGTCGCTGCGGCCCTGCTCCACCGCGCGGATTTCGGCGCGGATGGCGATCATCGCCTCGCAGAACCGGTCCAGCTCCGCCTTCGGCTCGCTCTCGGTGGGTTCCACCATCAGCGTGCCGGAGACCGGCCAGGACATGGTCGGCGCGTGGTAGCCGTAATCCTGCAGCCGCTTGGCGATATCCTCGACCAGCACGCCGCCGCCCTGCTGGAAGCCGCGGCAATCCAGGATGCATTCATGCGCCACCATGCCGCGGGCGCCGCGATAGAGCACCGGGAAATGCCCCTCCAGCCGCCTGGCGATGTAGTTGGCGTTGAGGATCGCCACCTGCGTCGCCCGCGTCAGCCCCGCGGCGCCCATCATGCGGATATAGGCATAGGAGATGGGCAGGATGGCGGCGCTGCCGAAGGGCGCGGCACTCACCGGGCCATAGCCTGTCGCCGGCCCCGCCTCCGCCAGCAGCGGATGGTTCGGCAGATGCGGCGCCAGATGCGCCGCGACGCCGATCGGCCCCACCCCCGGCCCCCCGCCGCCATGCGGGATGCAGAAGGTCTTGTGGAGGTTCAGGTGGCAGACATCGGCGCCGATCGCCGCCGGCGAGGTCAGCCCGACCTGCGCATTCATGTTGGCGCCATCCATGTAGACCTGGCCGCCCTTCTCATGGATCAGGGCGCAGATCTCGCGGATGGCTTCCTCGAACACGCCATGCGTGCTCGGGTAGGTGATCATCAGCGCGGCCAGCCGGTCCGCATGCTGCTCCGCCCTGGCGCGTAGATCGGCCACGTCTACATTGCCGTCCCGGTCGCAGCCGACGACCACCACCTTCATCCCCGCCATCACCGCGGAGGCCGGGTTGGTGCCATGCGCACTGCTCGGGATCAGGCAGATGTCGCGCTGCCCCTGGCCCTGCGCCTGGTGCCAGGCGCGGATGGCCAGCAGCCCCGCATACTCGCCCTGGCTGCCGGCATTGGGCTGCAAGGAGACGGCGGCGAAGCCGGTGATGCCGGCCAGCCAGCCTTCCAGCCGGCGGATCAGCGTCAGATAGCCCTGCGCCTGGTCCACTGGGGCAAAGGGATGGATCCCCGCGAAGCCCGGCAGGGTGATGGGGATCATCTCCGCCGTCGCGTTCAGCTTCATGGTGCAGGACCCCAGCGGGATCATGCTGCGGTTCAGCGCGACGTCCTTGTCCTCCAGCCGCTTCAGGTAGCGGAGCATGGCATGCTCGCTGTGATGGCTGTTGAACACCTCGGCGGTGCAGAAGGGCGAGGTGCGGGCGAGGGAGACGGGGATGCCGCCGGCCGGTTCCAGCGTCTCCAGCGCACCGCCGCCCAGCAGCTCGGCGAGGCTCGTCAGCTCCTCCCGCGTCACCGTCTCGTCGAGGGCGATGCCGATGAGCCCGCCCTCGCGCCGCAGGTTGAAGCCGCGGGCAAGCGCGGCGGCGGCGAGGGATTCGGCGCGGTCGCCAGCCTCGATGGCGATGGTGTCGAAGAAGGTGGCATGGCGCAGGGTGAAGCCGCCTTCCTCGGCGGCGGCGGCCAGCAGCCGCGCCTGCAGGGCGACGCGGCGGGCGATGCGCGTCAGCCCCTCCGGCCCATGCCACACCGCATACATGCCGGCCATGACGGCCAGCAGCACCTGGGCGGTGCAGATGTTGCTCGTCGCCTTCTCGCGGCGGATATGCTGCTCGCGCGTCTGAAGGGCCAGGCGCATGGCCGGGTTGCCGGCGGCATCGACGGAAACGCCCACCAGCCGCCCGGGCAGCAAGCGCTTCAGCGCATCCTTCACCGCCATATAGGCGGCATGCGGCCCGCCATAGCCCAGCGGCACGCCGAAGCGCTGGGTGGAGCCGACCACCACATCCGCGCCCATCTCGCCCGGTGGCCGCAGCAGCGTCAGCGCCAGCGGATCGGCGGCTACGATGGCAAGCCCGCCCGCCGCCTGCACCGCGGCGATCTCGGGTGCCAGGTCGCGCACCTCCCCCGTCGTGCCGGGGTATTGCAGCAGCAGCGCAAAGGGCTGCACCGTGGCGATGGCGGCGATGATCTCGGCCGGCGGCGCCACCACCACCTTGATCCCGACCGGCTCCGCCCGCACCCGCACCACGGCCAGGGTCTGCGGATGCAGATCGGCGGCGACCAGCAGCGTGCTGCCCTTCCCCTTGTGCGCGGCATGGGCCAGCGCCACCGCCTCGGCCGCCGCCGTTGCCTCGTCCAGCAGGGAGGCGTTGGCGACGGGCAGCCCGGTGAGGTCCGCCATCATGGTCTGGAAATTCACCAGCGCTTCCAGCCGCCCCTGGGCGATTTCCGCCTGGTAGGGGGTGTAGGCGGTGTACCAGCCGGGGTTTTCCAGCACGTTGCGCAGGATGACCGGCGGCGTGTGGGTGCCGTGATAGCCGAGGCCGATCAGCGACTTGATGTCGGCCCGGTTCTGCGCGGCGAGCGCCCGCAATTCGGCCAGCGCCGCCGCCTCCGTCGCCGGGGGCGGCAGCACGGAGAGGTCGGCGCCGGCGATCGCGGCCGGCACGGTGCGGCCGGCCAGCGCCTCCAGGCTCTCCGCGCCCACCAGCTTCAGCATGGCGGCGATCTCCGCCTCGCCCGGGCCGATATGCCGGCGGGCGAATTCGCCGCGATCCTCAAGCGCGGCCAGCTCCTCGAGGAGATTGGCCTGGCGGGGCTGATTTACGCTTCGCTCCGCTCCGCGATCAGACCCGCCGCTCACGCCAGGCTCTCCACGAAGGCGGCATAGGCGGCATCGTCCAGCAGGGCGGCGATCTCCGCCGGGTCCTTGGGCTCGATCTTGAAGAACCAGCCCTCGCCGGTGGGCTCGCGGTTGATCAGGCCGGGGTCTTCGGTCAGGGCGCTGTTCACCTCGGTGATGGTGCCGGCGATCGGGGCATAGACGTCGGAGGCGGCCTTCACGCTCTCCACCACCGCGATGGCCTCGCCGGCGGTGACCTCGCGGCCCACCTCCGGCAGCTCGACGAAGACCACGTCGCCCAGGGCGTTCTGGGCGTGGTCGGTGATGCCGATGGTGGCGGCGTCGCCATCCGCCCGCACCCATTCATGGTCCTTGGTGAAGCGCAGTTCGGACATTGGGAGGAGATCCTTTATCGGGCGTAGCGGTGGGGGATGAAGGGCATGGGGGCGACCCGGGCGGGCAGGGGCTTGCCACGCACCAGCAGCTCCAGCGCGGTGCCGTCCGCGGCGTGCTCGCGGGCGACGTAGCCCATGGCCATGGGGCCACCCAGGCTGGGGCCGAAGCCGCCGGAGGTGATCTCGCCGATCTGCGCGCCGCCCGGGGCATGGATGGGGGTATGGCCACGGGCCGGCTGGCGGCCTTCCGGCTTCAGCCCGACGCGGAGGCGCTGCGGGCCGTTCGCCAGCTCCTCCCGCACCCGCTCGGCGCCCGGAAAGTCCCAGGCCATGCGGCGGCGCTTGCCGAGGGTCCAGATCAGCGCCGCCTCGACCGGGCTGGTCGTCTCGTCGATATCGGAGCCGTAGAGGCAGAGGCCCGCTTCCAGCCGCAGGGAATCCCGGGCGCCGAGGCCGGCGGGCGCGACGCCCGGCTGCGCCAGCAGGGTCTTCGCCAGGGTCTCGGCCTGTTCGGCGGGGCAGGAGATTTCCCAGCCATCCTCGCCGGTATAGCCGCTACGGCTGGCGAGCACCGGCACGCCGGCGATCTCCGCCGCGGCGACGCCCATGAAGGAGAGAGCGGTCAGCGCCGGGGCCAGCCCCCCCAGGGCGGCGGCAGCGCCTGGGCCTTGCAGGGCCAGCAGGGCGCGGTCCGGCAGGGGCTGCAGCGTCACGCCGGCCGGCAGGGCGGCGGCGATCAGGGCGAAATCCTCGGCCTTGCGGCTGGCATTCGCCACCAGGAAGAGCCGGTCGCCGAGATTGGCGACCATGAAATCGTCGAAGATGCCGCCCGCTTCGGTGGTCAGCAGCCCGTAGCGCTGGCGGCCCGGCTTCAGCCCCTGGACATCGGCCGGCGTCACCCGCTCCAGCGCCGCCGCGGCGCCGTCACCGAGGATCTCCGCCTGGCCCATATGGGAGACATCGAACAGCCCTGCCTGGGCGCGGGTGTGCAGATGCTCCGCCAGGATGCCGGCCGGGTACTGCACCGGCATGGCGTAGCCGGCGAAGGGCACCATGCGGGCGCCGAGGCTGCGATGCAGCGAATCGAGCGGGGTGGTGAGCAAGCTCTCGGTGTCGGCCACGAATCCCCCTGCCGCGGTGGCGGCGTGAGTTGCGCTCGTGGCCCCCCTCTGTCCGGTAACCTGAGAGATTCGGCGCCCCTCTCGCATCCCGTGATGCGTTGCGGTGCCTTACTCCGTCGGTGCCAGGGCCTTGCGGCCCCAGGCTTTCCAGAGGTCCCTACCCGCGCGGCCCTTCTGCCTGAGCGTTTCCGGGGGCCGGTTGCGCCTTCGGCGGGGGCGGTAGGCCCCTCTCTCCCGCGCGGGGTCTGCGGGTAAGCCGGGTCTAGCCCGGGAGGGGGCGGAGGCGCAACGCCCAAGCTCCGGAGCCGCGGCAATCGAGGCCCGGCCCTCGAGTCGGCCCGTTCAACCCGCGGGCCAAAAACGCAGACCGGGGTCCGGGGCCAGGTCCTGGCCCCGGTGGGGGTTCGGGGGCAAAGCCCCCGATCGGGGGGGCCGAAGCAGGGGCGCGCCCTGGGCAACCGGCTCTGCCCCCAACGGCCACCGCGGCCCCCGTTGACAAGCCCGGCAGGCCCCGGCTTTGCTTTCCGCAGCGCGCCGGCAGGGCGCCGCCGGCCCGCGGCAAGGGACCATTCCCACCTGTCCAGCCTTGCCCGGCCCTATCGCGTCTTCTTTCAGCCTGGTGTCAGCGGGTTTCAGGCGCTTGCGAAAGAAGCTCGCCATGACCCCTGACCGTCCCGCCCTGCGGCGCCTGCCGGCCCGCCCCTCGCTCGACGCCCTGCGCAAGCAGGCCCGCAAGCTGCTCCGCGCCGCCGCCGCCGGGGAGGCGGCGGCGCTCGACCGGCTGCGCGCCCAGCTTCCGGAATTCCGGCCGCCGCCCACCCATCGGGACGCGCTGCTGGCGCTGGCCCGGGAATACGGCTTCCCCGGCTGGCAGGCGCTGCGGGAGGAGGTATCGCGGCGCCTCGGCCGCGGGCTGGACTGGGCGGCGCTGGAGGCCGAGCGGGCCATCCATGCCGATGACCTCGACCGGCTGCGGCAGCTTCTGGCCGAACATCCCGGCCTGCTCGCCTGGCAGGATGAGGAGGGCGGCACCCTGCTCGGCGCCGCCGTCAATTCCTTCGGGGACAGCGGCGATCCGGCGCGGGAACGGACCTATACCCGCGCGGCCTGTGCCGAGCTGCTGCTCGACCAAGGCGCGGTGGTGGCGCCCGGGCTGTGGCGCAACGCGCTGAATGCCCGGGCTGGCGGCATGCTGGCCCTGCTGCGGCGGAAGGGGGTGCTGCCGGCCTGCCTGCTGACCCATGCCGCCCTGGGCGAGCTGGCGGCGGTGCGGAGCTGCTTCGACGCCGCCGGCGCGCCACGGCCCGAGGCGGCCGGCGGCGACCCGGCGGCGGCGCTGGCCGAGGCCTTCCACCAGGCGGCCCGGCTGCGCCAGGCGGAGGCCGCGGCTTTCCTGCTGGACCGCTGCATCGCCCTGGACCCGGCGCTCGGCCGGCGGGTGGATGGCGGGCCGGGGCGGCCCGGCTTCATCGCCTATTTCGGCGAGAATCCGCAGGATTTCGGCGGCCCCTGGCGCAGCTTCGTGGTGAATGAGGTGCTGCGGACGATCGGCGAGGACGACCTGCCCGGCTTCGCGCGCCGGCTGGAGGAGGCGCCGGAGCTGCTGGGCGAGGCCGGCCTCCCGTTGCAGGTGGAGCTGCTGGAGCGCGCGACCCTGCTCGACCGTGGGCGCTTCATCGAGCATCTGCTGGGCCTCCGCCCGGCCTTGGCGCGCTGCGCGCCGCCGCCGCCCTCCGCCGCCCCGGTCTTCGCGCTGGAATATGGCCACGCCCATCTGGTGCCGCTGCTGACGCCCATCTGGCCGCTGCCGGACGACCTGCCGCATGCCGCCGGGCTGGGCGACCTGCCGCGGGTCCGAAGCTGGTTCGACGCCGAGGGCCGGCCGCAATTGGGCGAGCTGCGCCGCCACTACCCGGTGAACAATCCGGCGGCGCGGATGAATCTGCGCTGGGGGGAGGGCAGCGTGCAGCAGGTGCTGGATGTCGCCCTGGCCTGGGCCTGCATGAACCGGAAGCTGGAGGTCGCGGCGTTCCTCGTCGCCCATGGCGCGGATGTGAACACGGATTGGAGCACGCACGAGCCGGCGAGCATCCTGCATGAATGCGCGCTGTACGGGAATTTCGCCGCGGCCGGCTTCCTGATCGAGCATGGGGCCGACCTGGCGAAGCGCGACCATCGCTGGGGTGCCACCGCCGCGGGCTGGGCCTGGAACGCCGCCAAGGACGAGGCGATGACGGCATTCCTGCAACAGGCGGAGGCCCGGCGCCAGGGCTGAGACGCGTCCCGGCCCCTGGGCCCGGCGCACCCTTGCACCCGCGCAGCGCCTGCCGGAGACGCCGGCCCCGGCATTTCCGACTCGCCGCCCGCTGTCCTGCCGCGGTTTTGCCGCGGCAGGCGGTGCGAGACCGCTCCCGGCCAGCGAATCGGGGCCTCGCGGCGTTGCGCAGCAACGTCGTAGGGGAATTGGAGCATTCTCCATGCACCAAGCTGCATGGAGAATGCTCCAGGTCTTTGTTCAAGCGAGCAAATTACTCCGACCAAGTGATTCCACCTGATCGGAGTTTGCTCTAGGGTCTGTTGAGATTTGGGATTTGCGACCTGTGCGAGATGTGATTCAAGCTCTGGATGGAGCGATTCGTTCTGACTGACGCGCAATGGGCGAAGATGGAACCGCACTGCCTGGGCAAGCT
>NZ_SRXO01000029.1 GCF_008360935.1 Siccirubricoccus phaeus
CCCCCACCCTAACCCTCCCCCGCAAGGCGGGGGAGGGAAGTTGGATCAATCCGCGCTGGCGCCGGAGATCTTCACGATCTCGGCCCAGCGCGGCAACTCGGCGCGGATGAAATCGGCGAATTGCTCCGGCGTGTTGGGGGCCGGCTCGCTGCCCTGCTCGGCCAGCTTCTGCCGCACCGTCTCGTCTCGCAGCGCCGCCAGCAGCTCGGCCGAGAGCCGCTGGATCGCCGCCTGCGGCGTGCCGGCGGGGGCGACGAGGCCGTTCCAGAGAGCGACCTCGAAGCCCGGCAGGGTCTCTGCCACCGTCGGCACCTCCGGCAGGGCCGGGCTGCGCTGCTTCGTCGTCACCGCGATGGGGCGGAGCTGCCCGGCCTTCACCGCGCCCAGCACCTCGATCATCGGCGAGGCGATCATCTGGATCTTGCCGGCGATGAGGTCGGTCGCCGCCGGCGCGCCGCCGCGATAGGGGATGTGCACCATCTCCACCCCCGCCCGCGCGGCGAAGAGCGAGGCGGCCATGTGCAGCGAGGTGCCGGCGCCGGCGCTGCCGAAATTCACTTGGCCCGGTCGCGCCCTGGCATAGGCGATCAGCTCCGCCGTGCTGCGCACCGGCACTTCCGGATTCACCACGATGAGGTTCGGGATGAACGCCACCTGGCCGATCGGCGCGAAATCCTTCAGCGGGTCGAAGGGCAGGCTGCGGTAGAGCGCCTTGTTCGCTGCCATGACGCCGCTGGTGACCAGGTGGATCGTCAGGCCATCCGGCGCGGCGCGGGCGGTCGCCTCGGCGGCGATGTTGCCGGCGGCGCCGGGGCGGTTCTCCACCACCACCGGCTGGCCCAGCCGCTCCCCGAGCGCCTGGGCGACCAGCCGGGCGGTGAGGTCGGTGCTGCCGCCGGCGGCGAAGCCGACGATGAGGCGGATGGGCTTGTCCGGCGCCCAGGCCTGCGCCCGCGCCGCCCCATGCACCGCGGCCAGCGGCAGGGCGGCGAGGCCGGCCAGAAGATGGCGTCTGTTCATGTTGTTGTTTCCTCCCCCTTGACCTTCCGACGGCGGCCGGCCCCAGCGCTGCCCGTTGCCCTGAAGCGGCTTTGCCGCCTCAGGCTGTGCGAGAATTGGGGAGCCCAGCGACTCCCGGGGCCCCCGCGGCGTCGCGTAGCGACGTCGTGGGGATCTATTGCAGGTGCGCGGCCTTGCCGAGGATGGCCTCGCGCATCCGGGCCTGCAGGATGCTCGCCTCGCGCGGCGGCAGGACCAGGGGCTCGGAGCTCTCGTCGATCTTCACCTGGGCAAACAGCGGCCCGGCGCCGGCGTGGATCGCGGCCCGCAGCGCCGCCACCTCCTCCGGCTGCGTCACCAGGCGGGTATCGGCGATGCCGGCGCCCTTCGCCATGGTGGCGAGATCGACGCCATGGCGCGTCGCCGTCTCCTGCATCCCGGTCTCGCCGTAATGCTCATTGTCCAGCACGATGATGGCGAGGTTGCGCGGCTGCTTCACCCCGATGGTGGCGAGGCTGCCGATGCCCATCAGCATCTCCCCATCGCCGGTGATGACGGCCACCGGCCGGTCCGGCTGCGCCAGGGCGAGGCCGAGGCCCATCATGGCGGCGCCGCCCATGCCGCCCCAGAGGGGCATGTTCTCCGGCACGTCGCCGGCGGCGGTGATGTCCCAGGCCGGGGCGCCGAGGCCGCCGATGGCCAGCAGCTTGCCGCGATCGGCGAGCAGCGCCTTCACCAGGTCGCGCCGCTTCATCCTGCCGCTGGCGCCGAGGGGGATATCGGTCATGGCGTTACTTCCCGAAGGTCTTGGCGCCGATGACGCGCTGGCCGATCAGCGTCGCGGTCGGGCGGTAGGTGTTGAAGGCGAGGCGAAGCGTGGCGTTGACGGTCGGGGCCACATCCTCCGGCGCATCGGCCCGCTTCACCAGCGTGCCCATGGCTTCCAGCACGGTCTGGGTGGCGTTGCCCATCGGCACCTGGAAGGGGTTGAACTCGCCGTAGTCGCCCCGCATGGTCACGATCATCGGGCAGGGGGTGCGGTGGGAGATCGGCACCGACAGCATGTTGATGCAATTGCCGACGCCCGAGCTCTGCATCAGCAGCACGCCCTTCTCGCCGCCCAGCCAGGCGCCGAAGAGCATGGCGATGCCCTCCTCCTCCGTGGTCAGGGTGGCCACCTTCATGTCGTTGTCGGCGAGGCAGCGCTTGATGAGGCGGGAATGCCCGGCATCCGGCACCAGGGCGACCTGGCGGATGTCGTGCTCCTTGAGCAGGGCGTAGATCTGGTCGGGCCAATCCCTGGCGGCGTCAGTGGCGGCGTCCGGCATGCGTTTCCTCTCGGTCGTGTCCCGCCCGCCCCCGGGCATGGGGCGGGCAGGCAGGCCATTGCGGGCAAGGCCAGCGGGCCGGGGCCGAAATCCGCAGGGCTTCGGGCGCAGGACGCTGGGCTGGGGCTACTCTCCCGCCATGGGGCGGCGCTGGCAAGACCGGCCCGGGGATTGCTACATCTGCCGCCATGGGCTTTGCCGCGAGCGTCGGCGGGACGCGCTACACCTTCCCGGAGCTGAAGACCCTGCTGGCGCGGGCCACGCCCCTGCGCTCGGGGGATGTGCTGGCCGGGGTGGCGGCGGCGAGCGCGGCGGAGCGGGTGGCGGCGCAGCGGGCGCTGGCGGACCTGCCCCTGCAGCATTTCCTGGACGAGGCGGTGATCCCCTACGAGGCGGACGAGGTCACCAGGCTGATCCTGGACCGGCATGATGCCGCCGCCTTCGCCCCGGTCCGGTCGCTGACCGTGGGCGGCTTCCGGGATTGGCTGCTGGGGGCGGCGGACAGCGCGGCGCTGGCGGCGCTGGCGCCGGGGCTGACGCCGGAGATGGCCGCCGCCGTCAGCAAGATCATGCGGCTGCAGGATCTGGTGGCGGTGGCGGCGAAGTGCCGCGTGGTGACGCGGTTCCGCAACACCATCGGGCTGCCGGGCACGCTCTCCATCCGGCTGCAGCCGAACGACCCGGTGGATGACCCGCGCGGGGTGGCGGCCGCGGTGCTGGACGGGTTGCTGCTGGGGGCGGGGGATGCCGTCATCGGCGTGAACCCGGCGACCGACAATGTGGAGACCACCATCCGCGTGCTGGAATTGCTGGACGCGGTGCGGCAGCGCTACGACATCCCGACCCAGAGCTGCGTGCTGGCGCATGTGACGACCAGCATGCTCGCGATGGAACGGGGGGCGCCGGTGGACCTGATGTTCCAGTCCATCGGCGGGACGGAGGGGGTGAATCGCAGCTTCGGCGTCTCGCTTGCGCTGCTGGCGGAGGCGCGGGCGGCGGCGCTCTCGCTGCGGCGCGGGACGCTCGGCGAGAACGTGATGTATTTCGAGACCGGGCAGGGCTCGGCGCTCTCGGCCGAGGCGCATCATGGCTGCGACCAGCAGACGCTGGAGGCACGGGCCTATGCGGTGGCGCGGGAATTCGCGCCGCTGCTGGTGAACTCCGTGGTCGGGTTCATCGGGCCGGAATATCTGTTCGACGGCAAGCAGATCACCCGCGCGGGGCTGGAGGATCATTTCTGCGGCAAGCTGCTCGGCCTGCCGATGGGGGTGGATGTCTGCTACACCAACCATGCCGAGGCCGATCAGGACGACATGGACGCGCTGCTGACGCTGCTGGGCGTCGCCGGCGTGACCTATGTGATGGGCGTGCCGGGCGCCGATGACGTGATGCTGGCCTATCAATCCACCTCCTTCCATGACGGCCGCTATGTGCGGGCGGCGCTGGGCAAGCGGCCGGCACCGGAATTCGCCGCCTGGATGGAGCGCATGGGGATCGAGGCGGCGAGCGGGCAGGGGGAGCTGCCGCGGCTGCTGGCGCCCGAACTGGTGGGGCTGGCGTGAGCGGGGCGGGGCTGCCAGGGCCGGCGGGGCTGGCGTGAGCGTGCCGGAGGACCGCGGCACCGGGCTGCACCCGGCCGCCTTGCCGCCTGGGGATGCCGCCGCGGGGCGTGACGGCCAGGCTGCGTCCGGCGTGGCACCGGCTGCCGCCCCCGCGCGCTGGGCGGAGCTGCGGCGTTTCACCGCCGCGCGCGTCGCGCTGGGGCGGGTAGGGGATGGGATGCCGACTGCGGCGCATCTGGCGTTTCAGGAGGCGCATGCGCGGGCGCGGGATGCGGTGCATTCGGCGCTGGATGCTGCCGGGGTGGCGGCGGTGGCGGCCTCGCTCGGCCTGCCGGTCCTCGAGGTGGCGAGCCAGGCGGCGGATCGCCGCGCCTTCCTGCTGCGGCCCGATCTCGGGCGGCGGCTGCGGGAGGCGGACCGGGCGAAGCTGCCGGCGGTGCCGGGCGCCTTCCTCTTCGTCGTGGCGGATGGGCTCTGCGCCAGCGGCGTGGCGGCGCAGGCGCCCGGTTTTCTCGCCGAGGCGGTGACGCTGCTGCGCGGGGCGGGGATGCAGGTGGCGCCCATCGTGGTCGCGGCGCAGGGGCGCGTCGCGCTGGGGGATGAGATCGGCGGGGCGATGGGCGCCGCCATGGTCGCCATGCTGATCGGCGAGCGGCCGGGGCTGACGGCGACGGAGAGCATGGGGCTGTACCTCACCCTGGGGCCGCGGCCGGGGCGCACGGATGCGGAGCGCAATTGCATCTCCAACATCCGGGAAGGCGGGATGTCGGCGCGGGCGGCGGCGGAGAAGCTGCTCTGGCTGGCCGGCGCCGCGCTGCTTCTGGGGGCGACGGGCGTGGCGCTGAAGGACGAGCAGCCATCCGCGCCGCTGCTGCCGCCATGATCCAGGTGACGCGGCGCATCGCCATCGACGAGGCGGAGCTGGTGGAGGATTTCCTCCGCGCCTCCGGCCCCGGCGGGCAGAATGTGAACAAGGTGGAGAGCGCGGTGCAGCTCCGCTTCGATGCCCGGCGCTCGCCGAACATCCCGGAGGATGTCAGGCCGCGGCTGGAGAAGCTGGCGGGGCACCGGCTGACGCAGGATGGCGTCATCGTCATCACCGCCCAGCGCTTCCGGATGCGCGAGCGGAACCGGGAGGATGCGCTGGAACGGCTGCTGGCGCTGATCCGCGAGGCGGCGGTGCCGCCCCCGCCGCCGCGACGCGCGACGAAGCCGACCAAGGCGAGCAAGGTCAGGCGGCTGGAGGGCAAGTCGCGACGGGCGGAGGTGAAGCGCGGGCGCGGCCGGCCGGTGACGGAGTAGAGCCTGATCGGTTGAGGTCGAATCGACCGAAACCGTGAATCACGCGACCGAACAATGAGCTAGAGCCGGGCGGGTGAGCGCAGCTCAACCGATCCCGCTCTAGCTAGGCCCCTCCGGGGCGTTCCGCCCGGCGCGACAATGCGCGCTCGGCTGCGTCGAGCGCACCCCAAGCCACAGCCATGGGGCAGTTTTCGCGTCAAGGATGCCGCGAAGCGGCACCGCGCTTCGCCCGGTTCTATCCTTGACACGAAAGCCGCCCCATGGCCCCCTTCGCCCGCGGGGGGGCGTCAGGCATTGGCGGGCAGGTTGCCCTGCGCTGCCGCGGCGAAGGCGCGCGTGGCAGCGCCCTCGCCACGCAAGCTTCGTCAGCCCTTCGCCGCCAGCTTGTCCTGCGTCTTCGTCTCGAAATCGCTGGCGTCGTGCCGCTCATGGAGCTGGCTGGAGGGCTCGCCCGAGACGCGGTTCACCATGCGGCCGCGCTGCACCGTGGGCCGCGCCAGGATCCGGTCCGCCCAGCGCTGCACATGGGTGTAGTCCTGCGCACTCAGGAAGGTCGCCGAATCCCCGTAGAGCCAGCCCTTCACCAGCCCGCCATACCAGGGGAAGATCGCCATGTCGGCGATCGTGTAGTCCGGGCCGGCGATGTACTCGCTCTCCGCCAGCCGGCGGTTCAGCACGTCGAGCTGCCGCTTGGTCTCCATGGCGAAGCGGTTGATCGGGTATTCCTGCTTGCTGGGGGCATAGGCGTAGAAGTGCCCGAAGCCGCCGCCGAGATAGGGTGCGCTGCCCATCTGCCAGAACAGCCAGGACATGGCCTCCGCCCGCGCCGGCTGGGCGGTGGGCAGGAAGGCGCCGAATTTCTCTGCCAGGTAGAACAGGATGGAGCCGGATTCGAAGACCCGCACCGGCGCCGGGCCGCTGCGGTCCAGTAGCGCCGGGATCTTGGAATTCGGATTCACCCCGACGAAGCCGCTGCCGAATTGGTCGCCCTCGCCGATGCGGATCAGCCAGGCGTCGTATTCCGCGCCCTTATGGCCGAGGGCCAGCAGCTCCTCCAGCATGATCGTCACCTTCACCCCGTTCGGCGTGCCGAGGGAGTAGAGCTGCAGCGGGTGACGGCCGACCGGCAGCTCCTTCTCATGCGTCGGGCCGGCGATGGGGCGGTTGATGTTGGCGAAGCGGCCACCGCTCTCCTTGTCCCAGGTCCAGACCTTGGGCGGGACGTATTCGGTGCTCATGGGCGATGCTCCCCTCTGATCCCCGGCATATGCGGTTGCCCTCGCGACCTCGCCAGGGTTCCCGCCGCGGGGAATTTTTTACCGATCGGCGTCAGGCACCCGGCCAATCCCCGATCCGCCATGCGCCTTTCCGGCCACCAAACCCGTCGGGCCCTCGGCGCCCCCGCACAACCGGACCGCCCGCTGCATGGCGCGGCTTCGCCGCGCCATGCTGTGCGAGGCGCTGCTCACCCAGCGCCCCGGGGTCCCATGGCGTTGCGCAGCAACGTCACGGGGAATGCTAAAGCATTTGGCCGCCATCGACGATGATGGTCTGGCCCGTCACCCAGCGCGCGGCGGGGCTGGCGAGGAACAGCACCACCTCCGCCACCTCCTCCGGCGTGCCGAGCCGGCCGAAGGGAATGCTGCCGAGGATGGCATTGTACAGCCTGGGGTCGGAGGTCCTGCGCGCCTCCCAGCTCCCGCCCGGGAATTCGATGCTGCCCGGCGCCACCGCATTGGCCCTGATGCCCTTCGGCGCATACATCGCCGCCTGGCTCTGGGTGTAGTTGATCAGCAGCGCCTTCACCGCGGCATAGGCGGGTGTGCGCATGCTGGGCCGGTAGCCGGAGATGGAGGAGACATTGACGATGCAGCCCTTCGCCGCCTCCAGGAAGGGCAGGGCGGCATGGGTCGCCCGCACCGTTGCCATGACATCCACGGAAAGCCCCTGGGCCCAATGCTCCTCCGTGTCCTGGGAGCCGAAGCCGGAGGCGTTGTTCACCAGCACGTCGATGCCGCCCAGCGCCTTCCCCGCCGCGGCGACGTAGGCCGTGACGGAGTCGCGGTCGCCCAGGTCGCAGGACGCCGCATGGGCGGTGACGCCGAGCGCGGCGATCTCCGCCCGCGCCGCCTCCAGCGGCCCGGCGCCGCGGGCGCAGATGGAAACCGCCGCGCCGCCGGCGGCGAAGCCCAGCGCGATGGAGCGCCCGATGCCGCGGCTGCCGCCGCAGACCACCACGCGCTTGCCGGTGAAATCCGCCATGTCCCTCTCCCTATCCAGAGCCCGCCGCACGCTGTGCCCGGCCCGGCCAGGACCAGCCCGGCGAGGACCGGACGGAGCCGAAATCCTCCCGCGGGCAATGCGGGCAGCAGGCTGGCCCGGCGGCGGCGGGCCGGCAAGCCCCGCGGGCCGGCCCGCCTTGCGGGGTTGAACCGGCAGCGGGGCGGGGCAAGCTCTGGGGCGCATGAACCTCCCCTTCCTCTCCCGCCATCCCCGGGTTGCGCTGCTGCGCCTGGCCGGCGTCATCTCCCCGCGTCCCGGCTTCTCCGGCGGCATCAGCGCCGCCGCCGCCCTGCCGCTGCTGGACCGCGCCTTCGCGGTGAAGCGGGCGGCGGCGGTGTTCCTGGTGCTGAACTCGCCCGGCGGCTCCGCCGTGCAGTCCAGCCTGGTGGCGGCGCATATCCGCCGGCTGGCGGCGGAGAAGAAGCTGCCGGTCATCTGCTGCGTGGAGGATGCGGCGGCCTCCGGCGGCTACTGGATCGCCTGCGCGGCGGATGAGGTGGTGGCCGACCCGGCTTCCATCCTCGGCTCCATCGGGGTGATCGCGGCGGGCTTCGGGTTCCCCGCTGCGCTGGAGAAGCTGGGGGTGGAGCGGCGGGTGCGGACGGCCGGGGAGGAGAAGAGCTTCTGGGACCCCTTCAGCCCGGAACGGCCGGGGGACCAGGCGCGGCTGGAAGCGCTGCTGACCGAGCTGCACGAGGAATTCCGCGCCTGGGTGCGCAGCCGGCGGGGGGCGAAGCTGAAGCTGCCGGAGGCGGAGGCCTTCAGCGGCCGCTTCTGGACCGGGCGGCGGGCGGTGGAGTTGGGCTTCGCCGACCGGCTGGGCGATGCGGTGGGGGAGGCGAAGCGGCGCTTCGGGGAGAAGGTGCGGATCGTGCCGGTGCATGGGCCGCGGCCCGGCCTGCTGCGCCGCCTGCTGCCGGGGCTGAGCGCCGAGGCGGTGCTGGCGGCGGCGGAGGAAAGGGCGATGTGGGGGCGGTTGGGGTTGTAGGCGGCCGGCGCGGCGGCGCGCGGCACACCCTCGCCGCCGCCCGCCCTTTGCGCCCGGCGCACCCCCCCCCGCCCTTCCCTGCAAGGCGGGGAGGGAGGCCGCCTTCCCTCTCCCGCTGGCGGGGGAGGGTCAGGGTGGAGGTGGCTGCGGGGCTTTGGGGGTGGAGCGGGGCCGCGTCGTGCCTGCGCCTACCCACCCACCTGCCGGATCCACGCCGGCAGGTTGTAGTACACCGTCACGCGCGCAATCTTGCCGTCCTTCACCGCGAAGAACGCCCCCGCCGGCAGGGCGTAACGCTGGCCCCTGGCCTCCGGCAGGCCGGCATCGGTTGCCAGGTACTCGCCCTCCACGATGAACTCCGCCGCGGCGCGGCTGCCGCTGGCATCCACCATCACCACCAGCTCCCGCAGCACCTCCCGGTAGCAGCGGTCCATATGCGCCAGGAAGGCGGCGAAGGCCGCTTTGCCTGTTTGGCGGGCACCCTGGTTCACGTCATGCGCCACATCCTCCGCCAGCAGCGCCAGCATCCTGGCGCGGTCCCCGGCGGCGAAGGCGGCGTAATAGGCGCGGATCAGGCGTTCGGTCTCGGTCATCGGGCAAATCCAAAGGGTTGCGCCGGCACTATGTTCCGCCGCGCACCCGGCGTAAAAGGCCCGGCATGAGCACCGACGCCGCCCCTTCACCCCCCAGCCCGCCCGCCCGCCCGCCCAGCTTCCAGGAGCTCATCCTGCGGCTGCATGCCTATTGGTCCGCCCAGGGCTGCCTCATCCTGCAGCCTTACGACATGGAGGTCGGCGCCGGCACCTTCCACCCGGCCACCACCCTGCGGGCGCTCGGCCGCAAACCCTGGAAGGCGGCCTATGTCCAGCCCTCCCGCCGGCCCTCCGACGGGCGCTATGGCGAGAACCCGAACCGGCTGCAGCACTATTACCAGTACCAGGTCATCATGAAGCCCTCGCCGGCGGATCCGCAGACCGCGCTGATCGGCAGCTACAGGGCGATCGGCCTCGACCCGCTGGTGCACGACATCCGCTTCGTCGAGGATGACTGGGAGAGCCCGACCATCGGCGCCTGGGGCCTCGGCTGGGAGGTCTGGTGCGACGGGATGGAGATCACCCAATTCACCTATTTCCAGCAGGTGGGCGGCATCCCCTGCGAGGTGCCGAGCTGCGAGCTGACCTACGGGCTGGAACGCCTGGCCATGTACATCCAGGGCGTGGACAATGTGTACGACCTGGATTTCAACGGCCAGGGCGTGCGCTATGGCGAGGTCTTCCTGCGCGCCGAGCGCGAATTCAGCGCCCATAACTTCGAATACGCGGATACGGAGAAGCTGTTCCGCCATTTCCGCGACGCGGAGGAGGAATGCGCCGCGCTGCTGCGGCACGGGCTCGCCCTGCCCGCCTATGACCAGTGCATCAAGGCCAGCCACCGCTTCAACCTGCTGGATGCCCGTGGCGCCATCAGCGTGACGGAACGGCAGGCCTATATCGCCCGGGTGCGGGAGCTGGCGAAGGGTTGCTGCGAGGCATGGCTGGCGGGCGGCGGGTAGGGTAGAATACTGCATCAGGTTCTACCGCCGGAGCCTCCCATGGGCCAGATGAACATCAAGGACGAGAAGCTGATCGCCGGGGCCCGGGCCTTGGCGGAACTGCTCGGCACCTCGGTGACCGAGGCGGTGCGCCAGGCGGTGGAGGAGAAGCTGGCCCGCGAACAGGCGGGGCGGGAGGCGGAGCGGCAGCGGCGCTATGAGGCGATCATGGCGATTGCCAAGGAGGCGTCCAAGCTCTTCCCCCCGGGGTCGAGCAGCGACCATTCCGACCTTTACGACGAGAACGGGCTGCCGAAGTGATCCTCGATACCTCGGTCATCATGGCCATCCTGCTGGATGAGCCGGAGGCTGCGGCCTTCACCGAAGCCATGACGACCGCCGAACAGGTCGGGGTTTCCGCGGCGACGATGGTCGAGATCGGGATGGTGGCCGAAGGTCGTGCCGGGCCGGCGGTGCGGGATCGGCTGGCCAGGCTGCTGGCTGAGGCCAGGGCGGACGTGATTCCCTTCACTGCAGACCAGGCCGCCCTGGCCCTGGAAGGCTGGCGCCGCTACGGCAGGGGACGGCATCCCGCCGGCCTCAATCTCGGCGATTGCTTCGCCTATGCCCTCGCCAGATCCCGTGGCGAGCCCCTGTTGTTCAAGGGCGGGGATTTCGCCCGCACCGATGTGAAGGCCGCGCTACCACCCCATGCCTGAGCTTCTGATCGAATTGTTTTCCGAGGAAATCCCGGCCCGCATGCAGGCGAGGGCGGCCGAGGACCTCTGCGCCGGGCTGCTGAAGGCGCTGGCGCCGCTGATGACGGTGGCGCCGAAGCCGCTCCATGGCCCGCGCCGCATCGCCGCGCTGGGGGAGATGGCGGCGCGGGCCGAGACGGCGGCGAAGGAGGAGCGCGGGCCGCGCATCGGCGCGCCGGAGGCGGCGCTGGAGGGGTTCCTGCGCAAGCATGGCGCGGCGCGCGAGGCGCTGGCGCAGGAAGGCCAATTCTGGGTGCTGCGGAAGCCGGGCGAGGCGATCGAGGCGCCGGCGCTGATCGCGGCGAAGCTGCCGGGGCTGCTGCGCAGCTTCCCCTGGCCGAAGAGCATGCGCTGGGGCGAGAGCGGCTTCACCTGGGTGCGGCCGCTGCAGCGCATCCTCTGCGTGTTCGACGGCGCGCCGGTGCGCTTCGCCTTGGCTGAGGGCGAGGATGCGGTGCATGGCCTGGCGTCCGACGCGCTGACCGAGGGGCACCGCATCCTGCATGGCACCGCGCCCTTCGCGGTGCGCGGCGCGGCGGAATATGCGGCGGGGCTGCGGGAGCGCTTCGTGGTGGCCGATCCGGCGGAGCGGGAGAGGCTGATCGAGACGGAGGTGACGCGGCTCGCCGCGGCCGAGGGGCTGGAGGTGGTGCCGGACCGCGGGCTGCTGGCGGAGGTGGCGGGGCTGGTGGAATGGCCGGTGCCGCTGCTCGGCCGCATCGACGACGCCTTCATGGATTTGCCGGCGGAGGTGATGCGCACCTCCATGCGGGTGAACCAGCGCTACTTCGCCCTGCGCTATCCGGACGGGCGGGCGGCGCCGCGCTTCGCGCTGGTGGCCAATATCACGCCGCAGGATGGCGGCGCGGCCATCGTCGCCGGGAATGAGAAGGTGCTGCGGGCGCGGCTGGCGGATGCGCGCTTCTTCTGGGACCTCGACCGCAGGCACCGGCTGGAGGAGTTCCTGCCGAAGCTGGAGAGCGTGGTGTTCCACGCCAAGCTCGGCACCCAGGGGGAGCGGGTGCGACGGCTGGAGAAGCTGGCGGAGGTGATCGCCACCGCCATCGGCGCCGATGTCGGCCATGCGACGCGGGCGGCGAAGCTCTGCAAGGCGGATCTGGCCAGCGGCATGGTGGGCGAGTTCCCTGAGCTGCAAGGCGTCATGGGGCGCTACTACGCGCTGCATCAGGGCGAGCCGGCGGAGGTGGCGGAGGCGATCGGGGCGCATTACCGGCCGCTGGGGCCGGGGGATGCGGTGCCGAGTGGGCCTGTGGCGGTGGCGCTGGCGCTGGCGGACAAGCTGGATCAGTTGGCCGGGTTCTTCGCGGTGGGCGAGAAGCCGACCGGGAGCGGCGATCCCTTCGCGCTGCGGCGGGCGGCGCTCGGGGTCATCCGGATTGTGCGGGAGAACGGTCTCAGGTTCCCTCTGGCGTCGATCCTCAATACCGCCCTTGATCTGGCGATTGGCGCAGTGGGGGGTGCGAAGCTCACCGGGGTCCGGCAGGCCCGCGAGCAATACGAGAACGCTACCGGTCGAGCCGTCGAAACGGGCGACTATGCGGTTGTCGGACTCGAGGAGAATACACTCCGAGAACTCCTCGACTTCCTCGCCGAACGCCTCCGCGTCCAGCTCCGCGCCGAAGGCGCCCGCCACGACCTCGTCGCCGCCATCTTCGGCGCCACCCCCGATGACGACCTCGTGCGCTTGCTCGCCCGGGCCGATGCGCTCGAAAAAATGCTCGCCACGCCGGATGGTGCTAACCTGCTCGCTGCGTATAAGCGGGCGGCCAACATCCTGCGGATCGAGAACCGCAAGGATGGGCCGCATGCCGGCGCGGTCGATCCCGGGCTGCTCACCCTGCCCGCGGAAATCGCCCTCGCCGCAGCGGTCGAACGCAAGGCAGGGGAGGTCGCGTCCGGGCTCGCGAAGGAGGAATTCCTGGCCGCCATGTTCGCGCTCGCCGAACTCCGCGCCCCGCTGGATGCCTTCTTCGACAGCGTGACGGTCAATGATCCGAAGCCGGAACTGCGGGCCAACCGCCTGCGTTTGCTGGCCCGCCTGACCGCCGCCATGGACCAGGTGGCGGAGTTCGCAAAGATCGAGGGTTGAACAACCCCAACATGCTACAACTGCGCGCCTGCCCTGCCGCATGGCGTCTGCCAGAGGAAAACCGCGCATGACCAAGTGGGTGTACAGCTTCGGCGCCGGCCAGAACGACGGCAAGGCGGAGATGCGGAACCTGTTGGGCGGCAAGGGCGCCAACCTGGCCGAAATGGCCAGCATCGGCCTGCCCGTCCCGCCCGGCTTCACCATCACCACCGAGGTCTGCACCTATTATTACGACCACGGCAAATCCTACCCGGACGATCTGGAAGCCCAGGTGGCGGAAGCCCTGGCCCGGGTGGAGAAGGCCGTCGGCAACCGCTTCGGGGACCACCACAAGCCGCTGCTCGTCTCGGTCCGCTCCGGCGCCCGCGTCTCCATGCCGGGCATGATGGACACGGTGCTGAATCTCGGCCTGAACGACCAGACGGTGGAAGGCCTCGCCGCCGCCTCGGGCGATGCGCGCTTCGCCTGGGACAGCTATCGCCGTTTCATCCAGATGTTCGGCAGCGTCGTCCTCGGCATCGACCACCACCGCTTCGAGGAGATCATCGAGCATGTGAAGCTCGATGCCGGGCTGATCGAGGACACCCAGCTCAGCGCCCAGGACTGGCACCGGGTGGTGGCGGGCTACAAGGACATGGTGGAGGAGGTGAAGGGCGAGCCCTTCCCGCAGGACCCGAAGGCGCAGCTCTGGGCCGCCATCGGCGCGGTGTTCGGAAGCTGGATGAACCCGCGCGCCAACACCTATCGCCGGCTGCACGACATCCCGGCCGATTGGGGCACGGCGGTGAACGTCCAGGCCATGGTCTTCGGCAATATGGGCGAGGATTGCGCCACCGGCGTCTGCTTCACCCGCGACCCGAGCACGGGCGAGAACATCTTCTACGGCGAATACCTCATCAACGCCCAGGGCGAGGATGTGGTGGCCGGCATCCGCACGCCGCAGCCCATGTCCGAAGCCCGCGCGAAGCCCGGCGAGCGCAGCATGGAAGCGGCGATGCCGAACGCCTACCGGGAGCTCGTCGAAGTCCGCGCCAAGCTGGAAAAGCATTATGCGGACATGCAGGACATCGAGTTCACGGTGCAGCAGAACAAGCTCTACATGCTGCAGACGCGGAACGGCAAGCGCACCGCCGCCGCCAGCCTGAAGATCGCGGTGGACATGGCACAGGAAGGGCTGATCTCGGAAACCGAGGCGGTGAAGCGGGTGAACCCCTCCGCCCTCGACCAGCTCCTGCACCCGACGCTGGACCCGAAGGCGCCGCGCAAGCTGCTGGCGAAGGGGTTGCCGGCCTCCCCGGGTGCCGCCTGCGGCACGGTGGTGTTCAGCGCGGATGAGGCGGAGGCGCGGGCGCAGAAGGGCGAGAGCGTCATCCTCGTCCGCATCGAGACCAGCCCCGAGGACATCCACGGCATGCATGCCGCGAAGGGCATCCTGACGACGCGCGGCGGCATGACGAGCCATGCGGCGGTGGTGGCGCGCGGCATGGGGCGGCCCTGCGTCGCCGGCGCCGGCGGCGTGACGGTGGACTACAACAGCCAGGTGCTGAGCGCCGGCGGCCAGCAGGTGCAGGCGGGCGAGACCATCACGCTGGACGGCGCCACGGGCGAGATCTTCATCGGCAGCGTGCCGATGGTGGAGCCGCAGCTTTCCGGCGATTTCGCCACGCTGATGGGCTGGGCCGACAAGGTCCGGCGGCTGCGCGTGCGGGCCAATGCGGAGACGCCGCTGGATGCCGACACGGCGCGCAAATTCGGCGCCGAGGGCATCGGCCTCTGCCGCACCGAGCATATGTTCTTCGACCCGGACCGCATCGGCGCCGTGCGCCAGATGATCATGAGCGAGACGGAGCGCGGCCGGCGCGAGGCGCTGGCGAAGCTGCTGCCCTTCCAGCGCCAGGATTTTTCCGAGCTGTTCCGCATCATGGCCGGCCTGCCGGTGACCATCCGGCTGCTGGACCCGCCGCTGCATGAATTCCTGCCGCATGGCGCGGCGGAAATCGCCGAGGTGGCCGCGGCGCTCGGCGCCGATCCGGAGGCGATGCGCCGCCGCGCCGAGGAGCTTTCCGAAGCCAACCCGATGCTCGGCCATCGCGGCTGCCGCCTGGGCATCTCCTTCCCGGAGATCTACGAAATGCAGGCGCGCGCCATCTTCGAAGCGGCGGTCGCGATCGGCCAGGAGACGGGCGACGCGCCGGTGCCGGAGATCATGATCCCGCTGGTCGCGACGCGGCGGGAGCTGGAGATCACCAAGGCGCAGGTGGACAAGGTGGCGCAGGAGGTTTTTTCCGAATCCGGCTACCATGTCGAATACTATGTCGGCACGATGATCGAGCTGCCGCGCGCCGCGCTGACCGCCGACCGGATCGCCGAGGTGGGCGACTTCTTCAGCTTCGGCACCAACGACCTGACGCAGACCACCTTCGGCCTCTCGCGCGACGATGCCGGCAAATTCCTGCCGCTCTATGTCGAGAAGGGGATCATGCCGAAGGACCCCTTCGTCTCCATCGACCCGGAGGGCGTCGGCGCGCTGGTGAAGATCGCGGCGGAGAAGGGGCGGTCGGTGAAGCCGGACCTCAAGCTCGGCATCTGCGGCGAGCATGGCGGCGACCCGGCCTCCATCATGTTCTGCGAGGAGGCGGGGCTGGATTACGTGTCCTGCTCGCCCTACCGCGTGCCCGTGGCGCGGCTGGCGGCGGCGCAGGCGGCGCTGACGGGGGGCGTGGACCGCACGGCTTGAGGAAGGGCTCAGCCCTCCTCTCACCTTGGGCGCAGCGCGTCCAACCCCGTGAGAACCCTGGGGTTTGGCGCGGCATCATTCCGGGCGGTGCCCGAAGTCCTTCCGCGGCTTTGCCGCGGAAGGCCGTGCGAGGCCCCGGGGCATGAAGCGATAGCCGGGGCCCCCATGAGGCTGCGCCAGCAGCTTCATGGGGATTTGACGAAGGCCAGCAGATCCGCGTTGATCTGATCCGCGTGGGTCGTCGCCATGCCATGCGGCAGCCCCGGATAGGTCTTCAGCGTGCCCTTCCGCAGCAGCGGCGCGGAGAGCCGGGCGGAGGCGCCGATCGGCACGATCTGGTCGTCCTCGCCATGCAGCACCAGCGTCGGCACCTCGATCTTCTTCAGGTCTTCCGTGAAGTCGGTCTCGGAGAAGGCCTTGATGCAGTCGTAATGCGCCTTGGCGCTGCCCATCATGCCCTGGCGCCACCAATTGTCGACGACGCCGGGGATGGTCTCCACGCCCGGCCGGTTGAAGCCGTAGAAGGGCCCCGCCGGCACGTCGCGGAAGAACTGCGCCCGGTTGGCCGCCAGCGTCTTGCGGAAGCCGTCGAACACCTCGATGGGCAGGCCGCCCGGATTCTTTTCCGACTTCACCATCACCGGCGGCACGGCGCCGATCAGCACCGCCTTCGCCACCCTGCCGCCGCCGCCATATTGCGCGACATAGCGCGCCACCTCGCCGCCGCCGGTGGAATGGCCGATATGGATGGCGTCCTTCAGGTTCAGCTTCAGCGCCAGCTCCGCCACATCCGCGGCGTAGGTATCCATCTCATTGCCCGTATAGGACTGGCTGGAGCGGCCATGGCCCCGCCGGTCATGCGCGATGACGCGGTAGCCCTGCGCCAGGAAGAACAGCATCTGGGCGTCCCAGTCATCGGCGGAGAGGGGCCAGCCATGGTGGAAGACGATCGGCTGCCCGCTGCCCCAATCCTTGTAGAAGATCTTCGTCCCGTCCCGGGTGACGACGTAGCCGTCGCCGGTGCGGTCGGCGGGGATGGAAGGCTCGCTCATGGGAGGCTCCTTTGATTTGCTCGATAAAGATTATCTCGCTAAATAACAGCTAACCCTGCCCGGATAGGCTGTCCAGCGAAAACTTATCGCGGTAAGGAAATTGCCATCTTGAAGGTTAGCGCCATTGCGCCCCGCGCCCTGGCGCCGCAGAGGACCCCCATGGACGATCCACCCCGCCTGCCGCTGGAACAGCAGCTCTGCTTCACCCTCTACCGGGCGGGCATGGCCATCAACCGCACCTACAAGCCGCTGCTGGACGAGCTCGGCATCACCTACCCGCAATACCTGGTGCTCTCGGTGCTGGAGGAGGCGGATGGCAGCACCATCGGCGGCATCGCCGCCCGGCTGGCGCTGGAGCCGAGCACGGTGACGCCGACGGTGAAGCGGATGGAGGCGGTGGGGCTGGTGCAGCGCCGCCGCGACAGGGTGGATGAACGCCAGGTGCAGGTCTGGCTGACGGCGCAGGGGCGGGGCGTGCTGGCGCGCTGCGGCTGCCTCGGCGCCGCGCTGCTGCAACGCTCCGGCCTCAGCCCGGAGGCCTATGCGGCGCTGAATGCGGAGATGCAGGCGCTGGATGCGGCGCTGAGCGCGGGGCTGCGGGCGGGGCGGTAGGGCCGGGGCGGGCAGGGGGCTGGAGCGGCGCCACGGCCCGGGCTGCGGCGCCGGCGCAGGCAGGGGCCAGGGATTAACCGGCGGGCTTGCCGGGCCCGCTCCCCGCCCGTCGGCCGCCGCGCTCCGGCGTGCCCGCACGGCCCGGGCGCCCTGCCGCGGCAGCGGCGCGGCCTGCTCACCGCCTTTAACCCTTAGGTGACCGCCGCAATGGGATGACTCCCTCCGACGCGCCGCACCGGCGCGCCGCCATGGCTGTCGAGACAGGATGTCCGATGCACCGCTCCTCCCTCTGGGCCGGGCCCGTCCCGGTGCCTGCGCCCGCCCTGCCGATCCGGTGGCTTGGGCTGGCCCTTCTTCTCCTGCTCGCCGGCTGCATGGTGGCCTGGCTGGCGCGGCCGCACCCGCCCGCGGCGGCGCTGCCGCCCGCCGAGGCGGAGGTGCGCCTGCCGCCCCCCTTCGCCCGGCTGCTGGGCCGCGGCGCGCCGGGCCCGGCCCTGCCCGCCGCCGCGGCGCCCGGGCTGCTGGCCCCCGCCACCGGCGGCTATGCGCTGGACCTCGGCGTCATCCTGGTGCCGGAGCAGGCGGAGGCGCTGGCGGCGCGGCTCGCGGCGCGCGGCCTGCCGGTGCAGATGCTGGCGGTGCCCGGGGCGGGCGGCGTGGTCTGGACGCATCTGCGCAGCGTCCCCTTCGCCGCCGATGCCGGGGCGCTGGCCGGGGCGGAGCAGGTGGCACGGGAATTCGGCCTGGCGGCCAGCCTGGTGCCGCAGGCCGCGGCGGCGCCGCGCTGACACGCCCCTGGCATGGGGCGTGCTTGGTACACGCAAGCCAAGCACGGAGCCCGCGATGCAGCGCAGCGTCACCATCCCCGCCCGCCCCCAGCCCCTCACCGTGGTGCCGGAGGAGACGGCGCTGATCGTGGTGGACATGCAGAACGCCTATCTGTCCAAGGGCGGCTATCTCGACCTCTGCGGCTTCGACGTCTCCGGCAGCGGGCCGGTCATCGAGGAGACGGCGCGGCTGATCGCCGATTGCCGCGGCGCGGGCATCCCGATCATCTACCTGCAGAACGGCTTCTCCGCCGATCTGCGCGAGGCGGGCGGGGAGGGGGCGCCGGTCTGGCACAAATCCAACGCCCTTGCCTTCATGCGCGCGAACGAGGCCTATGCCGGCAAGCTCATCACCCACGGCACCTGGGACCATGAGATCGTGCCGGAGGTGGCGCCGCTGCCGGGCGACATCGTGGTGGCGAAGTCGCGCTATTCCGGCTTTGCCGGGACGAATCTGGAGCAGATCCTGCACGCCAGGCGCATCCGCAACCTGCTGATCTGCGGCGTGGCGACGAATGTCTGCGTGGAGAGCACCTTGCGGGATGCCTATCACCGGGAGTTCTTTCCGGTGATGGTGACGGACGCCACCGGGCCGGCGGGCGGCCCGGCGCAGCAGGCGGCGACGGAGTTCAACGTGACGGCCTTCTTCGGCTGGCTGACGACGCGGGCGGAGCTGAAGGCGGCGCTGATGGGGAATGCGGAGTAGGCGGGGCGCCGCCCCGGGCCGCGGCAGGGGGCGCTGCCCCATGGGCGCGAAGCTCGGAGGATATGCGACGGGCAAGCAGGAAGATCGGGGCCTTGCCTGTCGGCGGCAGCGCCGCTGACCCCCCCCCCGCCGGGGACTGGACCGGTCCCCGGACCCCGGTGTGAGTCTGGTGTCCCGATCCCGAAGTCCTGCGGACTTCGTTCTCGGGCCACGAGTCTTAGTTTTCAGCGGCCTGCCTGTCCGCTGCGTTCGCTGGAAATCCAGCGAACGCAACGGACAGGACATTAGAGCGGTTTCACCTCGCCTGCGCTCGGCGAACCCGCTCCAGCCCTTTGTTTGATCGCATTTTCCGAGTCGTCCGGCGATTCCGCCGGACTTGAAAATGCTCTAGAGATGGGCGTTGGTCATGCGGAGGCGATGGGCCAGCTCTCCCATGACATACCAGCCGAAATGCGGCATCTCCTCGACCAGGGCGCGGAATTTCCGGGCGTCGATGGCGGCCAGCTCGCAATCCGTCGCCGCCTCGGCGGTGATGGTGCGGCGCTCCCCGTCCAGGATGGAGAGGATGCCCAGCGCCTGGCCGGGACCGATGGTTTCGATCCGCAGGTCGCGGCGGCGGACCTCCACCGTGCCGTCCAGCACCACATACATGCAGTGCGGGGCATCGCCCTCGCGGAACACCACATCTCCGGCACGGAAGCCCAGCACCGTGCCGACCGAACGGGCGATGGGACGCAGATCGAGCCGCTGCGCGCTGGTGCCGTCCATCGAGGTCATCCTCCTTCGATGACGCTTCAATGACAGTTCGGCGGCGGCGATGTCATCACGATATGGCGATGAACCTTTCGCGGAGGCGATGCGACCCTAGCCCCGCGAGACCTGGATCGCGGGGCCTGCCGGCCGGCCCTGGCAGGATGGAGCCGGAGGAAGGGTTGCGCCGCCAGCCGCCTGACGGCGCGACCCTTCCCGGCTACTTCTGCAGCGCCTGGACGATTTCCTGCGTCACCTTCTTCGCATCCCCGAACAGCATCATGGTGTTCGGCCGGAAGAACAGCTCGTTGTCCACCCCGGCATAGCCGCTGCTCATGCCGCGCTTCACGAAGAACACCGTCTTCGCCCGTTCCACATCGAGGATGGGCATGCCGTAGATCGGGCTGGATTTGTCGGTCTTCGCCGCCGGGTTGGTCACGTCATTGGCGCCGATCACATAGGCCACGTCGGCCTCGGCGAATTCCGGGTTGATCTCCTCCAGCTCCTTGACGTCCTCGTAGGGCACGTTGGCCTCGGCCAGCAGCACGTTCATGTGCCCGGGCATCCGGCCGGCGACGGGGTGGATGGCGTATTCCACCTCCGCCCCTTCCTTCTTCAGCAGGTCGCCCATTTCCCGCAGCACCTGCTGCGCCTGGGCCACCGCCATGCCGTAGCCGGGCACGACGATGATCTTCTGCGCGTTCTTCATGATGAAGGCGGCGTCCTCCGGGCTGCCGGCCTTCACCGGGGCGCGTTCTGCCGTTGCACCGCCCGCCGCCGCGCCGCCCGCCTCGGCGCCGAAGCCGCCCAGCAGCACGTTGATGATGCTGCGGTTCATCCCCTTGCACATGATGTAGGAGAGGATGGCGCCCGAGGCGCCGACCAGCGCGCCGGTCACGATCAGCAGCAGGTTGCCCACGGTGAAGCCGATGCCCGCCGCCGCCCAGCCGGAATAGCTGTTCAGCATGGAGACGACGACCGGCATGTCCGCCCCGCCGATCGGGATGATCAGCAGGAAGCCCAGCGCGAAGGAGAGCAGCGCGATCAGCCAGAACAGCACCGGGCTGCCGGTGGCGACGAAGGCGATGACCAGCACCAGCAGCAGCGCCCCCAGCGCCGCGTTCAGCAGGTGCTGGCCCTTGAAGATGATGGGCGCGCCGGACATCCGCCCATCCAGCTTGGCGAAGGCGATGACCGAGCCGGAGAAGGTGACCGCACCGATCGCGATGCCGAGCGACATCTCGATCAGGCTCTGGGTGTGGATATGCCCATGCGTGCCGATGCCGAAGCTTTCCGGGCTGTAGAAGGCGCCCGCGGCGACGAAGACCGCCGCCATGCCGACCAGCGAGTGGAAGGCGGCGACGAGCTGCGGCAGCGCCGTCATCTGGATGCGCTTCGCCACCACCGCGCCGACGCTGCCGCCGAGCGCCAGCCCGACCAGGATCAGCACGATGCCGCCGAGATCCATGCCGTGGTGGAACAGCGTCGCCACGATGGCGATCGCCATGCCGATCATGCCGTAGAGATTGCCCCGCCGGCTGGTCTCCGGATGCGACAGCCCGCGCAGCGCCAGGATGAAGAGGACGGCCGCGACGAGATAGGCGAGGGTCGAGATAGTCGCCATCGCCTCAGCCCTTCTTCTTCGACTGGAACATGGCGAGCATTCGCCGCGTGACGAGGAAGCCGCCGAAGATGTTCACCGCGGCGAGGGTCACGGCGATGAAGCCGAAGATGCGGGCCAGGGTGCTGTCCGCCGTGCCCGCCGCCAGGATGGCGCCGACCACGATGACGGAGGAGATGGCGTTGGTCACGCCCATCAGCGGCGAGTGCAGCGCCGGGGTGACGTTCCACACCACGTAGTAGCCGACGAAGCAGGCCATCAGGAAGATGGTCAGCAGGTAGAGGAAGGGCTCGGCGGCCTGGGCCACGGGCGCCACCGCCTCCGCCGCGCGGCGAGCCGCCTCGGCCAGCTCCAGCGCGCGGTTGGCCGTGGCCGTGGCCTGATTGGCCAGGTCGGTCGGGTTCATGGCGTTCTCCTCAGGCGGCCTTCGCGGGCACGAGGCTCGGGTGGATCACGGCGCCGCCACGGGTCAGCAGCACGCCCTTCACGATGTCGTCCTCGGCCGGCAGCTTCGGCGCCTTCGCCTCCTTGTCCCAGAAGGTCGTCAGGAAGGTCAGCAGGTTGCGGGCGAAGAGGGCGGAGGCGGCGGCGCCGATCCGGCCCGGCCAATTGTGGTAGCCGAGGATGGTCACGCCATTCGGCGTCGTCACCGCCTCCCCGGGCCTGGTCAGCGCGACATTGCCGCCGGCATCCGCGGCGATGTCCACGATGATGGAGCCGGGCTTCATGCTGGCGACCATCGCCTCGGTCACCAGGGTGGGGGCCTTGCGGCCCTGCACCAGCGCGGTGGTGATGACGATGTCCTGCTTGGCGATATGCGCCGCGATCACCTCGGCCTGCCTGGCGTAGAACTCGGCGGAAAGCTGCCTGGCATAGCCGCCCGCGGTCTGCGCCGCCTTGCTCTCCTCATCCTCGTAGCCGACGAAGCTGGCGCCGAGGGATTTGATCTCCTCCTTCGCCGCCGGCCGGACATCGGTGGCGGAGACGCGCCCGCCCAGCCGCCGCGCCGTGGCGATGGCCTGCAGACCCGCGACGCCGGCGCCCATGACGAAGACATTCGCCGCCGGGATCGTGCCGGCGGCCGTCATCAGCATCGGGAAGCCGCGCGTGAAGGCGCCGGCCGCCTCGATGACGGCGCGGTAGCCGGCGAGGTTGGCCTGGGAGGAGAGGATGTCCATGCTCTGCGCCCGGGTGATGCGGGGCAGCAGCTCCATCGCCCCCGCCTCGATGCCGAGCCTCGCATAGCTCTCCGCCATCTCCGGCGTCGCCTGCAACTGGCCGAGCAGCAGCGCGCCGCGGGGGATCAGCGAGAGCTCGTCCACCGCGCCCTCCCCGGTGCCGAGCGGGGCGCGGATCTTCAGCACGATGCCGGCGCCGGCCAGCGTCGCCGCGGCATCCGGCGCCACCTCCGCCCCGGCGGCGGCGTAGTCCGCATCCGGGATGCCGGCCGCAAGCCCGGCGCCGGATTCCACCGCGACGGTCAGGCCGAGGGCGATGAATTTCTTCACCGTCTCCGGCGTGGCGGCGACGCGGGTCTCGGCGGGCCGGCGCTCCTTCAGCACTGCCAGTCGCATACGGGGCTCCCCCTGTTCCCTGGGCCGGGGGCGGGCGCCACCGGACTCAGGGGCGCTTCTACAAACTGCACGGAAATTTGGCCATGGGGCCCCCGCGGACCATCGCGGGCCGTGCCCCACCCCATGCCGCGGGGCGGGACCTATCCGGCCGGGAGCTTCCCCGGCAAGCTCCGGCTATGCGCCGGGCGATTCTCCTGCTGCTGATGCTCTGCCTTGCCCGGCCGCTGGCGGCGGCCGAGCTGAAGCTGGCGAGCTGGAACATCGCCTGGCTGACGCTGCGCAGCGCCGAGCTGCCGCGCGACCAGCGCCCCCGCACGGCCGCGGATTTCGACCGCCTGGCGCAGTATGCGGCCCGGCTGGATGCCGACATCCTGGCGCTGCAGGAGGTGGATGGGCCGGAGGCGGCGGCGCGCGTGCTGGACCCGCGCGCCTACGCCTTCTTCTTCCCGGAAGAGGAGGATCTGCAGCGCGCCGGCTTCGCCGTGAAGCGGGGCTTGCGGGTGCGGCAGAACCCGGATCTGGCGGGGCTGGATCTGCGGCCGCGGGCGCGGTTTTCCCTGCGCCGCGGCACGGATATCACGGTGGAAACGCCGTCCGGCCCGCTGCGCCTGCTCTCCATCCACCTGATCGCGGGCTGCCGGGACGCGCCGCTCGGCGCCGGGGAGGCCTGCGAAAGCCTGGACCGGCAGGCGGAGATCCTGGCCGGCTGGGTGGCGGCGCGGCAGGCGGAGGGGGTGGCCTTCGCCATCCTCGGCGATTTCAACCGGGCCATGGCCGGGCCGCAGGATGCGCTGCTGCGCCGGCTGCACGCGGCGGGGCCGCTGACGCGGGTGACGGAAGGGGTCTCCGACCCCTGCTGGCGGGGCGGGCGGCGCTTCATCGACCAGATCCTGCTGGGCGGGAAGGCACGCGACTGGCTGGTGCCGGGAAGCCTCCGGGTGATGGTGTATGAGGAGCGGGATCCGCGGTTCCGTGACCGGCTTTCCGACCATTGCCCGCTGAGCGTGCGGTTGGGCGGGCGGTGATGGGGGCTTCGGCCGTTGGCGGCAGTGTCGCTCCCGCCCCCGGGGGCGCTGCCCCTGGACCTTGCCGGGGCGTGGACCACCCCCCGGACCCCGGTGGGCGTTTCCGAACCCTGGGTTCGAGCGGCTTTTCTTCCGCCAGGGGTTGCCGCCCGTTATGCTGCGGCCGGCGTCGGGGGGCGCTGGGGCATGCCAGGATGGGGAAGGGGCGCGGTGTGGGTCGCGGTGCTGCTGCTGGCGGGGTGCGCCGGCGGGCCGCGCCACGCCGCCTGGGATGGGCGGCGGGGCTATGACGGCAACGGCGATTACGGCTACGATCTGAATGCCTCGCGCAGCGCCGCGGCTTCCTACCAGGCGCAGGCGGCGCGGGCCTATCCGGTGCCGGGCACGCCGGAAGACCCCTGGGGACCCTATATCCGCAGCGCCGCCGCCCGCTTCCGCGTGCCGGAAGCCTGGATCCGCGAAGTGATGCGGCAGGAGAGCGGCGGGCGGGTCTATGATGGCTACGGCCAGCCCATCACCTCCCCGGCCGGGGCGATGGGGCTGATGCAGGTGATGCCCGGCACCTATGCCCGGCTGCGCCGCCAATACGGGCTGGGCGCGGACCCCTATGAGCCGCGCGACAATATCCTCGCCGGCACCGCCTATCTGCGGGAGATGCATGACCGCTTCGGCGCCCCGGCCTTCCTCGCCGCCTACAATGCCGGGCCGGAGCGGGTGGAGGGGGTACTGGCCGGGGCGCGGATCCTGCCGGAGGAGACGCTGCTCTACGTCGCCGCCATCGCGCCCCGCCTCGGCATGGCGCCGATGGCGGATGGCGCCCTGGCCGGGTCCCTCGCCATGGCGCCGCCCGCCGGGGCGGACCGCGCCTATGCCGGCGGCGGCATGCGCGGGGAGGACTACGCCGGCGGCTGGTCGGGCGACCCGGCTTCGCGCGCCTATGCCGGCGGCGGCATGCGTGGCGGGGATTACGCCGGCGGCTGGTCGGGCGACCCAGCCTCGCGCGCCTATGCCGGCGGCGGCATGCGTGGCGGGGATTACGCCGGCGGCTGGTCGGGCGACCCAGCCTCGCGCGCCTATGCCGGCGGCGGCATGCGTGGCGGGGACTACGCCGGCGGCTGGTCCGGCGACCCGTCCTTGCGCGCCTATGAGGGCGGCGGCCTGGTCACCCCCTACGCCCCGACCGGCATCATGCGCCGGTAGAACGGCCTCCGATGTGACGGATCGCGTCGTGATCTGTCAGATCGGAGATAAGCTGCTCAGGTGATTCCACCTGGGCGGATATTACTCCAGATCCTGCCTGCGAAGTTCGCTGGATTTTCGGCGAACGCAGCGGACAGGCAGGCCACTGAACACAAGCTGGTGGCCCGAGAACGAAGTCCGCAGCACTTCGGAACCGGGACACCAGGCCGCGCCGGGCCCATGGCGTCGGGAGGGCGGCGCGGCGCTGCCGCGACGCCCCCCGAGCCCTGGCTACGCCGCCCCGCGGCTCGCCGATTGCTCATTCGCCGGGGCTTCGCCGAGCGCCATCGGGTTCACCTCGCTCTCGGCGATTTCGCTCAGCGTCTCGTCCGTGTCCTTCTCCTCCTTCAGCGTCTGCGCCATCAGATCGGCGCAGCGGCTTTCGCCCATCGCCTTCAGCATGGCGGTGAGCGTCCCATAGGCGGCCATTTCGTAGTGCTCCACCTTCTGCGCCGCGCCGATCAGCGCCGCGTCGCGCACCGGGCCTTCCTCCAGCTCCTCGATGATTTCCTCGCCTTCCTCCACCAGCCCTTCCATGGCCTCGCAGGTGTCGCCCTCCGGCTCGATCCCGAGCTGCTGGCAGACCTGGTCCAGCCTTTCCACCTGGCGCTGGGTGACCTCGAGATGCTCCTGGAAGGCCTGCTTCAGCTTCGGGCTGCTGGCCGCTTCCTGCATCTTCGGCAGGGCGTCGAGGATCTGGGTTTCGGCGCTGTAGGTGTCCTGCAGCGACATTTCGAGCAGGTCGCGAATGCTGTCGGCCATGGTCGCCTCTCCCTGTTGGGCCGGCACGGGGCGTGCCGCGCGCCCGGGCAGAACGGGGCGCCCCGGGCGGCGGTTGCCGCGCCGCGCGGAACGTCACCTTGTTGCCCCCTGCCGCGCCCGGGGCCCGCCCGTCGTTTCCCGAGCGGCTTCCCGCCGGCCCGCGAGCGACTCGACGCCCCTTGCGGCGCGGGGTAGGACGCTGGAAAGCCTCGGAAGCGGGGCCGGGACACGGGACGCCCAAAGGGCTATTGGACGGCGATGACCAGCAGCAACGACATCCGCGCCACTTTCCTCGACTACTTCGCCCGCAACGGCCATGCCGTGGTCGAGAGCAGCCCGCTGGTGCCGCGCAACGACCCGACGCTGATGTTCGCCAACAGCGGCATGGTGCAGTTCAAGAACGTCTTTACCGGCCAGGAAAAGCGGCCCTATTCCCGCGCCACCACGGCGCAGAAGAGCGTCCGCGCCGGCGGCAAGCACAACGACCTGGACAATGTCGGCTACACCGCCCGGCACCACACCTTCTTCGAGATGCTGGGGAATTTCTCCTTCGGCGACTACTTCAAGGAGCAGGCGATCCCCTATGCGTGGGAGCTGCTGACCAGGGATTTCGCCATCCCGAAGCAGAAGCTGCTGGTCACCGTCTATTCCGAGGATGACGACGCGGCGGCGATCTGGAAGAAGGTGGCCGGCCTGCCGGAGAGCCGGATCATCCGCATCCCGACCAGCGACAATTTCTGGCGCATGGGGGATACCGGGCCCTGCGGCCCCTGCTCCGAGATCTTCTACGACCATGGGGAGAAGATCCCGGGCGGCCCGCCCGGCTCGCCGGACGAGGACGGCGACCGGTTCATCGAGATCTGGAACCTGGTCTTCATGCAGTATGAGGAAGGCCCGCCCGGCACCCGCGTGCCGCTGCCGCGCCCCTCGATCGACACCGGCATGGGGCTGGAGCGCTTCGCCGCCATCCTGCAGGGCAAGCACGACAACTACGACACGGACACGCTGCGGGCGCTGATCCTGGCGAGCGCCGAGGCCACCGGCCAGGACCCGGATGGGCCCTTCCGCATCAGCCATCGCGTGGTGGCGGACCATCTGCGCGCCGGCACCTTCCTCATCGCCGACGGCGTGCTGCCCTCCAACGAGGGCCGCGGCTATGTGCTGCGCCGCATCCTGCGCCGCGCCATGCGCCATGCGCACATGATGGGCTCGCGCGAGCCGCTGCTGCACCGGCTGGTGCCGGCGCTGATCCGCCAGATGGGCGCCGCCTATCCGGAGATCGTCCGCGCCGAGGCGCTGGTGACGGAGACGCTGAAGCTGGAGGAGACCCGCTTCCGCTCGCTGCTCGAGCGCGGCCTCGGCCTGCTGGCGGAGGAAAGCGGCAAGCTCGGCGAGCGCGGCACCCTGCCCGGCGAGGTCGCCTTCCGCCTCTACGACACCTATGGCTTCCCGCTGGACCTGACGCAGGACGCGCTGCGCAGCGAGGGCAAGTCCGTGGACGTCGCCGGCTTCGAGGCGGCGATGGCCGAGCAGCGCCAGCGCGCCCGCGCCGCCTGGGCCGGCAGCGGCGAGGCGGCGACGGAGACGCTCTGGTTCGACCTGAAGGAGAAGCTGGGGGCGACGGAATTCCTCGGCTACTCCACCGAGACGGCGGAGGGCGAGATCCTCGCCGTGGTGCGGGACGGCAAGGTGGTGGACAGCGCCCCGGTGGGCGCCGACGTCGCCATCATCCTGAACCAGACGCCCTTCTATGCGGAGAGCGGCGGCCAGGTGGGCGATACCGGGCTGATCTCGGCGGGCGAGGCCTGCCGGATCGTGGTGCGCGACACCCAGAAGAAGCTCGGCGACCTCTTCATCCATCTCGGCACGGTCGCGCATGGCGAGGCGAAGCCGGGCCTCGCCGTGCAGGCGGAGGTGGACCATGCGCGCCGCGGCAATATCCGCGCGCATCACAGCGCCACCCATCTTCTGCATGAGGCGCTGCGGCGCCGCCTCGGCACCCATGTGTCGCAGAAGGGCTCGCTGAACGCGCCGGACCGGCTGCGCTTCGACGTCTCCCAGCCCACGCCGATGACGGCCGAGGACCTCGCCTGGACGGAGGCAGAGGTGAATGCCCGCATCCGCGAGAATGCCGAGGTGGTGACGCGGCTGATGACGCCGGATGCCGCGGTCGAGCTCGGCGCCATGGCGCTGTTCGGCGAGAAATACGGCGACGAGGTGCGGGTGGTGGCGATGGGGTCCGACCCCGCGGCCACGGAGAAATCCGGCATCTATTCGCTGGAGCTGTGCGGCGGCACCCATGTGCGGCGGACCGGCGATATCGGGCTGTTCAAGATCGTCTCCGAGGGCGCCGTCGCGGCTGGCGTACGGCGGGTGGAGGCGGTCACCGGCGAGGCGGCGCTGAAGCTGATCGAGGAAAGCGACCGCCGGCTGGCGGAGGCCGCCGCGGCGCTGCGCGTGGCGCCGGCCGAGGTGCCGGCGCGCGTCGCCGCGCTGGTGGAGGAGCGGCGCAAGCTGGAACGCGATATCGCCGAGCTGCGCAAGCAGCTTGCCACCGGCGGCGGCGGCGGCGCGGCAGCGGTGGAGGAGATCGGCGGGCTGAAGGTGGCGCTGCGGAATCTGGGCGAGACGCCGGCGCGCGACCTGAAGGGCATCGCCGAGGCCATCCTGAAGGGCGGCACCGCCGATGTGGTGGCGCTGGTCTCCACCGCGGAAGGCAAGGCGAGCATCGTCGCCGGCCTCGGCGAGGCGGCGAAGGGCAAGGCCGATGCGGTGGCGCTGGTGCGCGCCGCGGCGGTGGCCGTGGGCGGCAAGGGCGGCGGCGGCAGGCCGGACATGGCGCAGGCCGGCGGGCCGGAAGGCGAGAAGGCCGAGGAGGCGCTGGCGGCGGTGCGGGCGGCGCTCGGCAGGTAGGCGCTGGCCGGCGGCGCGCATTGGGGGGATCTGCCGCGGCGGGAGGGGCTGGCGCAGCCGCGGCACCCCCGCCGGGCGCCGGCGGAGATGGCGCGCCCCGGCCGCCGCCCGGATCGGCGAGGAGGCTGGCCGCCTAGAGCAGATCGCCGGAGGGCGGCATCGCCTGGAGGCGTGAATCTGCTCTAGCCTCGCCGCCCCCTTTGCCACCCGCAGCGCAGCGGTGCGCCTTCACCTGCGTGCTGTCGACCAGCATCCCGCAAATGGCCCTCCGGTCGCAACGAGGGGCTCGAACACAGCCTGCCGGCGCCCTCTCGCTGCCTGACGGGCAAGCGGTCGTACAGCGTCTTGCGCGGCCCATGGACGGCCGGGGCATCGGCCCAGCGGTACCCCCCAAGCACAGCCCACACCCTTGGCTGCCGCGCAGCCCGGCACGGTTAAGGCGCCACGCGCCACTCCTCGACCCAGAGGGGAGCGGTGTTGAGATGGCCGGTCGGCCGCACCCCGGCCAGCCAACGCGGCCAGATATGGGCGTCTGAGCGGAACCAGAGGGGCAGGGCGGGCAACTCCTCCGCATAGAGGCGTTGCAGCCTGGCCCAGAGCGCGCGGCGCTTCTCCCGGTCCAGCTCCACCGGGATCGCCTCGATCAGCCGGTCCATCTCCGGGTTGCGGTAGCCGCCGAAATTCTGGCCGGACCAATTGCTCGCCTCGGTGGGGATCTCCTCCGAGTGCAGGGTGGTGCGCGGCACGCTCTCCGGCGCGCTGAGCCAGGCATAGAGCGCCAGGCCCTGGAAGCGGCGCTTGGACATGGTCTCGCCGAAGAAGACCCGGGGCGGTTCGTTCCTGATGCGGACCTCGATGCCGGCCTGGCGCCACATGCCCTGCAGCACTTGCTGGACCGCCTCCCGCGCCCGGTTGCCGGCGGTGGTCATCAGCTCCAGCACCAGCCGCTCCCCGGCGGCGTTGCGGCGGATGCCGTCATTGTTCCCCCCTGGGCCGCGCGTCCAGCCGGCTTCGTCCAACAGGGCGGCGGCGCGGGCGGGGTCGAAGGGGGCCGGGGTCAGGCTGGCATCATGCATCTGGTCCAGCGGGTTCACGCTGGTAGTCGCCAGGGTCTGCCGCCCCTCGAACAGCCGCGCCACGATCTGCGCCCGGTCGGCCGAGAGCAGCAGCGCCTGCCGCACCCGCGGATCGGCCAGCACGGGATTGTCCCGCTGCATGTCCAGATGCTCATAGACCAGGCCGGGCTTGTAGGTGATGCGGAAGCGGTCGCGGGTGCGGCGCTCCAGCGCCGCCGCCTGCTCGACCGGCAGGCCGAGCTCGCCGGCGATCATGTCCACCTGGCCGGCCAGAAGCTGGGCCTCCAGCGCCGCGGTGTTCTCCACGGTGCGGATCTGGAGGCGGCGGAAGGCGGGGGCGGGGCCCTGCCAGGCCGGGTTCAGCTCCAGCGTCACCCCCGCGCCGGGCTGCACGCCGGTGATGCGGTAGGGGCCGTTCCACAGGCCGGGGTTGGTGGTCTCCGTGTCGTAGGCGGTGCGGTTGCGGTAGGTACGCGGGTCGGATTGCCAGCGCGCGCGCTCGAGATGCGCGGGCAAGGGCTGGAAATCGCCCATCGAGGCGAAGTCGAAGGTGACCTTGTCGAGGTGCAGGGTGATGGTCCGCGCATCCACCACCTCCAGCGCATAGGCCGAGCGGTAGAATTCCGTGCCGCCGAACCCCGTCGCCGCCTCCCGCCCCGCCTCCCAGGCGAAGCGCAGATCCTCGGCGGAGACGGGCGTGCCGTCGCCCCAGCTTGCATCCTCGCGCAGGCGGTAGGTCAGGCGGAGGCCGGGCTTGCCCTCCGGCGTCGTCTCCCGCTCGGCGAGGCCGTTCTCCAGCGTCGGCAGCGTCTCGCAGAGCATGCAGATGAGCTGCCAATCGGGGTCATAGGCGGTCAGCGGCCGGCGGGCGAAGCCGAGGACATAGGTCTTCGCCAGCATGGCATCGATGTTGGGGTGGAAGGTGGAGGGGTATTGGGTGATGCCGATGGTCAGCGTCTCCCGCGCCGGCTGGGCGGCGGCGGGCGAGGCGAGGAGGAGGGCGGCGATCAGGATTCGTCGAAAGGCCATGCCCGTGCTCCATGCCAGATCATGAGGATGTCGAGCCTCGCCCCGCACCCGATAGATGAGGCGAAAGGGAGTGCGCGGCACCTGCCGGGCGCGCCGCCGCTGGCCGATCGCCTGGCCGGATTGCGGAAAGGCCAGCAGCTGCGCCGCTGCAGCTCCGATGGCGGCCACCAGCCGGTCGGCGGCGTCCGGATTGTCCTGGGCGATGAAACCCCGCGCCTCGCGGAGCTGCGCCCGGGCGAGCGGCGACCAGAGCAGCTCCATCCCGGCCGGATCAGCGCTGGCGCAGGCCGGCGGCCCAGCCCCGCAACTCCTCCATCACCTCCGCATGCGGCACGGCGCGCCCGGCGTCGATCTCCGCCTCGGCCTCGGCCAGCATCGTCTCCAGCGCGGCCCGCTCCGCCGCGGGGTCGGCCTGCACCAGCGCCGAGGCCGCCGCGCGCAGCAGCGCCTCGGGCGTCGAGCCGCGGCTCAGCGCCACGCGCTCCAGCGCCGCGGCCACATCCTCGGGCAGTTCGACCCGGTACAGCGTCATCCCGCCCTCCTTACTTCGGCTTGCCTTCCCCCACCGCGCCGATGCCGCCATGCGCCTTGGACCAGCCGGTCGGGTCCTCGAGGAATTTCCGCACTTCCTTCAGCGCTGCCTCGGAGAAATAGGGGCGCTCGCGGCACACCTCCAGCACGTCCCACCAGGTGCAGAGATGGTGCAGGTTCAGCCCCATCGCCGCCATCGCCTCGAAGCTGCCGGGGAAGACGCCGTAATAGAACACCACGAAGGTATGGTCGCAGATCGCGCCGGCATCGCGCAAAGCCTGGGCGAATTTGATCTTGCTGCCGCCATCCGTGGTCAGGTCCTCGACCAGCAGGGTGTTCTTGCCCTCCGGCACATCACCTTCGATCTGAGCACCGCGGCCGAAGCCCTTGGGCTGCTTGCGAACATAGGCCATGGGCGCCGCCAGGCGGTCGGCGATCCAGGCGGCGAAGGGGATGCCGGCGGTCTCGCCGCCCGCCACGGCGTCGATCGTCTCATAGCCCACATGCCGGCCGATCTTCTCGACGCCGAGGTCGATGATCTTGTTCCGGGCGCGGGGGAAGTAGATGATCTTGCGGCAGTCGATATAGACGGGGCTCTTCCAGCCGCTGGTGAAGGTGTAGGGCTCCTCCGGGCGGAAATTCACCGCCTTGATCTCCAGCAGGATGCGCGCGGTGGTCAGCGCGGCGTCGCGGTCCCAGTCGGAAGCATGTTGCATGGCCATGGCGCGTTTCCCTGCAGGCAGCCTGTCAGGCTCTCGTAACCTTGGCGCCCCATGGCGTCCATGCCAGGCGCGTCCATGCCAGGCGCGTCCATGACCGAGGGGGTCTGGGTGCTGGCCGATCCGCGTGCCGGCACGGCGGCGCAGGCGCTGGGGATTGCGGAGCGGCTGGGGGTGCCGTTCCGGACGGTGGCGCTGGAATGGGGCAGGGGGGCAGCGCTGCCATGGCCCTGGCCGACGCTGGCCGGCCTGACCGCCGCCGCCCGCGCCGGGTTCGCGCCACCCTGGCCACGGCTGGTCGTGGCCGCCGGCAGGCGTGCCGCCCCTGTGGCGCGCTGGCTGGGGCGGCGCGGGGCGCGGCTGGTGCATTGCATGCGGCCTGGCTTCGGCGCCGCCGGCTTCGACCTGCTGGTGATCGGCCGGCACGATTCCCCCGCCCCGGCGCCCAACCTGCTGGGCATCCTCGGCGCCTGCCATCGCCTCTCCCCGGCCCGGCTGGCGGCGGCACGGGAGGAATGGGCAGCGCTGGCCGAATTGCCCGCGCCGCGCGTGGCGCTGCTGCTGGGCGGCAAGCCGGGCGCGCAAGGGCCGATGGCGCCGGCGGTGGCGGTCGGCATCGCAGCGCAGCTTCGCGGCTTCGCCGGCAGCGTGCTGGCCACCACCAGCCGCCGCAGCGGCCCCGAAGCGGCCGAGGCCATCGCCGCCACCCTCTCCGGCCACCCCCACCGCCTGTACCGGCCGGGGGATCCCGGGCCCAACCCCTATGCCGGCTTCCTCGCCTGGGCCGATGCGGTGGTGGTGACGGGCGATTCCGTCTCGATGCTCTCGGAAGCCCTGGCGACCGCCGTTCCGGTCTTCATCGCCGATCCCGGCGGCCTCGGTCCCCGCCATCTGCGCCTGGCGGAGAGCCTGGTGGCGGCCGGCCAGGCCCGCCCCCTCGCCGCAGCCCCCGCCCCCTTCGCCCGGCAGCCCCTGGACGAGACCGGCCGCGTCGCCGCCGAGATCCGCGCGCGGGGCCTGCTGTGACGGAAGGGGGTTACCTCGGCCGCCGCGCCGACGAAGTAGGCGGCATGATGCAGGCCATGCTCCGCGCCGCCTTCCCGCCCGCCCTGCCGCCCGGCCGGGCGCGCCCCTTCCCCTTTCCCTGGCGGGACCGGGCCGGGCGCTTCTCCTGGCTGAAGGCCGCCACCTTCGCCCTGCTGCTGGCCCCTGGCGCCTGGGTCGCCTGGCTGGCCGCCGCCGATGGCCTCGGGCCGGAACCCTGGAAGGACGGGCTGCGGGAGATCGGCCTCTGGGCCATCCGCCTGCTGCTGCTGACGCTGGCCGTCACGCCCTTCGCCCGCCTCCTCGCCTGGCCGCGCCTGGCGACCCTGCGGCGGATGATCGGCCTCGGCGCGCTGGGCTATGCGCTGCTGCACCTTGCCATGTACGCGGCGAATGAGAATTTCCGCCTGCTGCACATCGCCGGCGAGATCGCGCTGCGCTTCTACCTGACCATCGGCTTCGTGGCGCTGCTGGCCATGGCGGCGCTGGGCTGGACCTCCACCGATGGCTGGGTGCGCGCGCTGGGACGGCGCTGGAAGCGGCTGCATCTGCTGATCTGGCCGATCGCGGCGCTCGGCGTGTTCCACTTCTTCCTGCAATCGCCGAAATCCGGGCTGTGGGAGGCGGTGCTGGCGGCCGGGCTGCTGCTCTGGCTGGCGTTCTGGCGGCTGCTGCCGGCGGGGTGGCGGGCGAACCCGCTGGCGCTGCTCGCCCTGGCGCCGGCGGCGGCGCTGGGTGCGGCGCTGGTGGAATACGCCTGGTACGCGCTGGGGACGAACCTGCCGGCGGCGATGATCCTGGCTGCCAATCTGGATGTCGGCTTCGAGTTGCGGCCGGCGGTGTGGGCGGGGCTGGTGGCGCTGGCGGTGCCGGCGGTGGCATGTCTAAGAAAAATAATGGATTAGAATCTATTTTTAAGTCCTGAGATGAAGATCGGCGCCGGCCCCCGCCAAGTGGTCCTCGCTTGTTGACGGCAGCCACCCCCCTCGCCGGGACCGGCCCTTGGCTTCCCGCGGGTATGCAGGTTGAACCTTCGGGTCTGAAACTCGGACCGGGGTCCGGGGCCAGGTCCTGGCCCCGGCGGGGGTGCAGGGGGCAGCGCCCCCTGCCGGGGGGCATGGGGGCAGAGCCCCCATCACCTACCGCCGCCCTCTCAGCGCCAGGCGGAAGCTGAGCTGTGCGATCACCCCCGCCGCCGTCAGCACCAGCGCCGCCGCCAGGGCCGGATCGCCCCCGATACCGGCCAGCGAGGTGGACAGCCCGCCGATCCCCATCTGCCCGAAGCCGTAGAGGCCGGAGGCGGAGCCGACCACCAGCGGGTTCACCCCCATCGCCTCGGCCAGCGAGGCCGGTGCCGCGACGCCGACCCCGAAGGAGAAGAGCGCCATGGTCAGCAGGGTGATCTTCACATCCACCACCCCGGTCAGCACCGCGGCCAGGAAGCCCAGCGCCCCGATCAGGCTGAGCAGATTGCCCCGCAGCAGCAGCCTTGGCGCCCCCATCCGGCTGGCCAGCCGGCTGGCCGCCAGAGTGCCGAACCACAGGCCGAGGAAATTCAGCGCCAGGTACACCCCGACCTCATGCCCCGGCCGGTGGAGCCGGTCGATGAAGATGAAGGGCGCGGCCGCCACATAGGCATACACGGCGGTGCTGGCGCAGCCGCCGCCCAGGGTGAAGCCCAGGAAGGCGCGCGACCCCAGCAGCCCGACGTAATTCCGCAGCACCGCCCTTGTGCCCTGGCCGGCGCCGCCGCCGCCGGTTTCCGGCAGCAGCTTCCAGGCCAGCAGCAGGTTGCAGACGCCGAGCCCGGCCAGCGCCAGCAGGATGGCGCGCCAGCCGGCGGTCTCGGCCAGCGCCGTGCCGATCAGCGGCGCCACGCCCGGGCCGGCGACCACCATCAGGTTCATCAGCGCCAGGCGCTGCGCCGCCTCGCCGGGGGTCGCGCCGTCCCGCACCATGGCCCGGCCCAGCACCAGGCCGGAGCAGCCGCCCAGCGCCTGCAGCAGCCGGGCGATGATGAGCGCATGGACATTCGGCGCCAGCAGCGCCGCGAAGCCGGCCAGGGCATAGATGCCGAGGCCGCAGATCAGCACCGGCCGCCGGCCGAAATGGTCGGAGACCGGGCCATAGACCAACTGCCCGAAGGCCAGGCCGAAGATGTAGAAGCTGACGGTGAGCTGCATCGCCCCCGGGCTGGCCTCCAGCGCCGCCGCTGCCTGGGGCAGGGCGGGCACGAAGACGTGCATCGCCATGGTGCCGCTGAAGGTGATGAGGGCGAGCAGCCAGAGCGGTGCCCTGACCGCCTGGCCGGGCCGTGCCGCCCGTGCCGCATCCTTCGAGGCCTTGCTACTCATGCGCCGGGATCCCCTGGCTGGTGGCTTGGCGCTGGCCTCCCTTGCTGCTGCCGCTGCCCGGCGGGGCGGGGCCCGGGCCGGCGGCGGCTTGGCCCGGCGCGATGGACCGGGCGAGGATCGGTCAAGCAGGAACCGGACCACTGGCGGCGGGGCCGGCCCGGCGCGCGGGCACGCGGCGGAAAGCCGGGGCCTGCCGGGCGGCAGGGCGAGGGGCGGGCGGGAAGGGCCGGGCGGCGCATCTGCCCAGAATTAGGGCGCTAGCTAACTAATAGCCATGCAACTTATGCAGCCGGCGAATGCGCCGGCCGCCGGTCAATCCCGTCCGTTGAAACATCTTCGGCAAAATGATACCGGTCCGCGCCGGCAATGGTGCGGCAGCGCCCCAGGGGATGCCGGCGATGCGGATGGACTCATGGACATGCTGGGCGAGCTGCGCGACCAAGCCAATTACCTGCGGATTCTGACGCGCTACATCGGCTTCCGAGGGGCGGTGGAATGGCGGCTGCGGCAGCAATTCCACGGCGTCGGCGAGGCCCCCCTGGTCCGGCTGCAGCCGGGCTGCCTGCGCCGCGCGGTCGCCGCCCGGGTCGGCACCAGCGACGCGATGACCTACCACCAGGTGCTGGTGGAGCGGCAATACGGGGTGCTCGCCGACCTGGACCCGGAGGTGATCGTCGATTGCGGCGCCAATGCCGGCTACACCAGCGCCTTCCTGCTGGAGATGTTCCCCCGCGCCCGGGTCATCGCCATCGAGCCCTCGCCGGGCAATGCGGCGCTCTGCCGGCGGAACCTCGCCCCCTATGGCGACCGGGTGACGCTGATCGAGGCCGGGGTCTGGAGCCGGAGCTGCCGGCTGGTGGTGGAGGCGCGTGCCGGCAATGAATGGGGCGTGCAGGTGCGGGAAGCGGCGCCGGGCGAGGCCGGGGACGTCGATGCCGTATGCCTCGCCGATCTCGGCCTGCCGCGGATCGACCTGCTGAAGGTGGATATCGAGGGCAGCGAGGCGGTGATCTTCCGCGACGGCGTGGAGGCCTGGCTGCCGCGCGTCGGGGCGCTGGCCATCGAGCTGCACGGGCCGGATTGCGAGGCGGCCTTCGAGGCGGCGCTCGCCGGCTACCACCAGCGGCGCCAGCTCTCCGGCGAGCTGGTGATCCTGCGCGACCTGCGGCCTGGGCCGGCCGGGGCCGCCGCGGTGGCGATGGGGCAGGCGGGGTAGGGCGCGATCGCCCCGCGGCAAGGGCGAAGGCATCCCTCAAGGCTGGCTGCCGATGAATGCCGGCCGGCAGTGCCGAGCGGGCGGCGCCGTCCCTCCCGGGTTGGACGCCATGCCGTCAACCCCCCGCTAGAGCGGGATCGGCTGAGCTGCGCTCACCCGCCCCGCTCTAACTCATTGTCCGGTCGCATGATTCACGGTTTCGGTCGATTCGACCTCAACCGATCACGCTCTAAAGGCCGAATGACCCCCGGAAACCGGGATTGGGCTTCTCGGGCCGAGAGCCCGTCTCGGAAGGATCGGCGGCGCGCCCGGCGGGCCTTTTCCGCCCTGGCGGCGTCCACCTCCTGGCCAGGACGCATATCGCCGGTCCATCCGCCGCCGGGACCTTGTCTTGAGGCAGGCTCTGAGCCTGCCGGGAAGGCCGGCCGCCTCTCAGAAGAACCGCGCCAGATTGGCCCGGATGCGGGGCAGCACGGGCTGCCCCGGCGGCGGCAGGGGGAAGGCCTGGCCGGTGATGCTCTCGAAGGCCTGGATGTAGCGGGCGGCGGCCTCCAGCCGGACCTCGTCCGGAATCGGCGGGATCGGGTCCTTGTAGGGGTCGCAGCGCGCCACCACCCAGCGGCGGATGAAATCCTTGTCGAAGCTCTCCGGCGCCTCGCCGGCGGCGAAGCGGGCCGGGTAGCTTGCGGCGAACCAGTAGCGGCTGGAATCCGGGGTGTGGATCTCGTCGGCCAGCAGGATGCGGCCCTGCTCGTCCACGCCGAATTCGTATTTGGTGTCCACCAGGATCAGGCCGCGTTCCGCCGCCATCTGCCGGCCGCGGGCGAACAGCGCCAGGGCCCTGGCCGAGACCTCCTCCCACTGCGCCGCCGTCAGCAGGCCCCTCGCCAGGATCTCGGCCGCCGAGAGCTCCTCGTCATGCCCGGCATCGAAGGCCTTGCTGGTGGGCGTGATGATGCTCTCCGGCAGCTTCTGGTTCGGCCGCAGCCCGTCGGGGAAGCGGTGGCCGTACATCTCCCGCCGCCCGCCCTGATACATGGTGAGGATGGCGGTGGAGGTGGTGCCGGCCAGGTAGTCCCGCACCACGACCTCGACCGGCAGGATGGTGAGCCGCCGGCACAGCAGCACGTTCGGGTCCGGGTATTCGAGGACGTGGTTGGGGCAGAGATCGGCCGTCGCGTCGAACCAGTGGCGGGCGAGCTGGGTCAGCACCTGGCCCTTCAGCGGCACGGTGGTCAGGATGATGTCGAAGGCCGAGAGCCGGTCGGTGGCGATCAGCAGCCGCCGGTCCCCGGGCAGGTCGTAATTCTCCCGCACCTTGCCGCTATAGTGGTTCGGCAGTTCCGGGATGGCGGCCTCGGCGAGGGCGAAGCCGGCATAGGGGGCGAGATCGGCGGCGCTGGGCATGGCGTGGTCTAGCCCCGTTGCCCAGGGAGGCGCCAGTGGCGAGGCGCCAGTGGGGTGGCGCCAGTGGGGTGGCGCCAGCGGGGCGGTGCCAGAGGCCGCGCAGCCGGGGGAGGGGCTTGCCCGCCCGGCCCCGCCGCTTCAGGCTGCGCGCCCTGGTTGGAGGATCGCGCCCCATGGCCACGCGCAAGCACCGTATCGCCGTCATTCCCGGCGACGGCATCGGCAAGGAAACCACGCCCGAGGGGCTTCGCGTGCTGGACGCCGCCGCCCGGCGCTTCGGCTTCGAGCTGGAACTCACCCATTACGACTGGTCCTGCGAGACCTATGCGCAGACCGGCAAGATGATGCCGGATGACGGGCTGGACCAGCTCCGGCGGTCGGACAGCGTCTTCCTCGGCGCCGTGGGCTGGCCGGGGGTGCCGGACCATGTCTCGCTCTGGGGGCTGCTGATCCCGATCCGCCGCGGCTTCGACCAGTATGTGTCGCTGCGCCCCTGCAAGCTGCTGCCCGGCTCGAAATCGCCGCTCGCCGATCGCGGCCCGGAGGACATCGATTTCTACGTGGTGCGGGAGAATACCGAGGGCGAGTACAGCTCCGTCGGCGGCCGCATGTTCCCGGGGACGGACCGCGAATTCGTCAGCCAGCAGAGCATCCTGACGCGCATCGGCACCGACCGGATCATCAAATACGCCTTCGAGCTGGCGATGACCCGCAAGCGCCGGAAGGTGACCAGCGCCACGAAGTCCAACGGCATCACCTTCACCATGCCCTATTGGGACGAGCGCTTCGCCGAGATGGCGAAGAACTACCCGGAGGTGACGACGGACCAATTCCACATCGACATCCTCTGCGCCCATTTCGTCCAGCATCCGGACTGGTTCGACGTGGTGGTCGGCTCCAACCTGTTCGGCGACATCCTGTCCGATCTGGGGCCGGCGGTGGCGGGCTCCATCGGCATCGCGGCCTCCGCCAACATCAACCCGGAAAAGGCGCATCCGAGCATGTTCGAGCCGGTGCATGGCTCGGCGCCCGACATTGCGGGCAAGTGGATCGCCAACCCGATCGGGCAGATCTGGTCCGGGGCGATGATGCTGGAGCATCTGGGGGAGAAGGCGGCGGCGGACTGCATCGTGCAGACCATCGAAAAGCTGCTGGCCGAGGGCGGGCCGCGGACGCGGGACATGGGCGGCCAGGCGGGCACGGTGGATGTGGGGAAGGCGATCGCCGAGGCGGTGGCGCGGGGGTGAAGCGCCAGAGCAAACTCCGATCAGGTGGACTCACCTGATCGGAGTAATTTGCTCGCTTGAACAATGCCCTAGAGCGGGATCGGTTGAGCTGCGCTCACCCGCCCCGCTCTAGCTCATTGTTCGATCGCGTGATTCACGGTTTCGGTCGATTCGACCTCAACCGATCACGCTCCAGGGGCTCCGCCCCATAGGCGCGAGGTTGCGCAATGAAGGGATGAAGTCGGCCCGGTGAGGATGGGGGCTTCGGCCCCAAAAGCCCCGGCAGAGGGCGCTGCCCTCTGCATTCTCGCCGGGGGGAAGTCGTGAGTCGGCAGGTTGAACCCGCGAGGCACAAAACTCCCGCCGGGGTCCGGGGAGGCGCGTTGTCGGCAGTGCCGGCAACCCCCGGCGGGGGTTCGGGGGCAAAGCCCCCGATCTTCCTTTACTCCCCCGCCACCCCCCGCAGCGGGATCACCATCTCGCAGCACAGCCCTTCCGGCCGCCATTCCCGGCTGATGCTGCCGCCCAACTGGCCGACCACCGTCGCCTCCACGACCCGCGTGCCGAAGCCGCGCCGCCCCGGCTCCCCTTCCAGCGCCGGCCCGCCCTGTTCCGCCCAGCGCAGCCGCAGCACGCCGGCTGCCTTCTCCTGCTGCCAGCTCAGCGCCACCTGCCCGTCCGGGACGGAGAGCGCGCCGTATTTCATGGCATTGGTCGCCAGCTCATGCAGCGCCATGGAGATCGGCTGGGCGGCCGCCGGCGGCAGGGCCACCTCCGGCCCCCGCAGCTCCACCCGCGGCGAAACGCCCTCGCCCCCGCCGGGCCCGCCGAGGAAGGGCACCAGCTCCGCCTCCAGCAGCCGGCGCAGATCCGCCCCCAGCCAGCGCGATTCCGCCAGCAGGTCATGCGCCCGGGCCAGGGCCCGCACGCGGCCCTCCACCGCCTTCGCATAGCTGGCGGCATCGCTCTTCGGGGTCAGGCGCAGCGCCGCCTGCACCACCGCCAGCGCGTTCTTCGCCCGGTGGTCCAGCTCCCGCGCCAGCAGCGCCTGGCGCTCCGCCGCGGCGCGGATGGCGGTGACGTCCTGCGCCACGCCGGCGATGCGCAGCACCTGGCCGTTGCCCGCCTCCCGCTCCACCACCGTCCCGTGGGAGACCACCCAGAGCCAGCCGCCGCCGGGCGCCGCGACGCGGAATTCCAGCGCGAATCCCTCCTGCGTCCCGGCCAGGGTCGCGCGGATCGCCTGCTCCGCCGCCGGACGGTCCGCGGGATGGATCGCCCCCAGCCAGGCCTCCAGCCCGACGCCGGTTTCCGGCAAATAGGGCAGGCGGGAGGTCAGCTCCCCCTGGCGGGAGCCGAGGCCGCGCCTGGTATCGTATTCCCAGGTGCTGAAGCGCGCCGCCTCGATCGCCAGGCGCAGCCGCTTCTCGCCGGCCTGCAGCGCGGCATGGGCGCGCACCAGCGCCTGGCGCAGCTCGGCGAATTCGCGGATGCCGCTCGGGCTGGCGGGGGCGGCGGTCAGCGCGTCCGGCCGGCCGGCGGCCACCGCATTCGCCTCCCGCCGCAGCGCCGCGATCGGGCGGAGGATGCCGATGCCGAGCCGCCAGGCGGCGATGGCGCCGAGCAGCATGGCGGCCAGGGCGCCGCTCGCCAGCCAGAGCAGCGGGCCCCGCCACAGCTCCCGCAGCGCCTCGGCCGGTTCCCCCGCCATCAGCACCCAGCCCGGCGCCTGCTGCAGGTGGCGGAAGCCGAACACCGTCTCCACCCCTGCCGAATTGATGCCGCGCAGCAGCCCCTCCGCCTGCCCCGCCGCGCCGGCGAAGAAGGCCGGCATCGGGCGGCCGACGAAGCGCTCCGCCCGCGCCGAGCGGGCAACCATCCGCCCGGTGGCATCGGCCAGGGCGGCGCCGCCGGGGGCGGCGGCCAGCCGGGCCAGCAGGGCGGAGAGCCGGTCCGGGGTGAGGATGATCAGGACGACGCGCACCACCCGCCCCTCCGCCCAGACCGGGGCGGCGATGGCGATGCGGTACTGCCCGCTGGCCCGGCCGGTGAAGAGGTTGGAGATACCCGTTTCCCCACGTTCCACCGCCCTGGCAATGAGCCTTCCGACCTCCTCGCCCGGGGTGGCGGGCAGGGGGGCGCCGGGCGGCAGGCGGGTGTTCAGCAATTGCTGCCGGCTGCCGGAGGTGTCGTGCAGCGAGACGTTCTCCGCCCCGGCATCGACGGCGAATTGCTTCGCCCAGCCATGCAGCGCGGTGAGCGTCGCCGCATCGCCCTCCCGCATCGCCGGCAGGGCGGCGAGGCCGCGGGCCACCACCATCAGCCTTTCGATGTCGCGGTCCAGGGCGAGGGCGAGGGCAGTCGTCGTCCCCTGCAGCCGGTTGGTGAATTCCTGCTGCGAGGCGCGGATGGACTGCCAGGCCGCGACGGCGCCGAGGCCGATGGCCGGCACCAGCAGCACCAGGGCGAAGCCCAGCAGGTAGCGGGCGAGGCTGCCGCCGGGTGCTGCCTGCCCCGCCGACCGGCCTGGCGCGCCGCCGGGCCTGTCCCTCGCATCCGTGCCGCGCAGCGTGGCGCCCGACTCCATTCCCCGCCCCGGCGGTACACATTCACCTTATGCCACGGCCCCGTACCGGCGGGGCAAGCCCGGGCGTGCGGCCGGCATTCCGGGACCGGACCGGGCGGGGCTGACGATACCGTCCCGGCCGGGCTTGCAGCCGTGCCCGCCTGTGCGATTCTGCCGGCAACCACCGGAGGATGCCAGGATGCAACGCCGAGCCCTGTTCGCCACGCCGCTGCTTGCCGCGCCGCTGCTGCGCGGCCGGCCTGCCCGGGGGCAAAGCTGGCCGGACCGGCCCATCACCATGGTGGTGCCCTTCGCCCCGGGCGGCAGCCCGGACATCGCCGCCCGCATCCTGGCGCCGCGCATGAGCGAGCTGCTCGGCCAGCCGGTGGCGGTGGAGAACCGCAGCGGGGCGGGGTCCACCATCGGCACCCGCAGCGTCATCCAGGCGCGGCCGGACGGCAACACGGTGCTGATGGGCAGCATCAGCATCATGATGGCGCCGCTGACCATGGACCCGGTGCCCTTCGACACCGCGGCCTCGCTCCGCGCCATCTCCCTGCTGGCGACGGTGCCCTACATCCTAGTGGTGCGGGCGGATGCGCCGCCGAAAAACCTGGCCGAATTCCATGCCTGGGCCAAGGCCAACGGGGCGAAGCTGAATTACGGCTCCTCCGGCAACGGCACGCCGCTGCATATGGGGGGTGCGCTCTACTCGCTGATGATGGGGGTGGAGCTGACGCATATCGCCTATCGCGGCACCGGCCCGGCCATGGCGGATCTGCTGGCCGGGCAGGTGCAGATGGTGTTCGGCGACCTGCCGGGGGTGATGCCGCATATCCGCTCCGGCGCGGTGCGGCCGCTCGCCTCCCTGGTGAAGCACGAGGTGCCGGAGCTGCCCGGGGTGCCGCCGATGGCGGGGAGCGATCCGAAGCTGGCGGCGTACGAGGTCTATACCTGGGTGCTGCTCTCCGGCCCCAAGGCGACGCCGGATGTGCCGGTGCAGAGGCTGCATGCGGCGATGGTGACGGCGGCGCGGGACCCGGCGCTGGCGCCGCGGCTGGCCGAGCTGGGCTTCGTGCCCTCGCTGAACAGCCCGCCGGAGGCGGATGCCTTCCTGGCCGCCGAGCAGGCGAAATGGAGCGACATCATCCGGCGGGCGGGGATCCGGGCGGAACTTTAATCCCCCGAAACCGCTGCGCGGCTTTGTGGGGGGCCGGATTCGCCCGATCCTCGAGGACTCGCGCAGCCTGCCGCGGCAAACCCGCGGAAGGGCAACGGGTGGCGTCCGTCCTGCCGGCCTTTGCCGGTGGGGCGAAAAAATGCGCGGGGGTGTCACGCCGGGCGGGGCTGCCTCGTCCTGGGGGCAAGCGGCGAGGATGCCGCCCAACCGAAGGACCAGTGCCATGCAACCCCGTCTCGACTATTTCAACGCCGCGCCGCAGCTCATGCAGGCCATGCTGAAGCTGGAGCAGGCGGTGGCCAATTCCGGCCTGGAGCGCAGCCTGATCGAGCTGGTGAAGACCCGCGCCTCGCAGATCAATGGCTGCGCCTTCTGCATCGACATGCATACGCGGGACGCCCGCAGGCATGGCGAGACCGAGGAACGCCTCTACCTGCTGAATGCCTGGCACGAGGCGCCGCACTACACCGACCGCGAGCGCGCCGCCCTGGGCTGGACCGAGGCGCTGACCCTGGTGGCGGAGACCCATGCCCCGGATGCGGCCTATGCGGCGCTGCTGCCGCATTTCTCGACGGAGGAGATCGTGAAGCTCTCCCTGCTCATCGCCACCATCAATGCCTGGAACCGGCTGGCGATCGGCTTCCGCGCCGCCCCGCCGGCGCCGAAGGCGGGCTGAGCGTGGCCGCCGGCGCTGACGGCAGGGACACGGCCGCCGGCGCTGACGGCAGGGGCATGGCCGCCGGCGTTGACGGCAGGGACATGGCCGCCGGCGTTGACGGCAGGGACATGGCCGCCGGCCTTGACGGTATGGACCTGACGGCCGGGCCCGACGCGCTGGAGGGCTTCCTGCCGGTGCGGCGGGAGCTGGTCGGGCTCGCCTACCGCATGACCGGCTCCTACGCCACGGCGGAGGATATCGCGCAGGAGGCCTTCCTGCGCTGGCAGGCGGCGGACCGGGCGGCGGTGGCGGTGCCGCGCGCCTGGCTGTTGAAGGCGACGGCGCGGCTGAGCCTGGACCATCTGAAATCCGCCCGTCACCGGCGGGAAGCCTATGTCGGCCCCTGGCTGCCGGAGCCGCTGCCGGATGACGCGGAGGCGCCGCAGCTTGCCGCGGCGAGCCGGGCGGAGGACCTCTCCGTGGCCTTCCTGCTGACCCTGCAGCGGCTTTCGCCGGCGGAGCGGGCGGTGTTCATCCTGCACGATCTGTTCGAGACGCCCTTCGCCGAGATCGCCGCGCTGCTGCACCGGACCGAAGCGGGGTGCCGCAAGCTGGCGGAGCGGGCGCGGGCGCATCTGGCGGCGGCCGCGCCGCGGCAGAGCGTGGGGGAGGCGGAGGCAGAGCGGATCACGAGGGCCTTCCTGGCGGCGGCGCGGGGCGGCGACGAGGCGGCGCTGGCAGCGCTGCTGGCGCAGGATGTGGTGCTGCATACGGATGGCGGCGGGGTGCGGCCGGCGGCGCGCAACCTGATCCTCGGCGCCGCGAAGGTGGGGCGGTTCTTCGCCGGGCTGGCGCGCAAGCATGTGCCGGGGGCGCTGCTGCATATGGGGCGGATCAACCGGCTGCCGGGCTTCGTCACGCTGGAAGCGGACGGGCTGCCGCAAAGCACGGCGCTGGAGATACGGGAGGGACGGATTACGGCGATCTATATCGTGCGGAATCCGGAGAAATTGGGAGCGGTTTCGGCTTTGATGCCGGGAGGGGGCGCTGCCTCTCCCCGGTAAGCCGCGCGCCGGGCCGATCGCCCCTTGCCGGCAAGCTGCTTACCATCCTCGGCGCCATCGCCGGGAGCGGCCAGACATGGCGCGATGCCGCAGCCTGACCCGCCAGCCAGCCTCGCAATGCCGGCGGAGCCGGGCCGCGTCATCCTGCAGGGCGGCGCCGATGCCGGGCACGGCGCCGCCCATGCCCTCAGCGGCCGGAAACCGGCACGTAGTCCCGCCTGGTCGCGCCGCTGTAGATCTGCCGCGGCCGGCCGATGCGCTGGGACGGGTCCTCGATCAGCTCCTTCCACTGGCTCACCCAGCCGACGGTGCGCGCCACGGCGAACAGCACGGTGAACATGCTGGTCGGGATGCCCATCGCCTTCAGGATGATGCCCGAGTAGAAATCGACGTTCGGATACAGCTTGCGCGAGACGAAGTAGTCGTCCTCCAGCGCGATCCGCTCCATCTCCATCGCCATGTCCAGCAGCGGCTCGTCCTTGATGCCGAGCTCGGCCAGCACCTCGTGGCAGGTCTCCTTCATGATCTTCGCCCGCGGGTCGAAATTCTTGTACACCCGGTGGCCGAAGCCCATGAGCTTGGTGTGGGAGTTCTTGTCCTTCACCTCGCGGATGAATTGCGGAATGTTCTCCGGCGTGCCGATCTCGCCGAGCATCTTCAGCACGGCCTCGTTGGCGCCGCCATGCGACGGGCCCCAGAGGGCGGCGATGCCGGCGGCGATGCAGGCGAAGGGGTTGGCGCCGGTCGAGCCCGCCAGGCGCACCGTGGAGGTGGAGGCGTTCTGCTCATGGTCGGCGTGCAGGACCAGGATGCGGTCCATGGCGCGCGACAGGATCGGGTTGTTCTTCCACGGCTCCGCCGGCACGGCGTTCAGCATGTAGAGGAAATTCTCCGCGTAATTCAGGTCGTTCCGCGGATACATGAAGGGCTGGCCGATCGAGTACTTGTAGGCCCAGGCGGCGATGGTCGGGATCTTGGCGATCAGGCGGAAGGCCGCCACCTCGCGCTGCCGCGCATCGTTGATGTCGAGGTTGTCGTGGTAGAAGGCCGCCAGCGCGCCGACCACGCCGCAGATGATCGCCATCGGGTGGGCATCGCGGCGGAAGCCGTCGAAGAACCGCCGGATCTGCTCATGCAGCATGGTGTGGTAGGTGACGTTCTTGCGGAAATCCTCGAGCTGCGCCGCATTCGGCAGCTCGCCTTCCAGCAGCAGATAGGCCACCTCGATGAAGTCGGATTTCTCGGCGAGCTGCTCGATCGGGTAGCCGCGATAGAGCAGGATGCCGGCATCGCCGTCGATATAGGTGATCTTGCTCTCGCAGCTCGCCGTCGCGCCGTAGCCGGGGTCGTAGGTGAAGATGCCGAGCTCGCCGTAGAGCTTCCTGATATCCACCGTCTGCGGCCCGATCGAGCCCGCGAGCAGCGGCAGGGTGGCGCTGCGGTTGGAGCCGTCCAGCGTAATGGTGACGGTCGGCTTCGCCCCGCCTTTTGCCGTGCTGCTCATGATCTGGTCCTCAGGGTGTTGCGGCACCGCGCGCGGCGCTGCCGGGATGGTGCAATGCAAGATAAGGACGCCCCTCGGCCCTTGGCAACGCGGCACGGACGAAGCGTGAACCCGCGCGCTCCCGCCGGAGCCGGCGCCCGGCCTCAGCGGCGGCCGCGCCAGCTCTCGGGCGGCGTCGCCTCCGGCGCCCAAAGGCCGCGCCGCGCCTGGCGCGCCATGGTCTCCACCGGGGTGAGGGCGGAGCCCGCCTCGGCCAGCGCCCAGCCGGCGGCGATCTGCGAGGCGTTCAACTCCACCCCGCCGGCGCGGCAGGTGCCGAAGCCGCGGCCCATGCGGTCCCGCCCCTGCACCCGGCATTCCACCCCGCGCTCGGCGATCAGCCGCGCCAGGCTTTCGGCGGCCAGGCCGGCGCAATCGGCCGGCTGGCCGGCGGTGTCCCGGCAGGTGGCGCGGCCGCGATCCGGCACGTTCAGCGCCGCCAGCCGCAGCACCCGGTCGCCGAGGCGCAGGGTATCGCCATCCAGCACCCGCACCTCGCCCGGGCCGGCGGCCCAGAGCTGGTCGCGCGGGGCGGAGCCGAACAGCTCCCCGGGGACCGCGACGGCGACCATCAGGGCGCCGAGGGCGGCCAGCAGGCCGACGGCAACGGTCCCCCAGCGGCGGGGGGAGGGGGCGGGGCGGAAGATGCGGCGTGGGCGCATGGTGAAACGCCTAACGCGGTCTCAGGGTCGGCGGCAACCCTTCTTCGCGACTGCGTGAGCCTTGATTTTATGGCACTTCATATGTCGGGCCAGAAAGCCGGCGCAAGCTTCAGATTCTCCCAGGACTCCAGCGCGCGCTTCCGCGCCGGCCTGGCGCGCGCCGCAGCCCAGCCTTCCACCACCCCCACGGCCCAGGCCGGCACCGCCCCGCCGAGGCTCGCCACCAGAGCGCGCGCCACCGCCGCGTCATTGGCGAGGCCGAGCGCGTCCTGCAGCACGGCCAGCCGGCGGAGGAAGCGCCGCGTCGCCTTGCCCTGCCAGAGCGGGGCAAACAATTCAGCGGCGTAGCGCAGCCTCTTCGCATCCAGCCGCATCTCGTGCAGCGCTTCCGGCCCGTGCTGCTCGATCTCCTCGCCGGCCGCGGCCAGCTTGGCCCAGCGGCGGTCGAGCAGCGGCGCGGCGAATTCCTCGAGCGGGGTCTCCGGCGGCAGGCGGGGCTTCTCCCCTTCCGGCTGCGCCGCCCGCCAGGGGCGGAGCAGCAGCAGGACAAGCCCGTCCAGCATCAGCAGGCGGAAGGCGGCGCCGTCCAGCGCCTGGCGCAGCGCCACATAGGCGGCGTGGCGGCGGGCCTCGGCGGATTTCAGCAGGGTGGCGAGGCGCTTCTCCTCCGGGAAGGCCTCCGCCACCGCGGCGCCCTGGCCGAGCAGGAAGACATCCCAGTCCCGCGCCGGGCCCAGCCTGTCGGCCAGCGCCTTCAGCCCGGCATCGAATTCCTCGGCCGGGCTGCCGCGCAGCGCCGGGCGCAGCACCTTCAGCACGGAGCGCAGCCGGCGCAGCGCGACGCGGAGCTGGTGCACCCCCTCCGGCCCCGCCTCCACCCGGCAGAGCGGGGCGAAATGCAGCATCACCTCCAGCAGGTGGCCGAGGGCGGCGAGGAAGGCCTCCTCCACCGTCTTCGCCTGGCCGAGATCGGGCGCGCCCAGCCTTCGGGGCCGCGGCGCCTCCCCCCGGGCCAGGGCCCGGCCGGCTTCCGGCAGGCTGGTGTCGGCGGGCAGCAGGGGCAGGTCGGCGGCGAGGCGCCTGGCCAGGGCCAGGACCGCCTCCGGCGGGCCGTCCAGGATCAGCCGGGCGACCGGCGCCTCATCCGCCACCGCCCGCAGCTTGCCGAGGCGGAGGGTGGCGGTGACCATCCCCTCCGGCAAGGCGAGCGGAAATTGGCTGCGCCGCCCGCTGAAGGCGGCGATCGGCACCAGCGTCACATCCGGCAGGCGGGAGTCCTCGACCTCCGCCGCCGGGCAGCCGGGCAGGGGGGGCAGGCCAGGGTCGGGCAGGCTGCGCAGCAGCCGGCGCGGGCCGCGCTGCGGCGCCTCCAGCGCCAGCCCCTCCTCCGCCAGGGCGCCCTTGGCGCTGTCCAGCCAGATCAGCTCCTCCGCCGCGCCGCGGCTGCGGCCGGTGCGGTGCGCGGCGATGGCGGGGTGGCGGGAGAGGCGCTGCGCCACCTCCGGCTCCAGGGTGAATTCCAGGGCAAGGCCGGGCTCGGCCGGTGCCTCGGCAGGCAGCGGCGCGGCGGCTTCGGCGAGGTCCGGCATGGGATCGAAGGCAGTCAGGCGGGTTGCTCCGCAGGCAAAAGGTCACGCGGGGCGAGGAAGCGGACCAGCCGTCCACCCCCCGGCTCCAGCTCGCTCCAGCCGGAGGCGATGGTGAATTCGGCGAGCGCGCCGGTCGGGTAGCCCTCCGCCAGGCGCTGCAGGTCGCCGCCGGGGTTGCCAGAGGGGCTGCCAGAGGGGTTGCCAGAGGGGTTCCCGGAGGCGGCCGGGCCGGCGAGGGCCAGGGCCAGCTCATGCAGGCCGGGATTATGGCCGATCAGCAGCAGGCTGCGGGCGGTGGGGGCGGCGGCGCGGATCGCCTCCAGCAATTGCGGCCAGGGGGCGAGGTAGAGGGATTCCATCGGCTCCACCAGCGCGCCGCCCTCGAAGGGGGTCAGCGCCTCCAGCGTCTGCAGGGTGCGGCGGGCAGAGGAGACGAGGACGATGTCGGGGGCGAGGCCGAGATCGCGCATCGCCTGCGCCATGGCGGCGGCCGCGCGGCGGCCGCGGGCGTTCAGCGGCCGGGCATGGTCCGGCAGGCCTGGATCATCCCAGGAGGATTTGGCGTGGCGAAGCAGCAGGAGCTGGCGCATCGGCCATATGGTGGCATGACCGGGGGGAATTGTCGTGTCCCTCGGGGTGAATTCCTTGCCGGGGCAGTGCTCCTCCGAGGGGTGCTGCCCTATGGGCGTCAGGTCGGGCGCAACTCAGGCATGCGGCGCTGCCCCCAGACCCCGCCGGGCGGGGTTGTCGGCACTGCCGGCAACGCTCCCCCGGCCTTGCTTTGACCTGCCGGTTCAGCCGTCAGGTCGGCAACGCGGAACGGGCTCCGGGGCCAGGTCCTGGCCCCGGGCAGGAGGGGTGGCGGCACTGCCGCCGCCAAAGGGCGAAACCCCCGCCCGTCAGGGCATCAGCACCTGGCTGATGCCGTGCACCACGCCATTGGTCGCCATGAGATCCGGCGCCACGATCGCCGCCGGCGGCACCACATTCACCCCGCCCGCGCCGAAGGTCGCGGCCTGCCGCTCCGGCGCCGGGTTGGCCACGGCGATCGTCCCGCCCTCCGAGGCGATGCGCAGCATGCCGCCCGCGACGGTGCGGTACTGGTGGTCGCCGGTGAGCTGCGCCGTGGTCAGCGCCATGCCGGAGATCACGTGGTAGCCGATGAGCGAGCGCAGCCGCACCATGTCCGGCGAGTTCTGGCCGACGCCCTCACCGCTGCCGCCCTGGCCCAGCAGGTCGTTCAGCGTCGCCACATTGGCGCGGTTGAAGGCCTCGTTGGTCGGCGCGAAGACCGTCACCGCGGCGGCGGAGCGGAACTGGTCCACCGTGCCGGCGCGGCTCGCCAGCTCGACGAAGCGGCCGAAGCGCGCATCGGCGGCCAGGGTGTCGATGACATTGCGCGCCTGGGCGCGCACCGCCGGCGCGGCCAGGCCGGCAAGGCCCAGGCCGGTGGCGGCCAGGGCGAAACGTCGGGTGAAGCGCTGCATGGGGGACCCTTTCATCGCAAGGCATTGGCGGGGCTGCAGGCCTCGCCCTCTGCCATTGCAACGCGAACGATGCGCGTCGGTTTGCAGCCGCGGCGGCTGGCCTCGCGCCCGGGGGCGGCTGCGCTACATGGAGGCCCATGGTTTCCCCTGCCGTTTCCCCTGCCGCGCCCCGCCGCCGCCCGCCCCGCCTTGCCGGCGCCACCGGTCCCAGGGCTTGCCGCGCCGCACCCTGCTGCTGCCGGACGCGCTGCCTTGCCGGCGCCGCCGGTCCCGCGGTGTCCCCCGCCGCGCCCTGCTGCTGCCGGACGCGCTGCCTTGCCGGCGCCGCCGGTCCCGCGGCGTCCCCCGCCGCGCCCTGCTGCTGCTGGACACGCTGCCTTGCCGGCGCCGCCGGTCCCGCGGTGTCCCCCGCCGCACCCTGCTGCTGCCGGACGCCCTGCCTTGCCGGCACCGCCCTCCGGCCTGCCGCGCGCGGGGCGGCGGCGTGACGCCCGACCCGGCGCTCGCCGATCTCCGCCGCCGCGGCTTCCGCGGCCTTCGGGTGGTGGGCGATGTGCATGGCGAGGCGGCCTCCTTCGCCCATGCCGTGGAAGCCGCGGCGGCGCTGGACCTGTTCCTGCTGCAGCTCGGCGACCTGACGGATCACGGGCCGGACAGCCCCGGGGTGCTGCGGCTGATGTTCGGGCTGCTGGATGCCGGAAGGGGCCGCTTCCTGCTCGGCAATCACGACCACAAGCTGCGCCGCGCCCTGCTCGGCCATAAGGTGAAGGTTCAGCCGGAGGGGCTGGGGCGGACCCTGGCGCAGTTGGAGGCGGTGCCGGACGGGGCGGCGCTGGCGGCGCGCGCCATCGCCGAGATCGCAGCGGCGCCGGCCTGGCTGCGCCTGGACCACTGGCTCTTCGTGCATGGCGGCTGGCATCCGGCGATGCTGCGGCAGCCTGCCCCGCCCGGGGCCGGGGCGGGGAAGCCGGACCCGCTGCTCTCCCGCGCCCTGTTCGGCCAGGTGACGGGGCGGATGCTGCCGGACGGCTTCCCGGAGCGGCTGCATGGCTGGGTGAACCAGATCCCGGCCGGCTTCACGCTGTATTGCGGGCATGACCGCCGCTCCGCCGATGGCCGGCCCTATGAGGTGGCAGGGGCGGCAGGGGGCAGGGCGGTGTTCCTGGATACGGGGGCCGGCAAGGGCGGGCATCTGAGCTGGGTGGATCTGGCCTTCCCGGGGTGATGCGAATTCTTGCGCTGGCGGGGTGGGGGTCCCTCTCCGCTGGCGGATGCCGGGCCAGGGTCCTGCGGCTACATCCCCACGCTCTTTGCCGACCGGCTCCCGAGTCGCTCCTCACCCCCCAAGCTCCCCGCAAGCGGGGAAGGATCATGCCTGCTCAATCCCGCCGGATGATGAATCCGTTCGCCACCCGCTCCATGCCGAGCTTCGGATACCAGCTCATCGGCTTCGGGGCGGAGAGCAGCAGCACCATGCTCTCCCGCCCGACGATGCGCTTCACCTCGGCGATCAGCGCCCGCCCCAGCCCCTTGCCCTGCGCCGCGGGATCGACGCAGAGATCCGACAGATAGGTGGCATAGGCGAAATCCGTCAGGCAGCGGGCGACGCCCGTCAGCCGCCCCGCACCGTCCCGCGCGGTCACCACCAGATTGGCATGGGCCAGCATGCGGGCCATGCGCGTCGCATCCTCCACCGGCCGGCCGAGGCCGGAGGCGCGCACCAGGGTGATGAACTCCGCCGCCGCCAGCCGCCCTTCCTCCCGCGCGAAGGCATAGCCCGGCGGGGGCACGGCCAGCGCTGCCCAGGCGGCATGGCCGGTGACGAGCGGCGGGTCTGCGGCGGGCGGCATGGGCGATTCCGTCTCTGGCGGGGTTGGATGGGTTGGAAGCTGCCGCGAATCCGCCGCGACAGGAACCCCGCGGCGGCCGAAGCGCCGCCATCGCCGGCCGCGGCCCTGGAGACCGGTTGAAGACGGGGTGGCGGTTCGAGGCGATCCTTGATCCAAGCTTCTGCTGTGGACAGCAGCCAATCGGGCCCGGGCCGCTGGCGTTGGGGGCACTCAAGCGGCCGTTGTCAGACCAGGCGACACCTTGGAGATGGGAATATGGCGCTCAAGCGGATGGACAACGTGGGAATCGTCGTCGAAGACCTCGGAGGAGCGATTGATTTCTTCCGCGAACTCGGCCTCGAGCTCGAAGGGCGGGCCACGATCGAAGGAGAATGGGCCGGACGTGTCACCGGATTGGGCGATCAGCGTGTCGAGATCGCCATGATGCGCACACCGGACGGCCATGGCCGGCTCGAGCTCTCCCGCTTCCTCACGCCGCCCGTCGTCGCAGATCACCGGAACGCCCCGGTCAACGCCCTGGGCTACCTCCGCGTGATGTTCGCCGTGGACGACATCGACGAGACGCTTGAAAGGCTCCGCGCGCGCGGCGCGCAGCTCGCAGGCGAAGTGGTCCAGTACAAAAGCGCGTATCGGCTCTGCTACATCCGTGGGCCCGAAGGGCTGCTCATCGGACTCGCCCAGGACCTCGGCTGAGCGCAGTACGAAGACGAAGGACGAAGAGCAGCCGATGTCGGCGAGCGCGTTCGACGCCGCCCCGCCTGTTCTGCGGCAGCGCCGGCCGCAGCAGGCGAGCGCCCGCGCCTCCCGGGCCAGGGCGGGGCCGAGCCAGGGCGGGGCCGAGCCAGGGCGGGGCCGAGCCAGGGCGGGGCCGGGCCGGGGCGGAAGACGGCGCCGTCCGCCAGGCCGGGCGCGGCCCTCAGGCCCAGAGCTTCGGGTTCAGCAGCACCTCGGCCATCTTTGCACTGATCGCCGCCAGCAGCTTCGCGCCCTTCTCGGCGCTCGCCACCCGCGCATCGCCCACCACGCCGCTGGGCGAGAGCGCCTTGAAGCTGCGGCGCATCGCGAGGCCCGGAGGCTGGCCCTCGACGCGGGTGGAGTTCGGGCCGTGGGCCTCCGCCAGCCGGTCCAGCCGCACGCTTTCGGGGCGGAGATGCATGATCATGCTGGTCTCCGCCTCGCAGGCATGCATCAGCCCGGCCTGGCGTTCCAGCAGCGGGCCGATCACCTCCGGCACCACATGCCAGTAGGTGCCGCCGGCGACCTTCACGCCGAATTCCACGGAGAATTCCGTGGCCGCCACCGCCACCGCCTCGGCATTGCCGCCATGGCCGTTCAGCAGCATCACCCGCTTGAAGCCGTGCCGCACGGCGGAGCGGGCGATGCCGCGCAGCACCCCGGCGAAGGCGGCGTAGTCCAGGGTGACCGTGCCGCCGAAGGCCATGTGATGCTCGGCGAGGCCGGTCCAGACGCAGGGGGTGACCACCACGGGCTGGCCGGCGGCGGCGATGCGCTCGGCCGTGGCATGCGCCACGCCGGTGCCAAGGATGATGTCCACCCCGGTCGCCAGATGCGGCCCGTGCTGCTCCAGCGAGGCGACGGGGATGATGACGAGGGCATCCTCCGCGGCGCGGGCGCGCAGCTCCTCGGCGGTCAGGCGCATCCATTCGTATTCGTAGGCCATGGGAACCCTCCTTCCTTGCCGCGCATTGCGGCAGGGGAAGGGGGCGCTGTCCAGCGTCGCTGTGGAGCAGATTCACGCCTCCAGGCGATGCCACCCGCTGGCGATCTGCTCCAGGGCCTGCCGGCGCCCGCCTACTCCGCCGTGGCGCCGCTTTCCGTCACCAGCGCCTGCCAGACCGGCATCTGCGATTTCCAGAAGGCGCCGAAGGCTTCCGGCGTCGTGTCCACCATCGGCTTGATGGTCAGGCCGAGCATGCGGCGCGCCACCTCCTCCTGCCCCACCACCTGGCGGAGGGCGTCGTTCACCGTGGCCAGCGCCGCCGCCGGCGTGCCGGCGGGGGCGGCGACGCACCACCAGTTCAGCGCGTCGATCCCCTGGCCCGGCAGCAGCTCCGCCATGCCCGGCACCTGGGCCAGCTCCGGCACGTAGTCCAGCCGCTCGGCGCTGCCGACGGCGAGCGGGCGGAAGCGGCCTTCCCGGATATGCGGCAGCAGGGCCGGCATCACGTCGAACATCAGGTCGATGGTGCCGGCGACCAGGTCCGAGATGGCCGGGCCGCCGCCGCGATAGGGGATGTGGGTGATGTCCACGCCGGCGGCGCGCTTCACCTTCTCCATGTAGAGATGGCTGATGGTGCCGGTGCCGCTGCTGCCCATGCTGACCCGGCCGGGATTGGCCTTCGCATAGGCGATCAGCTCGGCGAAATTCTTCCAGGGGCGCTGGGCGTTACAGACCATGAGGATGGTGCCGATGCCGACGCGGGTGACGGGCGCCAGGTCGCGCTCCGCCTCGAAGGGCATGCGGGTGCCATAGAGGTACTTGTTGGCCGTCAGCACATTGGCGCTGGTGAAGAGCAGGGTATGGCCGTCCTTCTCCGCCTGCACCACGGCGAGGGCGCCGATATTGCCGCCGGCGCCCGGCCGGTTGTCCACCACGCAGGGCTGACCGAGCACGGGCGGCAGGCGTTCGGTGATCATCCGGGCCAGGATGTCGTTGGCGCCGCCCGGGGCGATGGGCACCACGAAGCGCACCGGCCGGGTGGGAAACCCCCAGGCGGCGATCGGCGCCAGGGCGGGCAGGGCAAGGCTGGCGCCCAGCAGGGCGCGGCGGCTGAGGGGCATTTTCGGTATCTCCGGCTCAGCCCGCCTCTGGCCCGGGGCGCGGCCCGGGTCAAGCGGGTTCAGGCGAGCCGCTCGTAGGTCACGGTGCTGCCATCCTCGGCCTTGTGGGTCCAGCCGATCCAGGTGCCGTCCGGGCCGTAGCTCGCCTCGCTCTCCTCCTCCCCGCTGATCCGCCAGCGCACGCCGCCGCCCGGCAGCGCGGTGCGGCTGGCCTGCAAGCGCAGGGGCTTGCCCGTGTCGTTGGCGAAGAGCGGGCGGCCATCGAACCGGGCCGGATCCCACCAGGAAAGCGGCGCCGCCTCGGCCGGCAGGCGCTGCTGGCCCTCCGGACCCTGGACCAGCAGGGCGTTGCCCTCCGCCCGCGCCGTCATCTCCACCACATTGCCCTGGCGTTCGCGGCGGGAGGCGCAGAGGCGCAGCCTGCCGCCGGCCCAGATTTCCTCGAAGTGGTGATGGAAACGGAAGACGGTGATGCCGAGGAGCTTCACCTGGATCGCCACCTCGGTCCGTGCCGTCAGGGTGCCTGCCGTCTCGGCGAAGCTCACCTGGTGGGTGCCGATGGCGCTGCCTTCCCGCATGACGCGGAAGCGCAGCTCGGCGGGCAGGGCGTGGGCGCGGGCCGGCAGCAGCAGGGGGGTGGCGAGCAGCGCCCTGCGGCGTAGCCGTTTCGGCGCCCTTACCTCCGCCATGCGGGTCCCTCCTGGCCTTGCCGGGGAAGCAATCCGGGAAATGCGGGGGCGGATCAAGGGGGGCTCCGCCCCTATGCCTCCTGCACCTCTCCCCGGACCCCGGTCTGAGTCGGCGGGTTCAACCGTCGGGTTTGGAAACTCACACCGGGGTCCGGGGACCGGTCCAGTCGCCGGCGGGAGTGCAGAGGGCGGCGCCCTCTGCTGGGGGTTCGGGGGTGAAGCCCCCGAGCAGGTCCGGCGGCCCCGGCGGCGGCGCGAGCCCGGCCAGGGGCCGCGCCCCGCAGGCCAGAAGGTGGGCCGCGATGGCGTCCATCTCCGCCGCCGGCCGCGTTCCGTCATGGAACGGGTCGCCGGCGGGGGAACCGGGCGGCACCCAGATGACCGTCTCGTACCGCGCCCGGGTCAGCAGCACCCGGTAGGTATTGCGGATGAAGCGGCGCTCCGTGGCGTCCCGCACCACCTGCCAGGTCCGGCCGGCGAAGCGCCGTGCCAGCCACCCGCCGGGGCCGCGGATCAGGTCGCCGCCCCAGGCGAGGCCGACCAGATCCAGCTCCAGCCCCTGGCAGTCATATTCGGTGGCGAAGGTTTCCAGTGCCTCGCTGCCGCGGATATCCGGCCAGGGGTTGAGGAACCAGGCGGCGACCTCCGGTGCCTGCACGCCGAGCCCCTCCGCCCGCAGCCGCCTGGCCCCGGCGGAGGCGACCAGCCCCGCCCGGCGCAGCCCGCGCGCCAGGCGGCGCAGCCCGCTGCGCAGCGCGGCAAGGTCGCGCGTCAGGTAGAAGCCCGCCCCGGAAGCCGCCGCCTGCCGCGCCGCGGCGGTGTCATCCGCCAGCACGGCCTCCACCCAGGCGGCGCTGGCGGCGTCCCGCACCTGGCGCAGCGGCACGGTCAGGTCCAGCTCGGGGTCGAGGCGGAGCCAAGGCCCGGCGGCCAGGCGCTGCGCCGGCTCGGCCTCCGCCAGCACGCGCGGCGCGGCGAGGGCGCGCCAGCGCGGATCGGCGGCGATCACCGCGCCCCATTCGGCCAGGCCGGCCTCGCCGGTATTGATCTCCTGCCCCTGGCCGATCAGCGCCACGATCACCGCCCAATCGGCATGGCGGCCCATGATCTCCAGCGCATGCGCCGGCTCGCTGGCGGTGAGGCGGCTGGCGCGGCGTTGCGTGTCGCGGGTGGCCTGCCGCGCATCCCAGGCGCGCTGCGCCTCGTCGAAGACGATGACCTGCTCGGGCGGGGCGTGAAGCTTCACCGTCACATGCTCGTCCAGGAAGCGGTGGACGTTCTGCAGCACCCTGGCCGCCTTCGCCCGGGCCTGGGCGAGCGGCTTGCCGCCGGCCGGCGCGGCGTCGCGCGCCAGCGCCTCCCGCAGCACCGCCACCAGCGGGACGTTGCCGGTGAGGAAGGCGGCGCCATGCGCACGCAGCGCGCCGAACACGATGTTGAGGCCGCACAGCGTCTTGCCGGCGCCGGGGATGCCGGTGACGAAGACGACCAGATGCTGCCCTTCCCGCCGCGCGCCCGCGATGGCGGCGGCGATCGCCGCGGTGGTGCGCGTCAGGTTCGGCGCATCGGCGCGGGCGGTGGCGAGGTCGGCGACGGAGTGGCGCCGGTAGAGCAGCGTCGCGGCTTCCAGCACATGCGGCACCGGGCGGTAGGGCGCCGCCTCCCAGGCCAGTGGGTCGAGCGGCGCGGCGGGCGGGCCGATCGCCGCCTGCACGGCGGCGATCAGGGCGCCGAGGCTGCGGCCATTCGCCGCCAGCACCGGCGCCACGCCATGCCAGAGCAGGGGCGGGGCGAAGACCGGCGCCGATGCCGCGGTGGCCAGCAGCACCGGCACCACCGGGTGGCGGCGGCTGCCGGCGTGGAAATCATGCAGGTCGAGGGCGTAATCCTCCGCCTGGCGCAAATCGCCGGCGTCGAAGCGGGTGGCGTGGTGCTTCACCTCGATGACCAGGATGGCGCGGTCGGTCAGCAGCACCAGGTCGGCGCGCTTCTCCAGCCGCAGCAGGTCGTATTCGAAGAGCAGGCGCCAATCGGCAGGGGAGTCGGCCAGGGCCTCGGCGAGGATCAGCGCCGTGCCCTCCCAGGCATGGCGCTGGCTGAGCTCCAGCATGGGGAAGCGGCTGGCCTGGGCATAGGCGAGGCGGGCGGCGACCTCCGGCGGGGACAGGGCGCGGAATTCCGCGAGCGACAGGGACAGCCAGGCCCTCATCCCCGCCCCCGGCCCCGCCAGGTGGCCAGCAGCAGGCTCGCCCCCATCAGCCCGAAGCCCAGGGCGTGGAAGGGCGTCGCCGCCTCCCCCAGCGCCAGCACCGCCGTCGCCGCCGCGGCGGCGGGCAGGAACATGGTGAACATCCCCGCCACCCCCGCCGGCACGCGGCGCAGCCCGGCATACCAGAGCAGCAGGCAGAGCACGCTGGCCGTCAGGCTGTGGAACACCAGCAGCCCGGCCAGGCGCGGCTCGCCCAGGGCGGCGACGGCGCCGATGCCCGGCAGGGCGAAGGGCAGCAGCACCAGGGCGCTCAGCGCCTGCATCCAGAAGCTGGCGGTCACGACGGGCAGGGCGGTGCCCAGCCGCTTGGCCAGCAGCACATAGGCGGCCTCCCCCAGCACCCCGCCGAAGACCAGCAGATTCCCCAGCGCATGGCCGCCCCCCGTGCCGCCGGGGCCGCCCAGCCGCGCCAGGGTCATCAGCGCCATGCCGCCGGCGGCCAGCGCCACCGCCGCCCATTGCCGCGGACGCAGCCTCTCCCGCAGCCAGAGCGCGCTGCCCAGCGCCACCACCGCCGGCAGGGTGGCGAGCACCAGCCCGCCCTCCAGCGCCGAGGTCAGGCGCAGCCCGGCCAGCACTCCGGCATTGTAGAGCGCGGTGCCGAACACCGCCTGCAGCGCCAGATTGGCCAGCGCCCCGCGCCCCGGCCGCACCCGCCCCTCCCAGGCCCGGGCCAGCGGCCACAGCACGGCGCAGGCCAGCAGGCAGCGCAGGCAGGCGATCAGCGGGATGGGCAGCGCCTCCGCCAGCAGCTTGGCCACGCCGACATTGGCGCCGACCAGGGCCATGGCCGTGGCGAGATAGGCATAGGCGAGGCTCAGGCGGCATCCTCCTCGCCGCCGGCATAGCAGAAAGCTTGCGTCCTGCCGCCGGGCACCGCATTTCTTTCGCAAAACACGCCAGTCGCCAGCGCCCCTGCCGGAAGGGATAGCCCATGCTGCGACGCCAATTCCTCACCGCCTCAGCCGCCGCCGCCTCCGCGCTGGCGGCCCCCGCCTTCGCCCAGCCCGCCGAGGCGAGGGTGCTGAAATTCGTCCCGCAGGCGGATCTGACCGTGCTCGACCCGGTCTTCACCACCGCCTATGTCACCCGCAACCACTCGCTGCTGATCTACGACCAGCTCTTCGGCGTGGACGCCAATCTCCGGCCGCAGCCGCAGATGGTGGAAGCCTATGAGGAGGAGGGCCTCACCTGGCGCTTCCGGCTGCGCGAGGGGCTGAAATTCCACGATGGCGAGCCGGTCCGTGGCCGCGACTGCATCGCCTCCATCCGGCGCTGGGCGCAGCGCGATACGCTGGGGCAGGTGCTGCTCTCCCGCACCGCGGAGATGTCGGCGCCCGACGACCGCAGCTTCGTCATCCGGCTGAACCAGCGCTTCGGCCCGATGCTGGAGACGCTGTCCAAGATCGGCCCTTCCGCGCTGTTCATCATGCCGGAGCGGATTGCTTCGACGGATGCGAACACCATGCTGCGCGAGACCATCGGCAGCGGCCCCTTCCGCTTCAAGGCGGATGAGCGGGTGGTCGGCGCCCGCGTGGTCTATGAGCGCAACCCGGACTACGTGCCGCGGCCGGGCGGCGAGACGAGCTGGGCGGCGGGGCCGAAGCAGGTGTTCTTCGACCGCGTGGAATGGACGGTGATGCCCGATCCCGGCACCTCCGCCGCGGCGATCCGCAATGGCGAGGTGGATTGGTGGGAGAACCCGCCGAACGATCTCGGCCCGGCGCTGCGGCGCTCCCGCGACGTGCTGCTGAAGCGGGCCTCGCCGCTCGGCACCATCGGCACCGGCGTGTTCAACCATCTGCACCCGCCCTTCGACAAGGCAGCGGTGCGGCGGGTGGTGCTGAAGGCGATGAGCCAGGCGGATTTCATGACCGCGGCGGCGGGCACCGACCCCTCGCTGTGGCGCGCGGATATGGGCGTGTTCACGCCCGGCACGCCGCTGGCCAACACCGCCGATATCGCGACCATCACCGGGCCGCGCGACCTGGAGGCGCTGAAGCGCGAGCTGGTGACGGCCGGCTACAAGGGCGAGACGGTGGTGCTGATGGCGCCCACCGACCAGCCGGCGCTGGTGGCGATCGGCGAGGTGGGGCATGACCTGCTGAAGAAGCTGGGCATGAATGTGGACTACCGCGTCTCCGACTGGGGCACGCTGGTGCAGCGCCGGGCGAGCCGGGAGCCGCCGGAGAAGGGCGGCTGGAACATGTTCCACACCACCTGGAACGGGCTGGACGGGCTGAACCCCGGCAGCATGCAATTCCTCCGCGCCAATGGCGAGCGCGCCTGGTTCGGCTGGCCGAACATCCCGGCGCTGGAGGAGAAAAGGCTGAGCTGGTTCGACGCGCCCTCCATCGAGGCGCAGAAGAGTATCGCCGAGGAGATCCAGCGCCTGGTGTTCCAGGAGGTGCCCTATTTGCCGACCGGGCAGTATTTCGGCTCCACCGCCTATCGCCGCACGATCACCGAGCCGATTTCCGAAGTCTATGCCTTCTGGGGGGTGAAGCGGGCCTGAAGCGGGATCGGTTGAGCTTCGCTCACCTGTCCCGCCCTGACTCCTTGTTGGGCCGCGAGATCGCGGTTCGGTCGATTGGACCTGAGCCGATCACGCTCCAGGGGCGGCAGGCCGGGCGGTGCGCCGGAGGAAGCTGGGCGGCAATGGCGTGCGGCAGGGCCGCGTGCCGGGGCCGGCCGCGGCGGCGCTGCATGCCCGGCGCCGGAGGGCCGGCGAGGCGAAGCGCTCTCAGAAGGCCGCGTAGCTGCCGACCAGGTCGAGCCCGGCCGCTGCCGGGCCGAAGGCGGCAATATCGACCGTCTCGGACAGCGGCGCCGCGGCTTCGATGACGCCGAGCAGGTCGCACCGGCCATCGCCCGCCGGCTGCACCAGGGCGCGGAGCTGGCGGGTTTCCGGCCGGGTTTCATAGGCGGTGCGCAGCCCGGCGGTGGCGGCCGTTGCCTGCGCCTCCGTCAGGCCGCGGAAGCGCAGCACCAGCAGGCGGGCGGCGGGGCCGGTGACGGCATCGCCGGGCCAGGCCTGCTCCCCGGCAAAGCGCTGCACCCGCGCGCGGGCGGTGACGCGCTTCGTCCAGGGGCTGGAATTGCCATGCGCCACGCGGAGATAGGCGGGCGAGTCCATCACCGAGGCGCTCTCCAGATCGTACAGCGCGAGGTAGCGCGGCGTGCCGCCGCCGGCATGCATGTAGCGGAGCCCGGTGAGGAAGCCCGGCACGGCCAGGCGTTCCGGGATGTGCTCGGTATCGTACCAGGCGTTGAACTCCTCCTCGAAGGCCGGCGGCGGGTGCATGAAGACGAGGAGGAAGCCTTTCCTGGCCATGGCGACGTTCCCTGTTTCCCCTGGGCCGAGCCTATACCGGGCCGGCCGGCACCGGCAGGTCCAACCCGCGAGGCCTCGACCCATGGTTTCCAAAGGCCTTTCGGCCTTGGCGGGGAGGGTTGCGGGAGGGGCAGAGCCCCTCCCGCGCAGCGTCGGGCCTTTGCACGTGGCGCTGCCGTGGATATGCACCTCCGGTGCTTCGTGAGGTTCCCACATGCCGCCACCCATCGCCCTCGGCCTCGTCGGTTTCGGCATCATGGGCGAGCGCCTGCTGCGGGCGGCCCTGGCCCATGCGGCGGAGAGCGTGACGCCGGTCGCGGTCTTCGACCCCTCGCCGGAGGCGGCGGCGCGGCTGGCGGCGATCGCGCCGGGCGTGCGGGCGCTGGGCTCGGCCGAGGCGGTGATCGGGGCCTGCGACTGCCTCTATGTGGCGACGCCGCCGGGGCTGCACATCCCGCTGGCGCAGGCGGCGCTGGCCGCCGGGCGGGCGGTATTCCTGGAAAAGCCGCTGGCGACCGATCTGGCCGAGGCGCGGGGCTTCGTCGCCGCGGCGGAGGCTTCGGGCGCGCGGGCGGCGGTGAATTTCCCCATGGCCTCCTCGCCCTCGGTGGCGCTGCTGGCGGCATGGCAGAAGGCGCTGGTGCCGGAAGCGCTGGAGATCGAGGTGGCGTTCGCCACCTGGCCGCGCGGCTGGCAGCAGGGCGCCGCGGGCTGGCTGGCGCGCCGCGCCGAAGGCGGGTTCACGCGCGAGGTGGTCTCCCACTTCCTGTTCCTGACCCGACGGCGGCTGGGCACGCTGGCGCTGCAGGAGGCGCAGGTGACCTACCCTGCCGGCGACGGCGCGGAGACGGCGCTGCGGGCGCGGCTCAGGGCGGGCGGCGTGCCGGTAACGCTGACGGGCGGCGTCGGCACCACGACGAAGGATGACCACAATAGCTGGACGCTGAACGGCGCCATCCGGCTGCGGGACTGGTCCTTCGCGGAAAGGCTGGGCGCGGACGGCGCCTGGGCCGCGCCGCCGGATGCGATGCCGAACGAGAAGATGCGGCCGCTGGTGCTGCAGCAACAACTGGCGGGCGTCGCGGCGATGACGCGGGGCGAGGCGCATCATCTGGCGACGCTGCGCGAGGCGCTGGAGGTGCAGGAGATCGTGGAGGCCATGCTTGCGACCGCTTGACGTGCCGGAAGGCTATGAACTCGCCCAGCATGGCGGACCCTATGCGCGGGAACTCGGACCGCTCTGGGTGAAGCGGGAGGAGGGGCGCGTCACCCTGGCGATGCGGGTGGAGGAACGGCACTGCAATTCGGCGAAGGCGGCGCATGGCGGGTGCATCGCCTCGCTGGCCGATCTCGGGCTGGTGCACACGGCCTCCGCGCTGCGGGCGCAGCAGGGGCTGCCGAGGCAGTTCCTGGTGACCGTCTCGCTGAACGTGGAGTTCCTGGCGCCGGCACCGGAAGGGAGCTGGCTGGAATTGGTGGGGGAGGCGTCGCGGATCGGGCGGACGCTGTGCTTCACCGATGGGGTGATGTGGGCGGATGGGAAGAAGGTGGCGCGGTGCTCGGGGGTGTTTGCGCTGGGGGCGGCCCGGCCTGGCTGAGCGGTCGGGCCGCGCGTGGCGGCGGTCAAGGCCGCTGCGCGCCGCCTGCGGCGCAGCCTCGACCGCCGCCACGCGCGGCCCGTGCGCGGATTCAGGCCGGGACGGGGAAACGGCCCAAAAAGGGGAAAGCCGCAGAAAACCTGGGGCCGGCGCGCGCTTGGTTGCCCTTGTATCCCACGCCGTATCCCATCTGGGAATGTCGTCTGGCATCTCCGGGCATCCTTCTGGGTCAAAGCGGACGCGAACATAGATAGAACATAGAGGCGGAGGAAGGCCCCTGTCCGCAGGCATCCGCACCTGCCCGCAGGCTGGGCAAATTGCCCGTCCGCCCCCACCTTCCGCCGGTGCGCACCTCACTGGCCCTTCTGCTGCTGGCAGGGTTTGCGATGCTCTCGCTGCGGTATCTTCCGCCGGCGTGGGACCCCCGCGCCCCGCTCGACCTGCGATCGGAGCCCAGCCCGGTCCTGGACCTGAAGCTCTGGTGGCTCAGGCAGAGCCCGAACGCCTGCTTCGCCGCCTTTGAGGCATCCGGCATTGCCATCGTGAGGGTGCCCGACCGACCGTCGGATGCTGGCTGCGAGGTTGAGAACGCCGTTCTGCTCCCCGCTGGCTCGGCAGTCACGCCGCGGCAACCGGTAGCCACGTGCCGCCTGGCTGCGGCTTGGATGCTGTTCGAGCGAAATACGTTGCAGCCGGCGGCCCGCATGCACCTGGGGACGGAGGTATCGGCCGTCCGCCACCTGGGGACCTACAACTGCCGGAACATCAACCACGCCCTGTCAGGCCGGCGAAGCCAGCATGCCAACGCCAACGCGATCGATGTCGCCGCATTCGTCCTCCGGGGCGGTCGGGAGATCAGCCTGTCGCGGGATTGGAGCCGCGCCGGCCCGGAGGCGGCCTTCCTTCATGCCGTGCGCGATGGAGCATGTCGCTGGTTCAGAGGCGTCCTCAGCCCGGACTACAACCCGGCACACCAGAGCCACTTCCACTTCGACATGGGGCCATGGCGGAGTTGCAGGTGACGCTAGAGCGGTTTCACGCTGACTGTGCAGCCCGAAACCGCTCTAGCTTATGGGTTGTAGAGCAGATTCACGCCTCCGGGCGATGCCACCCTCCGGCGATCTGCTCTAGCGCAACCGGTCAGGTGTTGCCATCCGGAGCCGCATGGGCACCATTGCGCCATGACACCGACGCCCTTCGACGCCACCCTGGACGTCTCCCCCAGCCGGATTGCCGGGGCCGGCCTGACGGGCCGGGAGGACGAGGTAAGGGAGGCCGTCCGGGCAACGGTGGAAGCCATGCCGGGCGCCTTCTGGATCAGCGTGGAGGCTGGCGCCACGATCCCCAGCAGAATTCCATGGCGCACACTCTACCGGCGGGGGAGAGGCGGGGCGCAGACCGGCCCGGAAGGCGCGCCTGCCCGGGGTCGGCTCGCCGCTCCCAATTAGCCGCATCTGCATCGGCCGTGAAAGTTTCAAGCAAAGATTGCCGGGGCGCCGCGGCACCAGCCCGAATTCAGGGCGTTGGCCGGACAGATGATGCCAACCGCAATCCCGAAGGCTGTCATTACTCGCACACGGCGCTGGCCGAGGGTGGCCCGCGTCGGGGCAACGGTGGCCATCGTGGCTGCGGTGTTTGTGGTCCGCATAGCCGCCGACCGCATCTTGCCGGAGGGCTATCCCTACCTTCTTTCGTTCATAGCCATCCTGATCGCCGCCACGGTGTTCGATCACACCTGCGGCCTGATCGCCACGGTCCTGGCGGGCCTCCTCGCCGACTGGTTCTACCTGCCGCCGGTCGGCAGCCTCCGCATCGACAGCACCGGGGATATCGTCGGCCTGTGTCTATTCGCCGTCGTCGGAGCCGCGATTTCGATTACCTTCGAACTTCTGCACCGGGCGCTGGCCGACCTTCAACAGGCCCTTGCCGAGGTCGCGGCGTCGCACGCCAGCCTGAAGCGATCGGAAGAGCGGCGAGGGCTGCTGCTCCGCGAATTTCGCCACCGAACACGGAACGACCTGCATTCATTGGTCGCTCTCCTGCGGCTGCGCGCTCGCGCCGCCCGGTCCGATGCCGCGCGCGAGGGGCTGCTTGAGGCGTCCGAACACGCGATGGCCCTCGCCCGCGTACATACCCAGCTCGCGGGAAGTGGCGAGATCGCGGGCGACGACGGGACGGAGGTGGACACCCGCCTCTTCGTGCAGGGGCTATGCGATGGTGTCCTTGCCGCGCAGGTGGGCGATGGCCTTCGTCCCGTGTCCCTGGTTGTCGAGGCCGAGAGCCACAAGCTGGATGCGGAGAGGGCCGTCTATCTCGGCCTGATGGTCAACGAGGCGGTGACGAACGCGCTGAAATACGCATTCCCCGAGGAAAGGGCGGGGGTCGTGCATGTGCGCCTCTTCAGATCGTCGAATGACTTCGTCCTGACCGTGACCGACGATGGCATAGGGCTGCCGCCCGAAGGGGAGTTGATGCGAGCGCCCCCGGGGCCGCTTCCGCCCGGGTCGGGCCTTGGTACCCGCCTGATGCGCGCCCTCGCCGCCCAGCTCCGCGGCACCTTCTCACGCCATCCAGGGGAAGGTGGGCAAGGCACCGTCGCGAAGCTGCGATTCCCATCGGCGCCGCCGGCGCATCCGTTCCGTACGCCAGGCTGACCGCCGCAGGTCGCCAGGCGCTCGCCTCTGGGTCCCCATCCATAGCGGCGGACCATGTTGGTAGCGGCACCGGTCTCATCGAGGAACACGAAGCTGGCCGGCTCCATGTATCGCTGCCAGGACCGTACGATACGATATTGCCTCGCTCTGGGTATCCTGTAAGCAAACCATTTGCCGGAGCCCGGGTTTTCCTGCTTGGGTCGACATGCAGTCGAACCGAAATCGCCATGGTGATCCTTTACCACAAGGTGCCCCCGGCACGCGGAAGCATACGATGCTCGGCCGCCGGAACTGCTGCGGCCAGGAAACCTGCGATGGACTATTTGGCCAGCGCCCTGAAGCCTTCGACCGCCCTGTTCTGGGGCAAGGCGCAGCCCGCGGAGGCTGATGCGTCGGCCATGCATCCGCTGGTAGCGCATGCGCTGGAGGTTGCCGCGGTCGGCGTGCTGCTCGGCCAGTCGCGGGGGCTAAAGTCGCGGGGGCTAAAGTTGCCAGGCAAGGCGCTCGGCTTCCTCCTCGCGCTGCACGATATCGGCAAATTCTCCCGCCCCTTCCAGGCCATGGCCCCGGCGCTCTGGCCGGCGGAAGCTCTTGGGCCGAGCCCGGTGACGCGACCAGCAGGGCCCAGGCATGACGCAGCCGGTCTTGTCCTGCTGCGGGATGTCCTTCCCGGTCTGCTCGACCCGCTTCTCCCGGCCGGTGAGGATGGGCGAGGCTGGCGCGACTCCCTTCGTTCCCCTCTGCTCCGGGCCATCGCCGGTCATCACGGCCGGCCGCCGGAGATGCCAAAGCTGCCGCCTGATGAGACGGTGATCTGCGCCGCCTGCCGTGATGCGGCGCAGGATTTCGGCACGGCGATGGCCGCCCTCTTTGCGCCGTCCCCCTTGCCGGTGCTGCGCGAAGCCGAGGTCGATCGCATCGCCTGGCACCTCGCGGGTCTCACCACCCTCGCCGATTGGATCGGCTCCCGCCGGGCCTGGTTTCCCTATGCAGCGCCCGAGGCGGTGCACGATCCGGCCGCCTATTTCTGGGACCAGGCCCTGCCACGAGCGGCGGCGGCGATCGCCGCGGCGGGGCTGGCGCCAGCGCGCCCGGCGCCCTTCCAAGGCTTGCGTGGCCTGTTCCCGATCGCGTTGCCCTCCCCCGTGCAGCACTGGGCGGAGACGGTCGCACTGCCCGGCGGCCCAATGCTCGCCGTCATCGAGGATCTGACCGGCAGCGGCAAGACCGAGGCGGCGCTGACCCTTGCGCATCGGCTGATCGCCGCAGGCCGTGCCAACGGGGTCTTCATGGCGCTGCCGACCATGGCCACAGCAAACGCCATGTTCGATCGGCTGGCGGATGCCTGTCGTGGCCTCTTCGCGGCGGAGGCGCATCCGTCCCTCGCGCTCGCTCATGGCCGCGCGGGGCTCGATCCCCGCTTCCTTGCCGCCATCCCGGCCGAACCCAACACAGCCGCCATGCGGCGGCGGCACGCCGACCCCGCCGACGAACCGGCTGAGGCTCATTGCGCCGCCTGGCTGGCGGAGGACCGGCGCCGGGCGCTGCTGGCGCAGGTCGGGATCGGCACCATCGACCAGGCGCTGCTGGCGGTGCTGCCCGTGCGGCACGCCGCACTGCGGCTGCAAGGCCTGGCGGGCAAGGTGCTGATCATCGACGAGGCGCATGCCTTCGACGCCTACATGCAGCGCGAGATGCTGACCCTGCTGGAGTTCCACGCGGCGCTAGGCGGCTCCGCCGTGCTGCTCTCGGCGACGCTGCCGCTGGCGTTGCGGGCGCGGCTGGTCGGCGCCTGCCGCAAGGGGCTGCTGGGGCGCGACCCGCGCCAGCTTCTGACGGAAACCGCCTATCCGCTGGCGACGCTCGCTTCGGCGGCGGGGGCGGTGGAGCAGCCCTGCGCGCCACGGGACGGCCTGCCGCGCCGGGTCGCGGTGACGCGCCTGCCGGATGCGGATGCCGCGCTGGAGCGGATCATCGCCGCCGCCAAGGCCGGCGCCGCCGTGGCCTGGGTGCGCAACACGGTGGACGACGCGATCGCGGCAGCCGAGGCGCTGCGGGCGCGGGGCCTGGCGCCGCTGCTGTTCCACGCCCGCTTCGCGCTCGTGGACCGCCTGGCCATCGAGCGCGAGGTGCTGCGCCGCTTCGGCCGGCAGGGGCAGGACCGCCCGGGCGTGTTGGTGGCGACCCAGGTGGTGGAGCAATCGCTGGACCTGGATTTCGACCTGCTGGTCACCGACCTCGCCCCGGCCGATCTGCTGATCCAGCGGGCCGGCCGGCTGTGGCGGCATGATCGCGGCGCCCGTCCGGTGCCGGGGCCGGAATTGCTCGTGGTCTCACCGGCGCCGGTGGCGGATCCGCCGGCGGACTGGATCAGGGCAGCGCAGCCGGGGACGGCGGCGGTGTATCGCGATCCGGCGCTGCTCTGGCGCAGCGCCCGGGCGGTGTTTGCCCGCGGCGCCATCGAGACGCCGGGCGATATGCGGCCGTTGATCGAGGCGGCGGCGGCGGATGAACGGCCGGCAGCCTTGGCCCGCGCGGCGCAGGAGGCGGAGGGCAAGGTGCATGCGGAGACGGAGATCGCCCGCCAGAATCTGCTGAGCTTCCGCGGCGCCTATGACCGGGAGGCGGGCCTGTGGGAGCTGGAGACCCGCACGCCGACCAGGCTGGAGGACCGGCCAAGCGTGACCTTGCGGCTGGCGGTGGAGCGGCAGGGGTGGGTGATGCCCTACGCCGATGGCCCCGATCCAAGCCGTGCCTGGGCCCTCTCGGAAGTCGCCGTGGCACGGCACCGCATTGCCGCTTGTCTCGTGCCGGCAGGGTTGGAAGTCGCTGCGGAAGAGGCCAGGGCAGGCTGGGGGCGGTTGGAGAGGGAGTCCGATCGGATCCTGCTCGGGGTGCTGACGCCCAGGGGAAACGAATTTACCATGCTGGCCACCGCCGATTCCGGAGAACCGGTCATGGTCCGCTACGACCCGCATGCAGGTCTCTCCCTACATGCGCCCGTAATGGCGGATGAGCCGGCACGCGGCAGCGCCGCATCTTCGCTTGGCTAGGTGTTCCTCGCTTAAGCGGGGATGACGGCGCAAGGCATGCGGCAGAGCCGCAGTAAATCCATTGCAAACTTGCACTTAATTTATTACGAATATCGCCACTATTCGGGAAGGCGGCCGATCGGCCCAGCCGTCAGGAGGGATGGGTGGATCAAGGGCCAAGATCGCCTCTGAATCTTCTGCTTCAGCCCTGGCTCCCCGTCCTCCGCCAGGGTGGCAAACACGAGATGGTCCGCCCGGCGCAGATCGCCGAGGCGGACAACCTGGTCGTGGGCCTCGACTGGCCACGCGCCGACTTCCGCATCGCCGGCCTGGAGTTCCTCATTGGCCTGCTCGCCACCGCTTGCCCGCCCGAGGATGGTTCCACCTGGCTCGACTGGTGGCATTCGCCGCCCAGCCCCGCAACCCTCGACGCCGCCCTCGCCCCCTTCGCCCATGCCTTCGATCTCGACGGCGACGGCCCCCGCTTCCTGCAGGACCGTGAGGACCTCGTCTCCGATCCCGAACCCATCGAGCGCCTGCTGATCGAATCCCCCGGCGCCAGCACCCTGCGGCAGAACACCGACCTCCTGGTCCACCGCGGCCGCGTCGCCCGCCTCGGTCGCCCTGCTGCCGCCATGGCGCTCTACACCTTCCAGGGCTGGGCCCCGGCCGGCGGTGCCGGCAACCGCACCGGGCTGCGCGGCGGCGGGCCGCTCACCACCCTCGTCCTGCCGGGCGAGCGGCCAACCCTGTGGCAGACCCTCTGGGCCAATGTCCCGGTCCGGCCGGAGGGGCCGCCGGCGCCGGAGGAATATCCGCTGGTCTTCCCCTGGCTGGCGCCCACCGTCACCTCGGAGGGCAACCGCGGCGTCACCCCGGAGCAAAGCCACCCCTTGCAGGCCTGGTGGGGGATGCCGCGCCGCATCCGGCTGGACTTCGCACCCGGCGACCAGCCCTGCGACCTGACCGGCAGCCGCGACGGCGTGCAGGTCACCTCCTGGCGGCAACGCCCGCGCGGGGCGAATTACGTCGGGTGGGGCCGCGTCCATCCGCTGTCGCCCTACTATGCCCAGAAGCCCGGGGACGCATGGCTGCCGGTCCATCCCCAACCCGGCGGCATCGGCTATCGCCACTGGCTCGGCCTGGTGATGCGGGACCGCGAGGGGCTGCGCCTGCCGGCCCAGAGCGTCCACCAATGGCGTGAGACGCGGGAGCGCGATGTCGGCCGCCCCGGCACCCGCCTGCTCGCCGCCGGCTACGACATGGACAACATGAAGGCCCGCGGCTTCGTCGAAAGCGAGATGCCCCTGCCGCCCGCGGCCGACAAGGAAAAGCAGGAGAACCTGGCCACCGCCCTGATTCTCTCCGCCAACCAGGTCGCCGCAGTGCTGCGCAGCGCGGTGCGCCAGGCGCTGTTCAGCCCCGGCGCCACGGTGAAGCTGGAGGCAGAGCTCTTCTCCAGCCTCCGCGAACGGGTCTGGGAGGCGACCGAAGCAGGCTTCTTCGAGCGGCTCGCAGCGCAACCCGAGGATGCCAAGGCAAGTTGGCTGCACGAATTGCGGCGCCTTGCCCTGGCCCTGTTCGACGAGGCCGCGCCACTCACGCCGGAGAATGGCGCCCTCGCTCCGCGCATCAGCCGCGCCCGCCGGGGCCTTGTGTTCGCCCTGTCCGGCTTCGGCAAGGAGGGCGCCGCGCTGTTCGGCCTGCTGGGGCTGGCCGCTGCGCAACCCAAAGCGAAGAAGGGACGGGGGAAGGCCGCATGATCCGCTACCCGCAGGGCGCCCATGTCTGGTGGCGCGGGCTGCGGCCCGACCCCGGCCGCGCCAACCCCGCCGACCGCAGCGGCGACCGCGCCGCCCTCGCCCGACTGCGCCGCTGCGCGACGGTGGCCGCGGCGATGCAGGAGCCGGCGACCCTCGCCCTGTTCCGCCTCTGCCAGGCGGATCATGCGGGCGACCTGGTGCCCATCGCCCTTGCCGCCGCCGTGCTGGCGCATCTGCGGGAGGACAGGCCGGAGATCTCGGTCGCCCGTCAGCTCGGGCCGGAAAGCCCGGAGCGGCCGGAGACAGCGCGCCTCAAGCCGCTGCGCTTCCGCCGGCTGCTGGAGGCAAGCGAGCCGGATGACTGCCTCGCCGCCTTCCGCCGCCTGCTGGCCCTGGCGGGCGGCGAGGCGAATGCCCGCGACCTGGCCCGCGCCCTGTTCGAGTGGACCGACCGCTTCCGCGGCGAGGAGGTCCGGCGCCGCTGGATCTTCGCCTATTGGAACGCCAACCCGCAGCCTACCCCTGCCACGCCCAGCCCCGCCGAGGCCCCCGCGCCATGAGCCGCTTCCTGCAACTCCATCTGCTGACCTTCTTCCCGCCTGCCAATCTGAACCGCGACGATACCGGGCGGCCGAAGACCGCGGTGGTGGGCGGCGCGCCGCGGCTCCGGCTCTCCTCCCAGGCGCTGAAGCGGGCCTGGCGCACCTCGGAAGTCTTCGAAAAAGCGCCAGATGGACATCTGGGCGTCAGGACGCAACGCATCGGCGAAAATATCGCCCTGCTGCTTCAACGCGATCATCAACTTGGGCAGGCGGAGGCCAGTTCCATCGCTCGGGTTCTCGCTGCGGTCTTCGGCAAGCCGGAATCCAGCCCGAAACCTGGACAGGAGCTTTTCATTCGGCAGCTGGCCTTCATCAGCCCGGATGAGCGGGGCAACGTCTCTAAGTATCTTGAGCGTGCCATGAACGATCCTGAGACCCGCGCCCAACTTGCGAAGGCCGCGAGCGAGATCGCTCTCGATCCCGAGGGCGACGACGAGGAAAGCGACAACGAGGTCCGCAGCAAGAAGGGCAAGGCGCCAAAGCAATCGAAGCAGACGACGAAATTGATCAAGGAGATGCGTGCGGAGATTCTGACGGTCGCGGACACTGCCGCGGACATCGCGCTGTTCGGCCGTATGCTCGCGGACACGCCCGATCGCAACCGCGAAGCCGCGGCGCAGGTGGCGCATGCCATCACCACGCACCGCGTCACCGTCGAGGATGACTACTACACGGCGGTCGATGACCTGAAGACGCCGGCCGAGGATGCCGGCGCCGGCTTCCTCGGTGAGGCGGCCTTCGGCTCCGGCATCTTCTACCTCTATCTCTGCATCGACCGCGCCCTGCTGCTGCGCAATCTCGGCGGCGAGACGGCGCTCGCCGCGACCGCCCTCGGCGCCCTGGCCGAGGCGGCGGCGACGGTGGCGCCGCGCGGCAAGCAGAACAGCTTCGCGGCGCATGGCAGGGCCGACTACGTCCTGGCGGAGAAGGGCGACCAGCAGCCGCGCACCCTGGCCGGCGCCTTCGCGCGGCCAATCGCCGGCAGCGACCTCATGGCCGACTCCGTCAAGGCCCTGACGGCGTTCCGGGCGGCGCTGACCCAGGCCTATGGGCCGCAATCCGACGCGGAGAAAGTCATGCATGTCGGCCATGCAGGGACGCTGGCCGACATCATCGCCTTCTGCCGCGCCTGAAGGACATGCCGCACTACCTCACCTTCGCCCTCGTCGCGCCGCTGGCCGCCTTCGGCAGCATCGCGGTGGGCGAGCGGCGCGGCGGCTGGGATCGCCCGGGGCGGTCCGCCGTGCTTGGCCTGATCGGCGCCTGCCTCGGCCTGGAACGGGAGGACGAGGCAGGCCAGGCCGCGCTGGCCGAGGGCTACGGGCTGGCCATGCTCTGCGTCGCGCCCGGGGCGCTGCTGGCCGACTACCACACGGCGCAGGTGCCCTCCGCCCAGCGCGGACGGCGCTTCGCCACGCGGGCGGAGGAGCTGGCAGCCCCAGGGCTGAACACCATCCTCTCCCGTCGCGACTACCGCAGCGGCGCCTGGCACCTCGCCGCGCTTTGGCCGCGCGTGCCGGCGCCGCGCTGGGGACTGGAGGCGATCGCCGAGGCCATGCGACGCCCGGTCTTCACACCCTATCTCGGCCGCAAATCCTGCCCGCTCGGCCTGCCGCTGGCGCCGGAGCTGGTGGCGGCCACGGATGCGCCGGCGGCACTGCTGGCCCGTCATGCCAGCGAGGCGAAGGAAGGACGGTTCCGCAAAACCTGGCTGGGCCCCGCCACCGGGCCGCTCACCGTGGCGATGGAGGCGGAGCCGGGCGGGCTGCCCGCAGGGCTGCGCCATCTCCGCACGGAGCGCCGGCGCGACCAGCCCCGCTCCCGCCGCCGCTGGCAGTTCGACCTGCGGGAGGAGCTGATCCTCGCGGTGCCGCAGCCATGACGGCGCTCCATCTCAGCCGCGTGCGGTTGCGGCGGGATGCGCAGATCGCCGCACTCGCGCGGCTGCTGCTGCCGGAGGAGACCGGGGCGCAGGCCGTGGCGGCGCATCGGCTGATCTGGGCACTCTTCGCCGATGCGCCGGAGCGGCAGCGGGATTTCCTCTGGCGGCAGGAGCAGCCCGGGCAGTACCTGGCGCTCTCGCGGCGGCCGCCCCTGCCGCTGGCGGATGTCTTCGAGATCGAGACCAAGGAATTCGCCCCGGCCCTCGCGGCGGGCGACCGGCTCGGCTTCCGGCTGCATGCCAACCCGGTGGTCGCGGCGGGCGGCAAGCCGGGCCAGCGCGGCCGGCGGCATGACGTGGTGATGCACGCGCTGCACCGCCTGCCCGCCGGCGCCGAAAGGGCGGAGGCACGGCTGGAGACGGCCATCGCGGCCGGCCGCGCCTGGTTCGCCCGCCAGGGTGAGGCGCAGGGCTTCGCGCCGGTGGGCGAGGTGGCGATCGATGGCTACGAGACGGTGCGCCTGCCGCGCGAGGGCGCGCCGCCCATCCGCTACAGCGTGCTGGACTTCGAGGGTGTGCTGACCGTCCTCGATCCGCCGCGCTTCCTGGCCGCTCTGGCCCAGGGCTTCGGCCGCGCCCGTGCCTTCGGCTGCGGCCTGATGCTCATCCGCCGCGCGGGATGAGCGACCGGCCGCTGCCCGGGCTGCCGCCGCCGCGGCCCATCCCGATCCGGGAGCGCGCCTCCATCCTCTTCGTGGAGAAGGGCCGGCTGGACGTGCTGGACGGCGCCTTCGTGCTGGTCGATGCGAACGGCATCCGCACGCATATTCCGATCGGCGGACTTGCCTGCCTCATGTTGGAACCGGGCACCCGGGTGAGCCCACGCCGCCGTCGCCCTGGCGGCGCGGGCCGGGACGCTGCTGATCTGGGTGGGGGAGGCCGGGGTCAGGCTCTATGCCGCTGGCCAGCCCGGCGGGGCACGCGCCGACCGGCTGCTGCTGCAGGCGCGGCTCGCGCTGGAGGAGGAAACGCGGCTGCGCGTGGTGCGGAAGATGTACGCGCTGCGCTTCGGCGAGGAAGCGCCGCAGCGGCGTTCCATCGACCAGCTTCGCGGCATCGAAGGGGCACGGGTGCGGGAGACCTATCGGCTGCTGGCGCAGCGGCACGGGGCGCACTGGGAGGGGCGGGTCTATGACCCTGGCGACTGGCCTGCGGCGGATGTCGTCAACCGGTGCCTCTCGGCGGCGACCGCGGCGCTTTACGGCATCACCGAGGCGGCCGTGCTGGCGGCTGGCTACGCGCCGGCGCTCGGCTTCCTCCATTCCGGCAAGCCGCAAAGCTTCGTCTACGATATCGCGGACATCCTGAAGTTCGAGACGGTGGTACCGGAGGCCTTTCGCGTGGCGGCAGCGGTGCAGCAGGGCCGCGTGCTGGATGGACGCAGGGTGGACGACCCGGTGGCGGAGGTGCGCCGCCGCTGTCGCGATGCCTTCCGGCGGGCTAACATTCTGACAAGGCTGGTGCCGCTGATCGAGGAGGTGCTTGCGGCGGGGGGCCTGCCTCTCCCCGACGCTGCGCCGGAAGCCATGCCGATGGCCTTTCCGGCCCAGGAGGGCACTGGAGATGCTGGTCATCGTGGTTGAAGCCGCGCCGCCCAGGCTGCGGGGGCGGCTGGCGGTCTGGCTATTGGAGGTGCGGGCCGGCGTCTATCTGGGCGACTACGGCCGGCGCGTGCGGGAGATGATCTGGGCCGAAGTCGTGACGCATATCGGGGAGGGCAACGCCGTGTTGGCCTGGTCCGCCCCGAACGAGGTAGGCTTCCATTTCGACACTTGCGGCGCGAACCGGCGGGTGCCGGTCGACCTGGGCGGCATGCGGCTGGTGGCCTTCGGGCCGGAGGCGGCGTTGCCGTCCGAACCCGGCCCGGCGGCACCATATGCGCGGCGGGGTCGCGGGACCGGCTAGAACGGCTGTTCCGCCTGGTGCGATCTTTGACATGAATATCTGCCTTTCGAATCAATAGACTCCAGGAAGAGTGTTCCCCGCAGGCGCGGGGATGAACCGGCGCCGGGCGATGGGTGGTGGTTCACTATCGTGTGTTCCCCGCAGGCGCGGGGATGAACCGGCAGCCGGGTTGCGTGATCTGTCCTATTCGATGTGTTCCCCGCAGGCGCGGGGATGAACCGGGCGTGCCGCAGCTCGGTGCCGGCGCGATCTAGTGTTCCCCGCAGGCGCGGGGATGAACCGATGAACTGCGGCCGGCCAGGATAGGCGCCGATGTGTTCCCCGCAGGCGCGGGGATGAACCGGCTGCTCGGCGCGCCCACCACCACCGGCAGCAGTGTTCCCCGCAGGCGCGGGGATGAACCGGTTGGCGCGCTGCCTCGGTGGGCGATTGTCGCGTGTTCCCCGCAGGCGCGGGGATGAACCGCCTTGGCTCGCCTCCTGCCGCAGGAGGCGCCCGTGTTCCCCGCAGGCGCGGGGATGAACCGATGCGATCTCCTGCCAGTGCAGCTCCGACACCGTGTTCCCCGCAGGCGCGGGGATGAACCGGGATCATCACCCGATCTATGGTTCAGGCTCATGTGTTCCCCGCAGGCGCGGGGATGAACCGGCCGAGCTGGCCCGGCCGAAGAGCGGCCGCCAGTGTTCCCCACAGGCGCGGGGATGAACCGTATGCGACGACGTCCCGCTGCCGCGCCTTAGTGTGTTCCCCGCAGGCGCGGGGATGAACCGCAAATGGTGAATGCCATCGCTATCCTCCGTCCGTGTTCCCCGCAGGCGCGGGGATGAACCGGCAACATCGACGCCGGGCCGGAGACCTGAGCCGTGTTCCCCGCAGGCGCGGGGATGAACCGGCGATATGTTCGGCGGCTCGCCGCCGGGCCTTGTGTTCCCCGCAGGCGCGGGGATGAACCGGAGGACCAACGGGGAAACGGTCTTCCAGCCGAACCGGGAAACAGGAGTGAGATGCCGGGGGCGGCAGACTCAAGGGTTCAAAGGGCCTTTCGGCCCTTTGCGGAGGGAGTTTGAGGGGTTGCGGCACTGCCGCAACGAGCCTCCCTCAAGTGGCGGCGCCGAGCATTGCGTAGGCGAGGGTCTCGGCGCCCGCGATGAAGTCCGCCTTCTCCATCGCCTCCTGCGGATTGTGGCTGCCATGCTGGTTGCGCACCAGCAGCATCGCGCTCGGGATGCCGGAGAGGCAGTACATCGCCGTGTCATGCCCCACGGTGGGGATGCGGCGCGTGCCGTGGCGCAGCCTGGCGGCGCTGGCTTCCAGCTTCGCCATCAGGCCGGGGTCCAGCGCCACGGGCGGCGTGCCCACTTCCGGTCCCAGCTCGAAGCGCACGCCGCGGCGCGCCTCGATCGCCGCGACGGTGCCGAAGAGCAGGTCGCGCGCCGCGGCGATGACCGCCGCGTCGGTGCCGCCGCAATTGAAGCTGAAGCGGATCTCGCCCGGCACCTTGGTCATGGCGTGCTGCGCCGGGTCGGTCGCCACCTTGCCGATGGTGAAGACGAAATTGTCGTCGCCCGCGGCGATGCGCGATTCCCAGAAGCGGTCGAATTCCAGCACTAGCTCCGCGAGGGCGGTGACCGCGTCGCGGCGATAGGCCCGCGGCACGGCGGAAGCATGGCCGTACTCGCCGAGGATCCGCGCCTCCGGAAAGCGCAGATTGCCGCGGATGCCGGTGGCGATGCCGAGCGGGAGGCCGGCGCCTTCCAGCAGCGGCCCCTGCTCGATATGCAGCTCGAAGAAGCAGGCCAGGTCCTGCGGTCCCAGCACCGCGCCCGGCGCGCCGGGAATGTCCAGCGCCGCCATGTGCTCGCGCAGCGTCCGGCCGCTGTCGAAGCGGCGCAGCCCGCCGATCTCGGCCAGCGTCGAACGGCCCAGCATGAGCCGCGCGCCGAGATAGGCGGTGGCGAACCAGGGGCTTTCCTCGCCGCGCATGGCGATGGCGTGCAGCCCGCGCCGCGGCCTCGTGCCGCTGGCCTTCGCCGCCGCCAGTGCGGCCAGCGCCGCAACGGTGCCGGCCAGCCCGTCATAATTCCCGCCCTGCGGCACCGAATCCAGATGCGAGCCGGCGCCGACCGAGGGCAGGGACGAGTCCTGCCCCGGCCAGCGGACATGCAGATTGCCATAGGGGTCCGCGACCGGGGCCAGCCCCCGCGCTTCCGCCCAGGCGATCACCGCAGCGGCCGCCTGCTGCTCGCCCTCGCCGAAGGCGGCGCGGGTGATGCCGGGGCCTTCCCGCGTGGCGTCGCCGATCGCCTCCATCAGCGCCCAGGCCGCCTCGGCCTCGGCGCGGATCGCCGCCGCGAAATCGCTCATGCCTCCCCCTTGGCCTCGCACCCCTCCTGGCGAAAGGGGGACATGGTCGCCAGCGCCGCCATTTCCCGCTCCATCGCCGGCCGTTCCCGCGCCAGGAAATCATCCACCGCGCGCCGCAGCCCCTGATGCGCGATCCAATGCGCGGAATAGGTGGGGGAGGGGAGATAGCCGCGCTGGATCTTGTGCTCGCCCTGCGCCCCGGCCTCGACGCGCGGCAGCCTGTGCTCGATGGCGAAGTCGATGGCGCGGTAGTAGCAGAGCTCGAAATGCAGGAAGGGCGCATCCGCCACGGCGCCCCAATTGCGGCCGTAGAGCGCCTCCGCCCCCAGCAGGTTCAGCGCGCCCGCCACCGGCTCGCCATCCCGCTCCGCCACCATCAGCACCACGCGGTCGCCCAGCGCCTCCCCCAGCATCGGCCAGAAGCGCTGGGTGAGATAGGCGCTGCGGCCCCATTTCTTGTCCGTGGTGGCGCGGTAGAAGCGGTGGAAGGCCTGCCAGTGGCGCGGCGTGATCTCGTGGCCTCGCAGCGTCTTCAGGGTAAAGCCGCTGGCGGCGGCGTCGCGCCGCTCGCGCTTCACCGCCTTGCGCTTGCGGCTGTTCAGCGCGCCGAGGAAGTCGTCGAAGCTGGCATAGCCGCGATTGTGCCAGTGGAATTGCGTACCGAGCCGGCGCAGCCAGCCCGTCTCGCCCAAGGCACGCCATTCGGCTTCCTCGCAGAAGGTGATGTGTACGGAGGACAGCCCAAGTTCCCCGCAGGCCTGCACCAGCGCCTGGCCCAGGGCCTCCGGCCTCAGCCCGCTGCCCGGCCGTACCAGCAGCCTTGGCCCAGGCACCGGGCTGAAGGGGGCGCAGATCTGCAGCTTCGGGTAATAGCTGCCGCCCGCCCGCTCAAAGGCATCGGCCCAGGACCAGTCGAAGACGTATTCGCCCTGACTGTGGCTCTTTGCATAGCAGGGCGCGCAGGCGAGGAGCTGGCCGCCGGGGCCGCGCAGCGCGAGGTGCTGCGGCAGCCAGCCCCGGTCCCCGGTGGCGCTGCCGCTGGCTTCCAGCGCGGCCAGGAAGGCGTGGCTGACGAAGGGGTTCCCGCCGCCGGCGCAGGCATCCCAATCCGCTGCCGCAATGTCGGTGATGCGCGGATGCAGGGTCAGGGTGAGGTCTGGGGCGCTATCGGGCATCGCCCGCAGCATGTGCACCGCAGCATGGTTAGGGCAAGGGCGGAGCGGCCCTGCTCCGGCCTAGAGCGGGATCGGTTGAGCTGCGCTCACCCGCCCCGCTCTAGCTCATTGTTCGGTCGCGTGATTCACGGTTTCGGTCGATTCGACCTCAACCGATCACGCTCTAGGCGAATTCGAACATCCCCTCGACCTCGACGGTTGCGTCGCCGGGCAGGGAGGGCACGCCGATGGTGGTGCGGGCATGCCGGCCGGCATCGCCGAAGATGGCGACGGCAAGGTCCGAGGCGCCGTTCATCACCACCGCGTGCTGGGTGAATTCCGGCCCCGCCGCGATGAAGCCGCCCAGCCGCACCACCCGGGTCACCCGGTCCAGATCGCCGATCGCCGCCTGGAGCTGGGCGGCGAGGTTCACGAAGCAGAGCCTGGCCGCCTGCTGCGCCGTCTCGATCGAGACGCCCGCCCCCACCTTGCCGGTGAAGACGATCTTCCCGTCCTGCAACGGGATCTGGCCGGAGATGACGACGAGCTTCCCGGTGACGTTGTAGGCGACATAGTTGGCGATGGGCGCCGCCGGGGTGGGGAGGGCGATGCCGAGTTCGGCCAGCTTCGCCGCGATCTTTCCAGCCATGGCGTGATCTCCTCACCGACGGGTGCAAGACTCAAGGGTCCAAGGGCCTTTCGGCCCTTGGCGGGTGGGGTCCGGGAGAGGGTCGCGCCGTGAGGCGCGCCTGGCGGCGCGACGCCCTCCCATGGAGTCCAGTGTCCCGATTCCGCAGTCCTGCGGACTTCGCTCTCGGGCCACTGGCTTGTGGTTTCAGTGGCCTGCTTGTCCGCTGCGTTCGCTGGAAATCCAGCGACCTTCGCGGGCAGGACACTAGCTCACCAGCTTCAGCGCCCGCCGCCTTCCGCGCGGGCTGGCCGCCGGCATTTCCGGCAGGTCGAGCGGCAGCAGCGGCGCCTGCTGCGCGGCGCTGCCCACCGCGTCGCCCAGGCAATCCTCCTCGCTCGGCTGCGGCAGGTCCCGCCGGCCGAGATAGTCCAGCGCCAGCCGCCGGAAGGCCCAGTCCAGCACCGAGGTGGCGCGGGGGATGGCGGGGTCGCCCTCCACCATGCCGCAGGGGCCGAAGCGGGTATAGGCGAAGGCCTCGACATACTCCGCCAGCGGCACGCCCTGCTGCAGGCCGAGCGAGACGGCATGCGCAAAGGCATCCATCAGGCTGCGGAAGGCGGCACCTTCCTTGGAGAGGCTGAAGGCGACCTCCAGCAGCTTGCCCTGCTCGTCCTCAGCGGTGCGCAGCGCCACGCGGTGGCCGCCCACCGAGACGTGCAGCGTGGTGCCGGCATGCCGCCGCAGCGGCGCCTGGGATTTGGGCGCCGGCCGGGCCCAGGGGCGCGCAATCGCGGGGAGGGCGACCGGCGCCGGCGGGGCGGCGTGCAGGAAGGGCGCCACCGCTTCCCGCATCGCGTCACGCGCCAGCTCGGAGACCGGCGCCAGCAGGGCGCCGACGCGATCCGGATGCAGGCGGGTGGCGAGCATGGCGGCGCGGGTCGGCACCTCCGCCCAATGGGAGGAGCCATCGCCGGCCTCGGTCAGCACCGGGCGGGTGGAGCCGGGGGCGGGGGCGATGCCGCCCGTCTCGGCGCCCAGCAGGGCCTCCACCGCATCCGGCAAAGCGAGGGCCAGCAGCGCCTGATGGCGCAGCCCGGGGGCGGCGGCGGCGGCATCCAGCGCCGCGCGGGCGGCGGCGGCCAGGCCCGGCACCGGCGTCGCCGCCGGCGGCATGGGCCAGAGCAGCGCCACCGGCTCCCGCGCCCCGAGTCGCGCGGCGATCCGGCCGCTTTCGGCCTCCGCCGCGCCGCGGGTCAGGGCGGCGATGCCGGCGGCGGTCGCCCGCGCCTCGGCGCTGTCATAGGGCAGGCCGAGCCCGGCCAGCAGCCCGGCCAGATCGGCGAAGCCCAGCCGCAGCCGCTGCGCGCGACCGCCGGAAAGCGCCTCCAGCGCCCGCACGCCCAGGGCGCAGGCCTCGGCATAGCCCTCCAGGTCGAAGCCGCCCTCCGGCTCCAGGAAGGCCGGCAGGTTGAGGACGAAGCGGGTTTCCCGCCCGCCGGCCCAGGCCTCGGCGCCGGCGCTGCCGCGGCGGGTCAGCAGCAGGGCGCGCAGCCCTTCCGCCAGATGCCGGGCGCCGGCCTCCTCCAGCAGGCCGGATTTCCGGCCGGCGGCGAGGACGCGGCGAATCCAGGCCTCGGCGGCGCCGGGCAGGCTGGCGGGGCGGCTGGCCGGCGCCAGGGCGGCCAGCGCCGCGGCGGCCTCCGCCTCCCATTCCGGCGGCAGCGCCACCGGGCGCGGCTCCGCATCCGGATCCGCCGCCGCACGTTGGCGCCGCAGCGCCAGACCATCCCAGAGAGTGCCCTGATAGCGTCGCATGGCAGGGATGCTAAGGCCATCCTCCCTCTGCATCTAGGGGGCAGGCGGGGTTCATACCGCAATATCCTGTGGATATGCGGGCGGGCCCCTCGGCCCCGGCGGGCCGGCCCGCGCCCCGTCGCGCGCCCTGCTTTGCGCGCCGCGCCGCAGCATGCGATACCGCCCCGGATGGCCCCTCCCTGGGCCCCTTGCCGAGGAGCTCCATGTCCTTCCTGCTGCGCCTCACCTCCAGGCTCACCGGCCGCCAGGTCGGCACCGACCGCTTCGGCAATGTCTATTTCGAGAGCCGCCGGCTGCAGCCCATCTACAACCGCCCCCGCCGCTGGGCGATCTACGCCAATGGCGGGCGGGAACCCACGGTGGTGCCGCCGGAATGGCATGCCTGGCTGCACCACACGGTGCCCGAGCCGCTGCCGGAGCAGAAGCGCTACCCCTGGCAGAAGGAACACCGGCCGAACCTGACCGGCACGCCGGAAAGCTACCGCCCGGCCGGCCATGACTATGTCGGCGGCCGGCGCCAGGTGAGCGGCGGCGATTACGAAGCCTGGACCCCGGGCGCCTGAGCGGCATGCAGGGGCGCAGCCTGGCGGAGGTGGCGACCGGCGCAGTGGTGCTGGTGGTGGCCGCGATATTCCTGGCCTATGCCGTGCTGCATAGCGGCCGCGGCGCGGTGGTGGCGGAAGGCATGCAGCTCCGGGCGCGGTTCGACCGCATCGACGGCATCGCCAACGGCGCCGATGTCCGCATCGCCGGCGTCAAGGTCGGCACCGTCACCAACAGCCGGATCGACCCGGAGACCTTCGGCGCCGAGCTGACGCTGCGGGTGGACCGCAGCCTGCGCCTGCCGGACGACACCTCGGCCGAGATCACCTCGGAAGGGCTGCTGGGGGGCAAATACGTCTCCCTGGTGCCGGGCGGCAGCGAGAAGACCCTGGCCGATGGCGGGCGGATCACGGAGACGCAGGGCTCGGTCAGCCTTGAATCCCTGCTGGGGCGCTTCATTTTCTCCGTCACGCAGATGAACACCTCCAACGCCCAACAGCAGCAGCAACAGCAGGATGCGCCGGCGACGGGCGGCGGCGGCAGCGCGCCGCGATGAGCACGGCGGCCCCCGCCACCTGGCCGGGCGCCGATGGCGCGCCGATCTCCTGCCGGGAGAAGCTGAAGGTGCTGGCGGAGAATCACAACGAGCTGGCGCAGGTGATGCGGGACGCCTTCGAGGATGCGGTGCTGATGGGGGTGGATGAGGCGGCGATGCGCGACATCCTCACCCGGCTGGTCGCCGAGCTGCCCAGCCCGAAGCGGCGCGGCTAGGGCCTGCCGGGCAATGGGTATCGGGCCGGTCCTGCGGGGGGCCTCCACGGCCGGGGTGCCGGGATGGCCGGGCCCCGCGGCGATTGCCGCGGCGCCGGCGCCGCCTGGCCGGGCGCACCGCCGGCCTCGCCGGCGCGGGGGCCTCTCCCCGGGGCGTGCGGGGCTGCTGCTGGCGGCGCTGCTGGTCTTCCCGCTGGTCCTCCGCCTGGCCCCGGCGGCGGCGCAGGATGGCGAGGAATGGCAGCCGAAGCGCACCGCCGAGCTGCAATTGCTGGACAAGGTGACGGCGCGGATCTCCGTCCTCCGCGCCACGGTGGGGCAGCCGGCCAGCTTCGGCACCCTCAGCATCAACATCGCCGCCTGCAACGCCAGGCCGCCGGATGAGGTGCCGGATGCCGCCGCCTGGATGGAGGTGCGGGACAGCCGCCGCCCGGCCGAGACCCAGCTCGTCTTCCGCGGCTGGATGTTCGCCAACAATCCGGCGGTCTCGATGCTGGAGCACCCGGTCTACGATCTGCGGATCCTCGAGTGCAAATGAGCCACGCTGCTTCCTCCGCCGCGGGGCGGGGAAGGGCTGGGGTAGGGGTGTGAGCCTGCCGCTGCGCCGGCCGGCCGGTCGCCTCCGCGGGCCGGGCAGGGCTGGAGGCGCGGATGGTGGCTGAAACGCACCCCCACCCCAGCCCTCCCCCGCAAGGCGGGGGAGGACGGCGCGCGGCCTTCCCCGTCTCCGACCATTGCGACGGGCAGCGCTTCCACAACGTGCATGACCGCACGACGAAGACGCTGCGCGATGTCTGGCGCTGGCGCCGGACCGCGCAGCCCATCCCCTGGCCGCGCCGGGTGGAGGACCCGCCGCAGCCGCCGCCGCCGCGCCTCGGCGCCGACCGGATCGCCGCCACCTTCATCGGCCATGCCAGCTTCCTGGTGCAGCTCGGCGGGCGCTGCGTGCTGCTGGACCCGATCTGGTCGCCGCGCTGCAGCCCGCTGCGCTTCGCCGGGCCGCTGCGGGTGCGGGCGCCGGGCCAGGCGCTGGAGGCGCTGCCGGGCTGCGACCTGCTGCTGGTCAGCCACAACCATTACGACCATCTGGACCTGCCCACGCTGCGCCGGGTGCGGCAGCGCTGGTCGCCGCCCGCCGTCACCGGCCTCGGCAATGCCCGGCATCTGCGGAAGGCCGGCATCCAGGGGGCGCGGGAGCTGGATTGGTGGCAGAGCGCGGAGGTCGCCGGCCTCCGCATCACCTATGTGCCGGCGCAGCATTTCTCCGCCCGCACGCCCTGGGACCGCAATTGCAGCCTCTGGGGCGGCTTCGTGCTGGAGGCGCCGGGGGCCTGCGTGTATTTCGCCGGCGATACCGGCTGGTGCCCGCATATCGCCGAGATCGCGGCGCGCTTTCCGCGCATCGACCTGGCCTTGCTGCCGATCGGCGCCTATGAGCCGCGCTTCTTCATGCGCACCCAGCACATGGACCCGGCGGAGGCGGTGGAGGCGCACCGGATCCTGCGGCCGCGCCGGAGCATCGGCATGCATTTCGGCACCTTCGCCGGGCTGACGGATGAGGCGATCGACGCGCCGGAAGCCTGGCTGGCGGAGGCATGCGCGCGGCAGGGGGTGACGAATTTCACCACCCTGCCTTTCGGCGGCACCTGCACCCTGAGCAGCGCGACCGCCGCCGCGGCGGGCTAGCCCATGATCGGCCTGAGCGTGCACGCCGGAGATGGGCACGAAGCCGCGCCAAAGGCGCTGGCCTGAATTAGGAGGAAATGGGGGCTTTGCCCCCATGCCCCCAGCAGAGGGCGCTGCCCTCTGCACTCCCGCCGGGGGGTGGACCACCCCCCGGACCCCGGTGTGAGTCGGCAGGTTCAATCGTCGGGTCTGAAATTCAGACCGGGGTCCGGGGCCAGGGCCTGGCCCCGGCG